>CAYVQF010000022.1:0-76208 GCA_964454015.1 uncultured Myxococcales bacterium
ACAATAATTCACAACGAGCAAGCCCCATGCCGGCTTTGGTCGTGGATTGTGGCGAGGCCGCGTCCCTTGCCAGGGGCGCCGCAAGTCGGGACAATGACCCTGACGGCACGTAGGGCGAAGGGAGCCGGCCTCCCTAAAGGATAAGTTTGCGCATGGATCGACTTTTATTGAATCAACTCGTGGAAGTCATCGAGGGACGCGGTCGGCGCTGGCTCAAGTCGCTCTTTACCACCGCGCCCACTCCAGATGGGGTGGCGCTCGATGCCTTTGCACCAGGTACCATCGGGGTGCTCGCCGACGGGGAGGAGGGGCGGCGTTTCGTCTCCTACGCCAAGCCTGGGACGGCACGCGCCGGCCTGCTGCGCATCCTGCAAGCCCACGGCGTGCGTACGGCGTTCCCACCGGCCGTCGAGGCCGAGGCTGCGGCGTGGCTCGCCGCGCCTGGTATCGACGACCCGAGCTTGGTGGACCTGAGCCATCTCCCCTTTGTCACCATCGACAACGAAGACTCGCGAGATCTCGATCAGGCGCTCTACATCGAGACGCAGGCCAGCGCCCCCGTGGCCGCCGACGCGAATGTTGCTTATGTGGTCTGGTATGCCCTGGCCGATGCGGCCTACTACGTGCGCCCCGGCACGGCCCTCTACGAAGAGGCCCTGCTGCGCGGCACCAGCGTCTACTTGCCCGGCCTGAGCGTTCCCATGCTGCCCGAGGTTCTGAGCAACGACCTGGTCTCCCTCAACCCCGAGGTACACCGGCGGGCGATGGTCTTTGCCATCCAAGTCGATGCGGCCGGGCAAGTGCTGCGCACGGAGATCATGCGCGGGCGCATCTTGAGCCGGGCCAAGTTGAGCTACGATGGGGTGCAGGTCTTGCACGACACGCCGGCTCTGTCGCCCCTGAGTGGACAGGCGTACACGCCCAGCCTCCTGCTGTTGGGCGAAGTGGGGGCGATCCTCATGGCCGCGGCGAAGGCCCGCAACGTGGTGACCTTCAACCGGGTCGATCTCGAGGTGCGGCTCAACGCTGATGGTTCGCGTTTCACCCTCGGCCTGGAGAACCGCAACGCCGTGTCGCGCTGGAACGAGCAGATTTCCCTGTTGTGCAACATCGAAGGGGCGCGCTTCATGTTGGAGGGAGAAGACGACGGCGAGAACCAGGCCATCTACCGCATTCACCAGTCGCCCGGTGCCCACTCCCTCGGCGAGCTGCGGGTGCTCATCGACGAGCTGGTGCGGGCCCACGGTCTGCGTCCCAGCGCCTGGGGGTGGCGCCAGGCTTCGGAGTCCTTGGCGGATTACCTGGAGCGGCTCCCCATGACGGGGCAGAGTGAGCGCTTGCGGGCGGCGATCGAGCGGCAGATCTTGCTCATCCACCGCCGCTCGGTCTTTTCGCCTGAGCCGGGCGAGCACTATGCCCTCGGGGTCAATCCCTACTGCCGCTTCTCTTCGCCCATGCGGGAGATCGTCGGCGTCTTCACCCACCGCGAGGCCTATCAGAAGTTGGGCATCGCTCTGGCGGTGCCCGACAGTGCTTATGACACAGCGCTGCGCACCTCGGTGATCGACGCGGCGAACCGGGCGCGCCAGATTCAGCGCAACGTGTCCAAGGCGGTGGACACTTTGGCGGTGGAGCAGGTCATGGGCGAAGATCTGGCTGAGCCTGTGGCGACGCGTCCGCGCTATGTCGGGACCATCCTCGGGATGAAAGCGACCTCACTCTATGTGCGCCTCGATGACCCTCCGGTGGAGCTCAAGGTCCACTACCGGGACATCGAACGGGTGTGCAACACGGAGCTGCGCTTGGACAAAGCGCAGGTGGTCCTCAGTGACGCTGCGGGGCAGACGCTCTACCGCGTCGGGGACCCCATCGTGCTGCGGGTCGACGCCTACAATCCGCAGCGGCGCAAGTGGTCGGTGATCCCCGTGCTGGAGGAGGTGGATCTCTAAGGGGCTTCGGGGGGAAGACCTGGGTCCTTGCAGTCGCCGGTCATGCTGCCACAGAACCAGTGTCCGAAGCGTTCGGCCGTGGCGGCGGCATAGGCCACGGGGAAGCCCCCGGCGTCGGCGATGCGTTGGGCGTCGGCGTCTTCGAAGACGCGGACATAGGTGGGGACGCCGCCGACCCGATTCAGGAGGCTGACGCTGTCTTCTACACGGCGGAGCACGGAGATGATGGCGAGGGCTTGGGTGGCGCTGGCCCTCGCCAATACGGTGGCCGAGGCGGCGTCGCCACGGATCACCGTGACCCCACGCGCTTTGAGCTTGGCGACGATGCCTGGGTCGTCCTCGATGACCACCACGTCATGCTGGGACTGCTCGAGCAAGTCCAGCATGGTGAAGCCGAGCTCGCCGCAGCCGGCCATGAGGACATGGCCACTTTTGGGGAGGGGATCGGCCATGCGGGTGGAGGGGTGCCAGCGGATCAAGGTCTCGATGATCACCCGGTGGGTGAAAAAGGGCGTGGCCAACATGGTGAGCAGGGTGACCATGGTGAGGAGGCCGAGGTCGTCGAGGCTGAGGACGCCAGAGGCGACGCCGACCACCCCGACGATGATGGAGAACTCGCTGGTCTGGGCGAGGAGGAGTCCGCTCTCGAGGGCGCCGCGGGCGGACATGCCGGCACGTTCAGCGATCCAGGCGACCAGCGGGGGCGTGACGAGCAGGACCAGGGCGCACAGGCCGAGGACCGTAGGCCAAGCGGAGAGCTGGGGGATGGGGACGAAGAAACCCAGGCTGACGAAGAAGAGGGCCATGAAGAAGTTGGTCAGGGTGTTGAGCTGACCGCGGACCAGGCCATGGACCGGGAAGGCCGAGACCGAGACGCCTGCCGTGAAGGCGCCCACGACCAGGGGCAGATCGAGCTGGTAGGCGAGGCCGAGGAAGAGAAAGAGGACGCTGAGGAGGATGAGGAGGAGGGTCTCGTCGTCTTGTTTGCGGCGCAGGAGGAGCCATGGCGAGAGCCAGCGGAGGAAGACCAGGGTCATGGCCACGAGCACCACCAGACCGCCAAGGGCGCCTTGCAGTCCCTGGACCCGCTGTTGGGAGCCTTCGATGAGGGCGATGGCGACCAGGAGGATGACGTCCTGGACCAGGAGCACGCCGACGAGAAGCTGGGCGAAGGGTTCGAAGAATTGCCGCCGTTGCTGGAGGAGGCGCACGACGACCAGGGTGGAGGAGACGGCGATGGCGAGGCCAAAATAGAGGGCAACGGTGACGCTGCGGCCGAGGAGATAGGCCAAGCCCATCCCCAGGGCGCCGAGGACGAGGAATTGGATGATGCCGATCTGTACGGCTGTGGCGCCGCGGCGGCCAATACGCCCTGGGCTGAGTTCCGTGCCGGAGTGGAAGACGAGGAAAGTCAGGCCGAGGAGGAAGGCATCGTTGGCGACCTCGGGGTCGATGGCGGCGACGTCTCGCAGGCCGATGGCGTTGAGGCCGATGCCCATGAGCAGCAAAGTGGCTACGGCAGGGAGATTGAAAGCGCGGGCGAGGGTCCAGGCGAGGGCGGCTGCCAAGAGGAGGAGGGTGATGGTGATCATGGGCGCAAGACTCCTGCGGCGCTGAGGGCCTGTTGGAGGCGCTGGGCGCCACAGGCTTTGGAGTCGAGCAAGTAGTCCACACCGATGCGCTCCAGCTCCTCGACGACGAAGGCGTCGAAGGCATGGATGGCGCTGGGGAGGCCATGTCGTTGGGCTTGCCAGGCCAGGAGGATATTGGCGTCCTCGATCTGGAGGGCGCTGATGAGCATCTTGGCCCGCGCGAGGCCAGCTTCCTCCAAGACGGACATGTGCTCGGCGCTGCCCTGCATGCGCCGACAGGGGAGATCGCGGAGCTTCTGTGGGTCCGTGTCGATGGCCAGCACGGCCTGGCCTTGGCCGTGGAGGATCTCCACGATGCGTCGCCCGAGAGAGTTCATGCCGACCACGAGGATGTGATCGCTCAGTGTGGCTGCGGGTGGGTCCTCGTCGAAGTCCTTGGCCGCGAAGATGCGCAGCAGACCGACGCGCCGCGCCAGGGCGTAGAGCTGGTGGTTATAAAGGATCATGTAGGATGAGAGGATGATGGTGCTCAAACCGATGACGGCGATGAGCGAGAGGATGGCCGGCTCGATGAGGCCGGCGCTGAGGCCGACGGCGGCAAAGACGAAGGAGAACTCACTGATCTGCGCGACGGTGACGCTGGTCAAGAACGCCGTGCGCTCGCTGTAGCCGCCGAGGCTGATGATGATCATGAAGATCAGCGGATTGCCGATGAGGACGAAGAGGCTCAAGACGACGGCGGGCCACCAGTTGTCGGCGGCCGAGACGGGATCCATCTGGGCCCCCAGGGCGATGAAGAAGACCGCCGTGAAGAAGTTCATCAGGGGGTGGATGCGGCGGCGCAGATCGTGGGCGCATTTGAGCTGCGCCAGCGCCATGCCGGCCAAGAAAGCGCCGATTTCCGGCGAGAGGTTGAGCAAGTGGGCCAGCTCTACCATGACGAGACACCAAGTCAGGCTCCAGACGAAGAGCAGCTCTGCCGAGCGGGCGGCCCAGGCAAATGGGCGGGGGAGGATGAAACGGCTGGCGACGATGACCAGGACCAGCAAGACCATCATGCCACCAAAGGCCTTGGCCAGAGCCCACCAAGAGACCCCCTCGGTGGCATCCCCAAGGCCGGCGAGGAGGGTGAGGGCGACGATGACCACCAGGTCCTGGACCAAGAAAATGCCGACGGCGATACGACCGTAGAGGCTGTCGAGCTCCTTCTTCTGGTCGAGGAGCTTGACCACGACGACCGTGGACGAGAAGGTCAGCGCCGTGGCGAGAAAGAGGGAGGTCATGCTGTCGAAGCCGAGCAAGAGGCAGAGCGCGTAGCCGCCAGCGGCGGTAAAGAGCACCTGGCCCAAGCCGGCGATGACCGCCACTTTGCCGACGTCGCGGATCTTCTCCAGGCTGAGCTCGAGCCCCACGAGGAAGAGCAGCAGCACGATGCCGACCTCGCCGATGAGGCCCACCACCTGATTGGTTTGGGTGCCGTCGAGACCGCTCGCTGCGCCCAAGTGAATGAAGCCGAAGATCGGACCCACCACCAAGCCCGCCAGGAGGTAGGAGACGACCGTTGGGACGCTCAGGCGCCGCGCCACCAAGACGATGGCCGTGGCGCTGAGGATCATGATGCCGAGGGAGAAGAGGAGATCGATGTTCTGCAAAGATGCTCCAGCGTCGGGGTCAGGGGAGGAAGAGGGGCTGGTTCAGGTGCCACCATTTGCGCCACGCGGCTTGGCGATCGCCTGGCTTGGCGTGGGCAGCGACCCAATGTCCGGTCATGGCGGTCAGGAGAAATTCAGCGTTGGCCGACAGCGCCTCAGCGCCATCGGTGATGCTATCGATGAGCGCCGGCACGGCAGTGTAGTCATCGAGGCCGCTGATGGATAGGCCGCCATCACGAAAAGCTTCCATGAGCCAGTCGGCGCGCGAGGTGCCCCGCTTTTCCGCCCACCAGGCTCGCCAGAACGCGGTCGGGGCTTGGTTCTCAGGGGGTTGCTGCGCCGTTGCGGCAACCAAGGCCTGCTGGGCCTGTTGCTGGACGCAGGCTGTTGGCGCGTCGAGCAGCCCCACGAGGTAGGGGATGATCTGCTCTGGAGGAAGGCGCGCGAGGCTGCGAGCGGCCTGGCACGCCTGCTCGCCATCGCCGCGCGCCACGGCGGTGAGCCAGGCTGGGGCCCAGGGGTGGCCCGTCTGGGCGGCCCAGTCGAGGAGTCGAGGTGCCAGGGGCGTGTCGCGCTTCTGCTGCCACACCCGCAACAAGGGCGTAAAAGACTGGGCGTTGACTCCCGTGGCCTGGAGCGCGTCGCGGGTCGCGTCGCTCAGCTCTGGGTCAGTGAGCAGCGGGATGAGGGCCGGGGCGGCGCTGGGGTGGGCGATGGTCTGGATTCTGGCGAGGAGCAGGAGGCGGTCTTCGCCACTCGCCGTGGCGAGGGCAGCACCGAGGGCCTGGGCGTGTGGGGCGAGCTCGCGCGACGTGCGTTGGACCCACGACCAGTGCGGCGGGCGGTCTTGACAGCCGGCCAGGCGATCCTCGACGGAGCAGTAGACGCGGAGGTGGTAATGGTCGTCGTGGGGGGCGCTGTCCGATGGTTGCCTGAGCACCCGCGCCGCCCGCCGCCGCAGGCGAGGGTCGGCGCCCGAATCGCGGGCGTGGATCAGGAGAAGAACGCGCAAGGGTTCGTAAATAAAGAGGTACTGCAGGGATTGATCGTGGTCGCTCAGGAGGGTTTCCACCAACTCCCAGTTGCGCTGGAGGTCGAAAGTGCAGGCGCCATCGCAGCCGACACCGTTGGCGTCGAAGCGCACGAAGCGCTGGGCTTCGATGGGGTGGCCCTCTTGGTCGCGCATGAAGAAGGCGAGGTCGACGTCGCGGCCGTTGCGGTGGGAGCGATGGCGGCGAATGTCGCCGCCCTCTTGGTTGGAGAGATCGCCCAGCATGAGGCGGGGTCCCGGGGCGCGGCGTTGGAGGGCTTCAGCCGTGCTTTGGAGTACTTCCGTGAGGGAGCGCGCGCCGAAGTGGCTCTGGCGGCGCCGATGGGTGGGCAGTTGGGCGAGGGCTTGGCCGTCGCGATCGATGGGGATGCCTTGCTGGAGGCGGCCGGTGGAGGTGTTGCCAATGGAGAGGCCGGGGCCATCGGGCGGGGTGAGGAGGGCGGTGAGCGGGCTGGTGGGTGGCGTCAGTGGGTCGTCGGCCAGGAGCCAAGGCGGCGCTAGGGCGAGGAGGGCCAGGGCGAGGAGGACGAGGAATGGGGGCGTCGCGGCTGGGCGATGGGTCATGAGGCGATGGGAGGGCGGTTCGGGGTCTGAAAGCGCACCTGGACGCGGGTGCCTAGGCCAGGGTTGCTGTGGATGTCGATGGCGCCGCCCAAGGCGTTGACGTAGTGCCAGACCAGGGTCAAGCCGAGGCCGCGGGAGGGGCCGGTCTTGGTGGTGAAGAAGGGCTCGAAGAGGAGGTCGTGCTGGTCCTCGGGGATGCCGACGCCCGTGTCGACGACGCTGAAGCCGAAGGCGGTGGAGGAGAGGAAGCTGCGCACTTCGAGGCGGTGGAAGGGTTTGGGGCGGGCCTCCATGGCCTCGATGGCGTTGACCAGGAGGGCATAGCCGACCTGCCAGAGGCGAGCCGGCGAGGCGCGGAGCGGGAGCGGCTCGGAGGTCAAGTCGCGGTTGAGCTCTGCGTTGAGGTTGATGCGGTCTTCGAGATGGGTGCAGAGGGCGCGCAGGGTGTCGTTGAGATCGCAGAGGCGCTCGAGGCCACCGCTGTCGTGCCAGACCTCGTTGAGGAGGCGCAGGTCCTGATTGAGGCGTGCGATGGCCTCGACCTGGTGGAAGGCGAGGCTCAAGTCTCGCTGGGCCCCTGGGTGGTTTTGGCAATGGGGGCGCAAGGCGGTGAGGGCGGCCAAGAGGTGGTCGAGGGGCTGTTGCAGGCTGGAGCACAGGGTGGCGCTGAAGTCGCCGAGGCGGCAGAAGTGGGCCGTGCGCTCCACGTGGCGCTGGTTGCGGTTGCGCTCCAGGCCCAAGGCGAGGAAGTCGGCGAAGGCTTGTAGGCGATCGATGTCATCGTCGTGGAAGGCGTTGCCCTGCTGGGAGGTGACGCCGATGGTGCCGAGCACTTGGCCTTCGAGGAGGATGGGGCAGACGATGCCGCTGGCGATGGTGTCGAGGCGGGCGCGGGCGACGCTGGCGGCGGGTGCGCTTTGGGGGTCAAAGGCCAAGGCGGCGCGGGTGGCCACGACCTCTCCGGTGAAGGAGCCGGCGATGGGGAGGCGGCGGTGGAGCATGGCCTCGGTGTGGCCCACGGCGGCGATGTAGAGGGCCTCGTGGCCTTCGACGCGGGTCACCGTGGCGCCGTCGGCGGCGAAGAGATCCCGGGCGAGGATGGCGGCGGTGCGGGCGATGGTATCGAGGTCGGTGCGATCGGCCAGCATGGCCAGGATGCGGCGATAAGCGTGGGCGGTGCGGGTGGCGCAGGGGGTGGATTGCGAGGGTGGACCTTGGCGCATGGGGCTACTTGGTTGTGGCGCGGCGCGGCGCCAGAGAGAAGCCATCTGGGCCATGATAGCGGGGTGGGAGGTCCTGGCAAGGTGTGCGTCTCAGGCGATTGGCGCGGGAGGGGGTCCCGGTCGGCGTGAAATTTGGGGTGGCCATCGTGCTTTGCATTCGCTAAACTTTTGGGCAGTTGGCCCAGAGGCGCTCGGTAATGGGAGGTGTGAAGCCATGCAACGGACCGTGATATTAGGGGTTATCGTTCTTTCGTGCTGTGCAATCGTGGCTTGCGGTGAGACGGAAGCCGATTTCGATCGCCAGGGGGTGATCCTGGAGACGCCGGCGACAGAGCCGGCTTTCAGCGCTGGACCGGTGGTGCGGATCATCGGTGGTTCCACCTTTAGTGGGCTGCCAGCGGTGGGTGCCCTGACGGAGAACGGCCAAGCCTTCTGCACGGGGACGGTGATCGGGCCGCGTAAGGTGGTGACGGCGGCGCATTGTCTGGATGGGATCTCTGCGGGGAGCATTCGTTTTACCCTGGGGGCCAATGTGTCGCAGCCAACGGCGGTGCTGCGGGTGGCGTCGGTGCAGAAGCACCCGAGCTATGATGCCTACAATATCCGCAACGACATTGGGGTGCTGACGCTGAGCCAAGATGCGCCAGTGGAGCCGATGCCCGTGGTGACCGCCATGGACAGCTCCTGGGTTGGGCGGGATCTCTTCTTCGTCGGTTATGGTGTCTCCAACGGCTACACGCAGACGGGCGCGGGGATCAAGCGCGCGGTGTGGATGAAGATTTCCCGGGTCGATGCCACGACCTTCCGCTATGACGAGCCCAAGAAGAACACCTGCAGTGGGGACTCGGGGGGGCCGGCCTTTTACCGGGACGCCCAGGGCAACTTCTTCGTCGCCGGTGTGACCTCCTACGGCGACGAACGCTGCGTGGTGTACGGCGTGGACACGCGCATCGACACCTACCTGTCTTTTCTGGGCCTCAGCCAGAACGCAAGCCCCCCCGCAGGTGGTTGCCAAGGGGAGACCTGGGAAGGACGTTGCACTGGGACGACGCTGACTTGGTGTGAGAGCAACCAGGTCAAGCAAGTCGATTGCGCCACTTATGGGAAGATCTGCGGACCTGACAGCACGGGCTTCAACTGCGTGGACGCGCCGGTGGACCCCTGTAAGGGTGAGACTTATCGCGGCCGTTGTGATGGGCAGCGGGTGATCTGGTGCGAGGACCAGAAAGTTCAGAGCCAGGATTGCGCTGCCTCTGGGATGGTTTGTGTCTTGGATGCGGCCAGAGACTACTATGCTTGTCGTCAGCCGACCGCCCCAGTGGACCCCTGTCAGGGTGAGACCTACGTCGGGCGTTGCAGCAATAACACGGTGATCTGGTGTGAGGGGCAGCAAGTGAAGCAGACCAGTTGCACCGCTCGCGGCATGACCTGTGGCTACAGCGCGCAGGCCGGCTATTACGGCTGCCTCTAAGGGGCAGCGCGGGGGGCGACGGGGGCCGAGGTGGGGTAGCACTCATGCAGCGCCTGGGGTGGCGTGCTTGACAGCGCCTTTGCAGCCCCCTATCACCTAGGGTGGACGAGGCCGGGCGGGTGCGTTTAGGTCTGGCGAGGTGAACACAGCAAGGAGCCCATGATGAAGGTGAATCGTAAGCTATTGCTCGTTGTGCTCGTGATGATGGCCCTGTTGGTGGGCTGTAAGAAGGAGCTTGGCACGGAAGGCAACCCGATCAAGGTTTACGTGGTGCCGTCCCAGTCGGGGCCGGAGACGCTGAATGCCGGCAAAGACCTGATGAAGTGGCTAGAGAAAGAGACCAAGCTGCACTTCACCATCACCCAGCCGGAGCGCTACGAAGATCTCATCACGGCGGTGCGCGACAACCAAGCAGACCTCCTGTTCATGAACAACATGAGCTACTTGCTGGTGCATGACGCCTTTGGTGCCAAGGCGGTCTTGGCGGTGGAGCGCGGCAGCGGGCAACAGTCCTTCAAAGGCATCATCATTGCGCAGAAGGACAAAGGCATCACCAAGCTCGCCGACCTAGAGGGGAAGAAGGTGGCCTTCGTGGACGTGCACTCCGTGTCGGGCTACATTTTTCCGGCGCTGATGCTCAAAGAAGCGGGCGTGTCCCTGGATTCGACGGTGGTCGCGCGGACCCACGAAGAGGTGGTGCGCATGGTCTACGAAGGGGAGGTCGACGCGGGCTTCACCTACAGCAACCCGCCTGAAGAAGACGGCCTGCCCCGCGACGGGCGGCTGCGGCTCGCGCAGCGCTACCCCGACGTGATGGAGAAGCTGGTGGTGGTGGCGACGACGGACAAAATTCCCAACGATCCCGTAGTCTTTTCCAAGAATGCTCCGGCGGAAGTGCAGAAGAAAATTACCGAAGCCCTGCTGCGCTGCAGCGCTGACGAGAGCTGCGCCGCTAGCCTGGTGCGTATGCACGAGATCACTGGGCTGAAAGCCGTGGACGACAGCTACTACGAGCCCATCCGCAAAGCCATCCTCGGCCTGGGCAAGAGCATCAAGGAGAGTGTCCCCGGCGGCGGCCTCATCGATGTGCGGCAGGTGCCAGCCGAGCCCATCCCCCCCATCGGCTTCTAGTCGATTCGACTTGACAACGCGGGGCGCTTCACCTAAATAAGGCACCGCGTTTCGCGTGAAGCGCTTTTGGCTAAGTAGCTCAGTTGGTTAGAGCAAGCGGCTCATACCCGCTAGGTCGAAGGTTCGAGTCCCTCCTTAGCCACTTTTTTCTGGATCCACCTCCCTAAACGATGCCCATCCAGGCGGCGACCTGTGTAGGCGCTGGTGTCAGCGCTTCCTGTAGCGCCAACAGGCGCGCGATCTGCGCCGAGCTGAGTTTGCCCTGGCCCAGGGCGAGGTCGCCGAGGCGCTGCCGGGGCGTGCGCTGGGCTTGGAGGCGGAGCAAATAGGCGAGGGTCGTGGGATGCAGCCAGCGCTGCTGCACGGCGAGGTCGCCCAAGCGCGGGCGCATGCGGTGGGCCATGATCTGGGCTTGCATCTGGGGCGAGGTCGTGTGGACGGCGTCCCCGCGACCTTTTTGGGTTTGGGTGACGGCGCAGAGGAGGGTGAGGTAGGCCTGGCGCAAGTCACAGAAGGCCTGGGGGTTGGCGCTGGGGGCGGCGCTGTCTGGGTGGAGGAGGCGGGCGCGTCGGCGGTAGGCGGCCTTGATGGTGGCGGGATCGAGGGTGGCGAGGGGAGGCAGGGGCGCGCCAAAGAGCATGGCGAGGGCGTCGCCGAGAGATGGGCGGTGGGCGTTCACGAGCCTCCTGGGTGTGGCTTCTGGGCCATCATGTGGTGGAGGTTGAAAAAGTTGATGGTGAAGTGGGCCAGAATAGGGGCCAAGAGGGTGCCCGTGAAGAGGTAGAGGGCGCCAAAGGCGAAGCCCATGGCGATGGCCATCACGGTCCAGGGCCAATAAGCGCGGTTGGGGCCGATGTGGAGGAGACCAAAGAGCAGGCTCGAGGCGATGAGGCCGATGGAGGGCTGGAGGAAGCCGCGGAAGAGCATCTCTTCACCGATGGCGCTGCTCAGGGAGATGACCAGGATGCTGGGGCCATCGAGGGGACCGATGAGGTCGATCATGCGGCGGGCGAGGGCGCGGGCCCAGGCGAAGTAGCGCTCCAAGAGGCGCGACAGGAGGACCACGAGGAGGCCGGCGCCCGCGCCATGGCCGAGGATCTCCGGCAGGGGCCGCGGCGTGGTGTCGGGGTAGAAGAAGGGGGAATAGTCGGTGAGCCACCAGGTCAAGAGCCAGGCGCCGAGGCCGGTGGCGGAGTAGATGACCAGGACGGCGCTGATGGAGATGCGCCGCTGGTGGTCATGGTGATCGCGGTGCTCTAAACGCACGTGGTTCCCCAAGAAAGCTATTGCGGGCCTCAGGTGAGCCGGGCGCTCACTCGCCGTTGCGCAGGCGGTGGTAGGTGAGGATGGCGTTGGCGGCGGCGTGGGTGCCTTTGATCCACCACTTTTCGGTGTTGGCCACCAGGGCGCCGACGGCGATGTTGGGGTTGTCCAGGGGGGCCCAGCCGACGAACCAGGTGAAGAGCAAGTAAGGTCGCTTGTTGGAGAGGGTGCCCGTCTTGCCGCCGACGCGCAGCTCTTTGGGCCAGTCTTTGCGTTCTGCGAAGGTGCGGCGCGCCGTGCCGGTGGTGGTGGTGGACTCGGACATCTCCGAGAGTTGGCGGGCGCGTTCGGCGCTCATGGAGACCATCCAGGGTTCGGGGCTGGCTTGGTAGGCGACGGCGCCATCGGCGAGGATGATCTGATCGACGAGGGTGGGGCGCATCATGATGCCGTCGTTGGCGATGGCTGCGGCGATGAGGGCGCCGTGCATGGGGGAGAGGTTGACGTGCCAGAAGCCGGCGGCGGTGCGCGCTCGCTCGATGTCGTCATCGACGAATTCCGCCTCGGAGACGTCGACCTCGAGCTCGAAGGGGATTTCGCGGTTGTAGCCGAAGCGCAGGGCCATCTCTTCGAGCTGGGCTTTGCTGAGGTTGTAATAGGCCAGGCGGGCGATGACCGCGTTGAGAGAGCGCCCGATGGCGTCGCGCAAGTCGGCGCAGGTCCGGTCGTTGGCGGAGTCGCCGAGGACGTCTTTTTCGGTGAGGAAGCTCGAGCCGCCGCTGTAGCAGACGGGGGTGCTGGCTTCGATGTTGGTCATCTCGAGGAAGGCGGCGGCGGAGATGAGCTTGAAGACCGAGGCCGAAGGGGCTTGGGCGCGCAGGGCGTAGTTTTCGACGCTGGCGTCGGCGGCAGAGAAGGAGGACATGGCCAGGACCCTGCCGGTGGAGGGTTCGATGGCGACGGCGCCGCCGTAGGGTACTTTGCGCGATTTGAACTGGTTGTCGAGGGCTTCTTGGACCGCTGGGACCAGGGTCAGCAAGACGGTCCTGCCGTCAGGCAGGCGCTGGATGTAACGGTCGCCATCGCGTTCGAAGCGGCTGGGGTCGAGGCCGAGGCCTTCTCTGGGATCCGTGCCGGGGAGGAAGTCGTGCTCGGTAGGGTCGGCGTGGGTGTCGGCGCCGCGGGCACTGAGAGGGTGATCCTCATTGCGTTCAGGCGCGGCGGTGAGGGTGTAGGCCCCGACGAGGAGGGAGGCCGCGACGAGCAGGGTCGCGAGACTCAAGAGGCGGTGACGAGTAGTTCGGCGCATCCGGCGCATCATGTGGTTCCTCCATGCAGATGCCCAAGGCATCGACCCCAACCATAGCGCGAGGCGCCGTTGGGGTCAAAAAGGGTGGTCCTGGTCGCGGTTTCGGCGCGCGCTGTGGCCTTGCCCATGGCCTGGTGAACCACTACAAGTAGGCGGCGAGGGGAGAGGCGGGCCATAGGGGGCCGGGCGGTCTGGAGCGAGATGGCGTATTCGCAAACCATCGTAGGTGTTTTCATCACGGCCGACCGTGACGTGTTGCTGTGGGTGCTGCTCATGTTGTTTTTCTTGGCAGTGGCGGCCACGGCGCTCTTTGCGCGCTTGCGGACCTGGGCCGAGATGGTGTGGATATTCGTCCTGGTCTACGCCATGGGTTTGGGGGGCTCCCATCTGCTCTTCAAGTGGATCGTCGGTGTGCCTTTTCTCAAGCTCGAGCTGATCAGCATCACCACCAGCCCCTAGGGGGGCAGCCCCGTCGCCTTCATTCGAGGGTGGCGATGGCGTGGCGGGTGGCGGTCAAGAGTGGGGCCGTGCTCAGGGGGTGGCCGACGGCGCCTCGCATCCAGGCGTCAGGCGTGAGGCGCCCTTGGGCGCAGATGGCTTCCATGCGCTCGCCGAGGGGCGCCGTGCGGAAGTGTTCTTCGAGCTGGTGTTGGATGACGTAGCCGAGCGGGTAGTCTGGGAGGTAGAGGCCGTAGGCGATCATGTGGCTGTAGATGGCGAGGATGGGGGAGTCGTTGAAGCCAAAGACGGGGGCGTAGTAGCGGTTCCAGACCTCCTTGGCGGCGGCGACGACGCTCTCGCGGAGCTGGGCGGGGGTCATGTCGGGGTTGGCGTAGAGCTGGCGCCAGACGGCGAGATCGACGAGGGCGACGCCTGCGATTTCAAAGGCGTTCCAGTAGGTGGCGAGGTGCTGTAGGGCGAGGATTTGCGCCAAGTTCTCGGCATCGAGATCGGCGCCAGACGCGTCTTGACCGTGGTTGAGGACCTGGAGGTCGCGGCCCTGGAAAGCAAAGGCGAAGGCCTCGGTGAAGGCGGTGTTGGGCACGCCGGCCATGAGGGTGGAGTCGACGCGGTGCAGGGTGAAGACCTGCTCGACGTTGTGTCCGAGCTCGTGCATGGCGATGTTGAAGCCTTTGAAATCGAGACCCGTACTGGGGACGCGGGTGCGCAGATAGGTCAAGTCGCTGCGCATCTGAGCCCCCCAGGCGTGGCCCGCGCCGCGCGCGGCCTCGACCTCGATGTTGCGCCCGAGGAAGTCGGCGCTCTCTGGGGCGAAGCCCAGGATCTGGAGGATCTCCGGGATGGCCGTCGCGAAGGCCTCGGCCGTGGGGAAGCGCTCTTGGACGCGCTGGCTGAGGGCCTCTTCAGGGAGGAGGCCGCGGGGGCTGAAGCCGTTGTACCAGATGTCGAAGGCCTCCAGGTCACGCCCGAGGCGTTGGGCGATGCGCTGGCCCACGGCGGCGGCGACGGGATCGGCGACGATGGAGATGAGGAGGGCCTCGACCTCTTCCTCTGGGATCTCACGCCCAAGGTCGAAACGGCGGGCGATGAAGGTGGGGTAGGCCGGCGACCAGGCGTCGACGGCGCGCTCTGCCTGGAAGACGTCGAGGAGGCGGGCGTAGCGTTGATCCGGCTCCCGGCTTGGGTCGTCCGTGGTGGGGCTGAGGGTGTTGGCGAAGGGATCCCAGCGCACTTTGGGGTTGTCGATGACGGCGGCGGGGATCTCCTGGTAGATGATGCGCTCCATGATGCGCAAAATGGTGCGTTGCCTGGGCAGGCCCTCGGCGCCCTCGGCGTAACGCGCCTTGAGCTCATCGCGCAGGCCCCAGTGGGAGATGAGGATGAGGTCGTCGGGGAAGAGGGCCTGCCCGTCGACATCGACGCTGCCCATGTGGATGTTGTAGCCGGCGATGTAGGCTTCAGCGGCGGTGTAGGCGGCGGTGAGGCGTTGGCGCACGTCGCCGGGGATGCGCTGCGAGAAGGCGCGGGTGAGGCGGGCGGCGGCCCATTGCTCGCGGGAGAAGTGGGGGCCGTGTTGGAGCAGCCCCTGGAGACCATAGAGGGGAAAGTTGAGGAGCGCGACAAAGGCGATGCGGGAGCGGAAGAGATCCTCTGAGAGGTGATCGAAGGGGTTGAGGGCGGCCAGGAGGTGATCGATGGCCATGAGGGGGCCGAGGTCGAGGTCGATGGGGCGGCGCAGGGTTCGGGTCAGGGCGCCCTCATGGCCGTTCAAGGCCTCCATGGCGGCGGCGAAGCGGTGCAGGAGTGCCGTCCTGTCGGCGGCGTCGGGGAGGTAGTGCTGGGTGCAGAAGTCGGTGAAAGCCGCGCTGTCGCCATCGCTATGGCGCCAGAAGAGGGCGACCTGCTCGACGCCTTGGCGCACGGCGCTGTGGTCCGAGGGGGCGCTCTGGGCGATGATGCTCTGTATGGTCGTGTCGATGGTGGCCGCGTCGATTTTCCAGGTTGCTTCGGTCATGGATGGCTCCTGCAGGTTGGCCTCTGGTGCAGGCCGTGGCAGCTCCGCGGGTGGCGTACAGGCGGTGATGAGCAGCGCCGTGGTGAGGGCGCCGAGGGCGATGGGCCAGTGTGGGGTCGCGTTGGGCATGTTGATGACTGGGGCGAAGGGCAGGGTCAAGTCTGCGGGTTGGGCTGGGGGTGCAGTCGGCGCGCGAGACTGCCGAGCACGGGGTGGTGGGCGGCATCGGCGATGAGGGCGGCGGCTTGGCGGTCACCCCTGGCGGCGGCTTTGGCCAGGTCGCGCAGGGCGCTCAAGGCGACGTGGCGACAGAGGTCGTGACGGGGGTGGTGGTCCAGCACTGCCATGGCGGCGGGCAAGGCGCGTTCGGGGGCGCCGCGGCGCAGCGCCGCCGTGGCCAGGAGGGCGCGGATGGCGCCGTTCCATGGGTGGTGTTCGAGGGCGTTGTGGAGGGCCTCCTCGGCGGCGTCGAGGTGGCCCAGGGCCAGGGCGCGGGCGCCGCGCATGTGCCAGGTGCTGCCGGGGTCGTCGAGGAGCTCCTCCAGCGTCTGGGCCTCTTCGGCGCGGTCGTCGTGGAGGAGGGCTTCGTGGAGAGGCAGGAGGAGCCGCTCAGGGGCCTCTGGGCCGAGCTGGCTGCGTTGGTCGAGTTGCTCGACGAGGGCGCGGGCGGCCGTGAGGTCATCGGCGTAGAGGTAGAAGTGGAGGAGGGTTTCTGCCGCTTCGATGGTGCTGAGGGGATCGGTTTCAGGATGGGATTGGGCGCGCTGGAAGGCGTCGGTGAGGGCCGCGAGGGCGTCGGCGTCGGCGCCACCGAGGTGGCAGAGGGCGACGCCGCGCAGCAGGGCATGCCTGGCCTGTGGCGCTGCATCCGGGTCCTGCTCGAGCCAGTGCAGGGCCTGAAGATGCTCGCCGCGGTGGAGGCAGATCTCGGCCCGCTCCAGGGGGGAGAAGGCCTTGGTGGCCCAGGGCTGGGTGCCAGGGTGATAGAGGGTGAGAAAGGCATCCGAGCGCAGGACGT
Source organism: uncultured Myxococcales bacterium (assembly GCA_964454015.1). Taxonomy (GTDB): domain Bacteria; phylum Myxococcota_A; class Bradymonadia; order UBA4248; family UBA4248; genus CAYVQF01. The sequence goes on from CAYVQF010000022.1 coordinate 16,700, forward strand.
CTTCGCGCAAGACGATCCAGGGCGTGATTTCGCGCAGGCGCGGGAGGAGCGCCGCTGGGTCGACGTGCCAGAACCCACAATGGAGGGAGGTGCCGGTGGCCCGCTCCAGGGCGGCTGGGGTCTGGAGGTTGAAGGTGGCGGCTTGGGTGGCGAGCTCGAAGAGCCGCTCGATGATGGCCAGGGAGGTGTCTTCAGTCGCGAAGCGCAGGCTGAGCGTGCCTGAGGCGATGACCAAGTCGAAGCGCTCCTCCGTGGGCCAGTCGAGGATGTCGGCGACGGCGAAGTGGCCTTGGGGGTGGCGGCGCTGGGCCGCAGCGATCATGGTGGGATGGAGGTCAATGCCGCGGTAGTGTGCTTGGGGAGCCAGCTCGAGCAAGTAGGGGTAGAGGTCACCCAAGCCGCAGCCGACGTCGAGGACCCGCAGGTTGGAGGCGCTGAGGTCGATGGCGTTGAGCAGGGTGTGGAAGCGCAGGCGCTGGATGGTCAGGCTCTCCCAGCCCACCTGGGCGCAGGGCGAAGCGGATTGGGCCAGCGTGCGGGTGTAGTAGGCCAGGACGGGTTCATGGGCCGGCATGGGTTCTCCTGGGCCGGCTCAGGGCTTGGGGGCGGCGGCGGATTCGGCCTCGGGGATGACGGGGGCCTCGATGTTGCGTTCGGGAGCCGTCTCTGGGGTGGTGGGGGCGGCGGATTTTCCCTCGTCGACTTTTTCGCCGACCGAGTCCAGCGGGCTCTGGGGCGGATCGCTCTCCGGTGGGGCTGGGACGCCACGGCGGGGTTTGTCCAAGCCATGCTTGGAGCGGAGCTCGAGGGGACCCTTGCGGCCTTTGATGGAGGGTGCGAGTCCGCCCCGGCCGCGGAGGCGATGTGGGGACGGCTCCAGGGTGCGTTGGCCGATGTTGCCGCGGACATTCTGGCGGAGCATGGGGTCGACATGGGGGGCAGGGGGGGCGTCATCCTTGGTCTGCTCTGGGACGACGGCCGCGGGTTCGCCCTGGGTGGGCTGTGGGGCTTCTTCGGCGGCGCGGCGCTTGGGGGGTTCAGAGAGCTTGCAGCCGACGAGGAGAGCCGGGGTGATGAGGGCTAGGAGGAAGAGGAGAAAGGAGCGTTGGTGCATCATTCTACCATGGTCTAAAGGGAGGTTGGCCCAGGGCGTCGATGGGACGGTGGCCAGCAGGTGGTCGCTGGCCGTGGGTCCGACGAGGTTGCGAGCATGCTACCCCTGGCATAGCATGCGGCCATGCGTGGGGGCCCACCTTTCTGCCATGCTCGGACGCAGAGGGCAACGCCTTTGTCGTGGGAATTATTTCGCCGGGGCGACGTCGTGGGCGCGAAGGAAGAGGAGCTGACCTTGGATGAGCGCGGGGGGGCAGGGACGAGGCAACTGAGAGGCTGCTGTTGGCTGGGCCAGCTCAGCCTGTTGCTGCTCGTGCTCTTGCTGTTGCTTGGCGGCGCGGACCACGCCCAAGGGCAATCGCTGGGTTTGGGTTTTGGTTTGGGCGTGCCGCTGATGACCTATGTGGAGGGGAGCGCGGACAAGGAGTTCAGGGTCTACCCCGAGCCGGGCTACTACCCCATTCTGACGGAGCTTCACAACGCGGCGGGCTCGACCCATTTCAATCTGGATCTGGTGCTGAACTCGCCGTTTTTGGTGATCTTTGACGAGATGGAGTTTCGTTTTTCCTTTGCGACTTTTGGCTGGAGTGAGATGCGCACGACCCACAGCGCCTGCGCGCCCAGCCAAGTGAGCAACGGGGTCTTCGATGACGCGACGGCGCGTTATTTTCCGGTCGATGAGGCTTGGTGTTTGCAGCAGGAGGGGGCCGAAAAGCGGAGCACCAGTGTGGACGTCTCGGAGCTGGAGCTGCCTTCGCTGACGTTGATCACTGCGGGCTTTGGTGGCCGCCATGTCTTCTTGGAGAAGGCGGGGTGGAAGTTGTTTTCCGGCCTGTCGTTGGGGCTGGCCGTGAGCACCTTCAGCGACCCGAGCGCCGATTTTTATTTCGGGGGGCAGGTAGCGGCGAGCGCTGGGGTGAGCTACGCCTTGAGCCGGGTGGCGAGTGTCGAGGTGCTGAGCCGGGCCTCGTTCTTGGTCACTGAGGCGCCCGCTGGCCTACAGCAGCGTCTCAACCACGAGACGCAGACGGGGGGGCATATTTTTTCGACGCTGTTTCAGACTTTTGCCTATGTTGATTTTCATTTCGGCTTGCGTTTCAGCCTGGCAGATCTGTGAGTGGGCGTGGTGATGGTAGGCAATCGCGAGGAGAAGGAAGGCTTTCGGGCGGCGGTGCTGGCGTTGGTGTCGCGTATTCCCGCGGGTGAGGTCGCGACCTATGGTCAGATCGCCGCGATGTTGGGGGCGGCCAACCAGGCGCGTCGGGTGGGCATGGTCTTGGCGGGTCTGCGTCACGGTCTCGATTCGGAGGTGCCGTGGCACCGGGTGATCAACGCTGCTGGGGGGATCAGCGCGCCAAACGACGCGCATCGTTTTATTGTGCAGCGGTCGCTCCTTGAAGCCGAGGGGGTGGTCTTTGGTGCGACGGGGCGCTGTGATTTGCGGCGCTATCGCTGGGATGGCGTCAGCGTTTTTTCGTGAAAAACGCAGCGATCTTGTCCATGAACGAGGCGGGCTTGTCGTCGTCTTTTCGGCTCATGACCAGGCGCATCTCTCGCTGGGCGTCTTTGTTGTTGGGATCGATGTTGAGGGCTCGGCGGAAGGCCCGGGTCGCGCCTTCGGTGTCTTTCTCGAGCTTGAGGACCTTGCCGAGGAGGAGGGCAGGGGTCGGGTTTTCTTTGGCTTCCTTGCTGAGTTTGCGCAGATCGGTGACGAGCTTGTCGCCCTCGGGTCCGCGGCGGCCGGTGCTGCTGACGGGGAGGCACATGTAGCCTGAAAAGGTGTGGTAGGCTTGGGTGTCGATATCGTCAGGGTTGACTTTGAGGGAGATGGCGAAGCGCTCGTGGGCGTTCTTGAACTCACCCCTCTCGATGAAGGCTTTGCCGCGGCGGAAGGCGTCTTCGGCGGCGAAGATCTCTTCGATCTCAGAGCTGGAGACGCTGTCTTGTTCGGCTTCGCCCGAGATTTCAGCGTCGTAGGCTTCACGCTTCTTGGCGTCGTTGAGGGTGCTGAAGGCCTCGTTGATGCGCTTGTTGATCGCCTCGACCATGGGCAGGAGATCAGGATCTTGATGGTTGCGGAAGCGATCGACGTGGAGGCGCCGGGCTAGTCCCCGGTAGGCGGCGTGGATGGTCTTGCCCTCAGCGTCATTTTCGACGCCCAGGAAAGCGTAGTGGTCCTGGGCGTCCATGTTGTCGAAGCGCTCACGAATCTCATTGACGATGGCATCTTGATCCATGCGAGTTGTCCTTGTGCTGGCATGTGGGCGCACTCGTTCCCAGAACGCGTGCCGAAGAATACAGCAAACGCGTCTGTTGTTCCAGGCCTTAGGCGCGGGTCATGGCAGGGGGATGGTGCCCAAGTGGCGCTGGGAGGCGCGTAGGCTTTGCGCGGTCGGAGCCTTTATGCTAAGCCTATCGCCGCCTTGGCCCCGCGTGGCGCGCCTAGGGTGAGGAGGGTGGAGATGGAGAGAGAAGAGATTCTGCGTTTGGTGCTGGCTGCGAGCCGCTGGCGTGACGGCGAGCGGGTGATCGGTTGCGCAGAGCTGTTTCGCCTTGCCGAGGCGCATGGTTTGACCGTGGCTGAGGTGGGTGTGGTGTGCGACAAGGACGTGGTGCGGATCGTGTCGTGTCAGTTGGGTTGTTTCCACTGAGGAGAAGGATGGAGAGCGCTCCAGGGATGCTGCTCATCGGCGCGGCCGATCGCAACGCCGGCAAGACCACTTTTGCTTGCCAGGTCATTGAGAGGGTGGCGCGCGCCCGCGCGGTGGTGGCTGCCAAAGTGACGACGGTGCAGGCCGGGCAGGGGCATGGGTGTCCGCGTGGCGGCGAGGGTTGTGGCGTGTGTCGCAGCTTGGAGGTGCCCTATGTGATCGAGCGGGAGGTCGCCGATGCGGCCTTGGCGGGGAAGGACAGCCAGCGGATGTTGGCGGCAGGTGCGGCGGCGGTGTTGTGGCTCAAGGTTCGCACCGATGCGGCCCAGGCAGGGGCGCAGGCGCTGTGGACGCGTGTGACGGCTCTGCGGCAGGCGCTGGCGCCGGCTTCGCCGGATGAGGTGGCCGTGGTGTGTGAGTCGAACCGGCTGCGCTTGGCGTTGACGCCGGATTTGTTTTTGTTGTTGCGCGGTGAGAGCGAGGCGGTCAAAGCCTCTGCCGCCGAGGTGTGGCCTCTCAAGAGCGCGTTGGTGTGGCATCGCGAGGGGTGTTATTCGTTGGAACCCGGGGCCTTGCGTTTTGATGCGGGAAAATGGTTTGTCGCGTGAGAATCTTTGCCGCGGGTTGAAGTGTTGTGTGGCATTGGCGTCTGATGCGCCTGGGCACCTCGGTGCGTCGAGGTGAAACACGTTTAAGAGGAGATGAGATGAACGTGCGTCGGAGTGGAAATTTCTCTGGTTGGTTGCTGGCGCTGGGGTTGTTGGTGGTGCTGGGGCTGTCCCAGTCGGCGATGGCAGGCGAGTTCAAGGTCGGGGTGGTGGATTTCAACAGAGCCCTCGATGCGACCGAGAAAGACGGTGCGCTGAAGAAGCTGCAGCGGGATGCGGAGAAGCGGCAGAGCAAGCTCAAGGACCAGGAGAAGGCGATTGTGGCGCTGGAGCAAGAGATTCAAGACAGTGGGCCGCTGTTGTCCCAGGAGAAACTGCGGGAGAAGATGGCGGCCTATCAGCAGATGGCCCTGGAGTATCGCAAGACGGCCATCACCTTTGAGCAGGAGTTTGCCGAGACTCGGGCCAAAGTGTTGGGAGAGATCCAGCAGAAGATGGCTGCGATCAGTGTGTCCATTGCCCAGGACAACAAGTTGGACTTCATGGTGGAGCGCAACGAAGGTGCCGTGCTCTACTTCAAGAACAGCTTTGACTACACGGATGAGCTGATCAAGCGCTACGAGGCGCAGAAGAAGAAGTGAGTTCTTACGCGATCTCGGCGCTCGTGGCGCGCTTTGGCGGCTCCCTGGTGGGCCCGGCGGGGGCGTCGGCTTGTGGGGGCGAGGGGGTGATCATCCATCGCCTCAGCACCCTCGCCGAGGCGGGTCCTGGGGCGTTGGCCTTTTTTACCCACCGTGGGTATAGAGCCCAGGCGTTGGGCTTTGGTGGTGCGGCGTTGGTCGTCGAGGCGGCCGACGCGGCGTTGCCTGGCTGGCAGTGGGTGCATGGCGCCCCGCGGCAGCTCCAACGTGAGCTGAGCGCCCTTTTTGCGCCCTTCGCCCTGCGTCGGGTGCAGGGGCGCTCTGCCCTGGCCGTGGTGGCCCCGAGCGCGGTCTTGGCGGCTGACGTGGCGTTGGGGCCAGGGGTGGTGGTGGGCCCAGGGGTGCGCATCGGCGCGGGGACGACGGTGGGGGCGAACGCGGTCATCGAGGAGGGCTGTGTTCTGGGCGAGGGGTGCCACATAGGGCCTGGGGTCTATCTCGGTCCGCGGTGTATTTTGGGGGCCAGGGTGGTGATCGGTCCCAACGCGGTGATAGGCGATCAGGGCTTTGCCTATGAGGCGGCGTCGCCAGCGGGCCCGGGAGCGCGGAGCCTGCACATCGGTGGGGTGGTGTTGGGCGACGATGTTCACATTGGGGCCGGGACCTGCATCGACGCGGGCACTTTGGCGCCGACTCGGGTTGGGGCAGGGAGCCGCGTTGACAACTTGGTGCACCTGGCGCATAACGTGTGCCTGGGAGAGCGTTGTTTGGTTTTGGCCCAGGTCGGGGTAGCTGGATCCACCCGGCTCGAGGACGACTGCATTCTGGCGGGACAGGTTGGTGTGGCTCAGCATCTGGTTTTGGGTGCGGGGAGCCAAGTGGCGGCCAAGTCGGGCGTGGCCAGGAGCCTCCCCCCAGGCGCCAAGGTCGGCGGAATTCCAGCGATGGAGATTGGGCGGTGGCGACGCACGGTGGTGCAGCAGAAGGACTTGGATGAGCGTGTGCGAGCATTCGACGCGCGCCTGCAGCGCTTGGAACGAGGGCCCTGTCCCCACTGTGGCCGCCGGCGCGATGAGTGAGACTCTGGGAGATGGTGTGAGGGACAGCGGAGTGGATGCGCGGGCGGTCGTGGCGCCTGGCGTGCTCCTGCCCCAGGGGGTCGAGGTGGGCCCCTATGCGGTGATTCGGGGGGCGGTGCGCCTCGACGCCGGGGTCGTGATCGCGGCGCACACCGTCATCGATGGCACGGTATGGGTCGGGCGCGGTGCGCGGCTAGGGCCTTACGCCTGTGTGGGGCAGCCGGCGCAAGACCGTTTGGCGGATCCGCAGGCTGGGGGCGTCGAGATCGGCGCGGGGGCGGTGGTGCGTGAGTTCGCGACGGTGCACCGCGGAGCGTCGCGCGGCGGGGTGGAGAGCTGGACGCGTCTGGGCGCGGGGGTCTATGTGATGACCCAGGCCCACATTGCCCACGACTGTGCATTGGGGCCCGGGGTGACCGTGGCCAACGGCGCCATGCTCGGAGGGCACGTCAGGGTGGGCGCCGGTGCCATGATCAGCGCTCGGGCGATGGTGCACCAGCACGTCAGGGTGGGCCGCTTGGCCTTCGTCGCCGGCGCGGCGCTGGTTGAGCGCGATGTCCCGCCTTTTTGCCGGGTCGATGGCAACCGCGCGGCTCTGGTGGGTTTGAATGTGTTAGGCTTAAGGCGCGCCGGCTGCGACGCCGTGGCCTTGGAGGCGCTGCGCGTTGCCTATGGGCAATTGTTCCGCTGCTCCCGTCCCTTGGCGGAGAGCTGCGCTGCGTTGGCGGCTCAGCCACAGCATCCATGGGTGGCTGAACTGGTGGACTTTATCGGCACGAGTTGCCGGGGGATATGCAGATGAGGATGGGTGTGAGGTGGTGTTGGGTGTGCCTGGGGTTGGCGACGGTGTTGGGCTGTGAGCTGCCCGTGCCAGCGCCCGAGACGGATCGCAGCGACGCCGCGTTGCGCAACATGGCGGCCGATCCCAGTGCCGAGGGTGTTCCGTCTGATGCGGACCGCGAGCCCAATGACCGCCCTGAGCAGGCGGTGGAGGTCGCCTTGGAGGGGCGCGGTCCAGTGCTGCTGGCGGGGGTGTTGACTGGCGGCGCCGCCGACGTCGATCACTGGCTGCTCAAAGGGGAGGCGGGCGCGATGGCGTCGCTCAAGGTGACGCCTAGCGGCGGCGGCGACATCATACTGGGGGTGGTGCGGCCCGAGGCCGGCGCGATGTGGACGCTGGATAACGCGGCCTACGGCGGCACGGAGCTCATCCCCAACCTGCGTTTGACCCCACAGGGGGTGGTGGTGGCGATCATGGGGCGCGGCGAGGCCGATATTCCCTATAGCATGGAGATCACCCTTGGGGCCGAGGATGGCGAGAGCGAACCCAATGACCGCCCCGAGTGGGCCCAGCGCATCACCCCGGGGACCTTGTGGACGGCCTATCTCAACAAGCCGGGTGACGTCGACTACTTTCTGCTACAGGTCAACAAGAGCCCGGCAGACATCAGGATCGTGCCGCCGAAGGAGGCGATGCTGGTCACCCTCATGGAGGGAAACAAAGTGATCTGGCAGGTGCAGAGCAGCGGCCCGAGCCCCGTCGCTTTTAGTGGCCTCCGGCCCACGGCGCAGCCCTATCTGTTGCGGGTGCAGGCGCTGGACGATATCGACGCGGTGAAGATCTATCAGGTGGCTCTGGACATCGCCGGCGGGAGTGGCCCCATCGAGTTGGAGCCCAACGATGCGCCCGAGAGTCCCCAAGTGATCGTCTTCTCTGAGGTTCCGCTCCAGGCTTCCTTGAGCCGTGCCGACGATCTGGACCATTTCCGGGTGATCATCCCGGCGCTGGCGGCAGAGGCGACGGAGACGCGCCAAGTCTTGACGTTGCGGGTGCGGCCGAGAGGCACACTGGACTTGGCCCTGGAGCTGCGCAGTGCCCTGACGGGCCTGATGATGGCGCGTCCCGGTGGCGATCCCGGCGGTGAGCGCGCGTTCTGTGGGGTCGATGTGATCGCTGGCGACAGCATCGACTTCCGGGTGGCCCTGCAGCCCGGTGCCAAGTGGAGCGACGTGGACAACGCTTACGAGATCCACTTGGCCTTGCGCCACCCGGTGCAGGAGGAGCGGGAGCCGAATGATGTCCCCGAGCAGGCGACCCCCATTGCGTTGGGCGAGCCGCTGAGCGGGACCCTGCACCCAGTGGGCGACCGCGACGTGTATCGTTTCGTGGTGCCCCCCTTGGCGGAGCCGTCGGATCTTCGCGCCCGCGTGACCATGCGGGTCGCCGAGGGCTACCCCGTGCGGGTGCGTTTGGACTTGCGGGACGAGCAGATGGCCGACGTGGCCGTGTCGGATCGGCGCGGTCGCGGTGAGGGGGAGGTGCTGGAAGTGGATCTGCCGAGCGGTGCCTACTATGCGACGGTGCATTCGCAACAAGCGGCGCCGTGCACCCATAGCTACCGTTTCAGTGTCGAGGTGGACGAGGCTTATGCGCGGGCGCTCCAGGCGCCGCTGGTGAAGCCCATCGATCTGACGCCGCTCTTGGGTGAGGACGCGGTGCCGCTGCGGCCGGTGGGTGGGGATGAGGGAGCGCCGCCAAAGCCCGCGCCGAGTGATGGTGCGGCGCCGCCCGACTTGCTCCCCGTCGAAGACGGCCCCCCCAAGCCTGGTGCCCTAGATCTGGGTGACGACGACGGGTTCTGAGCGCAGGGCGCGCTGGCAGAAGGCTTCGAGGAGGCGGGTGGTGTCGGCTTTGAGGCGCGCGTCGACGGCGGCGGCGGGGATTTTCTGCCGCAGGGCGAAGTCCTCGCGCGCCTCGGGGTGAAACTGCACCGAGAAGAGGGGGAGCTCGCAGTGTTCGAGGCCATCGATGTTGCAAGTGGGCCGCGTCGCGATGTGGCGGAAGCCGCGAGGGATCTCTTTGACTTCCTCGCACTGACTGGCGATGACCCGCAGATCGCCGCTGACGCCGAGGCGGTTGGGGCTGAAGTGGCTCTCGACGACGGCGGCCAATTTGTGGCCTGTGGGTTCGCGCAAGCCGACCTTCGCGCCGGCGAGGTGGGCTAGAAGCTGATGGCCAAAGCAGATGCCCAAGGTGGGGCATCTCACCTCTGCGTTGAGTAGCGGCGTGAGCCAGATTTTGAGAGCGTCGAGCCAGGGGTAGTCGTCGTGGACGGAGGCTTTGGAGCCGAGGAGGATCACCGCTTGCGCGGCGCGGAGATCGTCTGGGGTGGGCCACTGATTTCGTAGCGCCGGGAAGAGGGTGCGCACCGTGCCGGGCCAGATCGCGGAGATCACGGCCATGCCTTGGTGTTCAGGGACCACCATGGAGGGATCGATGAGGAGGAGGGTGGGTGAAGACATGCGAGCTCGTGTCTCGGTGAGGCCCGATCAGGCCGTTGCGTTAGAACTCTTGCCCGTGGCGCCCTTGCCGCGTTGGAACCAGCCGCGGGCCAGGTAGAGGGCGATGGGGGAGATCATGGCGATGGCGCCGTAGAGGGCCCACATGAGCTGGGTGTTCTGGGGGGGCTCTTCGGGGACGAAATTGGCGAGGAACCAGCCCGAATAGAGCCCAGTGATGACTTTGGTCAAGAACCAGGGGAGCTGGGCGATGCCCATGTAGGCGCCGGTCTTGCCAGGTGGGGCGATTTCGGCGACGTGCTGCAAAAAGCGCGGCTGCCACATGGCCTCACCGATGCTCATGATGAGGATGTAGGCGAAGAGGAGTATAGGGAACTCACCGAAGCAGAGCAGGAAGGTGGGCAGAGCCATGACCAAGGTGCCCCAGATCATCATCTTGTAGACGTTGGCTTTGGCGGTGAGGGCGGCGACGGTGGGGGCCAAGACGAAGATCAAGATGGGGTTGAGGTTGGAGAAGAACTCGAAGTTGTCGGCGACCCAGTCGACGTAGGCGCGGTTGATGTAGAGGGGCATGGTGAGCCACTGGTGGGCGAAGAGGGTCTGCACCGGGATGAGGACGCAGATGAAGAAGACGAAGCGGAGATCGGCGAAGGGGTGGCCGACGAGCTTTTCTTTGAAGGTGAGCTTGGGACCGGCGCGCCGATCCTTGGCCTCGTCGTCTTCAGACTTATTGCCGCAGGACTTGGCGGCTTCGGCGATGGCCTTCTTGGACATGGTGATGGCCAAAACGCCCCAGGCGATGGCGGTGAGGATGGCGTAGACGATGAAGACGCCCGAGATGCCGTTGTCGCCAAAGGTGCCCTCCGAGGCCTTGCGGATGGGAGGCGAGATGACGCCAGAGAAGAAGCCGCCGAGGTTCATCCCAGCATAGAGCATGGCGAAGCCCATGGCGGCGGTTTTCTCGGTGGTGAAGCGCTTCATCGCCGAGTAGGCCGCGGGCTGATACATGCCGTAGGCCAGGGCGACCATGAGCATGGCGCCGACCACCCCCAGGAAGAGGGCTGAGCCCATCCCGGTGCCCCCGAGGAAGGACTCGGCACCTGCCAGAAGGACGCGCCCCAGCACCATCATGGCCATGGCGAGGAGCAGCGCGCGGCGCACGCCCCAGCGATCGGCGAGGGTGCCGAAGAGGAGCTGGGTGATGGTGATACCACCGGTGAAGGCGGCGACGACCCAGCCGGCGTGGAGGTCGCCGAGGCTGACGTTCTCGGCCAGGTACTTGGTTAGCACCGTCAAGATGCCGAAGTAGACCAGGCCCTCCAGGGCGTAGGAGATGTTGAGCCCCCAGACCACCTTGGGCGCTTTGGCGAAGGCTTTGAAGGTGTCGGCCATCTCGACGAAGGGCTTCTTGAGGGCCTCCTTCATGGTAACCGGGGCGTCATCCTCGCTGCCCGGCGCCTCGCCGTTGGCCCCGGGCGCTTCATGGTCGGCGCCACAACAACAGCCTTCTTCGCTCTCATCGCACTCTTGGTCTCTTTTATCGTCGTTCACGGCAAGGACCTCCCTCGGGTGAATGTTGGGGTGGGCGTGGTGGGCAGCGCATGGCGCGCTGGGAAGCGTCGCAACCTGGCCACACCCTCATGCAGGTGCGGTGGCGTGTCAACCAGCCGGTAGATTTGCGGTGTCACGGTGTCATGGTGTGGCGGTGGTGGGTTGGGTGGTCCCTTGGACCGCGCGGCGCGCGTCGAGGCAGCGCGGCGCCGTTCCTGCGGCAGCAGACGCCCCACTTGCCCCAGGCCGGCGCTCTTGGCATGCTGAAGGCAGCGCTCGCGGCCGGGTGCTGCTGGCTTGACCCCCCTTTCGCGGAGGCCTCTCATGAACGCGCGCTTTCACCGCCCCTGTCGCTCCTGGAGCGGCGCCCTCATCCTCTTGTTGTTGAGCGTCGTGAGCTGTGATGATGCGACATCGGGCCCCAAAGACGCCACGGATAGTCAGGATCTGCAGGAGATGGCGGACGATCTCGACCTGATCTCCGACGACCAAGCGGATCTCGTCGCGCCGCCAGACACGACGCTGGAGCTTCCACCAGACCTCCATGACGTGCCGGACCTGCCCCCCACCGACACGGCGCCGGATCTCGCCGATCTCGGGGATCTTGCCCTCGATGTGGTCCCGGATCTCCCTGGGGATCAGAGCGGCGACACCGAACCCGATGGCATCGAACCCGAGCCGTGGTCGTGGTGCCCACCTGGAGACGCGGCGATCTTCGATCCCACTTGGCCCTATGCGGCGACGGTGAGCGACGCGCTCTACTGTGCCTATGCCGGGCACGGCGATCTGCTGGACACCTTCCGCAACGCGGCGCAGCTCCGGCTGCTCCCAGGGGACTATCGCCTGCCTCTGGAAGAGGGGAGCTTCCCCATGCTCATCCCCGCCTGTGCCCTGCGCCGCGATGGCTTGCCTTCACAGTTGGCTGGTGCGGGCAGCCTCGATGTCAGCGCTTTCGTCTTTAGCAGTGCGACTTACTGGGCTCTGACCTTGAACCAAGCCCTGGAGATCAGCGGGCTGCCTTTTGTTTTGAGCCTCTCGGTGTCGATTTACGATCAGAGCGCCAGCGGGACGCCGCTCCCGGAGCTGACCATCCCGCCGCAGACGGTCTTTGGCGAGGCGGAGGTCTTCATGGCGCTGTGTCCAGGCGAGGACTGTAGCGGCGCCGGGGGGGTGCTCTATCCCTGCGCCGCGCCTGGTTCAGGCCAGGAGGTCACCATCGCCTTCGATAGGGGCTCTCTGACGGTCTTCACCTACATCTTTGCCGGGATGGGGCCGTCCGTGCCGGCCGCTTTGACCAGGGCGCATGGCACCTTGGATGGGGTCGACTTTTCCCAGGACGCCTACTTCTCCCTCGCCCACCGCCCGGACCACCACAACCTGGGCGGTGGCTTCTTGGTGCACTTCGATGAGCCCGTGGCCGGTGCCTGCGCCATCTTGGCGGAGATTCCTTCGCCCGACGGCAGCTTCTGGATCTCCGAACCCGGGGCTTGGCTTCTGGACTGTGACCTGAACGTGATCGAGACGCTGAGCGGCGTCAGAGGCGGTGGGGGCCACGGCAGCGATTCCTGACGCCGCGATTTGGTCTCGGCGCAGCGCTCTACGGGTGGAGGTAACGGGTCAACCAGCCCAGGACCTCGTGGTACCACTGCATGGCGTTGGCAGGCTGCTGCACCCAATGGCCTTCGTCGGGGAAGTAGAGGAAGCGCGAGGGCACGCGCCGGCTCTGCAGCGCCGTGAAGAGGGCGATGCCCTCGGAGACGGGGCAGCGGAAATCCTGTTCACCGTGGATGACCAGCATGGGGGTCTGGAAGTGCATGGCGTAGCGATGCGGGCTGTGGCGTTGGTACTCCGCGCCTTCTTCGTGGGGGAGGCCGCCGTGCTCGCGGTCGTCGAACCACAGCTCCTCGGTGGTGTAGGCCATGGCCTCGAGGTTGAAGATGCCGTCGTGGGAGACCAAGGCGCGGAACCGCGTCGGGGCGCGCCCGGCGAGGAGGTTGACCATGTAGCCGCCAAAGCTGGCGCCAGCAGCGGCGATGCGGTTGGGGTCGATGAAGGGATAGCGTTCGAGGAGCTGGTCCAGAGCGAGGAGGATGTCGTCGACGCAGCGTCCGCCCCAGTCACGGGAGATTTCCTCTTTGAATGTGCGGCCAAAGCCCGTGGAACCCCGGGGGTTGAGCATGGCGACCACGGCACCTTGCGAGGCAAAGAGTTGGGCGTTCCAGCGGTAGTGGAAGTTGTCGAGGAAAGCGCCCTGGGGGCCGCCGTGGATGAGGAGGATGAGGGGGTAATGCTTGCGCGATTGAAAGTTGGGCGGGCGGACGAGGTAGCCGTGGACGGGGGTGTCGTCGGCGCCTTTGACCCAGAAAGCCTCGCCGCGATCACAGCCATGATCGCCGAGAGCATCACCGCTGGAGGTGAGGCGCTGGCCCTTGGGCGTGGCCAGGAGCGGTGTTGCCGCGCCGCGGGCGAAATCCGGCTTGAAGGGCGTGGCTACGTCGAGGAGGTAGAGATCGGTCGGGGCGTCCAAGCGATCGCAGGCGGCGATGACTTGGCGCTGGCCCGGCACACAGGCGAAGGCACCGATGGTGAGGCCCTGGGTGAGCTGGTGGACGCCGCCGTCGGGGAGGTCCACCTGGTAGAGCGAGGAATGGCCGCGATCTTGGGCGCGGAAGAGCAGGCGATCGGGCGCGGCGACGGCGAAGCCGTCGGGGTTGCGATCGAAGTCTTCGAGCCAGGTGTGGGTGGTGGCCGTGGCGCGGTCGTAGACCTTGAAGCGGTTCTTGTCCGACTCGTAGCCGGGCTCGGCCATGGCGAGGTAGAAGAGATGTTGGCCATCCTGGCTGTAACGGGGGTGGGTGTCACAGGCTTGCGAGGTGGAGATGTTGCGGGCCGGGCCCACGGGGGTGAGCCCGGCGACGGCCTGCAGGAAAAGGCAGTTGTTGGTGGAGCGCGCCAGCTCCTCGTCGGGATTCATGACGTAGGCGATTTCGTCGCCGAGGGGGCTGAAATCGTAGTCGCGGGCGCTGCCCAGGGCGATGGGGGGGACGGCGCGCGACCCCGGGGTGAGGTCGACCGTGTCGCCGCTGTCGACGTCGAGGAGGAAGAGGTGCTGGCACTGCCCGTCGAGCCAGGCGTCCCAGTGGCGGTAGAAGAGCTTGTCCACGATTCGGGCGCGCGCTTTGGGGTGGACCAGGTCGTAGATCTGGGCCAGGGAAGGGTCTTCGGCGCCGGTGTGATCTGCCGGGGCGATGACGACGGTGCGGCTGAAGAGGATGCGCTGGCCCTCTGGGGACCAGCACAAGCCGGCGGCGCCGCCGCGACCGTTGCTGAGCCTGCGGGCTTCGCCGCCGCGCATGGGGAGCAGCCACACCTGGGCGCCCTCTTCGCGGTCGCTGACGAAGGCCAGGTGCTGGCCGTCAGGGGACCAGGCCGGCTGGCTGTGCTTGCCGGGGCCCGGGGTGGCCAACCAGGTCTGGGCGGTGGCGAGCTCATGGATCCAGATGCGGGTGCGGCTGAGGTTATCGTCGAGCTTGGTCACGGCGCCGACATAAGCGACGCGGCTGCCGTCGGGTGAGACCTGGGGATCGGTCAGGCGCTCGATGCGCATGAGATCGGCGAAGGTGATGGGTGTTTTTTCGCCCATTTCCATGGTGACTCTCCTTGAGGACGCAGTGCCGCGGCGCGGGCGGCGCGCTGGGGGGCAGAGGTGGGGGCGCAGGGCACGGGGCCGTCACTTCAGCGAGTGGAGCCCGATGAGGTTGCCTTCGCTGTCCTTGAGCATGGCGACGAAGCCGTGGGTGCCAATGGAAAACTTGCCCTGGACGACCTGTCCGCCAGCCGTGGCGGCGCGGGCGGCCTCGACGGCGCAGTCGTCACAACTGAAATAGACCACGGTGCCACTGCCAGAGGGCGTGCTGCCATCCATTTTGACCAAGGCGCCTGCCGCGCCGTGTTCGTCGTAGTTGGCGGGGAAGACCCACATCTCCATCTCGGGGATGGCCAGGTCGATCAGGGTGGTGCCAAAGACCGCTTCATAAAAGGCCTTGGCGCGCTGCATGTCGCGGACGTAGATTTCAAACCAGCCGACAGGGTTCTTGGACATCTCACTCTCCACAGGGGCATTGGGCGCGTAAGGCGCCGCGATGGGGGGAGATTAGCAAGGTGGTGGTGTGGTGGCAATCGCCAGCGGCGCTGGTGCGGCGGCTGAGTGCGCTTTGCCTTTGCGCCGCCGTCGTCCTTGGTGCATGCTGTCAGCGAAAGGCTTTGTAGGAGGTGATGGGGATGCGGGTTGGGCAACGAGCGAGGCGGCGGGCGGGCGTCCTGGCGGGGTGGATCACCACACTAAGTGTTTTGCTGGCTTGTAACCCTGGGGAGGTGCCCAAGGTGGCCTCGTCTCTGGCAGCGGAAGGCGTCCAGTGGCGTGAGGGCTTCTGGTTGACGCCCGACGCGCCCGACCCGACGGCGTGCGCCGTGGATGCCGACTGCGTGTGTGCCGATTTGGTGTTGCCCAATGGCTGTTGTTGGCACTATGGTTCGCCCTTCCCCCAGAGCCAGGCTTATGCGGCGTGGTTGCGCGGAGAGGTGAAGCGCCCGGCGTGTCAGGAGATACAGTGCTCGCCAGGGCCGCTGCCGGGCCATCCTCTGCCCTGTGCCTTTGAGGCGCGCTGTGTCGCGGGCCAATGTGCCAACGCCTGTGGCGCGGCGGCCGTTGGGGGGCCCAAGGAGATTGGACGTCAAGAGGCGCGGGGCGACGCCTACTGGGGGGTGATCTTGGCGGCGGGGGAGCCGCTGGGAGGCGAGGCCGATGCGGCGCGGTGGACGCCAAGTGCGCAGGAGGTGGCCGTGGCGGAGGCGGGCTTGGTGGCGGGCTTGGCGGCGGAGGCCGGGGCTGATGCCGAGAGCGCGGCCCACGAGGTCGTGGAGCGCTTGCCCAGGTATCGCCGCTACTACGCCGGCGTGGAGCGAGAGGGCGTGCGGGCCGTGTGGATCTACCTGGTCTATGAGGCGGAGCGGATATCGCCCGAGTGGCAGCGGGAGCTGATCCTTGGGCGCGGCGGCGGCGCGGCTTTCGTGCGGGCCTGGGTGGCGATGCCCGAGGGGAGCCTGATGCACTGGGAGATGAACAGTTTGCGCTGATTCAAGTGGGGGCGCCGTCGGGCGGGTCGTGGGGCTCGATGTGGACGATGACGTCGCGCACGGCTGGGCCCTGGTCCAAGAGGCTGAGGTGCACCGCCTCGGCGATGTCATGGCCGGCGCGTACGGTAATATCGGCGTCGACTTCGACGTGGAGATCGACTTGGAGGCCGTCGCCGATGTAGCGGGTGCGTACGGCGTGGGCGTGACGGACACCGGGCGTGGCCATGGCGATGGCGACGATGGCTTCGCGCTCGTGGCGCGGCGCGCCGCGATCGATGAGCTGGGAGAGGGAGGGGACGACGATTTTCCAGGCGGCGAACATGATGAAGCCCGCGACCACCACGGCGCCGATGCTATCGACGAAGGCCAGGCTGGGTTCGACCAAGGCGACGGCGACGGCGATGGCCGCCGGGAGGGAGGAGAGGGCGTCGCTGCGATGGTGCCAGGCGTTGGCCCGCAGGGCGATGGAGCGGGCGCGGCGGCTCTGGTTCAGGGTCCAGCGGTAGAGCAGCTCTTTGACGATGAGTGAGACCAGCGTGGCTGCCAGGGCCAGCCAGCCCGGCTGCTGCTGCCCCGTCTCTTGGATGGCGCTGATCCCCTGCACGGCGATGGCCACGGCGATCCCGGCCAGGAGGAGGCCGATGGCGACGGCGATGAGGGTCTCGATGCGGCCGTGGCCGTGAGGGTGATCGTCGTCGGCCGGCGCCGACCAGTAGCGCAGGCCGATCAAGATGGCGGCGTCCGTGAGGAGATCACTGAGGCTGTGGACGCCGTCAGCGACGACGGCGTGGCTCATGGCGATGGTGCCGAGGGCGATCTTGAGGAAGCTCAAGAAGAGGTTGAGCAGGAGGCCGACCCAGGTCGCGCGGCGAATGATTTGAGCGTTGTTCATGAGGCACCGCGGCGGGGGCCGGTGGATGGCAGCGCTCCTTCAGCGCTGCAAGGCGGCGATGATGGTCTCGGGGGCGTAGCCCGTTGGGTTCCACGGGCGCTGGAGGGGCACCAAGAGGCCGCCGGCGGCGTTCCATTTGGGGCCGTAGCCGCAGCGGTCGTCGATGAGGACATGCCCGGGCTGGGAGCACACCTCCTTGGGCCGGCCGATGAGGATGTCTTGGGTGTGCAAGTTCTCGTGGACCCACTGCCACTTGCCGGCGGCGCTCTCGGGGAAGGGGCCGGGTGTGGTGAGGATGACCACCTGTTTGGCCGCCTGGTGGCAGGCCGCCCAGAGGGCATCGGTCCAGGGGAGCTTGGGCAGCTCGGCCCAAAAAGCTGCGCCTTCAGCCTGAACGCGCTGCCAGAGGTCGTCCTTGGGGATGGACAAGCCCCACTCGCCGATTTCTGCCCAGGCTTGGTCGTCGAGGGCGTCGGGATCGAGGCCATAGAGGCGCGCCAGGGGGCGGTGGAAGTCGACGAGGACGCCGTCGAGATCGACGAAGAGGACCTCCAGCGGGGTGGGCAAAGTCAAGCCAGCGTCGTGGTGCATGGGGATCTCCTGTTGGGGCGGTGGCTCCTAGTAGCCGCAGACGATTTCACAGCTTTCTTTCTCTGTGGTGGGGGTGGACCAGGCCATCTGGGCCAAGTCCCAGACGCGGTGTTCGCCATCGCTGAAGGTCCAGCGAGAGGTGCGCGCGCTGTGATTCTGGAGGCGGGTGCACACCTCGACCTTGACGTCTGGGTTCCCCGACGGCGAGACGCAGGGCTCCTCCAGCGAGGTCTCGTTGCGCACATCGGCGGCGTAGAGCTCGCGTTGGGCGATGTGGTCGACGAAACCAAAGGGGATGGCCATGCGCTGGGTGAGGTGGGTGCGATAGAAAGACTCGGTGCTGCTCCAGGTGCGGACCAGCGCTTCATAAGTGTCTTGTTCTGATTGCAGGAAGAAGGCGTCATCCAGGTCGGACCACACCAGCTCGACGATGCGGGTGGTCTTTTCGATGGCTTCGTCAGAGACGCAGGTGTTGCCATCGACCGTCTCGATGCGCAACAGGACGTGATCCGGGTCGGGGCGGGAGAATTGGGCCTTGGCGTAGGAGCAAGGCGCCTCGACCAGGATGGGTTGTTCCAGGAGGAGCTTGCCGTCTTGGTCCTTGATCTCCAAGCGCTCGAAGGAGAAGCGGAGGCGTTCAGTGCCTGGCCAGGGGAGGATATCGTGGGCTTTGATGAGCTCCTGCGGCGGGCGATCCTGATCGACCTCGTAGACCAGGGACAACTCGAGGAGGGGCTCGCCGTCGGTGGCGATGAGAGAGAAGGCGTGCCAGGTGGCGAGGCAGCCCAGGGCTGGGTTCCAACGCCAGAAACGCGCTTCGCGATCGGTGAGGGAGAGGGCCAGGGGGTCCTCTTGCTCAAAGAACCACCACTGCATGGTCTCGGTCGGGCGGAGGTTACCGCAACTGGCCTCGGCGGGGGTTTTGGGTTCCACCATGAGGAGGAGCTGGCCGGCGTCGCTGTCGATGGCCAAGAGGGGGGTCCCGTCTTCGGCGAAAACCAATTGACCTGGTCGGGGGGTGATCTCTGCTGCGACCAGCGCCTTGACCAGGGGGCTTTGTTGGCGGGAGAAGACCTGGTGGGTCACGGGCGCACCGCCACAAGCGAGGTGGAGGGTGGCCAGGAGAAGTAACGGCGCCGGGGAGAGGGGGCGTGGCATGGAGAGGTACCTGAGGGTGATGAGCCGAGGCCAACGGCGGCGGGCGTCGAATCAGACCCGCATCGTCTGGGCATCATAGCCAGCTTGTGCGCTTGGGCAAAGGCGGTCATCTTTGATGCCGAGGCAGAGTCTTTCTCGATGGGGAGGTGTGAGGATGGTGGAGCTGTCGTATCGAGATGAGGTTGACGCCCTGCGCGGCGTTTTTGCAAGCGGGCACACCCAGGCGCTGGAGTGGCGCCGTGCCCAGCTCGAAGGGCTGTTGCGCTTCCTCAGCGAGGAAGAGGACGCCATCGCGGCGGCGCTGGCGCAGGACCTGGGCAAGGGACCCTTCGAGGCGTGGGCCAGCGAGACGGGTTTCGTCGCGGCCGAGGCACGCCACGCCCGCAAAAAGCTGCGGCGCTGGATGCGCCCGCGGCGGGTGGCGACCAGCCTGGTACACAAGCCGGGCAAGGCCTACCTTCGCCCCGAGCCGCTTGGGGTGGTCCTGATCATTGCGCCGTGGAACTATCCGCTCCAGCTCGCCCTGGCCCCTCTGGTGGCGGCGCTGGCCGCAGGCAACTGCGCCGTGGTGAAGCCTTCGGAGCTGGCGCCCCACACGGCGGCCTTGCTCGCCGAGGCGCTGCCGCGATATCTCGACGGCGCGGCGGTGCAGGTGGTGCTGGGTGGGCGGGACGAGAGCACGGCGCTGTTGCGGGAGCGCTTCGACCACATCTTCTTCACCGGCGGCGAGCGGGTGGGACGCATCGTCATGCGCGCCGCGGCGGAGCACCTGTGCCCAGTGACGCTGGAGCTGGGCGGGAAGAGCCCGGCGTTGGTGGATCAAAGCGCCAACCTCGCCGTGAGCGCCAGACGCATCGCCTGGGGCAAGTTCCTCAACGCCGGCCAGACCTGCGTGGCGCCCGATTATGTCCTGTGCGCGCGCAGCCTGATGCCAGGGCTCATCGAGGCGCTGCGGCAGTCGGTGCGGGCCTTCTATGGCGAGGACCCCAGCGAGAGCCCCGACTACGGGCGCATCATCAGCGACGCCCATTTCGCGCGCTTGACGGCGCTTCTCAGTCAAGGGGAGGTGCTCATGGGCGGCCAGCACGACGCCGCGACGCGCTACCTCGCGCCGACCCTGATGGCCGAGGTGCCCCTCGACGCCCCCCTGATGCAAGAGGAGATTTTCGGCCCCCTCTTGCCCATCCTCCCCGTGGACACCCTTGCCGAGGCCATGGCCTTCGTCAACGCGCGCCCCAAGCCGCTGGCGCTCTACGTCTTCGCCGAGGACCAAGGGGTTGCGGCCCAAGTGATCGCGTCGACCTCCTCCGGTGGGGTGTGCGTCAACGACACCATCATGCACCTCTCGGTGCCGGATTTGCCCTTTGGCGGCGTGGGGCCGAGCGGCATGGGTGCCTACCACGGCGAAGCGGGCTTCCTGGCCCTGAGCCATGCCAAAGCGGTGCTGGCGCGCTCGACCTGCTGCGACGTGCAGATGCGCTATCCGCCCTACCGCCCCGAGGCGCTGCGCTGGATGCGGCGTCTGCTCTAGGCCACGCTTGGTTTTGGTGGGATCCACGGGCCCAGGGCGGGCGCGCCGCTCACAGGCTGGGTTGGGCGCGAAAGCGTTCGTCCAGGGTGCGCAAGGCCTCCCACTCGGCGGTGATGGCGGCGGCGCCGAGGCGCTGGGCGTCGCCGCTGGCAGCGGCGCGGGCGGCCTCCGCGGCGAGGTCGGGGTGATCCTCGAAGCGGAAGGGAAAAATGTGGAGTTGGAGGGCGCCGTATTTGGCCTTGCGGTGGTGCATGGCGAAGGCGAAGACGGCGACGAAGTCCCGGTTAGTGAAAGAGAGGCAGCCGGCAGAGACGCAGTTGCCGTGGAGGCAGATGGCGCTGCCCGGATTCTTGTTGCCGATGCCGGCGGCGCGATCGCGGTCTTGACGGGTGGGGTACTCGACGCAGAGGCGGAAGGCCGAGCCGTCGCCGCTCGCGCCGTAGTCGTCGATGGCCTCGGGGAGGAGCTTCATCCACATGAAATCGTAGCGGCTCCAGTAGAGGGGCTCGGGATGGTAGACCCCCTCGGGGGTCTTGCCGTCGCCTTCGCGGAGCTTGGGGCCGGGGGCGAAGTCGGCGGCGCAGATGGGCAGGGTGGCGATGCGCTCGAGGTGGTCGCCGCTGTCGCCGGCCCAGATTTCAAAGGCGCGTTCCTTTTTGAAGGCGCGCATGAGCACCGCCTGGGGCGGATAGGTGACGCCGGCTTCGGCGCACCACTGGGCGAAGTTGTGGCCGGCGATCTCCTCGATGCGCGTCAGGATGGCCTTGGCCTTGGTGGGGTGGGGCCCGGCGGTGGTGGTGGGGCCAATGATGGTGATGGTGGGTGAGGTCCTGGGCACGGCGGGTGGGATGTCGGGTGGGGTCATGCCGTCGTCTTCTGGGAGGGGCGGGGGGGCTTCGTCTGGGTCGGGCGCCGCCTCTGCGGAGGTGGCAGCCGGGGGAGTGGCGGTGGTGGTGGTGACCTCAGGTGGCACTTCGATGGGATCTGCTGCAGCGGAGCTGGTGGTCGCCCGCTGGGAGTCCGCCGGTGGGTCGGGTGAGGGCGGCCTACAACCGCCGATGCCAGCGATGACGAGTGCGACCCAGAGGAGCCTGCGGTAGGGCAGGGGCTGCGATGGCAAGGGTGACGCGAAGGTGCGTGAACGGCGCTGTTGCATGTGGTAGTGGCGGTGGCGCGGGGGTGCGGGTGGGGTCATAGGCAAAGGTAGGTGATGGGGACACAAGTCTCGCCCGGATAACAGCACCCGGGCCCGCAGGGGGTGTGATTCACGGGGCAGGTGGAGGTATCGCTCTGTCCGTCCGGGGCGTCCTGGCTCTGATCGCTGGGTTCCTCGATGTCATCGAGGGTGTTACAAGCGGCCAGCAACAAGAGCGCGGCAGCCAAGGCGAAGAGGAGTGGGCGCATGGGGTCTCCGGGGTGACGCAGCAGGTGGTGGCCAAGGCCATGTCAAGGCTGGCACGAGACTAGCGCCCTCGGCGCATGGTGCGCAAGCGCCGCGTTCCTGGCGGCGCGAGCCGTGCCGGGTGAGGCTATGGGGAGCGGACACAGCGGACGAAGGTTTCCGTGTTGGATTTGATGAGGGAGCGGGTGGAGCCAATCTGAAAATCTACGCACCAGGCGCGAGACGGTGTGCCGCTGATCGTGGTAGACGACCAATACTGTTGATTGCTAGCGACCATGGTTCGCGGGAAGAAGTCAGAGAAAAAGGATGCGGTGGAGCTTCTGTTGTCGACGATGCTGCGCAGCTCTTTGACGTTGGGTAAGCGCCAGCCCGTTTGCCCTCCCCAACTCAAAGCGCTGCAGGTGGTGAGGGCTGTCTGCCAAGTGCCGCGCAGGGCGTTTCCGTTGGCGCAGTCGCTCCCGCTCAGGCCTGCCGAACAGCCTTGCCAGTGGAGCCCAGTGACGAGATCCACGACCACGGGTTGACTGGGCATGGTGGTGTTGGTTTGAAAACGCGCAGCGACGACGGGGATCTGTCCGCGGACACAGCGTGTGGGGCGCTCGTTGGTTTTAAAGCCGCCTTCGACGAAGCCGCTGCCAAAACTGACCTGCCAGGACTGGCCCGGATTGGCGGGACGGGTCGAGGAGGTGTGGAAGAAGGCAGCAGGGGTGCTGGGGAAGGCGACGGGGTCGATCATGGGTCCGCTGGGGTGACCGTAATCGACGAGGGATTCCAACTCGAAATCGTTGGGCATGCGCCAGTCTCGGAAGCCGCCCCAGACGAGACTTTCGCAGAGGGGAAAGTGATCGGACCAGGCGGCGTGCGTGGCAGATCCTTGGCAGGTCGCGCCGGTCATCCCATTGGCGCAGCCTTGCCAGAACAGACCGGTGAGCAGGTCTTCGACGACGGGTTGGTTGGGCACGGTCAGGTCGCGCCGATAGCGTGTGTTGGCGTTGTTGATGACGTCCCAGCCGAAATGGGCGTCCTGGCCGCGGTAGTTTCCCGTGCTTGGGCAGGCGGTCAGGGCGGTGGTGTCGTCGTAACAAGTGCGTTGGTTGGTGTCGCTCTGCGGGAAGGCCCCGCGTGGCGCGTTGCACGTCCCCACGCCGCACCCCGGCGATTGACATTCGCTCGCGGCGCAGATGTCATAGGCGCGATCAGGCTCATCGATGCGTTGACAGTGGGTGAGGTCGGGCGCTTGGGCACAGCTCTGGACCGCACAGATACCGAGGGTGTTCTTGCAAAGCTCGTCGACGGCACAGGGTTCGCGCCAGAGCCAGGTGCTGCCGTTTAAGAGACACTGGTACTCGACATCGCCGCAGCGCTGGGTGAGGCAGGCCTGCTCTGGGGCACAGGCCAGGGTGTCGCCCTCGCTGCAGTTCCCGTGGGCATTGTTTTGACCACAGCCCAGACAGGTGCGGCCCGTGCTCAGTGTGGTCTCGGTGCAGAGGTCGGGGCAGGGGCCAGGCGTGGTGAGACATTGCTCACTGGGGCTACAGCCCGCCTCACAGCAACCGCTGGCGCTGCAGCGTGGGCCCTCGGTGCAGGTCGCGCTGCCGTTGCATTCGCTCTCGAGGCAGCCACTGCTCTCACAGGTGATACGGGTTCCTGCGCAAGTGCCGCTGAAGCAGGCGTCACCGTACGTGCAGAGGTCGCCGTCGTCGCAGATGCTCTCTGAGCGCCATTGCCACTGGCCATCACGCTCGGTGCAGTAATAGGGCTGGCCATTGCAGCTTTGCACGGCGCAAAGGGTGTGGTCGTCGTTGGAGCAGGTGAAGGTGCCGCCCGTCTGACAGCTACTCAATTCGGCTGAAGCAGTGCAACCCACACATGTCAAGCCGACAACCAGGGTTTCCAAGCCGCAGGTGTCAATGCTATCCTCACAAACCCCGGGGACCTTCGTACAGCCAAATCCTTCGACGCAGAGGCCATCACAGCAGCCAGCGTCAGAGCACTCGAGCGCCGTCCCGCTGCAGGTGCCGGCGTTGCACCGGTCGTTATCGGTGCACACCGAGTTGTCGTCACATTTATCGTCGGTGTGCCAGGCCCAGCTCCCAGTGGACTGGGTGCAATAGTAAAGCACGCCGTCACAGGCAAAGTCGTGGCAGAGTCTGTCGGCGTCACAGGTGATGCTGGGGCAAACGGGAGGAAGCTCGGTCTCATCCACTTCCAGAGGGTCGGCGTCGTCTGCCTCTTGGTCGTTCGTGTCGTCTGCGTCTAAGGCGTCACTCTGTGGGGTGTCTTCGTCAGGGGGCGGGTCGGCGAAGTCTGTGAGGGTGTGGCAGGCGCTCAGGGCCACCATGAGGCAGCCAACGAAGGTGAGCTTCAGGGATCGGGTCATCGCATTTCCAGGGTAAAAAAAAACAACCAACCTTTCGATTACAGCGCCCTTTGCGCACTGTTGTGGCACCAGCGCATAGTATCGCTGTTGTTTGGGCCACCGCAAGGTTGGATTTTGACGATCATGGGCCGGGCGCTCCATTTTCTGGTGGGCCGTTGACAGCCTCCCTGGGCCTTGCTTAACTTGTTCGGGCTCGCTCTTGACGCGGCCCCGCAGGTTGGGGCTGGAGTCTTTGACTTGCGCTCTCGTTGGCTTCGAGTGGCCACTTGACGCGTCATGTTTTGCGTCGGCACGGACGGCGCAGGAGGAATGCCATGCGGACGAATGACGATATCGAAGGATACCTGATCGAATTGGGGATGCCTTTCGAGCAGCTCGACGAGGGGATCTGGCGGCTGAACAACGAAGACGACGGGGTCGATAACCTGGTGGTCATGCATTCCCCACCGATCATCTTCTTCCGGGTCAAGCTGATGGAGGTGCCTCAAGAGAATCAGGCGGGTCTCTATGAGAAGCTGCTGGTCTTGAACGCGACGGAGATGGTGGCCGGGGCTTACGGAATCGAGGATGGTCACGTGGTCATCGTCGACACGCTGCAGTCGGAGAACCTCGACTTCAACGAGTTCCAGGCTTCTGTGGAGTCGTTGTCCATGGCCGTGGCGGAGCATTACCCGGTGTTGCGGGGATTCCGCGATAAGGCACCGCTCTCCAGTGCCGATGAGGCGCCGGTGGCAGGCTGAGTGGGTCATTCTGAGAGGCGACAACAGAGTATTGGAAGGCGGTCTCGGACTGCCCTCAGGCAAGTGAGGAGCAAAGCATGGGCATTTTTGGACGGCTGGGCACACTGCTGAAAGCGAACATCAACGACCTGATCTCGCGGGCAGAAGACCCAGAAAAAATCTTGAATCAGTTGATCATCGACATGCGCGAGCAACTGGTCAACGCCAAGAAACAGGTCGCCGTGGCCATCGCCGACGAGAAACGCCTGAAGAAACAGCTCGAGAACGAGCTGACCATGTCTTCAGAGTGGGAGAAGAAGGCCATGATGGCGGTGCGCGCCGGCAAGGACGACCTCGCCAAAGAGGCGCTGCAGCGCAAGACCGACCACGACAACTTGGCGAGCGAGTACCAGAAGCAGTGGGAAGCCCAGAAAGCGGCGACGGACAAGCTGCGCTCCTCCCTGCGCCAGCTCAACAACAAGATCGAAGAGGCGACGCGCAAAAAGAACCTCCTCATCGCGCGTCAGAAGCGGGTCAAAGCACAGCAGGCGATCCAAGCGACCATGTCGGGCCTCTCGGACAACTCC
Organism: uncultured Myxococcales bacterium; assembly: GCA_964454015.1. Classification (GTDB taxonomy): domain Bacteria; phylum Myxococcota_A; class Bradymonadia; order UBA4248; family UBA4248; genus CAYVQF01. The sequence continues at coordinate 42,039 of CAYVQF010000022.1, forward strand.
GCCTTTGACGCTTTCGACCGCATGGCCGAGAAGGTCGATCGCATGGAGGCCGAGGCCGAGGCCCAGAGCGAGCTCGCGGCCGATTTTTCTGGTTCCGATCTGGACTCCAAGTTCTCCGAGCTCGAACAGGACCACGGCGCCGACGACGCTCTGGCCGCCCTCAAGGCCAAGATGGGGATGGCCCAGCCGGCGCGCAAAGAAGCGCCTTCCTTCTCCTACGAAGAGGAGAGCGTGGGGGTGTCTTCAGGGAAATCTTCTGGCGGTCGGTGGGATCGGGAAGACTTCTAAGCCCGCTAAGGGAGGCAGTCCAGAGGGGGCTCGGCCAGGATCGCCGACAGCAGCCCTTCTCTAGCCTCGTCGAGGCGCAAGGCGAGGGCCGGCAGCACTTTGGTCTCTGGTAAGAGACGGACGAAAATCACCATGGCGTCACGGATGACCTCGAAGGTGATGAAGGGCTCGGCCTGGTCGAAGCGCGTGGTGGCCAAGGGGCGGATGATGTCACCCACTTCGAGGCCGGCGCGCTGCGCCATGCTGCCGCGTTCCACCGCCAAGGCCACCAGCTCGACGCGTTCGACGTCATAGCCGATCTCGACGCCCAGGGAGGGGTGGGTGGTGGTGGTGTTGCTGAGGGTGAGGCCCGCGTTGCGCAGTAAGGCGTGCACGGGGAGGGTCACCTTGTCATCGATGAAGGGGGTGAAGAAGGGGGTGAAGCTGGTGCCGGCATAGGCGCTGAAGGCCTGCCGCAGCGAGCGGTTGTCATGGGCCTGCTCCCAGCTCACGCTGGTGGCGAGGTGGCGCCAGAAGCCGCGCAAGGAGCGCTGGTTCTGGGAGATGTCGCGCAGCATGAGGTCCAAGGCGAGGCTGAGCAAGACCCCGTGGTCATAGGGGAGGCGCGCCCAATCGAGCTCGGTGGCGCTGTGACCGCTGCGGGCTGGGTTGAGCAGGTAGGCCGAGGCGTGCTCCGCAAGCTGGGCGAGGAAGTCCGCTGGGGTGCCAATGCCACTCTGGGCCACGACCAAGGCCGCCACGTAGTTGGTCATGCCTTCGCGGAACCACTCGGTTTGCTCCCACGCGTCAGGGGCGCACTCCAGCCCTTCGCCGTTGTAGAGGTGGAAGACCTCGTGGGCGATGAGGCGCGCCTGCTGAATGCGGTCGTTCAAGGCGGCGCTGCCCACCTGGAGCACCACGCCCCCCTGACGCGCAAAGCCGATGCGGGCGCCGAGATCCCACTGGGCCGGCAAGAGCAGGATGGCCATGTGCGGGGGCGTGCGTTGCGGCGCCCAGCAGTGCAGGGCGCTCACCAGGGTGGTGATGTCTTCCAGGAGTCGCTCCGGCACCTGAGTGAAGGCCGGCGCGACGGCGACGTTGAGCTGGGCCGTGGGGTGGGGGAGGGTTAGCAAGGCGAGGCCCTCCTCGATCCAGAGGATGGAGCGCAGGAGGTGGCGGTTGTTGGGGGCCAGGAGGTGGTGATCCTCCACCGCCAAGGTCGAGGCCATGCCCAAGCCCTCGGGGAGCGGCGTGATGGCCACGCGGGTGGGGAGGCGCGCCGCCTCATGGCGTTGCGCGACCTCGAGGAACAGAGACTCGCCGGGAAAAAAGAGGAAGCCTGCGTGGGACTGCGGGCTCAGGCTGGTGACGCGCCAGGCCGGGCGCGGCTGGGGGTGCACGGCGACCTGGTAGTGGAGGGTGATGGGCTCCGGGGTGGCGGGCAGGGAGAAGCAGCCGCTGGGATCGGGACGCACCATGGCGGCGCGCTCAGCGATCCACATCCCGTGGAGATGGAAGGACTCGCCGGCGCGGTGGCCGATGGCGGGGAGACAGATGCGGACGCCAGCGAAGTCCGGTGGGAGATAGGCGCGAACCTCCCAGCTCCCGGCGGCCAGGTCGGCTTCGAGGTGATAGGTGACCTGGCCATGGGCGTGGAGGGGGGCGTCGTCGGCCGCATGGCGGCAGCCCAGGCAGACAAGGACGAGGCCACAGGACACGAGCCAGGGCTGGATCCTCTGCCGCTGCCATGTCGGGTGGCCGTGGGCGCGCAAGGAGACCTCGGAGTGAGCAAGGGAAGGGCTGCCGCTGGATCGCCCCACCAGCCGCGTGGCCATGGTGACATGGCCGCGTGGGCTGGGGTAATTTTGACCCTTGGCGCAGGACGACCCTTTGGGTGCTGCGCGGTCCACCGGCGCGACAGGTGCCCGTTTTCGCGCTATGCTGGCAAGCGGCGCCGCCCTGCGCCACGTCAAGAGCGAGGGAGTCGATGGAGATTCGCCTGCAATGCGAGGCAGATGCTTTGGATGTCACCCTGGCCGATGAGGTCATTACCATCGGCCGGGCGCAAGGGAACCTGGTGCGTCTCTCCCATGCGCAGGTTTCTGGCCTGCACGGTCAGATCTTCCGCCGGGATGGGCGAGTCTTTTTTCAGGACTTGGGTTCCACGAACGGTTCGCTGGTGCGCTTTCGTGGGGAAGAGCACGTGGTCGAGGGCGTGGGGCAGCGTGAAGCGGAGCTCTTTGACGGGGCGGAGCTGCTCTTGGGCGATCGCCGCAACCCGGCGTTGTTGCGGGTGAGCCTGGTGACGCCGACGGCGGAGAGAGATCCCGCGCGCGCCTTGGCCAAGACGGTGGTGGCCAGTCGCGCCTTTGCCGAGGTGGCCAAGCTGCCGTCGGCGCTGCTGAGCGAAGGCAGCGAGCGCGGACGGATGGCGACGCTGCTCGAGTTGGTGGCGACCCTGCAACAGGAGCAGGAGGTGGCGGAGGTGGCGCGTCAGGGGGTGGATGGTCTCTTTGCCGGCTTGCCGATGGCGCAGGTGGCGGGGCTTTTCCTTCAGGGCGCGCGCGGGGTGGTGCCGGTGCAGGTGCGGCAGCGTGAGCAGACGGCGCTGTTGACCGTCCCCTGGGCGCGGGTAGAGCCCCTGTTTCAGGAGGCGCTGGCGCGGCGGGCCGTGGTCCAGATCGAAGACGGTCGCACTTTGACGGCCCGTTTCGAGTTGGCCCGAGGGCAGCTTCAGTCGGCCCTGGCCTATCCCATCGTCGAAGGTGAGGCCGTGTGTGGCCTCATCGTGGTGGCCGGTCCGGGGCGTTTCTCGGCCAACGACCTGGACTGGTTTGCCCTGGCGAGCGCCCACCTGTCGCTGGCGCTCAGGAACGGGCGCTTGCTGAAGCGTTTGCAAGAGGCCAACTCGAGCTTGCGCGAAGAGAACAGCCACCTGCGGCACAGCGTGGCGGCGGCCGATGCCGGTGAGCGGGCCATCCTGGGCAAGAGCCCGGCCCTGAGCCGGGTCTTGCGTCAGGTCGAGATGGTGGCGCGTACGGACACTTCGGTGCTGATTCAAGGGGAGACGGGGACAGGGAAAGAGCTGATCGCGCGGCTCATCCATGCGGCCAGCCCACGGGCGCAGGCCTTCTTTGCTGCGGTGAACTGCGGCGCCCTGACGGAGTCGTTGCTGGAGAGCGAGCTCTTTGGCCATGTCAAAGGTGCCTTCACGGGCGCCACCCGCGACAAGGCGGGTCTCTTCGAGATGGCCCACGGCGGCACCCTCTTTCTCGATGAGTTCGGTGATGTTTCGCCGCGCTTGCAGGTGAAGTTGCTGCGGGCGCTGGAGAACGGGGAGATCACCCCCGTGGGCGCCGGGCAGGTCAAGGTGGTCGATGTGCGCCTGGTGGTGGCGAGCAACAAGGACCTGCGCGCGGAGGTCGCGGCCGGGCGCCTGCGGGAGGATCTCTTCTACCGGGTGCATGTCTTTCCCGTGGCCTTGCCGCCGCTGCGCGAACGGAGCGGGGACGTGGAGGTGCTGGCGCGGGCGTTTTTGGGGCGGTGCGCTGAGCGTTTTTCCAAGTCTTTGCCAGGCTTCAGCGCCGAGGCGATGGCCAAGCTCAACGCTTATGCGTGGCCCGGGAACGTGCGGGAGCTGCAGAACGAGGTCGAGCGGGCGGCCCTCATGGTCGAGGATGGCAAGCTGATCGGGCCGGATGACTTATCGGAGCGCATTGGCGGGGCCATGGACTTACCGGCGACGCTGGGGCCGCTCCACGCGGCCATGGAAGAGATCGAGGGGCGCTATCTCCAACGTGCTCTGGCGGCGCATGCCTTCAACCGGACGCAGACGGCGAAGACGCTGGGGATCAGTCGTCAAGCCTTGACTGGCAAGCTGCACAAATACGGGCTCTTCGACTATCGCGGCGATGAGGAGTGAGGGGGTGAGAGTGCAAAGACTGGCGCGCGCAGAGCGAGGCAGCATGGGGCAGATTGCTCCCCGAGGTGGGCTGAGGCCTCTGGCGCGCGGCGGTCTGCAGGTGGGCCTGCTGCTGGGGTGCTACCTGCTGGCAGCGGGGTCGCTTTGGTCCCAGCCCCTTCCTCTACTTACCGTGCCGCCGGCGCAGGGGACCATGACGGCGCCGCGGTGGCTCGAGACGACACCCTGGGACGGCGGGCGGCCGCCAGAGCGTCTGGAGATCGTTGAGACCCTGCCCGATGGGCAGGTGCTCGTTGGGCTGGGGCTGAGCCTCTTCGTGATGGGGCCAGATTTGCGGCTGCGGCCGTGGTCGAGAGAGGCGTCAGAATTGGCGGGAGGTGACGTTGGCGCTGGCGCTGACGTTGAGGAGGTGGCGGGCGCCCCAGGGGACGTGGATCCCGAGGCGTCGGGTGGCGCGGACGCGGCGTTGGTCTTGGATGCGGCGTTGGTGGCCGAGGTGACGCGGCTGTCGAGTGTGCCCGAGGGGATCAGGCTTCCCCAGGCGTCGGCGGAGGTCGTGGGGATGCTGCGTTCGGCGCATGCGCCGCTGGGGCAGGTGGCCAGTGCCGGGCGGGAGCGGTCGCGGCGGGCGGGTTCCTTCGCCCATCAGGGGATGGGGCCGCGTTTTTTGTTTGTGACCAATGCTCTGTGTCGGCGCGGTGAGGGCAGCGAGGTGCTGCCGTGTGCGGGGGCGGAGGTGGTGCAGGCGCCGCAGTTGCTGCGCTGGTCGGCGGCGGTGGGGCGGGCGGAGCTGGTGGCGCTTCCCGAGGGGTGCGAGCCCCTGCGGGTGGGTGGCGCTGGGGGCTTGGCAGTGCTCTTCTGTGCGGCCGATGCGGGGGAGCGGCCCCAGGTGTGGGTCCGCGGTGAGGCTGAGTGGCGCCGTGAGGGGACCTTGGGCGCGCCGCTGGTGCACGGGCGTTTGCGGGTGGGTCCCGATGGGACGCTGCTGCTGACCCGGCGCTGTGGGCGGATGGGGCGAAGTGCCGATGAGGCCTGCGAGGTGGCCCTGCGGCAGCCTTTCGCGGCTGGGAGTGAGGGGGCGTGGTGGTCATTTGCGGGGATGGGGCCCGGTGAATTTCTGGTGCTGGATGGTGGGCGGGCCTTGTGGTGGCAGCGCGATGCGGAGGAGGGCCGGCGCGGGCTGTGGCTGCTGTCGGCGGCGGGGCTGCAGGCGTTGCGAGAGGATTTCAGCGTCGATGAGGCGCTGGCGACGCTGCGTTACGATCCTGAAGGATGTCTCGTGGGCCGCCTGGTTGACGCCGCTGATGGGGCCGAGCGGGTGCTCGGCTTTCACGGTGAGGTGACCCGCTGGGGCACTTGCGCTGAGGCGCGGGCGGCGGCGGTGCTGACGCGAGCCGCGGCGGGGGCAGCCTCGGCTTGGGAGGGGCTGGAGCCGGAGCGCGATGAGCGCGTGGCCTTGCGTCTGGCCGGGACTGGCTATATGGCCGATGGCGTGCAGGCTTGGTCTGGGCGCGCCGAGCTGAGCTTCCCGATTTATGGCGGCCGCTATGAGGCGGCGGGGGTGATGCGCGTGGGCATGGGGTCGCGCCTGAGCTACGCCGGGGGCTTGCTCCTGCGCTGGTTACACCAGAGCGACGCCATCTCGTGGGGGGCGGGCGGCGGCGTGGCCTTTGGCGAGCTGTGCGCGAACGACGCCGCGGGGCGCAAGGCGGGGTGCGCCCAGTTGGCGCTGCGCTACTGGACCTCGGGCACCCTGACATGGACCCTGACGGATGCGTTGGCGCTCTTTTTGGTCCTCGACGTTTTTCCCACGGGGGGGTGGAGCGCCGACTTGGGCTTGGGGCTGGCCTATCGCTTCTTTTAAGTGGATCCACCCTCGTCTGGGCGTGACGCGCCGGGCATGTTGGCGGGCAGGGGGCGGGCGTGGCCTGTCCTTCGTCATCTCTCGCCGCGGCGACCGAGCAAGACGCGGTGCAGCTCGAGGTGGCCGTTGGCGTGGACATGGAGAATGGCGGCCAGCCTCTGGAGGTGGCCGCCGTGGTTGCCCGCGGCGCCGGGGTTGATCCACAGGCAGGTGTCGATGCGGTCGAGAAAGGTGACGTGGTTGTGGCCCGTGACCAGGACGTGGGGGCGCAGGCGTTCGACGAGGGCGCGCGCCTCTCGTGTGGGGCGGCGGGGCGCGCCGCCGATGTGCAAGGTGGCCAGGTGGCAGGGTCCGACGCGGACCTCGGCCCATTTGGGGAGATCCCCGTGCTCTTCGCCATCGATGTTGCCGCGCACGGCCGTGGTCGGAGCGAGGGCGCGCAGGGCTTGGAGGCAGCGAGGTTGCCCGATGTCGCCGGCGTGAATGATGTGGTGGACGTGGGCGAAGATCCGCTGTAGCTCTGGGTGCAGCCACCCGTGGGTGTCTGCCAGGAGCCCGACCAGGTGGTCGCCCGGGCGAAAGTTGGGGATGATGGGGTTGGATTCAGGCAATTTTGCGCCACTCCCGGCGATGACAGGGGGGTGCGGGTGAGGTCGGGGGCTGTGAAGCTCGGCGTCACCGCTGCGGCGCGGGTGGGTGCCCGCGCGGCGATGGGCGCGGATTGTCGCCTGTGGGTGACCAGGGAACAAGAGGACGAGAGATGACATTGTCGGTGAGTGGGGCGCGGTGGCGGTTGCGAGAGGTGGCGCAAGAGCGGGTCGATGCCTTGGCGCGGGCGGGCGCCTTGGCGCCGGTTGTGGCGCGCTGCCTGGTGTTGCGCGGCGTGGAGAAGGCAGATGAGGCGGCGCGCTTTCTGACGCCGAGGGTGGCCGACTTCCATGATCCCTTCGCGATGAAGGGGATGGCGGCGGCCGTCGCCAGGATCAGGCAGGCCCTGTCGCGCCGGGAAGCGGTGCGGGTGGTGACGGACTACGACGTGGACGGGACGACGTCGTCGCTCATCATCCAGAGCGTGTTGGGGTTGTTGGGGGAGAGCCCGGTGAGCTACCACATCCCACACCGGATGGAGGAGGGCTATGGCTTCTCCGTGGCCGCCGCCGAGCAGGCCGTGGCCGACGCGGTGGGGCTCATCATCACGGCGGACATCGGGGTGCGCGACAGCGCGGCCATCGGGGTGGCCGCCGCGGCGGGCGTCGATGTGTTGGTCTTGGACCACCATCTGCCGCGGGACGCCGAGGTCCCGGCGCAAGCCCTGGCGGTGTTGTGTCCGCCGCAGCGCGGTTGCACCTACCCCAACCCCCACCTGGCGGCGTGCGGCATTGCTTTCAAGCTGGCCCAGGCGCTGCTTGCGGATCTCGGGACCGGGCAGCGTGAGATCTTAGAGGCGTCGCTGTTGAAGATGGCCGCCATTGGGACGGTGGCCGATGTGGTGGAGATGGGGCGCGGCGAGAACCGGGCGATGGTGGCGCTGGGGCTAGCGGCGCTGAACCGCGGGGGGCATCGCCCGGGTTTGGAGGCGCTGCTGGAAGTGGCGGGCTGCACCCCCGGGACGATCACGGCGGAAGATCTGGGTTTCAAGATAGGGCCGCGCATCAACGCTGCGGGGCGACTCGCCTCGGCCGAGTTGGTGGTGAACCTGCTCCGCTGCGGTGACCGTGCGGCGGCGCGGCAGATGGCGGAAGCGCTGGACGCGATGAATCGCGACCGCCGGGAGGTGCAACAGGTGATGGTCGAGACGGCGCTGGCCGAGGCCGAGGCCAGCGCCGATCCCTTCGTGGTGGTGGCGCAGGCCGAGGGTGCGGGTTGGCACCGTGGCGTGGCGGGGATCGTCGCGGCGCGGGTGCGTGACAGCCTGCATCGACCGGCGGCGGTGATCACCCTCTGCGCCAAAGAGGCGACGGGATCGATGCGATCCATCGCCGGGGTGCACGCCGTGCGGGCGCTGGATAGGGCGGCGCATCTCTTGGATCGCTATGGGGGCCACGCGGTGGCGGCTGGTTTCTCTCTTCAAGCCGACAGGATTGGCGAGCTGCGGGCCGTGTTGAACGCGTCGGCCCTGGAACAGGTGGGGGGGACCATGCCCGAGCCGGAGCGCGAGGTGGACGTGCAGCTCGAGGCGAGCGCATTGGGGCCGACGCTCTTGGCCCAGCTCGACGCGCTGGCGCCGCACGGCAAGGGGAACGAGGTCCCCGTCATTTGGGTGCCCGAGGTGCCGCGCTTCAGGGTAGAGGCGATGGGAGAGGCGCACCTGCGTGGCACCTTTTGCGGCGGTGAGGGGACGGAAATCCCCTGGGTGTGGTTTCAGGGTGGGGAGCATCTGGAGGCCTTGAAAGAGGCGCGGGAGGTGGCCCTGCTTGGGCGTTTTCAGCGCGAGTGGTTCCGGGGCCAGGAACGCCAGCGCTTCCGGGTGGATGACGCTGCGGTCTTGGCGTGAGAGGGTCTTGGGCGCGGGGGTGCGGGGATGTCGTTTGGGGGTCGGTTGACAGGGGAGGGGCGATGGCTATTTGCTGTGTGGCAACGTGACGGGGTCGGCTTTTACGCAGGAGGTGAGCGAAGGATGTACGGAAACATGCGGGTCAAGACCATGATGGCGAGCATCGCCCAGTCGCGCGGCTGGCCGATGCGGGACGATGGGATGGGCGGGATGATGTTGGAGATCGTCCTCCCGACGCGGCGCACCCAGGTGGTGCGGATGACACCCACCCGTGACGCCGACGGGCTGGAGGTGCTCTTCTTCTGGAGCATCGCCGTCCCGGTGAACCGGATTCCCGATCCGTGGATGTTGTTGCAGGAGAGCGTTCGTTTGTCCTATGGCGACTACGCCGTCAAGGACGGCAACGTCATCGTGTTGACGTCGCGGATGAGCGACTATGTGCAGGCCGATGAGCTGGCGCGGGTGCTCTATTACGTTGGCCTCAACGCGGATGAGTTGGAGCGACGGATCATGGGGCCGATGTACGATGGCAACTAGGCCCGCCGGCGCAGCGCAGGTGATCTGAGGAGGTGCATCGGAGGGGTGCCCGCCTCACAACCAGGATGAGGAGGAGAGAGATGCGTGAGTTCAAGTGGTTTTTGCAGGTGTGGGTTGGGCTGTTGGTGCTGGGGCTCATCGTGGCGTGTTCGACCAACCCCGAGCAGCAGCGCTCGCGTTTCAACCGCAATATCGATGCCTTGGAGCTGCAGTCGAACAAGCTCTTGCACGCCAAAGCCGATATTATGTTGAAGATTCAGGAGTTCAAGGCGGAGTTCGAGAAGGCTGGCGACGACGTGGATAAGCTGATCGCCGTGAACCGCCGGGTTGAACGGTACATGGAAGAGCTGGAGAAGATGGTGAATCCTCAGGTCGGCGCGCAAGGCCAGGCGCCGGTGGGTTCCAAGGTCGGTGCTCCGGTGCCCGGTGGGTCAGCGACGGGTGCGCCGATGCCTGGAACGGTCCCTGGCGGCGCGGTGCCTGGCGCGGTGCCGGGTGGCGCCCCGATGCCGGGCGGTAAGCTCGGCGATCCCGGCATGGGTGGTGGCATGGGCGCTCCCATGCCCGGCTCGACTGGCGCCCCCATGCCCGGCGGCAGCGCGGTCCCAGTCCAGCCAGTGCAGCCAGCGCCTGGCGGCGGTGGCGGTTTTGGCGGTCAGTGATCGGTTGCAGGCGCGGGAGGCCCGTGGCGCATGGCCGTGGCCCTTCGCGTTGGGCTCATTCGCCGATGATTTTGATGAGGGCGCGTTTGCGGCGTCCGCCGTCGAACTCGCCGTAGAAGATCTGCTCCCACGGGCCAAAGTCGAGGCGCCCCTTGGTGATGGCGCAGACCACCTCGCGGCCCATGATCTGGCGTTTGAGGTGCGCGTCGCCGTTGTCTTCACCCGTGCGGTTATGGAGATAACGGCTGGTTGGGGCGTGCGGCGCGAGCTCTTCGAGCCAGCGTTCGTAGTCCTGGTGGAGGCCTGATTCATCGTCGTTGATGAAGACCGAGGCGGTGATGTGCATGGCGTTGACGAGGACCAGGCCTTCTTGGACGCCGCTCTTCTGGATGGCCGCTTGGACCTTGGGGGTGATGTTGATGAAGGCACGTCGGCCAGGGATGTCGAAGACGAGCTCTTCGCGGTGGGATTTCATAGGCGTCCTCCTGTGGTGGCTCGGTGGAACGAGCCCTGTGATCCAAGTGCAAGGCTATGACCTCCTCTGGGGGGCGTCGTCAAGGGTTGTGTCGCTGGCCTAGGTCCGAACGTTCTGCGGTCTTCGCTTTCGTGGGTGGGCAATTTCGCGTAGCCTTTGAGTCAGTGGGTCGGAACTCTGGTCGCGCTGCAGAGGCGTTGGCCCAGGAGCATCGACGGTGGCGTTGGCCCTTTCGCCCTGACGATGGGTGAGATGGGTCCAGATCCCCTGCTCACGCGCATGACGGGTTGGGGGCCGGAGCTCGAGGTGGATATGAAAAAGAAAGCGATTTGGGTTGGGCTGTTGCTGCTTGGGTTGTTGCTCGCGTGGTGGCTGTTCAAGCGGGTGCTGGTGATTGCTTTCACTGTGCTGTTGGTGGTGGCTTGCGTGTGGCTGTTCGTGCGGGTCCGGCGTTGGCGGCGCCAGCGGCGGCGTCAAGCGGCGCGCGCCTAGCTCGCCCTGGCTGCTTTACCCCGTGTGATTGCCAAAGTGCTGGGCTTGCCCTTATATTTGAGCGGCGTTGAAGTGCGCTGGCGATGTTGACCAGCATTGGCATGGCGCGAACTACGGTGGTACTGAATAGAGGTGATGGCCTTGCATACACCCTGTGCGCAGATTCAGGCCTTTGGCGTTGAGGTGAGAACGTGACCGCGTCGGCAAATCAAGTGGCGGTAGTGCGCGCGAAGCTGAAGTTCACTTCGCGAGAAGAATTCATCAAAGGCTTCACGCCTCTCGTGACCAAAGCGGGTCTCTTCATCCGCACGCGCAGCACCAAGCCCGAGGGCACGGGCATCCGCTTCGAGTTCAAGTTGGCAGATGACTCGCCGGTTTTCGTAGGTGAGGGGGTGGTGCGTAAGGAGATTCCCTTCGACCAGGCGCAGCCACAGCGGCCGTGTGGGATGCTCGTGGCGTTGCGCAAGCTCAACCGGGCGTCGAAGACGCTGCTGGACGAGATGCTGGCGGCGAAGGATGGCGGGTCTTCAGAGAGCAGTGAAGAAGAGGACAGCCCCGTCGAGGAAGACAGCGTTCCTGCGAGCGCGGCGCCGCCGGCAGCGCCAGCGGCGGTGGTGGCCCCTGCGCCGCAGGCGGCGGCGCCATCGATTTTTGGGGGCGGGAGTGCCGGTGACGGTTTGGGATCGCTCTTTGGCGACGATTTGGACGACGAGCTGGATGACCTCTTTGCTGAGGTTGGCTTGGTTTCCGACGGTGGTGGCCTTGATTTCTCGGGCCCTGCCGATCTAGGTGGCTCAGCGCTGCCCTCGATGGCGACCCGGCACGAGCAGATTAAAGCGGCGTCGAGCAGCGGTTTGTTGTCCATGAGTGAAGACGACTTCGAGGACGACGAAGGGGAGGCGGTCGAGGTCCCGGTGCAGCAGCGGCCCACGGTGCAGGTACCGGCGGTCATGGCGACCCGCCCTTCGGCGACGCCTTGGGGGGCCTCCATGCCGACGCCTCCGGGGACGGTGCCGAGTGTCGTCCCGACGCCGGCGGCGCCGTTGGCGGCGGTTGCGGTGGCAGCCCCCGGGGCGACCCCGACGCCTCCGCGGCCGGAGCTGGCGGTGCAGGCAGCAGAGATGGGTTTCGCGGCGCCTCAAGCCGACGCGCCGGTGTTGGAGATTTCGCCGAGCCCGGTGGTGGAGGCACCTCTCTTCCAGGCGCCTGCTCCGACGCCGGCTGCGCCTCTCTTCCAGGCGCCTGCTCCGACGCCTTCTGCGCCGCGTGAAGCGAGCGGGTTGCTCGAGCAACTGGGCCTCTCGATGACGGGGTCTGCCAGCGCCGACGAGCCCACCGAGGCGAGTGGTTTGATCGAGCAGCTCAGCGAAGATGTCGGTCCTGTGGTGCCACCGCCGCGGCATGCGCCGCCGCCGCCACCGCCGCCGCGGATGCCGCCCCCGCAGAGTGAGTTGAAGGAAGCGCTGAGTTTCCTGAATAGCACTGAGCCAGCGCCGGTGCGGGAGCCTTCGGGCTTGCTGGCGCCGGCCATATTGGCGGCGAGCGCCTCTCCGGAGGCCGCGCCTCAGGCCGCGGAAGAAGAAGACGATTTGGCCAAGTTGCTAGGTTCAGGGCCGTCGCGGCCGCCGGTGGAGGAGACGCCTGAGGAGGCCTCGCCGCTGTCATCGGAGAATCCGCTGGACGCGATTTCCGTGGCCGCAGCGGACCTGCCGCCGCCTCCCAAGTTGCGCGGCTTCGATTCGCCGACCCTTGACGATCTCCAGGCAGACAAGCCGAAGAAGCGTGGACTTTTTGGCAAGCTTTTTGGCAAGGACTAGGGCCTGTCGCGGGAGCAGGCGCTCGCTGCCCAGCAGGTAGCATTGGATGTCGCAGGTCTTCCTCCTCTTCTCTCTGGCAGCGGCGGTCTTGCCTGCGGTGCTTTACCTACTGGTGATTTGGCGCTTGGACCGCTATGAGCGAGAGCCCTTTTGGTTGACCGCTGGGGTTTTTGCTTACGGCGCGACGGTGGCGGTTTTCCTTGGGGTCATGGGGTCTCTGCTGGGGATCGGCGTTGGGGTGGTGCTGGGCTTGGAGGTGGATGACGTCTTCACGGCGGTGATCGTCGCCCCTCTGGCGGAGGAGCCTGCCAAGGGCCTCATTTTGTTGCTCTTGCTCCTGGGTCGTCACTTTGACAACACCACGGATGGCTTGGTCTATGGTTCGGCCACGGGCCTGGGCTTTGCGATGACGGAGAATTTTTTCTATTTTTTGGATCCCTATCACGCTGGGGATTACGAGGCCTGGAAGAGTTTGGTCATGGTGCGGGTCTTGTTCTCGGCCTTGATGCACTGCACGGCGAGCGCGGCTTTAGGGGCGGTATTGGGGCGCTATCGCTTTCGTTCAGTCGTCCAACAGTGGGTGCTGGCGCCACTGCTCGGCTTGCTGATTGCCATTTCGATTCACGCGGCTTTCAATGGACTGCTGATGGCGACGGTCGAGACTGGGGATGAGGTCTACGGCATGGCCGCGTTGGTGTTGGTGCCGGCGTTGGTGGTGCTCTTGTTCATGGTGATTCAATTTTCGCTGGCGGCCGAGCACCAGGTGATCAAGCGTGAGCTGTTGGAGGAAGCGCGGGCAGGGGTATTGCCCTTCGAACACGCGGCGATCATTCCCTATGTGCGGCGTCGTCGCGGCGATCACTGGTTGCCGCCTGGGGTGGACAAGGACGCCTATGTGAAGGCGGCGACCTTGTTGGCCTTTCGCCGACATCAAGCGCGGCTGCGGGGGCATGCGACGGGATCGGCCAACCCGGAGATCCATGCCCTCCGTCTCGAGCTGTTTGCCATGCTTGGCCCGGACGGGTTCGAGCGCTGAGCCTAGTGTTGCTGCGCGAAGCGGCTGAGCCAGGCTTCGGCCTCGGCGTAAGTGGCGAAGCGGCGTTCGTCTTTGCGGAAGGCCGGGGTGTGGGCCCGGTTGCGGCCGTTGTGGCGGGTGAGTCCGTGAATTTTGTGTAGAAGCTCGTGGAAGACGACGAAATCGAGGACGGCCAAAGGGACCTCGGGGGCGTCGAGGCAAGGGGAGACGACGATTTGATTGCGGGTGAAGTCGAAATGGCCGAATTTCTTGGTGGTGGTGCGACTTCCCCAGGCGAGGTGAGGGCGCTCGACTTGGCCATCGAAGTAGCGGAGGTTGACGCGTTGGAAAGAGGCTTCGAGGTCGTGACAGGCGCCTTGGGGCAAGTGCAGCAGTGCGGCGTCGAGGGTGAAGCGCGCTTGGCAGGTGCGGTAAGTCTCTTCTTGTGAGTAGCGGGTGTAGCGTTCGCGTTGGGTCGGATCGGGTCTCTGGATGGCAGCGCCGAGGATCGCTTCCCATACCGGTCTGGGGGCATGGAGGTAGCCGATATTGGCGCGCAGGCGCAGGTGCTCGAAGCGGCGTTTGGAGGCCCACAGAGAGCGCATGAGGGCGAAGGAAAAGGAGACGTGGTTGGGGTTGAGGCCCTGATCGGTGATGATCTGGCGCAGGAGGCAGTTGGCGGCGATCATCGCTTGAAAAGCGGCCGGCTCGGTCAAGCGCCGCAAGGCGATGAGGACGGCGCGGCTCGCCGGCGTGAGGGCCGCCATCTCCAGTTGCTGGGCGCGCTCTTGGAGGTTGGTTTCGTAGACGGCGCGGACGATCGTGCGTTGGAGGGCGATGATGACTGGTGAGGGGCGGTCGCTGAGGGTTGCGAAGCGCCACATTTTGTCATTGAGCTCGCGCCAGATCTGCAGGAGCTTGGGGAGGCGCAGGGGGGTGTCCTTTTTGGCGGCGGCCTTCTGGGGGGGGACGGGCCAGGTGGCAGGATCGGTGGTGGCCAAGAAGACGTAGGTTTCGCGGGAGGGTCGGGGGAGGTGCATGGGGCTCGTCCCCTGGCTGGCACAGAAGTCATTGACCTCGTTGACCAGGGCGCGAACTTTTTCATAGAGCGGGCGTCGCATGGCGGGTGAGACACCGGCTTGGATGGTGTTGCGCAGGTTACGGCAAGCTCTGACCAGGCCTTGGATGTGCAGCTCTGTGGGCATGAAGTTCAGTTATCGCGGGTCTTTTTGTGCCACGGGGTGTACTCGTCGGTGGGATCGCTCTGCAGGCGCAAGCGCCCGCTGGGGGCGCGGTGGAGAAAGGAGATGGCGCTGAGGTCCACAGGCGGAGGGATGGCGTTGGGGTTGTTGAGTGTGGTGCTGCTCGGGCGGGTGGCTAGCAGGGATTGGGCCGTCTGGAGCTCGAGGGTTTCTTCAAAGAGGCGCAGGTAAAGGCAGGCGTCTTGTGGGCGGCTCTGGGGGTTTTTGGCGAGGCACTGGCTCACCAGGGGGACGAGAGGCTGGAGGGGGTGTAGGGATTTGCGCAACACCAGCGGTGGCGGTGGGGTGTTGACGTGGGCGTTCATGACGAACTGTGGGTCGTCGTGATAAAAGGGTGGTTGGCCGGAGAGGAGCTCGAAGGTGAGGACCCCCAAGGCGTAGACGTCACTCTCTTTGCCGACTTGCGAAGAGCCCTGGGCCTGCTCTGGGCTCATGTAAACGGGGGTGCCAAAGACCTCACCGGCCTTGGTGACCTTACGGCTGGCGCTCAGAGGTAGCTTGGCGAGTCCGAAGTCCAAGATTTTGACGAAGAGCGGATCGACCCCGACTCGGGTGAGGAAAATGTTCTCGGGTTTGAGGTCGCGGTGGACGATGTCGTTGCGATGGGCTTCGGCGACGGCTTGGATGATCTGGTGGAGGACGCGGATCGTGTCGTCGCGGTCGAGGTGATCGAAGGGGGTGAGATCGGCCAGAGGGGCGCCGTTGACCATTTCCATGGCGAGGTAGGCGATGCCGTTGGCGTCGATACCGGAGTCGAAGAGCGTCACGATGTGGGGGTGGTTCAGGGCGGCGGCAGCGGTGGCCTCGCGCAAGAAGCGTTCTTTGATGTCTTCGATGGCGCTGATTTGGGGATGGAGGACCTTGAGGGCGACGCTGCGGCCGACGGGGATTTGGAGGGCCTCGTAGACCATGCCCATGGCCCCAGCGCCCAGATAGTCGATGAGGACGAAACGCCCTCCCACCATTCTGCCCAGCAGGGCCCGATCTTCGAGAGGAGCTTGCAGAGCGGCGTCGCGGACCAGGAAGCTCTGGCCACAGATACAGGCCGCGCCAAGGGTGTCAGCGCTGAGCGCGCATGATGGACATATGGGCATGTTGCTCCTTGCGAAGAAGGTCGCCGCCTGCGCGCGGCTATCAGGGTCAACATCCTAATGGGGTGAGCCGTTGGCTGCAACGAATGTCGGGGCAGGGATGCGAAAAGGCGCCTCGGGGTGGACAATAAGGGACGCGGCGGCTATGAAGTCAGCGCGCCTCGGCTAGGCCTGGACCGTCGACGGTGGGTTGGGGGCGCGGTTCATGGCAGGAGCAGGAGCCCAAAAGATGGAGCAGAGAGTTCTGAACAAGGAGGTGGCGCGGCGACGTACTTTTGCCATCATCTCCCACCCCGACGCTGGCAAGACCACCCTCACGGAGAAGCTGTTGCTCTACGGTGGGGCGGTGCACCTGGCCGGCTCGGTCAAGGCGCGCAAGTCTTCTCGCCATGCGACCAGCGATTGGATGGCCATGGAGCGGGAGAGAGGGATCTCCATCTCGACCAGCGTGATGCGCTTTGCCTGGCAGGATTGCCTGATGAACCTGCTGGATACGCCGGGCCACAACGACTTCTCTGAGGACACCTACCGGACGCTCGCGGCAGCGGACAGCGCGATCATGCTCATCGACGCGGTCAAAGGCGTGGAGCCACAGACGATCAAGCTCTTTCAAGTCTGTCGCATGCGCAACATCCCCATCGTGACCTTCGTCAACAAGATGGACCGCGAGGGGCGGGACCCCCTGGATCTTCTGTCTGAGATTGAGAGCGTTCTTGGCATTCCGACCACCCCGGCGACCTGGCCCATCGGCAACGGCAAGCTCTTCATGGGGGTCTATGATCGCTGGCGCTCGCGGCTGCTGCGTTTCGAGCGCGCCGATGGTGGGGCTCGGCGCGCGCCCGTGGTCGAGGGTAAGCTCGGCGATGCGGCCGTGTTGGAAGCGATCGGCAAGCGGGCCCATGATGAGCTGGAAGAGTCGTTGGCCCTCCTCGATGGGGCTGGTGACGCTTTTGACGCCAAGGCCTTTTTGGCCGGCCAGGTGACGCCGGTCTTTTTCGGGTCGGCGCTGACCAATTTCGGCGTGGAGCCTTTTCTCGACGCCTTCACTGAGTTGGCACCGCCGCCGCGGCCGCGGTTGACGACAGCGGGTGAGGTGTTGGCACCGGAGGATGGGGATTTTTCCGGCTTCGTGTTCAAGATCCAGGCGAACATGGACCCGCGACATCGGGACCGGGTGGCCTTCGTCCGGGTGTGTTCGGGGCGCTTCGACCGCGGCATGCAGGTGCAGCATGCGCGCACGGGGGCGCAGATGGTCTTGGCCAAGTCGATCCAGTTCATGGCCCAAGAACGCATCCCCATGGATGAGGCTTATGCTGGCGATATCGTCGGCTTGTGGGATCCCGGCCAGCTCCGCATCGGTGATGCCCTCTGCGGGGGCGAGGTGGTGGAGTTCGAAGGCATTCCGCGCTTCTCACCGGAGCATTTCGTGCGGGTGCGTCTGACGGACCCGCTCAAGCGCAAGCAGCTCAAGAAGGGCTTGGAGCAGCTCTCGGAGGAGGGCGCGGTGCAGGTCTTCTATGATCTCCACCGACTCGAGCGCGATCCCATTCTGGGCGCCGTGGGTATGCTGCAGTTCGAAGTGGTCCAGCATCGCCTCAAGAACGAGTATTCCGTGAACGTGAGCTTTGAGCACCTGCCCTATCAGCACGCGCGGTGGATCGAAGGTGAGATCGACCCCAACGAGCTGGAGCGGCGCAGTGGTACCTTGTGCCTCGGCGATATCGAGGGCCGCTTGATGGTGCTCTTCACCAGCGAGTGGATGATGCGTCGCGTGATCGGTGAGTACGAAGAGGTGCGCTTCGTGGCGGCAGTGCAGCCGGGGCGATTGCAGCGCCAACCAGGGGCGCACTGAGCGTCAGGGCGCCTGGGCTGGTGACCCTGCCTTTCCGCAGGGGGCTGTGCTGTAAGGGCCGGGCGCCTTGCTCGCCGGCTCAGGGGCTGATGCAGGTCTGCCGGGCGAAGTTCAGACGTTCCTGGTGTTCCTGGCACTCGCCTTCTTTGCTGGTGGCGAGGGCTTCTTGGCGCTTGAGCTCGTCGTGGCGGCGGATTTCGGTCACGCACAGGGGCGACATGCACTCACTGGGATCGGCGCAGTTGGCCTCGACCTCGGCGAAGTAGGCTTTGCATTGAGGGCCCCAGACCGAGACCGCGGTCTGGCCGACGGCGGGGAGGGGATCGGCGGCTGGGACGATGCCGCTGACGCTTTGGCCGCAGGATGCCAGCATCCCGGCAGCGATGGCGATGGCGAAGAGGATGCGAAGGTTCATGGCGTCGACTCCCTGAAGGCTAGTGGTTGGGCCGCGTCGAGAAGCGAAACGAGGTCGCGAGTCGGTGGCGTGGGCATCATACGTCAAGGGCCAGCGATTATTCATTGGGCAGGGGATAGGAGAAGAGATAGGAGTCCTGGGAGACGGCCAAGGCCTGCAGGTTGACGTCGGAGAGGAGGAAGTCGTCGTTGTAATCGAAGGGCTTGGCGGCGCCGAGGGTGTAGGCGTTGATCTCCAACTCCAGGGTGTCGCCGGCGTAACGGTAGGTGACGTTGGTGGCCTGGTGGCTGGGTTCGGGGTTGCGCAGGATGGGCTGGCCCGGCGCGTCAAGGGGGAGCTCGGGGAGCTTGACGCTGGTGCGGTGTCCCGGGACGTGGATCTCCCACAGCAGGTGCGAGCGCGGGCCGCCGAGGTCCGTGCGGGTGAAGCTATTGTAGGGGGGCGGTGTCATGTAGTTGATGCGCAGGACCCAGTGGTCGGGTTGGTGCTCACCGCCGTGGATGTTCCAGCTCAGGTTCCCATCGAGCAGGGGCGAGCCGACCCGGTCGAGGGGGTAGGGGCCAGGGGGCGCGAGGGGGCTGGCGAAGGTGGGCAAGGGCGCCCAGACTTCGGGGCGGTCGTAGGCGATGGGCTCGAGGGAGCGCCTGCGGTTTCGAATCACTGTGGAGATGCCCGGCGGATCGGCGCCAGAGATGGCGGCGCGACCGGCCAACCCGACGACGAGGGGGTTGAGGTCGAGCCCCAGAGCCTGCAATCTCGGGTGGTCTGGTTCGGGGAAGACCACTTGGGTTGGGTTTTGGTAGCCCGGGCGGTTGTAGGAGGCGTTGACGTCGACGAAAATGAACCCCTTGCCCGTGTCCATGACGGGGAGAAGGATGGCGTTGGGGAGGCGTTGCCCGGTGAAGGGGTCCGTGGGCAGGGCCCCCACCTGCACGGGGATGGCGCCGCCGCCCTGCACGAGGTCGATCTCCAGGAGGAGCTCGACGGCCGTGTCTTTGCCCGCTTCTACGGTGACCTCGGCGATGGCCAGGGCGCGCGGTTGGAAGGAGAGGGCATAGGGGTCGGCGACGGCGTCGAAGATGCCCGTGGCCGCGCCGGCGAGGGCGAAGACCAGGTAGACGCCAGGGCGCCGGCCGGCGAGGCGGAAGGTGGCGCTCTCAGGGAGGTTGGGGTTGAAGAGCACCATGTTGGCCGGGATGCCCAAAAAGTCGTTGGGGTCCGGTGGTTCGAGGATGGAGCCAGCGCTCATGGAGGACAGGGGCACGTTGCGCGGCGCGGTCTGGACCATGGCGATGTTATAGCTCCCCGTGGCGAAGTCGTTGAGCACGGGGAAGGGCTCCAGGCCGCCTTCGCCGAGGAAGCCTGTGACGAGGCCGGTGATGGCGCCGACCTGGTCGCTGTCGTTGATCTGGGTGGGGTCACGCATGCCGATGGGTAGGGTGATGGTGCGGGCGTCGACATCGACGAGGGTCATGTACTTGGCGTTGTCGGCGCCAGCGGTCACGGTGAGGGGTCCGCGCAAGCCCTCCTCGACGAAGAGGGCCACGCCGTCTTTGTCGCTGGTGGTGCGCAAGTTGCGGCCGTCAGGGAGGTCCACTTGGACGAAGGCGTTGGCGAAGGGCAGCGGGGCGCGGCCGGGCCAGCCGGCGCTGTCGGCGTTGACGGTGAAGACTCGCAGGACCCCGTCGATGGGGCCATCGCCGACGAAATCACCGGTGTTGACGCCAGGTTGGGGGAGGGCGAGGTCGCCGGGGATGTCGAGAAAGAGGGTGGCGCTGACGTCGGCGCCTTGGCCGCTGGGGTCGCGGTGGGTGACGACGACCGTGGCGATGCCACCCGAGGCGGCGCGCAAGGTGAGGCGGTAGTCTCCTTGGCCGGCGTCGGTGATGGGACTGAGCTGCCCGAGGTCGGTGCTGGCCGTGAGCTGGAGCCCGTCGATGGGGCGCGGCGCGCTCTGGCCAGCGATGATGCTGACGTTGGCCGTGATGGTGAGCTCCTTGTGGGTTCCGTAGTTCTGCAGTGGTGTCGCCGCGAGGGCGATGACCATGCTCTCGCGTGACCAGGGGCTGGGATCTTGGCCGTCGGGGATGCCGTTGCCGTTGGTGTCGGGGTTGAAGGGGTCGGTCCCGAAGCGCTCCTCTTGCTTGTCCGTGAGGCCGTCGCCATCGCTGTCGCGGCTGAGTTCTTCGTCGACGCAGGCCCAGGGGTTGAGGATCAAGGCGAGAAGCAAGGTGAGGGTTAGCGCCAGTCGAGGTGAGGGGGCGCACGCCCAAGGAGATGGGTTGGGTCTGAGTGGGTACATGAATGACCGGCCGTGGCAACGAGAAATGGAATCAGAAGACGAGACGGAGTTGGGTGCCGAGGGCATAGGTGCCGCCGGCCATGCTGATGGTGGGGAAGCCGGGGTTGCCGGGGATGAAGAGGCTTTTTTCGAAGGCGCGTTGGTTGAAGAGGGTGAGCTGGCCTTGGAGGTCGAGGTGGGCTTCGTGGAGGCCGCTCCAGCGCCAGGAGGCAGGTGCGCTGAGGCCGACGCCGAGGGTGAGGTGGTTGCGGTCGGCGTCGAGGAGGTTGGTGTAGCCCCTCTGGGCGGTGACGGGGCTCTGGATGTAGGCGTAGCCCAGGCGCAGGGCGAGGGTGTCGAGGGCTTGCCACTCGAGGCCGAGGCGGAGGGCGAGGGTGTTGGTGAAGGTGAGGGGCGCGGCTTCGGCGGTGCGCAGGGGGGTGCCGTCTTGATCGAAGACGGTGACGTCGGGGCTGGGGTAGCGGAAGCTCTGATAGGCGCTCCAGGTGAGATCGATGGCAGCCTGGACTTGGGCCCAGGTGTAGGCCGTGCCGAGGACGAGCTGGTGGGGGACGGCGTAGGCTGGCGCGACGATTTCCGCTTGGATGGCGGCGATGGCCGTGGTGACTTGGACGTCGACGGGGATGGCGATGGTGGTGTGTTGGGGGCCGCGGTAGGTGAGGCCGATGGCGAAGGCGTCGGTGGGGGTGATGTGGATGCCGGCGGTGGGGGCGAAGTTGTAGTCGACGCGGACGTTGGCGTCGTTGCGTCCCGCTTCGCTACTGAGGTCGACGTTGACCCGCCCTTCGACGTCTGGCAGGAGGGAGAGGCCGACGCCGACGGCGATGATGGGGGTGATTTTTGCCGCGAGGGCCGCGAAAATGGCGAGGCGGCGGTTATGGCCATCCCAGAAGGGGTAGGTGGCGGTGGTGTCGTCGGGGAGTTTGACGTCGTAGAGGCTGTCGTGGGGGAGGTGGAGGGCGAGGGCGATGGCGAAGCGCTCGCCGAGGAGATCGCCCAGGGGGAGGGTGGCGGCGAAGCCGACTTGGTAGGCCAGGTGGCTGGCGATGCGGGCGTCGCGATCGTTGATGGTGAGGAAGTCCTCGGCGAAGAGGACACCGGCGCTGAGGGTCACTTCTTGGGAGGTGGAGAGCGCCGCGGGGTTGTAGTAGGCCCCTTCAGGGCCTTGGGGGTTGGCGGTGGCGGCCGAGGCGAGGGCTCCGGCGCGGGCGCCGAAACCAAAGGTGTCGAGGGGGTTGGCCTGGGCCGGCAGGGCACCCAAGGCGGCCATGAGGAGTAGGCAAGTGGTGGCGAAGGCGGGAATGGGGAGGTGGGCTTTGACTGAGGTGAGGGTCGTGAACTGTCGTGGGCTGCCGAGCATGATTGACACATCCTGTGCGAAGCGGCCTTGCTGAACCCAAGCGTTGCGGGCGGCACCAGGAGAATCGTGTCGCGGGTGCTCGTTCTCTGGCCGTGGCGGGAATATTGGTGCCCACAAACGGGCACTTTGTCAACGGCGCCGCCGTGGGCAAAGGCGCTGTCGCAGGAGGAGGAGGGCGGTGGTCGCCATGAGGGCGAGGCCCGCGCAGGCGGTCAGGGACAGGCCTGCGGCGAAGTTTTTGCGGGCGAGGATCTCTGCGCTGCGGACGAGGCCATGGGCCGCGGCGGCGAGGAGGAGCGCGAAGATCAGGGCGCGGTGCGGGGAGGCCATGGCTTGGGTGGAGAGGATGGCGGCGAGCAGGAGGGCGAGCAAGAGGGGGCTGAGGGCGGCGAGGGTGAGGCGTTTGACGATGTGGCCCGTGGCGATGGCATCGCCCTGTTGGTGGGCGGCGAGCAGGGCGCCGAGATCCAGGCGCTCCACTGGGGGCAGCAAGCGCGCGCGCTGCTGGGCTGAGGTGAGTTGGAGGCTGAGATCGGCGCGCTGGGCTTGCAGGTAGGTGCAGGTGGGGTCGTTGGCATGGCGGGTCTGCACTTGGATGCGGTCGAAGTGGAGTTGTGCCAGGCCGTCGCGGTTCGTCTCGAGGTGGAGGTGCTCGGCTTGGAGCCGGAGGCTGGCTTGGCCGTGGTTGAAGAGGAGGGTGAGGTGGTCGATGTGAGCGGGGCGATCGTCCTGGCGTTGGCCCCAGGCGGTGAGTGTTGGGCCAAGCGGGTGTCCTTGATGAGGGTGGAGCTGGGCGACGGCGCCTAAGGCGAGGAGCTCTGCGAGGTTGAGGTCGGCCTGGTCGAGGCCGCGGGGGGACCACCAGGCGAGATTGGCGGCCATGAAGAGGGTCAGGGCGCCGGCGAGGGCCATGGGTCCGACGAGGAGGCTCCTCCTTCTGCGGCCGATGGCGTTCCAGGCGAGGACTTCCCGGTTCTCTGCGGCTTCGCCGTAGGTCAGGGCGGCGGCGACGAGGAGGGCGATGGGGAGGGTGACCGTGAGCAGGGCTGGGATGGCGGCTCTGAGGAGGGCGACCCAGAGGGGGAGGTGATGGCTGGCGTGGGCGAGGAGGCTCTGGGCGCGCAGGGCTTGGAGGAGGGCGATGACGCCGGTGAGGGCGATGGTAGCGGCGAGGGTGCGCAGGGCGAAGGCGCACAGGCAGGCCCTGGGGAAGGCGTTGGCCTGGCAGGCTGGGTGGCCCGTGGGCGGCGTGGCCTCACTCGTCGTCGAAGTCTTCGGTGGTTTCGAGGGCTTCTTCTTCGTCCTCATCGGCATCATCACCGACGACTTTGCGCAGCTTTTGGAGGCCGCTGAGCTCGACCTGGCGGATGCGCTCTCGGGTGAGGTTGAGCAGAGACCCGACGTCTTCGAGGGTGATGCCGCCGCGATCGGCGACATCGAGGGCACAGGTCTCGGTCATCTCCCAGACTTCGAGGTCGGGGAAGTTGAGTTTGATGGAGCCCGTCTGTGGGTTGACGTCGAGGTAGAGGTGGTATTTGCAGGAGATCCACGGGCAGGGCCGGGTGGCGTTGCGGCAGTCTCCGCGGGTTTGGGGGCGTAGGGATTCGAGGTTGTCGAGAACTGAGCGGGCTTCCTCGAGCTCATCGCGTGTGAGCTTGCGCATGGCGAGGGTTTTGGAACGGCGCAGGCCGCGTCGGGTTCCCCGGCGTGCGGTGCTGGAACGGATGGGCCGTAGGTCTTTCGGCTCGTCGGACATTAGGCAGCTCTTGGCGAGAGTTCGCGACCAGTTGAGGGCCGGCCGTGTGTCTTCGGGATGAGGGGCAACACCGTGCCAGATGATGCACCAGGACGGCGGACAAGCGACTCGTGGCAGTACACTCAAAGATGGCGAAAGTGTCAAGCCTGGCGGGGCTTGCTAGCTCGGCCATTTTATTCCCAAGTTCGTCGGTGAGCGGGGGGCGAAAGTGGCGCCCGTAGCGGCGGCAGAGGTGATCGTTGACAGGGTAGGGAATGCTCTCTAGCCTGCCGCCGCCGGGGTGGCTAGGCCGGCGGTGCGGTGCGTTCAGGTAGAGGGGTGAGAGGGCATGGCGGAAGAGGAGCCGAGAGGCGGTGAGGAGGTTTCGGCCGAGGGTAGGCGGGCCGGCACGGGGGCCATGCACCGCGGTCTGCTGTGGCTCGGGGCGGCGTCGGCGGTGTCGCGCTTCATCGAGGTGCCGACCATCATCATCGTGCTGTGGTTTCTGACCCGCGCCGAGATGGGGGTGGCGACGACGGCGTGGTCCATCGCGGTGATCGTGGAGGCCTTCAACGGCTTGGGCATCGGTACGGCGCTGTTGCAGTCGAAGAAGGTCGAGGCGGACCAGTATCACTCGGTTTTTTGGTATGTGACTGGGCTCTCGTTGTTGTTTTTTTTGGCGATTTCGGCAGCGGCGCCCCTCATCGCCTGGATCTATGAGGCGCCAGAGTTGACGTGGATGATCGTCGCTTCAGCGGTGAAGCTGCCCTTGGTGGGGGCGGCGTTGGTGCCCCTGCAGCGGCTCAACCGCGGCTTGCGCTTTCGGCAGCTCGGTGCGGTCAACTCTGGCGCGACCTTGGGCTCATCGCTGGTGAAGATCGGCCTGGCAGTGAGCGGCTTTGGGGCGTGGAGCCTGGTGCTGGCGCACACGGCGCACGGCTTGTTCACGTTGATATTGGTGCTGTGGGCGGAGCCATTCATGCCGCGCCTTTGTTTTGCCTTTCATCGGATCAAGGAGATGGCCCGTTTTGGTCTGCGGGTCGCCACCTCTGGGGTGATCTATCACTTCTATCGCAACGCCGATTACCTGATTGTGGGGAAGTTTTTGGGGCAAGAGGCGCTGGGTCTGTACCGGGTGGCCTTTGAGCTGGCCATGACGCCAGCCCTGATGGTGTTGCAGGTGGTCAATAGGGCGGCGTTGCCCGTCTTTTCGCGTTTGAACGAAGATCGGGCGGCCATGTCGGCGGTCTTTCTGTGGACCCAGCGCAATTTGGCGATGTTGATTCTGCCCGTGGTGACCTTCTTGATCGCGACGCGCTCGACCTTGTTGTTGACCGTGGCGGGTGAGAAGTGGGCCATCGCTGGGGCCCTGGTGGTGCCTCTGGCGTTGGCGGCGTGGGTGCGCTGCCATGCGCAGGTCTTTCCGCAGTTGTTTCATGCGACGGGTCATCCTGCTTACGCCGTGATGGATGCCGTGGCCTCGGTCTTGGTGTTGACGGGCGGCTTTCTCCTGGCGATTTGGCTCTTTGGTGACGACGCCGGGGCGCTGGCGGTGTGTTGGGTGTGGCTGGGCTCCTACCCGTTTTTGATGACCCTTTTGGTACGCTTGGCGCGCCGACTGATTCCTCTCGAGCTGCGGGCGGTGTGGGCTGTGGCGCGTCACCCGCTGCAGTTGGCCTTGTCGTTGGGCGTGGTGGGGACCTTGTTGGGCTTGGTCGAGGGGATGGTCCCGTGGCCCTGGGCCTTTGTCGGGATGAGTGGTGTGGCGGTCTTGGGCTGCACCCTCTTTTACGTCCGACGTATCATGGGGGTGCGGCTGAAGCAGCTTCTGCGGGCGAGTGAGGCGCCTGCTCTGGGGAGCACCTGAGCGCCGGTGTTGGACCCTGTCGCCTGAGGCCGCGACCCGTGGCGTTGGGGGGGGCGTAGACGCTGCCTGCGGCGGTGTTGGTGTCAGCGGTTGGCCAAGGCGAGGGCGCGCAGCTCGGTGGCGATGCGCTCACAGACCTGGCCGTCGCAGGGAGACATGTGGCGTTGGATGAAGGTGGCCGCTTGTTGGCGGCAGCAGTGGGGGTCGCGGGCCGCGAGGCGAATGTGTTGGTGCAGCTCTTCCAGGCTGCGCGCCAGGAGTCCGCCGTGTTCCTCTGGGGGGAGCTTCCAGACGTAGCGCGCCGAGGGCACTTTCTGGACCCTGAGCTTGCCTCCCTTCCAGGTGCGCCAGAGAAAAGCCTCTTGTTCAGAGGCGACGGGGTAGACGTGGATATTGGGGCGACCCGTGGCGTAGAAGTAATTGAGAATGGACGAATAGTTGCTCATGGCCAGGCTGGCGATGCTCAAGTCGAGGAGGTTGTCGCGGGCGTCGTTCTTGTACTTGAAGACCAGATCGGGGTGGCGCGCGCTCATGGCCTCGAGTGCGGTGAGGTAGGCGGGATCGTAGCGATGGCGATCGTGCATGCGCACGATGATGGCGTAGCCTTGGGCTGAGAGCTCGGCGAAGAGGCTCTCGAAGATCGCGAGATCGTCACCCCAGTGCGCGAAGACGCTGCCGTAGTGCCAGGTGAAGGCCAAGAGCGCGACTGGGCGCTGGGCAAAGGAGGGTGGATAAAAGGGGAGGATGTCGGCGTTAGAGAAGCGCTGGGGGACGAGGTCGTCGGTCATGGCGGCCCCGAGGGCGCGGAGGTTCTCCCGCGCGAAGCCTGAGACCAGGTGACGGTGTTCGAGGTCGGTGGGTCCATAGCACTGCCAGAGGAAGCGCGGGTTGGGACGGCTCGGGCAGGTGCCGGTGAGGTGCTTGATGGCGCGGTAGACCGATTTGAATTCAACCTTGTCGTTGGGGCCCTTCCAGCCGAATCCGTGCCAGAGGACGAAGAGGGCCGGGGCGAGTCGGCGCTTGGGGAAGTGGTTGTCGACGACGACCACGTCGGGCGCGAAGGCTCTGATGGCGCGGCGTGACGCAGGGTCTTGGCGTTCGAGGAGGAGAAAGGGGGGGGAGGCGAGGCGTCCCAAGGGCTCGCCGCGGTAGGTGCGGGCGTCGTCGAGGGCGACCTGAACGAAGAAGCCCGGGTCCTGGGCGAGGTGCATGGCCAGGGACCAGACGTCGGCCTGGAAGGAGGTGGACCAGAAGAGGACTCTGATGGGAGCGTGCATGGTGTTGAGCTTGGTGTGCGCCGGGGCCAGCTTGGTGGCGACGGGCGGCCGAGGGTGGGCATCAGCGACAGGTGTGGTCGAGGTTGGCCGTCCGCTGACAGGATGAGGGGGCGGTTGGATAACGGCTGAGGTTGGCCTCAGGGCGGCGCCTGTCCATGCCGCAGTTCATGAGACAGGGGGCGAGCTCAGGCGGGGTGCAGCGGCGCAGGGCGGCGAGGAGGCGGCGGGCATTGGGGGGCATGGTCTTGAGTCCGGGGTCGGTTGAGAGGGGGCGGCGGGCCTGTGGGCGCGCCGGACGAGGATTAGCACAAGGTCGCGGGGACGTCATGGGCGTTTGACTTGGGGGGCATCACTCGCATATTGAGAGCGCCGTGAGTTCACTGGGCGTGTCAGGAGGCGTGCACTGAGGTAACCCGTGCCCAAACACGAAGCTTGTCCATCGAGCATCGATCTCGATCTTTACAGTGGCTGTTCGTTTGCCTGCGCCTACTGCGTGGCCCAGGAGCGGCACGAGGCTCCGTCGCGGCCCTGTTACACCCGCTCGGCTTTGGCGGCGCGTCTGGCCGAGCTGAGCGGCGCGGCGCCGGTCTACCTGTCGCCGTGGACCGATGCCTATCAGCCCCTCGAGGAGGAGGTCGGGGCGACGCGCCACTGTCTGGAAGTCCTGGTGGCCCGGCGACACCCCTTCTTCGTGGTCACCCGCAGCCCAATGGTGTTGCGGGACCTGGCGCTGCTCCGCGAGGCGCCCGGGGCTTTCGTGGCGCTATCGGTGTCAACGGTGGACGCGTCGTTGGTGAGCCGGCTGGAGCGCGCGCCCTCAGCAGAGGAGCGCTTGGCTGCGGCGGGCGCTTTGGTGGCCGCCGGGGTGCGCACGGTGATCAAGATCGACCCGGTGATCTTGGGTGTGAACGATGGGGCGCGGGCGCAGGCGACCCTGGAGGCCGTCGCCGCGGTGCGACCCTATGGGGTGACGTGCGATACCCTGCGCCTGAATCGCCCTTTGTACGCGCGGCTGGCGGAGAGGCTGAGCGTGGCGGAGCGCCAGGCTCTGGTGGCGGCCTACGCGCCCCTGGGGGAGGACTACGTTCATCCCCATCTCGCGTCGCGGCTCGCCTTTCTGGAGAAGGTGGCGGCCTTTTTTCGTGGCGCTGGGATCCGCGCCGCCTTCTGTCACGCGACGCTCCCCGTGCGTCTGAGCCCTTTCGGCTGTCGTGGAGGTGATTGATGGCCACGTCGCTGTACCTGATGCCGACGCATCGCTGCAATTGCGCCTGCACCTACTGCTATCTTGCGCCGCAGGAGAAGTTGAAGGATGGGGACGACGCGTTTTTCCAGCAGGTCCTGAGCCGCTTTTTGGCGGAACAGGAGGATGGCGCGCCGGGTCTGGAGCTGCGTTTCATCGGCGGCGAGCCCCTGCTCAAGGCCGAGCTGGTGGCGGATCTGAGCCGTCGATTCCTGGCGCGTCACCCCACGGCGCGGGTCGTGGTGAACACGAACGGGACCTTGATCACCGAGGCCTACTTGGATGCGCTGGGTGCGTCTGGTGCGCAGGTGGAGCACATCGTGTCCTTGGATGGGCCGCCGGCGATTCACGACGCGCGCCGCCTCCTGATTGCTGGCGGGAGCGCGTTTTCTGCGACCTTGGCTGGGCTGCGGGCTTTGCAGGCGCGTGGCCTCCCGCGCTTGGTGAACGCCGTGCTGGACCCTCACAGCGCGCAAGGGCTGGCGTGGTTGATGTCCTTCGTACGGGATGCGCTCGAGGTCAGTGAGTTGTCGTTGTCCTTGTTGCATCGCCCCGATGCGCCGCTGTCGGTGGCGCAGCGCTACGAGCTCTTGGCCGGGGCCTATGCCACGGCCGAGCTGCACGAGGTGCGTGTGGGCGGGCACCATCGCTTGCTGCTGGGGCACGCCATCCCTGAGCTGCGCTGTCGCGCCGGGGAGAAGACCGTGGTGGTGACCTGTGACGGGCGCCTGAACGCGTGTCAGCGCTTCGTCGGGTCGCGTGAGAGCGGTCTGAGGCTGGAGGCGACCACGATCTTGCGCGAGGTGCGGGTGGATCACGCCGTGGCGAGTTGTTGCTATGGGCCGGAGACGCGCGCGCTGGGCGAGCTGTTGCTGGCCCTGTATCGCGCGCGCTATCCCCACTATCTGGAGGTCCATGCGCTGGATCGGCGCCTCTTCGGGGTGATCTGAAGGAGGGAGCGGCTTGAATTGGCACGACAAGACGGTGCTCATCATGGGCCTCGGCACCAAAGATGGCGGCGTGGGCGCGGCGCTTTTCGCCGCCCGGCAAGGGGCGCGCGTCTGGGTGAGTGACCTCCAGCCGGCGGAGGCCCTGGCCGAATCCATGGCGGCCCTGGCCGATGTCCCCGTGCGTTGGCTCCTGGGGCGGCACGACGCCGCTGACTTCGCCGCTGCGGATGTGGTGATCGCCAACGAGACCATCCCCCGCTCCCACCCGCTGTTGCGCCATGCCGCGGCCCAGGGCGCGGTGATCGAGAGCCCCATGTCGCTTTTCGGGCAAGGGGTGCGCCTGCCATTCATCGGCGTGACCGGCACCAAAGGGAAGAGCACCGTGAGCCACCTGGTGGGGCACATGCTGGCAGCAGATGGCGCGGAGGCCGTCGTCGCTGGCAACAATTGCGTTTCGGCCCTGCGCCACCTGCGGGCCTCACCGCTGGTCTTGGAGCTGTCTTCGCAGCAATTGCCCGAGCTGACGCGCCATGGGGTGGCGCCGCACGTGGCCTGTTGGACCTGCTTTTTTCCGGATCACCTCAACGCCTATGGTGGCGATTTGGATGCCTATTTCGCAGACAAGGCGCGCATCACCCAGCACCAAGGCGCGCCGGACTTTTTGGTCTTGCCCCGCGGGGACGCGCGGCTTCGTGCCTTGCCCACGGCGGCGCGGCGGGTCTTTTTTGGTGCCACTTCCCTGGGGCGTGCTCCAGGCTGGGAGGTCGGGGTCGAAGCGGGGGACGTGGTGGCGCGGATGGGCGCGGGGACGCTGCGTTGGCCCTTGGCGGCGCTGCCAGCGCCGTGGCGGGTGAGCCACCCGTTGGAGCTGGTCCTGGCTGGCATGGCCACGGCGCTGGCTTGGGGGGCGTCACCAGCGGCGGTGTGGCGCGGCGCGTGCAGCTTTCCTGGCCTGCCCTCGCGTTTTCGCCAGGTGGCCCACTGGAAGGGGCTGCGCTTCATCGATGATTCGGCGGCGTCGACCCCGGAGTCGGTGGTGTGCGCCTTGCGGGCGGTCGCGGCGTGGGGACCGGTGGTGCTCATCGGTGGCGGTGGCGGCGACAAGGGTCTGGACTTCAGCCAGTGGGGTCGGGAGGTCGCGGCGCGGGTGGAGGCTTTGCTTCTGTTGGGCGAGAATCCGGGCTCGGCGCGTTTGGCCGCCGCGGCGGCGCCACACGCGGCTCTGGAGGTGATCCCGGTCGCTGACCTCGCCGAGGCCGTCGCCGTTGGGGTGGCGCGCCTTGGTCGTTGCGGTGGGGGCACGTTGCTTTTGTCGCCGGGATGCTGTGGCTGGCCCGCCTTTCCGGATCAGTTCGTGCGGGGGCGGCGCTTCTGCGAGGCCGTCGAGGCCCTCACGGCGCGCGCCGATTGAGGAGGCGATATGGCGGTGGATACGCCTGGTGCGGAGAGGTCGCGTTGGGATGCCTGGGGGATCCGCTTGCTGGATCTCGGTGTGGCGGGCGCGGGTCTGGTGGCTCTGGCGCCGCTGATGTTGGGGGTGGCCGTGGGGTCGGCGCTGTGGGTGGGCTGGCCGCCGCTCTATGTGGCGGAGCGTGTGGGGCGGCATGGGCGGCGCTTCAAGCACGTCAAGTTCCGCTCCATGTTGGCCGGGGAGAGCTGCGGGAGGGTCTTCTTCGAGCAGGCCCGTCTCAATGCCTACGGGCGCTTCATTCGGCGCTACCATTTGGATGAGCTGCCGGAGCTGTGGTTGATCTGGCGCGGGGAGATGAGCTTGGTGGGCCCGCGACCCTTGCCGGCCTTTTTGTTGGAGGGTTTGGATACGCGCCTGCGCGAGCAGGTGCCGCCAGGGTGGACGGGGCCGGCGCAGTTGCATCTTCTGCGCTACGGCCGCTTGAGCAAGGAGGAGCAGCTCCGTTTGGATGCGCATTATGTGGCGACGCGGTCTCTCGTGTCCCAGGTGGCTTGGTTGGTCAAGACCGCGGGGGTGATCCTGGGGCGTCGCGCGCCGCTCGACTTGGGGGTGGCCACGACGGCGGCGCGGCGCGACTTTGGGCGCCGGTGGAATAAAGGGGGTCGAAGGGAGTAGAAGGCAGGTGAGGACTTTCTTCGCACCGACAGAGAGAGGAGTTGGAGATGGCGAGAGGATGGGTGGCCTTATGTGGGATCGTGGTGTTGGCGTGGACGTTGGCGGCCTGCAGCGGGCCGCAGGCGCAGCGCGTGGAGGAGGGTATCGCGGCAGGCGGCGCCGCCGCCGATGGGCGCGGGGAGGCGCCAGAGGCGGCCGAGGAGGTGGACACCTTCTTCCTCTACGTCAACGAGAGTCCGTTGCTGACGAACACTTACACCTGGCACCGGGGGATCTCTTACGAGGGGCGGGCAGTGATGCAGATGGCGGGGCAGGCGATTGAGACCACCGTCGAGCTGCGCTTTGGCGCCGATGGGGATTGGACGGAGATCCAAATGGGGACGCCCCGAGGTGCGGTCTCGGTGACCCACGGCGACGCGGGGAAAGCGACAGTCGTCGGGGAGACGAAGGACGTGAGCATCGACATGGTGGCGCAGGCAGGTCTCTTCGAGAACTTCAACCCCGCCTTGGTGCGGACGCTGACCGACCGCTATGACCATGGTTTGGGCGGCGTTCAGGCGATGTCGGTCTACGTGATCCCGGCGACGCTGGTGGAGGTCACGGTGGAGGCGAGCGGCCTGGTGGAGGTCGTCGTCGGTGGTCGGGACGCGCAGCTCGAGCGCTACGACGTGGACTTGGCGGGCATCGTCCTCGAGGTGCTGTGTGATGGCGAAGGGCGGGTGCTCTTCATCGATGTTCCGGAACAGTATGCTTATTATGCGCGCTCGGGGTGGGAGTTTTTGCGGCAGCGCGGCGCGGTCGATCCCTTGTTGTCGGCGCCGGTGCACGAGGTGGTGATCGAGCGCGACCACCTGGTGCGCGTGCGGGATGGGGTGGGTCTGGCGACGGATCTCTATTTCCCCGATGGTCCAGGGCCTTTTCCGGTGGTTTTGGTGCGGACGCCCTATGGCAAAGCGCTGGAGGAGCTGCGGGGTCAATACTATGCGCGGCGTGGCTATGTATTCGCGGTGCAAGACTGCCGCGGTCGTTTTGCGTCGGAGGGGATTTGGGAGCCTTTCGTCCATGAGGCCGACGATGGTTATGACACCATCGTGTACCTGGGTGAGCAGCCCTGGTCTTCGGGCAAAGTGGGGATGATCGGTGCGTCCTATGTGGGTTGGGTGCAGTGGTGGGCGGCCCGAGACAAGCCACCCTATTTGGCGACCATCATCCCGAACGTCGCGCCGCCTGAGCCCTTCTTCAACATCCCCTATGAATATGGTGCTTTTTTCCTCTTGGGGTCGATCTGGTGGGCTGAGATTTTGGAGAGCGAGGCGACGGCCGACCTGTCGGGTCAGCGGATGCGCACCATCAACGAGCGCGCCTACGCTCAGCTTCTGCGTCACCTGCCCGTCATCGACTTGGACGAGATCATCCTGGGGAAGGAGAACCCCTATTGGCGTCGCTGGATTCGTCACAGCATGGATGACGCTTACTGGGCGCCGGCGCGCTTCGCCGCGTCGCTGGCCGAAGTGGAGATCCCGGTCTTTCATCAGTCGGGTTGGTTCGATGGGGATGGCATTGGGTCGAAGCTCAACTACCAGGCGATGGCGGCTGGGGCTGGGCCGAAGGTGCAGAAGCTGGTGCTGGGCCCCTGGGGGCACACGGATCAGTCTTCGCGGCGCCACGGGGAGCGCGATTTTGGCGCCGCGGCGGTGGTGGATTTGCAGCGTTCCTATTTGCGTTGGTTCGACTACTGGTTGAAGGGGATCGACAATGGGGTGCTGGATGAGCCGCTGGTGTCCCTATTCGTGATGGGTTCCAATCACTGGGAGTACGGTGAGACCTATCCCTTGCCGCAGACCTCGCCGACCAAGCTCTACTTGTGGAGCCAAGGGGCGGCCAATGGCTTGGGGGGTGACGGTGAGCTGCGCTGGGAGGCACCGCCTGCGGGGGCGCCGACGGCGTCCTATGTCTATGATCCGGGGGATCCGACGCCTTTTCCGGCGGCCTATTTCGAGGCGGGTGAGGACGAGGCGTCAGGTGATGCGCCCGTGGGGGAGAAGAAGCGCCTCGATCAGGCCGAGGAGAAGGCCAAGCGCAAGGCCCATTACAATGCGATTCTGCGGAGCCGGAGGGATATCTTGGTATACGAGACGGCGGCCTTCGAGGAGGAGGTGGCCTTCGTTGGGCCCATCGAGGCGGTGCTGTATGCGGCCACTGATGCCAAGGACACGGATTGGTTCATGCGCCTGACGGCGATCGAGCCCGATGGCGAGGTGTTGTGGTTGGTGGAGGGCAAGATCCGCGCGCGCTATCGGAATTCGATACAGTCGCCGCAGTGGTTGGAGCCCGGTGAGGTGGTGGCCTACCCCTTGGATCTGTGGCAGACAGGGATCGCCTTGCCTGCGGGTTCGAAGCTCCGGGTCGAGGTGGCGTCGGCGTCTTTTCCCCGTTTTTCTCGCAACTTGAACACGGGCGATCACAACGAGACGGAGACGGCCTTCGTGCCGGCCAAGCAGACCATTTACCACGAGGCAGCGTACCCTTCCCACGTATTGTTGCCGCTGCTCCCTGCGCGGCCGGCGACGGAGACAGGCGTGGAGAGTGAGGCGAGCGGCGCTGCCTCAGCGCCGTGATGTGTCCTAGCTCAGGTGGTGTGGGCAGGCTTTCTTGCGCCGGCGCGACCAGGCCATGAGCCACAGCAGGGCGAGGAGGGCCAAGAGGTTGAAGCTCGGCGTCGCGGCGCTCTGGCAGCCGTCCTTCTTACACTGACCGCTCTCGCACTTCTGGTTGCTGCTGCAGGCGTTGTTGCAGGTGCCGCAGTGGTTCTTGTCACTGAGGAGATTGACGCAGTTGCCGTTGCAGCAGCTCTGGCCACCGGTGCAGTAGACGCCGGGGGCGCACTCGCACAGGTTGGAGCCGGGATCGACGCATTGGTTCTGGCAGCAGGCCTGTTGGCTGGTGCAAGCCGCAGGGATCTGGCCTTCAGTGCCGAGCTCCCCGCAGCCACAGTGCCCGGAGAAGCAGCGTTCTCCCGCGCCGCAGGACTGCCCACAGGCGCCACAATGTCCGGGCGAAGCGCTGAGATCGATGCAGACCGAGGCGCTCAGATCGCCTGAGCTGGCGCCACAGCAAGTCTCGTTGGCGGCACAGTTGAGGCCGGCACAGGAACAATAGCCACCGTGGCAAGCCATGGGCGGATC
>CAYVQF010000023.1:0-73302 GCA_964454015.1 uncultured Myxococcales bacterium
CTTGGTTCTCCAAGAACAACGGGGTTTTTTTCTTTTCTTGACCGTGGATCAGGGGCAGCCGCACGCATCACCAGGGCGCTGGCGCCCCCCCTAGGGTTCTTCGCTCTCTTCTTGGCGGTAGCTGTGCTGGAGTAAGATGCTTCGGCGCATGTGATCGGCACAGTCGGGGCAGATGCCATGGGAGAAGTCGGCGTCGGTGTGCTCCGAGAGGTAGATCTCGAGCTGATTCCAATAGCCACGGTCGTCGCGAATTTTCTTGCAGCCGGCACAGATCGGGAGCAAACCGCTGAGAGTCTTGACCTGGGCCAAGGCGTCGCGTAGCTCGGCGATCAGGCGTTCCCTCTCCCGCTCCGCCTCTTTGCGTGCCGTAACGTCCACCCCCAGAATCCACACGCGCCACCCGACGATGCGCACCCCGCAGGCGGCATCGACCAGCATCACCACCCGTTGGGATCCATCCTTGTGGGTCAGGGCCGCCTCTCTGAAGCACAGGCCACCATCGGCTGCGATCACCCGCACCTTCTCGTCTTCTGCCGCCATCAAGCGCTGCCACAGTCCCCTCTGGGCCTGTACCTCCTCGGCACTGAAACCCGTAATGCGCTCACTCTCGCGGTTCCACAGGACCACATCCCCCAGGTCATCGATGACCATCAGCATCACCGGCAGATAGGCGACCAGAGTCTTGAGACGCTCCTCGCTCTGCCGCAAGGCGATCTCGGCCTGCTTGAGGGCGCTGAAATCTTCAAAAATCGCCATGACGCCTACAGCCATGTCTTGCAAGCCAAAGACCGGCGTCAAGTGATAGCGCAGGTGAATCCGTTTGCCCCACTTCGATTCGTAGAACGCCGTCCCTACCAAAGGCTCAGCCTTCTCCAGACAGGTCAAGACGTCGGCGGCGATTCCCGACGCCTGAAGCGGCGGAAAGGTCAGTAGATTGATGGCCTGGGTGTGGCGAGCCGACGGTGAGCCGAGTATCTCCAAGGCCTTGGCGTTGACCTCGAGGATGCGCCCCCGCTCATCCATACGCAACAGTCCAAGCGGTGCGAGATCGAAGATCAGTCGGTAAGAACCCGCCAGATGTCCCAGCTCAGCCAGGCGTTCGGCTTCCTGCGCTTCCCGGACGCGGCACGCAGCCAGCTCCGCCCGCAAGCGCGCGTTCTCATCTTGGAGCTTTTCCAACTCGCCGCCCTTCACAGCCTCTCACCTCACTAAAGAACTGCTCCCCATGCGCCTCGCGGTCCACAAGCACCACCCGCTGCTTTTCACCCGCCCTCTCTCACAGCCCTTGATTGGCGGCCGCCTCCCGGCAGGATGCAGTCTCAACCTGGCAGATCCTCCCGCTTCAGCGCGCCCGGGCATGCGTCGTAGCGCAGCGCCATTCGAAAGCCAAGCAACAACATCAAAGCCAACACAACTTAGAAACCAGCAACAGGCGTCTTGCATTTCCCAGCTTGCAACTTTGGCATCGAGCGTTATGCTGACAGGCCTTGAGGGAAGCCTTACTCCCTTATCACAAGCTGGACGCATGAGCACGCACGCCTTCGACACCTTCAACGAAGCGCCTGATCCGGCGGGACAACTCTCTCCAGGTACCATGGTCGACGGCTACCAGGTCGTCGAGTTCATCGCTTCTGGCGGCATGGGCTTCATCTACAAAGCGCGTCAGCACACCACCAACCGGGTGATGGCGCTGAAAATCATGCGCAGCCATCTCACGACGGACGAGGTGGCCCTCAAGCGCTTTCACCGCGAAGCCATCTCCGTTTCCCGGCTGATCCATCGCCACATCGTCGCCCTCGTCGGACATGGTCGCAGCAATAGCGGCCTCATGTATCTCGCCATGGAGTGGCTCGACGGCCCCAACCTGGCCACGTTGCTGGCCCAATTCGGCCCCATGAGCCCCGTCCGTGTGGCTCGCATCGGCGTCCAAGTAGCTCAGGCCCTGGCCTTGGCGCATGGCAACGGCATCATCCACCGCGACCTCAAGCCAGAGAACGTCGTCCTGGTCCCCGGTGACGACGGCTCGCCGTACCAGGTCAAGGTCCTCGACTTTGGCATCGCCAAGCTTCAGACCGCCGACGCCCAAACCCAGATCACGCGCCTGGGCACGGTCTGTGGCACCCCCGATTTCATGAGCCCCGAGCAAGCTCGAGGGGAAGATCTGGATGGGCGCAGCGATATCTATGCCCTGGGCTGCATGCTCTTCACTCTCCTCACCACCTTCGTCCCCTTTCCCGCAGAGACCCCATTGCGGGTCGTCCTGCGCCACCTCACCGAGCCCTTCCCCGATCTACCGCTCGAGACGCCGGCCAACCTCGCGGCAATCATTCGCCGTGCCACCCAAAAAGATCCCCTGGCTCGTTTCTCAAGCGCCGAAGAGTTCGCCCACGCGCTCGAGACCTTCATCAGCACCTCCGGCCTCAGCGAGAGCGACCCCTATTTCACCGTCGATGACCCTGGCGACAACGCCCAGGTCTTCACCGAGCTGGCGATCCCCTCGATCGTCGCCATCGCTGCCGCACCCACCCTGAACATGCCAGCGCGAATTCGTGCCAGCGCCGATGTCACCGGCCCCGTGAACCTGAACATGATCCCCACAGCGCGCAACGACTCGTCGGCGAGTTTGTGGCAGTGGTTCTTCGTCGCCGCCATTTTCACCTTCCTCTTCCTCGGCGGCCTGGCCCTCATCCTCTTTTTGCTCTAGACCACAACGTGTTGCGCGCGCAGCGTCGCCGCGCGCGCCATGACCCGCTCCAGATTGAACGCCTGGACCCGCTCGCGCAGTCCATGGAAATGGGCCCGGTACGTCGCGTCAGGCAAGCGGGTCAGGTTGAGTAAGGGCTCGCGAAAGTCCATCACTTCACCCAAGTCCGGACCACCCAGCTCGGCCCACATGGCCGTCCCAGGCCAAGGCACCACGGAGAACAAGCTGACGGCGTCAAGGGGCAAGCCCAGCGCATAGTCTACCGTTGCGCCCATGGTCTCTTCGTCGTCCCAGGGAAAACCCACCATGAAGAAGCCCGTGGCGCGCATCCCGTGGGCCTGAATCGCCGCGAGCACCGCGGCCACATCGGTGCCCGCCCCGCCCTTGCCCATCCGCTCGAGCGAGGCGAGGTCCCCGCGCTCGATGCCCAAAAGAATATGCCGACAACCCGCCTCCCGGAGGAGCGCCAAGTGCGTCTCGGGCAGATGCTCCACCCGACTCTGGCAACTAAAGGGCACCACCTCTGCCTGCCCGGCCAAAGCGCGACACAAGGCCGCGCTCTGCGCCAAGGGGAAAGTGAAGACCGGATCGTGAAAGAACAGAGCCGGCACGGCATGATCGCGCCGCAGCCGCGCGATCTCTTCGATGACTCTGGCCGGGCTGTGCCGTCGCAGAGGTCCTCGGCCGGCGCGACCGCAGGTGGTACAGCGAAAGGGACAGCCTCGCTGGGTCAACAAGCCCTCATAGAAGGCCTCCTGGAGGTCAGCAGACCAAATCAATCCATCCCGTTGCGGCATGGGCAAGGCGTCGAGATCGGGTGGAGGCTCCCAGGGCCGCGTGCGCCTGATCTCCTCCCCATCGCGCCACCACAGCCCAGGCACCTCATGGACGGGGCGGCGCGCCTCGACGCAGCGCAAGAGCGCGGGCAGAGATAGCTCAGCCTCGCCCACCAGGGCGTAGTCAAAGGCAGGTTCCGCCCGCAAGGTCGCCTCGGGCAGAGCGCTGACGTGGGCCCCACCCACCACCACCACCACTTCGGGCAAGCGCGATTTGGCGAGCCGTGCCAGGTGCCGGGCCGCAGGCAACAGCGCCGTGACGACGCTAATTCCGAGCACATCTGGGGACTCATCCTCCAAGGCACGCCCGATCTCACCCCAGGGG
Source organism: uncultured Myxococcales bacterium (assembly GCA_964454015.1). Taxonomy (GTDB): domain Bacteria; phylum Myxococcota_A; class Bradymonadia; order UBA4248; family UBA4248; genus CAYVQF01. Next base: position 3,866 of record CAYVQF010000023.1, read on the forward strand.
TCGCTCCCTGCGTAGGCGCGCGCATCAGGCACCAAGAGGCGCACGCTGTGCTCCGGCGCCACGGCAGAGGCCAAGTAGCCGAGCGCCAAAGGCTGCACCTGGCGGCTGTGCCCGCACCCTTCGAGAAAGAGCCCAGGCGGCTCGGCGAGCACGATGTGCATGGCAGCCTCGCTCAGTTCGTGGGGCCCGTGCGCCCGCGCGCACCAATGCTGTTGCCACCACTGGGCGAGTTGCCGCCGTTGCCGCCGCTACCCGCCTGGATGTCGTTGGTCCAGACATAGAGATCGGTGCCGCTCAAAAAGACCCCGAAGGAGTTGCCGCCAGCCCCGCCGCCACCGGCACCGCCGCGACCGCCTTTGCCCCCCACGCCCCCATCACCACCGGCGCCGATTTCGTCGGTCTTGTGGGTCGCACCCAGCCCCCGCCCGCCGCCGTTGCCCCCTTCACCACCGGCACCAGCGCCGCCACCGTTGCCCCCTTGGCCCGAGCGGATCACGTTCTCCACCATCTCAACCCCAGTGCTATCGAGCAAAAAGACCCCAAAGGAGCCGCCCCCCGCAGAGCCACCCGTCCCGCCAGCGCCACCCTCGCCACCCGCGCCACCGCCACCGCCACCGTTGCCCGTGCCGTTGATGCAGAAGAGGCAACCCTGACCGCCACCGCCGCCGCCGCCGCCGCCGCCATTGCCATGCGCACCGCGCGCCCCCGTTGCCCCGGCGTTGCCGACCCAAAACCCGTTGACCAAGGTGCCATCGGCTGAGCCACCTTGTCCGCCCTCGCCGATGGCGCCGTCAGCGCCTTTGCTGCCATCGACACCACGGCTGCCTGGATTACCCCCAGCGCCGCCAGCGCCACCAGGGGTGCCGATCTGTCCGTCGACACCGCGCTCTCCTTGATTGTCGCCTTTGGCACCACCACGCCCACCGGCACCACCGGCGCGACCCCAGGTTGAGCCCCCCGCTGTGCCTGCGGCGCCGCGGGTGTCGCCATCAGGCTGGCCGTTACCCCCGTTGCCACCTGCCGCGCCGGCCCGGCCGACGTCACCCGCCGTGCCCTGTACGCCCGGTCCACCGGCAGAGCCCACGATGACATTGTTGTGCAGCTTCAGCCCCGGGCAGCGCTGGCAGTAGAGCCCATAAGACGTAGCGCTCGCCCCCTGCCCATCGGCTGGGCTGATGGTCAGGCCTCGAACATAGGTCGGCGAGGTGATGTCCACACCGCGCACGCCGATGATCCGCCCGTCCACCGTCTGGGTTGGCGCGATGGTCGCGACGTAAGTCGCGGCGCGCTGCCACTTCCGGGCGCGGTCGAAGCCACCAAAAATCGAGACGCCATCCACCAGCACCACCGCCTCGGGGTAGACCCCCATGGAGACATAGACGTGGTCTTTGTCCTCGTTGAGTTGGGCCCTGGCGATGGCCGCCCCGATGGTCTGCAGCGGGTGCTCCATGGTCCCCAGATCGAGATCGTCCCCATCGGGGGCCACGAAAATGGCGCGCGCCACGTCCCCATCGATGCCATCACAGTTCTCGTCGCGGAACTGGGCATCGGGGATATCCGTGTCCGACGTGGGCTGGCACTGATACTCGCAGCCGTTGCTGATGTCGCCATCGCGATCCATCCAGCCCGGCGCACACTCGATGACCTCGCACAAGCCGCGGTCGCAGGTGGTCACCATCCGCGAAAAGCTACAACCGGCGCCACACGCCCCACAGTGCTCCAAGCTGTCTCGCAGATCGCTCTCACACACGCCGTCACCCGTGCAGTCGCCCATCCCAGGCGGGCAGGTCCAACCGGGGATGGTCACGATCGGCACGACGACGCTGGGCTGCTCCTCCAGGCCCACCGAGATGAGGAGGTGGTCTGTCTCCAGCAAACGCCCCGTCGCCGTAAAGGTCAGCTCAATGACCGCCATGTGCGCCGTCTCGACCCACAGAGGCAGCTCCTCTTCCACTTCATCAGGAGAGAAGGTCAACACCCGCACGGTAAAGTGATCGTCCGCCACCGAGGCGTCGAGGAGAGAGAAATCCCCCTCCATGTAACGCAAGCGGACGAAACGATGGACGGGCGCATGCAAGGGCACATCGACCAGGTTGATGATCCCCTCGGCCGCACAGGCGCCGTTGGGGTTCTCCCCGTTGACCACGCAGATGTCCAAGAGGGAGACCGGTGGCACATCGGGTTCCACCTCCACGCTATCCTCAATCTCGACCTCCACGACCTCTACCACTTCAGGCCCGACATCCACCGGCACATCCGGCGCCACATCGACCACACTCGCGTCGCTCTGATCGTCGACCTCGGCATCACCGCGCTGCTGCGTCGAGCCCGCCTCAGCACAGGCGACACCCAAGAGCACCACCAACCACCATGCCATCCACTGCATTCCGCGCATAAGTCACCCAATCTGTTCGAATTCTTCGCTTTCCACGTGCGCCCAGCTTGACGTCGCGTCACTTCGCACCGCGCTCATCGGATAAATGTTAGCCGATTTGCCCATCCTCACAAGTTCTCTCGACACGACCATCGTCACCTCCTTGGCCGTGGCCACGAGATCCAGCGTGTATTCGAGAACAATACCGGTGTTTTCCACACAAGAACGGCGAAACGGCCCTGCCGCCGCCGGGCTGCCACTCCGAGCCCTTTCGCCAGGCCAATCTCCAAAAGAAAGGCGCCCCCCCCCAAAAAAACGCCCCCCTGAGCGATGCTCAGAGGCCAGCATAGGCACCGTCATCCATCAAGCGACGCAGCCGAGACAGCGCCCGCTCCCGCCGCCTGCTGGCCCACGACGCGTCCATGCCAAGCTCCTGGCAGACCTCACGCAGCGGGCGTTCTTTGAGATAGGTCTCCCCAAGCAAGTGGCGCTCCTCCGCCGAAAGTCGCTGAATCGCCTCGCGCATGGTGCTCAAGAGATTGCGCTTTTCACTCCTCTCCCCAGGGTCCGTGCCATGGACCCACTGGCCCAGACCAGGCAAAAACAGGCCATCGCCAGCCTCTTCCTGTCTGTCGACCCGGCCCAGCGGCCGCAGCCCGCGGCTGTGCCAGCGGCACATGCTTCGGCACTCATCGCTGATGGCCCCCTTGATGCGCGGCCATAAGAAGGTATGCAGCCTCACCCCACGCGCCGAGTCAAAGCGACGCGCAGCCTCGAATGCCGCCGAATCGCCGCAGGCGATCAAGAAGGCCACCTGATCCACGAGCCCGTAGCGCCGCGCGGCGCGATGCGCCAGATAGCGCACCAGGCCACGACTCGCCTCCACCATCGCCGCCAACTCTTTACCGCGCTCACCACCATGCGCACCTGCACTTCTCGTTTGCTCTGCCATGGTACACCTCGCCTAGCGCGTCGCCCGCGCCGCGTATCGTTTATGAAGAGGTGGGCGCATTGCCTACCTGTATGTATATCGACCACCCGTGGACTGATTTTTACCGTCCGAGGCCCTTTAACTGGCTCACCCAGGAGAAAAGGAGACCAAATACGAACGATCGCGCACGGTTGAGCTTTTCTTTTCTTTTCCATCGTTCTAAGATGCGTTCTGAATTTTGTGCTGCGTCGCCCTATGATTGTGCGGCCACGCCGGTGTCACAACAGGAGGTTCTCGGCCATGGATCAGGCTCATTCCGGCCTTTTTGCGCTACATCTGAGAGGCGCAGCTCACCTCACCCCCTATGCAGACCCCCGCCACCCGGCGCGCTTCACCCGCGTTCAAGCTGGCGCAACGGTCGTCGAGTTGGGCTGCCGTCGCGGGGAGTCCTTGTCGCGCCTAGCAGAGCGCTGCGGCGTCGACGGCCACGCTTGGGGCACCACGGACGACGAAGCGTGCGCGAGCCAAGTCCAGCGCCTCCTCGACGAGAGAGGGCTGCAACAGGCGACGCTGTTGTGCTGCCCCCTGGAAGCGGTGCCTCTCCCGCCGGCTTGTGCCGATCTGGTGGTGGCCAACCACGTTCTCTACACCCACAGCGACCCTCAGGCGGTGTGGTCCGAGATCCACCGGCTCTTGCGACCTGGCGCAGACTTCTTCGTCTCGGATCTTTTCCGCGTGGAGAGTTGCTGGGCCTGTCCCGATCTGCCCTCGGTGATCCCCCTACGGCAGGCGCTCCTCGAGCGCCTGGCCGAGCTGGGCTTTGAGGCGCTGCGCTTTTTCGAAGAGAGCGAACCCTATGACCTTGGCGCCATCGAAGTGGCCGCCTATACCTTGGCAGGCCGCAAGGGCTGAAGGGCGCCCAGGCTGAGGCGCCCACGCTCAGGCCCGGGGCTCAGGAGCCCCGCTTCTGGATGGCTTCCCACTCGTCCCGCATGGAGACGGTGCGGTTGAAGACGGGCTTATTGGGCTGGGTGTCGGGATCGGCGCAGAAGTAGCCCATGCGCTCGAACTGGGCACGGTAGCCCGGCGTCACGTTGGCGACGGCGGGCTCCACGAAGGCCTCCAGCACCTGCAGCGCCTCTGGGTTCAAGCAGCTCATGAAGTCCCCATCGGGCGCGTCCATGGGGTTCTCGATGCTGAAGAGGCGGTCGACCATGCGCACCTCGGCTGGCACGGCGTGCTGGGCCGAGAGCCAGTGGATGGTGACCTTGACCTTGCGACCGTCCTGCGCCTTGCCGCCCTTGGTGTCAGGGTCATAGGTGCACCGCAAGGCCGTGACCTCGCCGTTCTCATCCTGCTCGACTCCGACGCATTTGAGGAAGTAGGCATAGCGAAGCCGCACCTCGCGGCCCGGGGCGAGGCGGAAAAACTTCGGAGGTGGATCCAGCATGAAATCGCTGCGGTCAATCCACAGCTCACGGGAGAAGGGGAGCTGGCGGCTGCCCAGCTCGGCATCGGTGGGGTGAAAGGGTGCATCGAGCCACTCGCACGCGCCCTCGGGGTAGTTCTCGATGATGACCTTGAGGGGGCGCAAGACGCCCATGACGCGGGGTGCGCTGTGGTTGAGATCCTCGCGCACGTAATGCTCGAGGAGAGCGACGTCGACCACGCTGTCTCGTTTGAGCACCCCGATGCGGTCACAGAAGTCGGCGATGGCCTTGGGAGTGAAGCCGCGCCGGCGCATCCCGCAGAGGGTGGGCATGCGCGGGTCGTCCCAGCCGCTGACGTGCCCAGCTTTGATGAGGGCCAGGAGGCGGCGTTTGCTCATCACCGTGTAGGAGAGGTTGAGACGGGCGAACTCGATCTGCTGGGGGTGGCACGGGGCGGTGACGTTCTCGATGAACCAATCGTAGAGGGGGCGGTGATCTTCGAACTCGAGGGTGCAGATGGAGTGGGTGATCCCTTCGATGGCGTCCGAGAGGCCGTGGGCGAAATCGTACATGGGGTAGATGCACCAAGCGTCGCCCGTGCGGTGGTGGTGCACGCGTTTGATCCGGTAGATGAGGGGATCGCGCATGTTCATGTTGGCGTGGGCCATGTCGATTTTGGCGCGCAAGACGTGCGCGCCTTCGGGGAACTCGCCAGCCCGCATGCGGGTGAGTAGGTCGAGGTTCTCCTCGACGGAGCGGTTGCGGAAGGGGCTTTCTTGGCCTGGCGTGTAGAAGTTGCCCCGGTAGGCGCGGATCTCTTCGGTGCTCAAGCTACAGACATAGGCCTTGCCCGCTTGGACCAGCTCCACGGCCCAGGCGTAGAGCTGCTCGAAGTAGTCCGAGGCGAAGTACAGGGCATCCCAGCGGTAACCCAACCAGGTCACGTCTTCTTTGATGGCCTCGATATACTCCACGTCTTCCTTGACCGGATCGGTGTCATCGAAGCGCAGGTTACAGGTGCCGTCGAAATCCCTGGCGAGTCCGAAGTTGAGGTGGATGGACTTGGCGTGCCCGATGTGGAGGTAGCCGTTGGGTTCAGGTGGGAAGCGGGTCGCCACCCGGCCGCCGTGCTTGCCAGCGGCCACATCGGCAGCCACGAGTTCCCGAACGAAATTCGATGCGCATCCTTCGATATTGCTCATAAAGACACCTTTGTTGGCCAAGACGCCACAAAAATGAGGCACGTGCCCCAGCGGCAAAATTCAGACCGCCAGCCACGGGCCGGCAGCATAGGCCTCCACCTGGGGTGGCGCAAGGCGCCAAAGACATGCGAGTCTTCAAGTCGCCGTCACCATTGGCAAGACATAGGGCTCGAGTTGCGGTAATTTGGTGTCCTCCGCTGTGCGGGTCAGGGCTGATGCCGAGCCACGAGGTGACCATGGTCGTAAAATGTCCCAACTGCGATTATCCCAACGACGCCGATATGGAGAAGTGCGCCCGCTGTGCCGCGCGCATTCCCTTTGCCTTGCGGCAGAAGGCCATGGTGCCCAAGCGTCAAGGGCCGCCGCCAGGCCAGCTCGATCAGGCCCGCGGCGACGCCCTCCACCAGAAGGAGCGCGGCCAAGTCGTCAAACGCAATCAGGATGATTTGGTAGGGCGTCGCCCGGACATTCAGTCGCTCCGCGGCGAGATCAAGCCCATCGACGGGCACATAGGGGCGACCTCACCGGCCGATCGCTATGGGCCACCGCCGGCTCACGTCACGGCAACCCGCAACGACTCGGGCCGCGCCTTCATCGACGCCGATCGCTACCGCGAGGAGGCGGCCCGCGCCGGCGGTGGCGCCGCGGCCCCGGCCTACGCCGACCCGGCGGCCTGGGCGGCCCAGCAACCCGGCGCCGGCCTCCCCAGCCAGTCCCAGACCGAGGCGGCGCTGCACGCCGCAGGCCAGGCCCTACCCGGCGCCGCCCTCCAGGCCCACCAAGCACAGGCCAGCCGCGGCGCCGCGCCTTTCCAAGGCCCTGGTGCGGCCCCCGTGCGCAGTGGTCAGGCCGCGCCTGGCATCCACAACGCCGACACCGAGGCCTGGCGCGGCCAACAGCTCTCTGTCCCGCGCGCCGAAGACACGGCGAACGCCCTCGGCATCAGCCAGAGCGCCGATCCCAACGCCGTGGTGCAGGGCCTCGGCGGTGCGCGGCAGCGCTCCATGCCCGCGCCACCCCCACGCCAAGGGGCCGGCCGCGCCATGCCCGCGCCACCGCCCCGGGCGGCCGCCCGTCCCCCTGCATCCCAAGAAGGGGCATTCCCGCCGCCCTCAGCCGAGGCCCCCGGCCGGGTCCAGTCGGGGGTCGCCATCATCCGTGACAGCACCAACGTCCCAGCCCCCTCCCCCGTAGAGGAAGCCCCTGCCGCCAACTTGCCCGATCTCGGCCCAGGACCGCGCCTGGTCTTCTTGACCGAAAGCGGTCAGGTCCGAGACCAGATGCCCCTGCGGCCGGGACGGACCATCTTCGGACGCTCCGAGGGGGAGGTCCTCCTCAGCAACGATCCCTTCGTCTCCCCCTGGCACGCCCAGCTCCACGTCCGCCGCAATGGCGCCGTGATCAAGGACATGTTCTCCCGCAACGGCATCTTCCTCCGCATCCACCGCCAAACCGTGCTCCAGGATGACGACCGCTTCCTCATCGGCAGACAGCTCATCCGCTTCCGCTGTGGTTGGCGCGAGGCCGAAGCCGACGCACAGGGCACCCGCGCCATGGGCGGCGCCAACCCCTCGGCCCCCGCCCGGGTCATGGTCATGACCGACGCCGACGAAATCGCCCAGCTCGTCCTCATTCGCGAAGTCCTGACCATTGGCCGCGCCGGCTGCCACGTCAACATCCCCGAAGACGATCGCCTGGCGGACAAACACGTCCAGATTCAATTCGACGGCCGCACCTTCTTCCTCATCGACCTCAACGCCCCCGGGGGGGTCTTCATAGCCATCCGCGGCGACACGGAGCTGCGACACGGGGACGAGATCCAGATTGGGCGCCAGCGCCTGCGCTTGGAGTGGCCCGCCCTGGCCGCGATGTGAGCCCCTCCCCGAGGCGCGCCCTTCAGAGCGCCTGGAAGAGCTCATCCACCACGCGTTGCACGTAGCTCACATAGGACTCGCCCTGGCTGAAGCGCGGCCCACCGTCGATGACCACCACCGTCCCGCCCGCGAGATCCGCCAGCTTCTTGCTCGTCGCGCTCGGGTAATAGGCCTCCTGAATGATGACCTTCACCGCTTGCTCTTTCATCGCCACCCGCACCTTGGCCACATGCCCGGGATCGGGACTGATGCCGGGCCGTGGCTCGATCTGCATCACCTCGCGCAGCGCCAGCCACTGGGTCAAATAGACCATGGAGGCGTGGTAGCTGACCACGGCCCGACGCTCGGCGCTCAGCTCGGCAAAGCGAGCGCGCTGCTCCCGGCGCAGCCTCTCCAGGGTCGCCACCAGCGCATCGGCGCGCGCCAGGTAGGCCTCTTCGTTGGCCGGGTCGAGGGCGGCTAGTCGCTCACCCAGCGCCGAGGCCACCCGCGCCGCATAGCCAGGATCATAGAGGTAGTGCGGGTTGCCGCCGGGATGGATGTCACCCTCACTGCGCTCTATCCGGCGCGTCGGTACCTCGAGGGGGGTGATGTAGGCCGAGGCATCGAAGTAGCCCCGCCCCCCCACGTTGACGGCGGCGTTGCGCCCCGAGGTCTGCAGACTGGGCAGCCACCCCACCTCGAGCTCCAAACCCACCAAGACCAAGAGGTCCGCCTTGTTGACGCGCAGCACATAATCCGGGCGCGCGTCGACATAGTGGGGGTCCTCATTGGGGCCTGCCAGGGTCACCACCTCCACGTGCTCCCCCCCGACCTCGGCGGCCAAGGCCGCCAAGGTTGGGACCGTCGCCACCACCCGCACCTTGGCCTGGGCCTCTTGACCACCCGTGACCAACCACAACGCCGCGACCAAGCCCAAAGGCATCCACGTCCTAAGCATCTTCGCCTCCTCTCGTTGCCGCGCTGGCCACGACCGGCCTGCGCCACCACTTCCACCCGCGTCTGGCCAAACGCCCAGCGTGCACCAGCACCTCGACGACCGCCACGATCCCAACTGCCACCAGCGTCTGGGCCGCGCCCACGGGCAGCTCGTACAAGAACGCCGCGACGTAGCCCCAGAAAGCCGCCACCGCCCCGAGAAGGGCCGCAATGATCAAGGTCATCTGGACATTGGGGGCGATGCGCTGCGCCGCCATCGCCGGCAACACGCTGAAGGCAAAGACCGGCAGCGCCCCCAGGACCCGCGTCGCCACCGAGACGGCGATGGCGATGCTCACGAAGAGCCCCAAGTTCAGGGCCCGCACCGGCATGGCCCGCACCCGCGCCCCTTCGGCGTCGAAGGAGGCCTGAATGAAGCCGCGCATCAGCAACAGGTGCAAGCCCAGCACGCCAACGGCCGTAAAGGCCAGCAGGCGCAGATCCTCGTCCAAAACCACCACGGCGTTGCCAAAGAGGATGGTCTGGATGTCTTGGACCTCCTCGACGATGCGCGTCCCCAAGGCGAGTATCCCCGCCGATCCCAACAAGTAAATGAGGCCCAAGAGGGCATCCATGGAGCGCCCCGAGAGACGCGGCGCGGCCAAGGCGAGCACCGCCGTCACCAACAGGGCCGCCACGGCCGCGCCTAAGAGGGGGGAGCCCAACAACGCGGCCCACCAGGGAGAGTCGGTGGCGCCACCAAAGGCGTGCTGGTGCCCCGAAGCGCCCCAATAGATCTGAAGATAGAAAGCGTAGGCCACCCCCAGCCCCGAGGCCTGCGACAGGGCCGCGCTCAAAAACACCATCTTGCGCAAGACGATATAGCCACCGAGGAAGCCCAACATCAGCCCCCCAATGGTGCCCGCCACGGTGGCCTCGCGAAAGTAGTCCCAGCTCTCCCAGAAGAGCTGCAAGCTGTAGTGCGCACCCGCATCCATTAGGGAGCCTCCTCGGCGGCGGCCCCAGGGGCGTGGACGTGAGGCGCCAACTGGGTCAGCCGGCGCGCACCGAGGCGACGCTCGCCACAGTCGTAACAGGAAAAGACCGTCCCATAACGCTCGGCAAAGAACGGATCAGCCAGGGCTTCGTCGATGGAACCGCACACCACCTTGCCCGCCTCGTGATCCACCATGAGCACGTGAGTCGCCAGGCGAGCCACCACGTTCAGATGGTGGGAGACCACCAACAACGCCAGGCGCCGCTCACCGCGGACGTGGTCCAAGAGACTGAAGGTCTCCCGTTCGGCGATCACATCCATGGCGCTGGTCGGCTCATCGAGGATCAACAAGTCGGGATCCCCCGCCAAGACGCGCGCCATCAAGACACGCTGCTTCTGGCCCTCGCTCAGCTCGGCGTAGGGACGCTTGGCCAACGCCTCGACCTGGGCATCGCGCATGGCCCGCCGCACCGCATCGGGACGCCACAGGCTCTTGAAAGGCCATAAGAACGACCAGGCGCGATCCGTCCCCGAACGCACCAGATCGATGACCCGAGCCGGGACACTGGGATCCACCGACTCGCGCTGCGGCACATAACCCAAGCGCACGCCGTCGCGCGCCTGCAGCTCCCCGCCGACCTTGGGCAACAGCGAGAGCAAGGTGCGCAACAGCGTCGTCTTACCCGCACCGTTGCGACCCACCAAAGCCCAGAACTCATCGCGCCTGATGTCAAAGCCAAAAGGGGGAAAGAGGGCGCTCCCGCCATAACCCACCTCCAGCGCCTTGGCCTGCAACAGAACATCACCCACATCCACCCCCTTACGCTTCGGGATGACTCAGTGGTCCGCGTGGGCCGCCGCCTCGATGATCACGCTCACCCACACATCTTCCGTGAAAAGACCATCGGCGTCCAAAGTGATCCCAACCTCATAGGTCCCCACGCCAAGAGGATAGACGTGGTGCGCCACCACTTCTTCGCAGTGCCCGTTGTCGGTCATCGCTTCGGCCGACACCTCGACACCGTCCACATCCTTCACCACCAAACGCACCTCACGGTTCACGGCGATCACCCGGTCGCCAGCCTGCCCCGACGCAAAGGCCACCCGGCCACTGGGCGCGCCCGTCTCGGGTGCCGCGATCCGCACGTCATAACGCGTGTGATCTTGGGAGACATCGGGCAGGCTCTCATCCAAGGCCACCGCCGCCACCACCTCCAGGGCCGGCCCCTCCAACATGTGTCGGCAAATGTGCTCATCGAGGCTGTGCGCATGCTCATGATCGTGGTCGTGCTCGTCACAGGCCACCCCGCCCCACCCCATCACCACCGCTACCAAAATCCAAAGCCCACGTTTCTGCATTTGTTTTCTCCTCATTTCGGTTTTTGTTGACACGACTCTTATCCGACACGCCGGCGCCCCATGGGCACCAGCGCCAACACCTCACTCAGCGCCGCACCTCAGCGGACAGCTCCCAAGCCTCGGCCAAAGCCTCACCCACCGTCTCATAGCCCAGGTGCTCTGGATCCACCTGCATTGAAGTGGACCCGGGCTCCGCCCACGCCGCCCACTCGACCCCATCCAGTGCCTGCGGCAACCACCGCAGCGACAGGTCCAAATGCAAGCGCTGTGGCTCCCCTTTGCCGACCACCTCGTCGAGACTGAACCGCACCTGCATCGTCAAGGGCACCTCGAGGATGAGCGCCATGAGCGCGCCATCCAGGCGCTGCGCCGCGCCGCTGCGCAAATCCCGCAGGCTTCCCTGCAAGCGCAGTTGGCGAAGCTCCACCTGCACCCCCACCACCCGGCCACGCTCCAGCCAGCAGCGCTCAGGGCAGACCCCCAAGGCCACGTCGCGCCCTTCGCCTAAGAATTGCACCGCCTGCGCCACCGGGACGCGCAAGTGCTCTAGCCCCGAAGCGCCCCCGCTCAGCTCAGCCTCGATGTCGGCATAGTCCACCAGGCGACCATCATCGGCGTGACAATGGCCCCCATGACACAAGCTATAACCCGGCGGCGGCGCCGCGGGATCGAAAGACGACACCTCGCCACCCGGCGCGGCGATCTCCAAAGTCACGGCCACCACCTCTGCCGCCACGTCATCCAAACGCAGGGCATAGTCGTTGGCCAGCCGCACCTCGCCCCCCTCCATCTGCCGATCCTGGGGCACCCACCACCGCACCTCGAGGCGCAGCGACGCCTCACCCCATGGCTCGCCGTCGCTGAAGGCACACCCCCCGAGGGCCAACGACCCCAACACCAACCACCGCCAAAGGCCCAGCACCTTCGCCCCGCCCCTTGTGCGCCTCCGCAACCATCGCTCGTCCCGCTGAACCATCGCTTCCCCCTCAATAACTGTGAGAGCCGTGCGCACCCACCACCAGCTCCAGCGCCAAAAAAGCCGCCCAGATCACCGCGTCACGCCACCTGGGATCGTCCAGTGAGACCTGGGCGCGCAGCCGCGAAAAATGCGACGGGTAATAGGTGAACTGCGCGCTGTAGCGCCCCCGCCCCTGCGTCCAGTCCCCGTCCAGAGGGTCCTCCTCGAGACCGCTCACCCACTCCCCGCGCACCCCTACCTCCCACTCGGGATCGATCTGCCACACCACCTGCGCAAAGCCCCCGTAGTCCTGCAGCACATCCCCAGGTACCTGCCGGCTGCGCAACAGCGCCTCCAAGTGCAGCGTCAACGACGTGCGTCGCTCCGACTGGGTCGGCTTGTAGCGCACATAAAGGTCCGTTCCGTAGATCTCCGTGCGGTTGCCTTGGCCACTGGGGTTGGGACCGAACTGCCCCGATAAGCCCCAAAAAATCCCGAGATCGGCACCCACGGGAAAAAACTGCTTCAGCGCAACCGTCCACAACAAATCATCGACCCGATCCACCCCGAGATCCTGACCGCCGTAATAAGAGCGGTTGCAGCAATCCCCCGTCGCCATGGTCGTCGAGGTGATCACCTCCACATACCATGGCAGCGGGCTCAACCAAGAAAGCTCAGCCCCCAACCCGCGGTTGCCCTCACCCCCAAAGAACTTCCCGATGACCAACGCCTGGTCCACGAAGGACCACGTGTGTGGATGGGTCGCGTTGATCTTGCCAAAGGATGTCAAAAACTGCCCCACCCTGGCCTTCAAGTTCCATGGCAACGCCAGGGTCGTCCCGTAGACCTCCTCCACCTCTACCCCAAAGAGGCTGAACACCAGGTTGGCGTCAAAACGAAAGAACGGATCCACCGCAGCACCAATGGACATCTCCAACTGCTGGAGGTTGAAGCCCCGCGCCGTCGGATCGTGGCCCCCACCCTGCAGCGGCTTCGCGTCGCTGAACCAGGCGCCAGCCACATCCATGATCACCGCGATGTCCGGGTTCATGCTCTGCAGCCCGGCGATGATCCCAGCCCCAGGAGGCGAGGCAGCCCCAGGCCGCGCCGGAGCCGCCGCGTCCTCAGCCAAGGCCTCCATCAGCCACTGCGCCTCCTCGGCATCCAGCCCAGCAAAACCATCGGCCGGCACCGACGCGACCACATCCGTCGCGCCAACCGCCTCCACAGCGCCCCCCGCCGGCTCCGCCCCCAACAACGCCCCATCTGCTGGCGCCACCGCCTCCGCTGCCCGCACCGAGCCACGCGCCGCCCCGACCGCGCCCACCGTGGTCCAGGGCTCCTCACCCCTCGCCCCCCCTGGCACAGGCCCCTCCTCGGCCACCAATAACGTCGGAGCGGCACAGAGTAAAAACCCCAAAGCCGCCCACCAGCCCCCAAAAATCCTGCCCGCGCATTGTCTGCTTTCCTTACCCATCGCCTTTGCACCTCTGCAGAGCCCGCATCCAACCCGACCTCCCAGCCCCTCTTGACTAATCGCCTCCACCCGGGCTGTCAACGCTAAATGCAAACCCGTTTGCATCTGCAATCCACTTTCATTTAATCCGCCCGCGACGACCATGGCCGTGCGTTTTTTCGCGAATAGGATGCCGACGTGGCAGTAATACCCAGCGAGACCACGCCGGCCCACCGTCGCCGGCCCCGCCCCCCCCCTCCGAGGTCACCCATGTCCTTCTCAGCCCTCCTCGACCTGGCTCTCCCGCGCGCCTATGTCGCCGCCGTGCGCTGGCTCAATGACCGCGAAACGGCGCGCGACGCCTGCCAGGAAGCGGCGTCGCGCGCCTGGGCCGCCCAGGCTTCCTATGACCCCTCCCGCGCCTTCTACCCCTGGTTCTATTGTATACTCCGCAACTACTGCACGGACCTGCGCAAACAGCGCAGCCGCGTCCAGCTCACGGACGACCTCGACGTCAACGCCGAGGACGACACGGAGCGCGCCTACATCAACGGTGAAGAAGAGCGGCGCCTCCTCGCGGCCATCGCCACCCTCGATCCGCCCCTGCGCGAGATCATCGAGCTGCGCCACTTCCAAGACCTCAGCTACCGCGAAATCGCCGACATTCTCGACTGCCCCGAGGGCACCGTCATGAGCCGCCTCTATCGGGCCCGTCGCAGCCTCCGCGAGAAGCTCACCGCCGCCACCCCTACCCAAGCCACCCAGAACGACGCCCCAAGGAGGACCTCATGACCACGGACCACCAGATTTTCGAGCACCTCCTCATGAAGGCCATCGACCAGCAGCTCAACGCCGAGGAACGCCAGCGCTTCGAGGCCCACCTCGTGACCTGCCGCACCTGTCAGGAGGAGTACCAGGACTTCAAAGCCATCAAGGATCGCACGGACACCCTGAGTCAGCGTATCATGCAGGACGCCGCGGGCATCCCGCCCCGGGAGCGCCCCGGCGCACGCCGCCTGGTCACGCTCGCCACCCTCAGCATCGTTGCGGGTCTCCTCTTTCTCATCGCCTTTGCCGGCTACCACTTGGCCCTCGACCCCCAGACACCCCTGTTGGTCAAAAGCGCCGCCGCCTTGGTCACCGCCGGCGGACTCGCCCTCGCTTCACATGCCTTCTATCAACGCGCCCGTGCCCATCGCACTGACCCTTACCAGGAGATCGACCAATGAGTGAAGGACACCTCATCAAATCCGCTTCCGGTGCCGTCACCGGTTTCAAACACCGCATCCTCGTCGCCACCACCGACGCCCTTCCCGGACACGACATCGTGGAAGTCCTTGGCGTGGTGCGCGGCAACACCATCCGCGCCCGCCACGTGGGCCGCGACATCCTGGCGGTCTTTCGCAACATGGTCGGCGGTGAAATCAAAGACTACACCAAAATGCTCGGCGAGAGCCGCGAGCAGGCCATCGATCGCATGGTCGACCAAGCCATCGCCATGGGCGCCAACGCCGTGGTCGGCATGCGCTTCACCACGTCCACCGTGATGCAAGGCGCCGCAGAGCTCCTGGCCTACGGCACGGCGGTCCGCATCGCCAACCCCAGCGACTGATTACCCTCGCCCGTTGCCCCTTGGCTCCGACCATGCGACAACGCCCGTGGCTTCTCATTTTGGGATCCACCTGCCGAGGACAGCGCCTCAGGAGAGCCAATCATGGGACAGGGTCAGACGCACACCACCCACCACGCCAGCCTTGCGCAGCACCTCACTGCATGGGTTGGCTACGCCACCATCGCCTGCCTCGCCGCTGGCTGTCTGTGCAATCCTCCCAGGCCGCCGCGCACCGATTACGAGGCGCCACCGCCCGGTCTCGAGGCGGAAGGCGATCACATGGAGAGCCATTACAGCGTGCACCTGCGCCAGCACATCACCGGCGCCGGCACCTGCACCGTCCAAGCCGTTGCGCCCCTGCCCAGCGGTGACTTCATCATCGCCGGCACCTTCTCCGGGCGCCTCGACCTCGGCACGGCCGTACTTGCCCAGGGCACACGCGACGCCTTTGTCGCGCGTCTGTCGGCGCAAGGCGAGCTGCAGTGGCTACGTCACCTCTACGCCACTGACACGGTGCAGCTCAACGCCATCGCCGTGGCCGGCGACGACCTGTGGCTAGCCGGTCACTTCGAAGGTGAGCTCCACCTGGGGGATCTGCGAAGCGCCACGGCTCAAGGGGCCTTCGTCGCGCTGCTGGACCTGAGCGGCGCACCGGCCTGGCTAAACAGCCATGGCCCTGCGGGCAGCGCCAGCGCCGCCGCCATCGTCGCCGCCGGCGACCACGCCTGGCTGACGGGCTTCGTCAGCCAGAACGGGCTGACCCAAAGCCTGACCCAAGCCTGGCATCGCGATGGCACCCTGCGTTGGTCGCACACCAGCCAGGGGAGCACCTTCGCCAAAAGCGCCGCCATCGCCCGCACGCCTTCAGGGGTGCTCGTCGGCGGCGATTTCAGCGACGACCTCGCCATGGGTGAGCACCGCGTCAGCAGCAGCGGCGGCCGCGACATCTTCCTCACTGCCTTGGACGACGCGGGTCAGCCGCAGTGGCTCCGCGCCTATGGCGGACCCGCGACGGACCGCGCCACCGCCCTGGCCGTGGCACCTGATGGCCGTCTCTTCCTTGGCGGCGTCTTCACCACCTCCCTCACCATGGACACGGCCACCATCGAAGGTGGGCATCTGCGCAACCCCTTCATCGCAGCCCTGAGCCCCACGGGGGAACACCTCTGGTCTCGCGCCTTTGTCAGCTCCCAACCCGGCGAGGTGCGGTGGTTGGGTTTGCTCGCCGGGATGGGTGACGCGACGCTCTTGGCTGTGGCCGGGCATTTCCAAGGCGAGGTCAACCTCGGCGGCGGCCTCATGGTCAGCAACGACCTCTCGGCCGACCTCTTCGTCGGCTTCTTCGCCTGCGATGACGGCAACCACCAGCGCTCATTCTGGCTGGGCTGCAGCGGTCAAGAGCGTTTACACGGCGCGGCCATGCTCGGCAACAGCCTCGAGGGCGTGCGCATCCTCCTGGGAGCCAGCGTCGACACCTGCGCCGAGGAGCCGGCCATCGACCAAGACGGCCTCTTGTGGGTCGTCTCGCCCTGAGCTTGGCTTCAGCGCGGTGGCGCCAACCAGGCCGCCAACACCTTGACCAGCGCTTCGGGCGCGGCCATCTGCGCCCAGGCGTCAGGGCTAGGGGCGGCCGAGCCCGCGGCGTCGCTCACGACGAACCACTCTGCCGGCGCCGCACCGTTGTGTGCACCTTCGCTAGCATAGAGGACGCCTTGCTCACCCTGGGCGAAGGCGCGGGCCATGATCTGGCCATCCCAGGCGCTGACGAAGAGCAGCTCCCGGCCATCGGTGCAGAGGAGGTTGCGGAGCACAGGCGTGCAGGCACGGAGACCGCGTTCGTCGCGACGCTGCCACAGCTCGTCTCCGGTCTCGGGGATCAGGGCGCGCGTCAGACCATTGGCCTGGTGAATGAGCAGGTTCCCCGAGGGTGTCCAGCCCACATCGACGGCTTCGACGCCTTCGCTCCAGTCCAGCAAACCTTTACGCGCCGTCTGTGCCACCCAAAAAGCACCGGAGCCATCGGTCGCGGCGAGGAGGTTGTCGCCAGGGGCCAGGACAATCTCCGTCACCGTGCGGTTGACGCGGCCGATGAAGCGGAGATCGGCGCCCAGGGCGGGCTCCCACACCCAGATCAGTCCCCGATGCTGGGCGTCATCCAAGGCCACGGCCAGCAGGCCCGACTCGCCAATGGCCAGCGCCGAAGGCGTCGCCGGCAGGGCCAGCGTCTGCAAGGCTTCTTGGCGGGCGAGAAAGTCTTGCATGCGCTCGCCGGCGCGGATGGGTTCCGCCTGGAGGGTCAGGTCCCAGAAGCCGAGCTCGGCGCCGCGGGCGAGGACGAAATGCTTCCCACCGGGGCTGACCAACGCCAAGTCGGGGTGCGCCCAGGCGTTGAATCGCAACAACTCGATGCCGCCATCGAGAGCGAGCACCCGCGGCGGCGCGTTCATGGCGATCACCCAGTGGGAGTGAGGCACCAGCATGAGCCGCTCCTCGTTAGGGATGGCCCCGCGGCGGGTCAAGGCGGCCGTCCCCGGATCGACGTGCCACAGGCCGCCGTCGGCCGTGGCGAAATGGACATCCTGGCCTTGGCCAGCCGTCATGGAGACGATCCACCCATCCTTCGCAGGCGCGGCCACGAGGCGCACCTCTGCGCCCTTGTCCAAGCGCCGCGCCCCTTCCCGGGTCGCCTCCACGGCGCTCTCTGCCGTGTCGTGCGGGACAGTGGCACCACAGCCCGGCGCCACCAGCGCTGCCCCCAGAAGGGCCACCCATGCCATCCCCATCCGTCGCAAAAAGTTCTTGTCTTTCATGCTTCCACACCCCTCGGCCATGCGCTACAAAGGCACCCAGCGCCCCACGCGCCAGGAGGGAATCCTAACATGCGTCCCGGTGTTCCCCAAAGCATCCCGCCCTGGATCGCGTGAGGTCAATCGCCCGCATCTCAGCGGCGCACATCGAAGCCGCCGCGCTACCGTTTCCCTTTGAGCCGCGCTACCGTTTCCCTTTGAGGAAGAGTCACCCCCGCCCCATGATGACCGCTGTGCATTGCAAGCCCTGCCTCTACCTGTCCTTGGCCGCCCTCCTCCTGACCTCCTGCGCCGCCAGCATGACGGACTACGTGCCGCCCCTCTTCGACCCCCTGCCGGCGCGTCATGAGGTCGATACGGCCCACGCCATCCTCGTGGTGCGTCCGCTGGTGCAAGGCCATTGGCGACGCGCCCATGCCCGGCTCCGGGTCGCAGAGAGCGCCCACCGGGTCGGCCAGATCTTCGCCGGCATCGACCAGAGCGCCCTCCCCTTTCGCCTCCAGATCGCCCGCCACCTCTACGCCGAGGGGCGAATCGACGAGGCCCTGGCCCATTTCGCGCGCTGCGCTGCCGATGGCTTCATCGTCCCCGAGCTTTACCTGGAGCACGGCCTCGGTTTGCTGAACAATGGCCGCCATCGCAGCGCCAGGATCCTCATTTTTGCCGGCCAAGATCGCTTTCCCGACGACGCCGCCCTCGCGGCCGCTGCGGACCGCGCCATTGATGAAGACCCGCTGCTCTTCCCCCCCGTGCTGCGCACCCTGGTCGCTGCGGACAATAACCTCATCAAATCTTTGGGCGGCGGCTCCACCATCACCCTGCGCTATGTCGAGGATGGGGTCACCCTCGCGGCCCTCAAGCCAGATCAAGAACAACGCCAGAGCATGTACCGCTCTGAGATCGCCTTCTATCGCCTGTGCGAGGTGCTGCGCTGCCGCTTCCGCGTCCCCTACAACGAAGAGGTCCGCATCAGCCGCCAAGATTTCAATACGCTCTACGGCCGCCTCGACACACCGGCCCAACGGGGCTATCGCACCAAGTTTCACGAGCTCGTCTGGCGCACCGTCGATGGCGACACCTACCTCTATGCCACCTTCAAAGAATGGATGCCCGCCTTCGTCGGCTTCCCCATCGAGGTGTCCGAGGTCTGGAAGGGCTGGCTGAGCGCCACGAGCCGCGTCGACTATGGCGCGCCGGCGACGGATTTCTTGCCGGCCATCGCCAAGGCCGCTGGCAGCCGCGGCCAAAGCGGCCACAGCCGCCGCATGGAGTGGGCCGCGAGACTGAGTCTCGGGGATCTCGTCGCCCAGATCTCGGACGTCCTGGTCGTGGACTTCCTCACCAACAACTGGGACCGCTTCGCTGGGGAGATGGATAACTATGGCGCCAACTGTCACTTCGTCGAGGGGGGTCTCCTCGCCTTGGACAACGGCGCCGCCTTCCCGCCGTGGCACACCGACCGCGTCGTGCGCCGCCTGCGCCTCACCCAGCGCTTCAGCAAAGCGCTGATTCACGGCATCCGTCGCCTCGAATACGACAAGACCTTGAACCGCCTCTTCCCCACGCCCACCCGCGATGAGATTCGGGCCTTCGATCTCTTCTGGGAGCGGCGCGATCAGCTCTTGACCACCGTGGACGAGCTCATCGAGCGCCACGGCGAGGCAGAGATCTTGGTCTTCTAAGGCACCTCTGGGTAGGCCCCGAGGGCGTTCAACTCCTCGGCCACCGCCGGATGGTCATGGCAGCTCAAGGCCATCTCGACGAGGGCGTCGGCGGCGGCCTCGATGCGCTGCTGCAACAGAAGCAGGTCGGGGTCGCTGTCCTCGGGGAGGGGCGCACGCCAGAGGGCCTCTCCGTAGGCGAGGCGCCATTGGCGCAGGGCCTCGGCGCCGACGTTACAACGCCTGCCTGCCCGCTCCCAGATCATCTCTAGCTCGGCATAGCGCGTGATGCGCTCAGACGTGGTCAGCGCCGGTGCCTCCTCGGCCATGGCCGGGGACAGCCAAAGAACGCCGACGAGGCACAGTCCAAGCTTGGTGCTCGCGTGGGTTCGAGGCGCCATGTCAGCCCTCTGCCGTCAAGGAATGCGCTTCCAATTGGAGGTCGGGAAATCTGGGCTCTGGGGCTTGGCATTGGAGAGCACGTAGACGGCGCGTCGGTTCTGCTCGTGGGGGGTCTCGTCGGGGGTGGGGACAGCCAGGACGCTCTCACCGAAGCCCTGATAGTACACGGGTATTTTTATGCCATTTTGGCGAAACCACTGGGCGATCGCTTTGGCGCGGCGCTCACTGAGCTCGAGATTGGCCTGCTTGGAACCCACCGTGTCGGTGTAGCCAGCGATGTAGAGCTCGATGGAGATGTCGTCGAAGGTGCGCAGCGCCTCGCGAATGGGTGCCAGGGTCTCTTCCAGATGGGGCACTTGATCGTCGCGAATGCTCGCAGCCGCCGTGTCGAAGACGATGTCCGTGTGGGGAATCTCCAGACGGAAGACCTCGGTCAGTCGCCAAGCGCCGAGGGCATCGTAGACCTTGAGCCGCATCAACACCGGCAGCACGTCCACGTTCTTCCAGGCGATCTTCTCCTTGCGCGAGGTGCCACCATAGGTGACTTCAACCTGTTCGATGAGCTGCTTCCCGTCACCGTAGAGCTCCAGCTCCGCCCGCACGGCAGGTCTGCTGGTGGCAAAGGGCACCACGCCTTGGCTGAGGTCGATCCCCGCGAGGTCGACGTCGAGGAGCAGGGCCGCCAAGGTCTCGATGCGGAAGGTCGTGCTGCCGGCCCAGGTCCCTTCGGCGTTGACGGCGCTGATCTCCATGGTGAAATCGTGCAGGCCCACCTTCTCTTCCCACTCGAAGGTCTTGGACTCACCTTTCTTGAGTGAAGGGATCTGATGTACCACCGCCTTGTTGCGCCCCTTCGTCAGCTTGATCTCGACCTTCTGCAGGTCCACCACGGCTTGGATGCGCAGCGCCGCTGGGCTGTCCTCCATGTGCTGCAGGGTCACCTCGTAGTTCAGCGGCGGCGTATCGGCCAGCGCCTCGACCGCACCTGGCGCCAGCAGCGCGACCATGGTGATCACCACGACCCAATGGATTCTGTTCATGACCTACTCACTTGCAGCGGGGTTGCGCCCGGTTCGTTCAGCTCGGACCACCTGCGTCGGCGCAGAGCACAGCGCGCCAAACAACGTGCCAAGACGTCGCGCCCAAGCCCATGATTCAACCCAAAATGTCGCGTCGAGCCCATCGCGCACGCCCTCACTCAGAGACGCGGTTCTAGGTAAACACAGGTCGTGGCCTTCGGGAGCGACGTGGGAGTCACCTCCCAGGCGCTGCCTCCCGGCCGCAGGATCTCGGAACACTGCGCCAAGAACGGGGTCACCGGCGCGATGTCGAAACCGCAGCGCGCCGTCTTGAAATGACAGGGGATCACCACGGTTGGCGCCAGCTCGGCGACCACGGCCAGCGCCCCAGCGGCGTCCAGGGTGTAATATCCGCCAACCGGGATGATGAGGATGTCCAGCGGCCCAAGGGCGTTCTTCTGCCCGACCGAGAGCTGTTCGCCTAAATCACCTGCATGGCACAGGCGTAGGCCATCGGCTTCCACCACCTTCATGTCCACGCTGCCCCCAAAGCGTGTCCCGCCCTCACTGTCGTGGAAAGCCGAAACGGAAAAAACCCGCACCCCAGGCAAGACACCGGCGTCGCGGATGATCGTGAATGGCTGGGGCAAGCCCGCGGTATAGCAGTGGTCTTTGTGGTCGTGCGTGATGATCACGGCGTCGCAGGGCGTCTCGATGGGTCCATAGGCCACCCTGCCGTCGTAGCCACCCGATTCGTAGGGGTCGAAGAGGAGGCGCTGGCCAGCGGCAGTGGTGACGAGAAAAGCCGCATGGCCGAGGTAATCGATGCGCATGGCTAGCCCTCCGTTGCCGGCACCTCGGGCGGTGAGAGCGCACCTTCGCTGGCCCACAGCCAGCGCCGTAAGAAGGTCTTCTCCAAGAGTGGCGGCGGCGCTGCTTTGCCCCCGGGGTAGAACTTGACCATGACGAACTTGTAGTTGTCGTCCCACATCAGCTCATGGTCCACCGGCCGTCCTGGGTAGAATTTTCGCACCTCATTGACGATGCTCCCCCCACCTTTGCAGTCGGCCCCAAAATTGGGGAGGGCGTCTGAGCCGAGGCAGTAGCGCGTCCGGTCCGTCATGACGTAGAAGGGCGTCTCGCCGTTGTAGGACACGAAGAAGCGCATGTCGTCGTCGTTGGTGAGGGGGACGGCCTCATTCTGGGAGTAGTAGCGCTCGCCGCGCCAGGTGATGCGGTAAATCAGGCTGCTCTCTTCGCACCATATCTTCTTGGGATCCGCGTTGGGCGGCGCCGGGATTCGGGTGCAGTCATTCCAGTAGGACATCCACACGCCGCGCTGGCTCCAGGTGGGGCTGATGGCTGGCATGTAGACGAAGAGGCCCCACGCCGTGAGCGCCACGGCCCCGCCCATGACCAGGGTCACACCGGCCCGACGGAACCACAGCCTTGGCACGAACCACAGGGCGAGGCCGACGAAGCACACCACGGTGATCCACATCACGGTGTTTTGAAAACTCTGCTGCAGCTCGGCGCCCCGCACCAGGGTCGGCTCGCCGAAGAGGCGGGCGGTGTACTCGGGCACGAAGTCGATCCACTCGCGGTCGTATTTGTAGGTGAAGAGGTTCTTCCAGTGGGTGGGATCCTTGACCACGTCCCAGCCAATGAGCACCAGCATGGCCAGCGCCGAGACCAGGATCGCCCCAAAGCGCTTGACCTTGTTCTCCCACATCTCGGCCACCAGCAGCCCCACCAGGATGGCCAGGGGCGGCACCACGGGGAAAGTATAGTGGTGGAACTTGGTGCTGGACAACGAGAAGAGGGCGAAGGCAAAGGCCGCCCAGATGGCCAACATCAACGTCGCCCGTGAGCGATCGTCCCGCAGCAGAAGCCCGCGGCCGACACCGAGGCGGATGACCACGGCCGGCACCAGGGCCGCCCAGGGGAAGAGCCCGTAGCCGAGCCAATGGATGAAGTGCTCGAAAGTGCCCGAATCGATCTGGTGTACGCCGCTGGCCAAGCGCTTGAAGTGATCGTGGACGAAGAAGCGCTGAAAATAGGCGTTCTCGTGCAAGATCAACATGGCCGCATACCACGGCACCCCCACGGCGATGAAAGTGAGAATCCCCCGGGGAATCTCAAACTCCAGGAGGCGTTTCCACTCCACCGTCACGATGAGGTAGAAGAAGATGATCGCGCCAGGCAAGGCGAAGCCCAGCAGCCCTTTCGCCAAAGTCGCCAGCGCGGCAAAGATGTAGAAGCTCAAGAAACACATCTGCCCCACGGTCTTGCGCTTGGAGCGGAACAGAGACAGGGCCACCACCACCACACAGAGGGCGTAGAGCGCCACCTGCACCGGGCCCCACTGGAAGAAGGCGCCCACGATACGACCGGCCACCTTGCCAAAGGTGCTCAAGTTCCCCGCATGGGACACGGGGACATAGAAGACCGACACACACAAAAAGACCAGCCCCATGGTCAGCACCAAGCTGGACCACAGCACGCGCGGTGAGCGCCCCTCCCAGAAGCGCGCCCCTTTGCTGAGGTAGACAAAGAGGGCCGCCATCACGAAGAGCCCGACCAGGAGCGGTCCATAGACGCTGGCCAAAAAGATATCCAGCAGGCGGCGAGCACCAAAAGACTCCTCAGCCCAAAAAGAATAGCCATCGAGGCCGAGGGCCTTGTGCTTCATCACCAAGAGCATGGGGCTCACCGCCAAGAGCAGCGTCATGGCCCCGCCAAAGACGACCCAGGCCCGATCGCTCAGGCGACCCGAAACCAGACGCGAGAAGAGCAGCCCCAAGAGCCCCAACAGCAACAGGGAGAGCGCGACGCCACCAAACTTGGCCAAGTTGAAAGCGGCGCCCTGGGCGCTCTCCCAGTTCATCCCGTAAGCAGCAAAGATGCGCTTGAAGTTGAGCGCCAGGCCAAGGAAAACCACCAGCAACGCCAACCACACCGAAAACAGCGCCAGCCCTCGCGAGCCCTTGGCGTCGAAGAGGGCATGGGACAGGCGGCCACGCCAGGCCCAGAAGCCCATCACCGCCAGCAATCCAAAAACCACCAGCACCACCAAAAAGGGCGCGCCAAGCTCGAGGATGAAGTCCGGCAGCCACGAACGCGACGCGGCGATGGCCGCCTCCGCCTCTTGCGGGGGCATCGCCGCCAAGGCCTCGCGCTCGGACGGACTCAGGCGCGGACTGTTGACCCACACCACCGACATAAACGCCGCCTCCCCCTTGAAGTCATTCATCCCCTGGGCGCGCAGACCCGGCCGCATGTTGCGTTGGCTCTCGTTGAAGCCTTGATCGAGCGCCAGCATCCGCAACTGGGGCAGGACGAGCACCAGCAACGACACAAAGAAGAGGAGGTAATGCAGCCTATCGGCAGGCTTGCGCCGATCCTTGCCAAAGGCCCCCAACATGAAAAGGGCCAAGGCCCCCACCAGCATGGCGACGAAGGGCATGTCCGTCTGGGTCTGCCGCGACAAAAAGAAAAAGAACGGCGACGTGGCCAAGACCAGCGCGATGATCGCGCCGGTCCGCCGGTTCCACACCCCGGCACCCATCATATAGGTCAAGGCCACCGCCAAGAGGGCCATCAAGGCCACGCCAATGCGGATGGCGAAATCGGTCCACCCCCACACCTCCATGCCCAAGGCCATGGCCCACAGCACCAGAATGGGTTTGGAATAGAATCCGCTGCCCTCGGGATTGCTACCGGGACGCGACCAGTGCGAGCCCCACCACGGGCTGATGTAGTCGTTGGTCTCCGTCATATGACGCGAGACCTCACCGTAGTGCGTCTCCCAGGGGTCCCACAGGCCAAAAGTCCCCAAAAAGGGCAGATAGAGGGCGCAGCAAATCAGCAGCACCAGGCCGAGGCCCCACCAATCCTTCTTGCGCTCCGCATCCCAACGCCACTTCGCAGACTGGCTCACCGTCGGCGGTGTCCACGCCTCATCGGTGGTGACGGGCTTCTCCCACTCGTCGGCCCACTCGTCCACCTCCTCTTCGGCCGCCGCCTCGACGCGGTCTGCCGACACCGACGGCGCGCAACCGCTCGCGGGCGCGTCATCGGGTCGCTGGAAGAGCCGGCCGCCCAAGCGTTGGCGCAGCCACGTCAACACCTGCGTCCGCTCATCGGGGCAACAGCGCCCCCCTAGCCGCGCTGCATCGCCAGGGCGATGGTCAGCACCACCAGGCTCGCCATCGGCAGGGGCAGCGTCGGGAAGATCGCCACCTGTCCCAACAGAGCGATCAGGGTCAGCGTCGCGAACATCGCTCCCTCCTTCTTCATCTGGTGCTGTCTCTGCGGCACCGCCCTCGACCTCGGGCTGCACCGCACCCGAGTCATCGCCTGCGGCCGCGGCCACCACTTCTGCCGCAGCGGATTCTTGCCCTGCGGTCGCGCTCACCTGAACGGCTTCCGGCGCGGGCGTGAGCGTTGCGCCCTTTTTCGACGGGGACTTTTTCTTGGTCATCTTCGTGAACTGTCTCTTGGTGTTAGACCACAGGGTCATCGATGGGCACGACGCAGCGGCCCACGGCCCCGCCAAAGCTCGCACAGGCGGCGGGGCGCTCACGCTAAAACAAAGGCGACAGCAGCGTCAAGACGGCGCGCCCATGCCCACCTCGTAGCGCCGCCGCCCCAGGACGCTCAGCCTTTGGCGCTGCGCCACGCCACCAGCCTATCGATGAGGGCCTGACTCTCGGGGGTCAGACGCGTAAAGGCCACCCCCATCCCGGCGTGGGGATGCTCATCCACCCGCACCACTTCGCCTTCGCCCTCGATGGTCTCGATGTCGTCCACGATGATGGTGAAACGCAACTGTACCCGTGTCCCCACGGGCAGGGGCGATTTCGAGCGGATGAACACCCCGCCCTGAGAAATGTCCGAGACGTATTCCATCAGAAACGCATCGATACTCGCGAAATCGTGGTTCACCTTGACCCGATCGAAATAACGCTGCTCCTGCTTGTCGCTCATCGCTCGTTCCTCTGACCCGATTCCTCGGCAGGAACGGGTCCCACTTCAAACTGTTCAATGTGAAAATTGGTATCGGCCCGGACATCGATGGCCTGCGCAAAGGACTTCTCCAGCGCTTCGAGGGCCCCTCGCTCCTCGTCATAGAGGAGGTGCGCCACGTCGGGGTGCGCCATGACCCGCACCGCCGCCGTGCGCTGGCCATAGGCCTCACGCCGCAGCTCCCGCAAAATCTCATAGGCGACGGTCTCGCGGCTGCGCACGTAGCCCTTGCCTTCGCAATAAAAACAGGGCTCACACAAGGTCTGTAACAGCGACTCCCGCACCCGCTTGCGCGTCATCTCTACCAGACCAAACTCGCTGATCTTCAAAACGTTCGTCTTGGCCTTGTCGCTCGCCAGGCGCTCCTCGAGGGCATGGTAAACCTTCTCTCGGTTGGCCGCCTTCTCCATATCGATGAAATCCACGATGATCAGGCCACCGATATTGCGCAGACGCAACTGATAGGCGATCTCTTTGACCGCCTCCAAGTTGATCTGCAAAATGGTGTCCTCCAAAGTGTGCTGACCGACGAACTTGCCCGTGTTGACGTCGATGGCGGTCAACGCCTCCGTCGCATCGATCACCAGGTAGCCTCCACTGCGCAGCCACACCTTGCGCCCCAGCGCGCGCGCGATCTCGATCTCAATCCCGTAAGCATCGAACACCGGCTCGGGGTTGTCATAGAGACGCACCGCCGACGTCAGCGAAGGCATGAAACGCTCCACGAAGGACACCATCCGCTCATATTCGCGCTGGCTGTCGACCACCACCTCATCGACGTCATCCGTAAAGAGGTCGCGCGCCGCGCGCAGCACCAGATCGAGCTCCTCATAGAGCAAAGCGGGCGCGCTCTTCAGCTCCGCCTCTTTCAGCACCTCACGCCACAGACTCGCCAGGTAGTCCAGATCGCGCACCAGTTGCTCGTCCGAGACGCCTTCACTCGCCGTGCGAACGATCACCCCCGTCCCGGGCTGGCGACGCTCGGCGATCATGTCCCGCAGGCGATTGCGCTCACCCTCGTCCTCGATGCGCCGACTCACCCCCACGTGATCAAAGGTAGGCATGTGCACCAAATACCGACCCGGGAGCGTGATGTGGCTCGTGATCCGCGCCCCCTTGGTCCCCATGGGCTCCTTGGCCACCTGCACCAAAATCTCCTGCCCCTCGCGCAGGCGATCCTCGATGGGACCCACGGCGCGATTGCGTCCACGCGACTGCGGGATCTCCGGGTCGTCCAGCGCTTCGGCCTCCACCTCTTGCATGTAAGCCTCGTGCTGATTGTACACGTCGGCCACATAGAGGAAGGCCGCCTTCTCTTGGCCGATGTCCACGAAGGCCGCCTGCATCCCCGGCAACACTCGCAGCACCCGCCCCTTGTACACGTTGCCCACGATGCCGCGTTCCCGCGCTCTCTCCACGAAAAACTCTGTGATCACACCGCGCTCAACCAACGCGACCCGCGTCTCTTGCGCCGTCGTGTTGATCACCAATACATTGCCCATCACCTGCTCCCATCTCAGCACGGTCCTCGCCAAGCCCCGTCAGGGCCAGAGGCCGCACGGTTGTAGCACGCAGGGACGCCGCCGACCAGGCCCCTCACATTGGGGCGATGCGCCGCCGCATCACCTTGCGCAAAAGCTGCCGTATACTCGCAAAATCACCTTGGCGCGCCGGCGTCACCCAATGCGCTGGTGCCGCGATCTCACCCGAGACGCCCACCTCACTCACCTCCTCAAGGCGCACGCACAGGCGCCGCGCCTCTTCCGTCGGCAAGCGCCATGCCGCCTGAAGCCAACGCGCCTGTGGCAGCCCACCCTCGCCCAAACGAAAGCCCGCCACCAACGCGTCGAGGCGCGCCAGCTCCGCCAACCCCGCCATCCACTGCGGCCGCGCGCTACCTGGCGCGCCACAGCGCCCCACCTCCTCCCCAGCCGCCGCCGGGACGCGCACACCGCCGTCCACAAAGGCGACCTCCCCTTGACCCACAAAGTGCTCATAGGCCCCCAGCGCCTCGACCAGCATCGCCTCACCCTGCATCAGGTGGGCCGCCACGCGCAGGTAGTCTCCCCCGTCCTCACGCACGTACCACCAGGGCGCCACCCACAACACCTCGCGCTGGCGCACCCCAGCAGCGGCGCCCACGGCGTAGTGCAGCTCCTCCCGCAACCACACGCCCCCAGGGCGCATCTGTAACAGCGCCTCACCGCGCAACAGCGGCGGCGCCAACCCCGCCGCTTCCGCCGCCTCCGCCGCCTCCGCCGCTTCCGCCGCCTCCGGTGCCTCCGACCCTTCCGCCCCATCCCCGCACCAGCTCACCGTCACCTGGAGCCGTGTCTCATGCGTCGGCCACGCCCGTTGGCGCACGCGCCACGGCAAGGTGCCGCAACGAGGATCTGCGCCTGACGCCATCTGACTAACCACTACCGCCGCTCGGTTCTGCACCCACTGCGCCAGGACCGCGCCTTCCAACACCGCCGGCTCCGGCGTGCCGTCGCAGCAGATGCACAGCACCCCCAAGCTCGCCCAAACGACAGCCCGCCTCACCTCAATCGACCCGCGTCGGCGGCGCCGTCAACGCCCGACGACAGTTCTGCAATTGAGTCGCCATGACCTCCGCCACAGCAGCCGACTTCTCACGCACCGCCTCGATCTCGGCCTCGATCTCCCGGCAGCGCAAACGCTGCGCGTTGCGCTGTGCGTCGCGCACTCTGGTCTTGAGCCACTCCAGGTCGGCTCGCACCTCGGCCAAGGCCTCGGCGTACCTCTCGGGTAGCCCTTTGGCTCGCCCTTGGCTCCGCTTGAGCAAGGCTTCGGCCTCCGGCAGCCTGCCCGCCGCCACCATTTCTGCCGCCACCTCGGTCATGCTGCGCACGGTGGCGCGCTCCAGCATGGCCGGCGTGAAGAGCGTCGAAGCCGGCACCGGCTCTAGAATCGGCGCCGGGGTCGGCACCTCAGCCGCGCTCTCACTGTCATGGAAGTCCGTGTCCGCCTCGAGCGCCGGCACCACGTCCTCCACCTCCCCCACCTGCGCCCCCGTCGCCTTCGTCGCCTCATCGCTGCCGGCTGCGCTCCACCATAGCCACGCCCCCAGACCGCCACCGCCCAGGATGAGCACCAACAGCAGGGGGAAAAAGACGCCCATGGAAGAGCCGCGCCCGTCGTCGTGTGGGCGCTCAGCCAACACCTCATCACCGCCCAGCGAGAAGCCATCCTCATCGGAATCGTCACCCAACACGAAGGCACCAGACGGACGCGCCTTCACCTCGAGCACATAAGCCTCACCCGAGGCCCGGCTGGCCCCACCCAAGGTCAACGCCCCGCTCGACGCTTGCCGCGATGCGCTTGACGTTGATGCCCCCTCCCCACCCAAGAGGAGCGTATCGGCCACCTCTGCGTCACCCTCAAAGCTCAGCGCCTCCTCCCCCGAGCGCAGCTCATCGGGCGCACTGTCGAACATCGCCTGCAGGGGATCCTCGGCCCGCGTCACCACCACCGACCACGCCTGCTCCTCTTCATCGCTGATGGACACGAAGGAAGGCATCTGCGCCGCATCGAAGGCCGGCGCCACCTGCGGCGCGCGCCCCGCAATGATCCGCTCCAGATCGCTCAGCACCTCAGTGAAGCTCTGGTAACGGTCGCTACATTTCTTGCGCAAACACATCATGATCAGCGATTCCAACCCTGGGCTGATCTCCGGAGGGTCTGGCACCATGCTCGGCGGTACCGGCGCCTCATGAATCTGCTTGTTCAAAATGGCGATCTTGTTCGTCGCGCCAAAGGGCAAGCGGTGCGTCAGCATGTAGTAGAGCAAGACGCCAAAGGCGTAGATGTCCGTGCGCGCATCCACCTCCAAGCCCTGCGCTTGCTCCGGGCTCATGAACTCGGGCGTGCCAAAGACCATCCCCGCTTCGGTCAACTGAGCGCTCGACTCGTCCACGATCTTGGCGATGCCAAAGTCCAAGACCTTGATCATGAAGCGCCCCGGGCTGGTCTCGATCAACATGATGTTGTCCGACTTCAGATCCCGGTGTATCACCCCTTGCTGATGGGCATAGGCCAGTACGTCCGCCAACTGCACCGACAGGGACAACACCAGCGTCTCGGGCATCGGGCCACGCCCTTCCAAATGCTGGGTCAATGTCTCGCCGTGGACGTACTCCATGGCGATGTAAAGCGTATCGTCTTCGAGTTGTTGCAGATCGAAAATCTTGACCGCGTTGGGATGGGAAATCTTGCCGTAGGAGCGCGCCTCGTTGACGAAACGCCGCACCACCGTCTCGTCGCGGTTGAAGCGCCGGTTCAACAACTTGATGGCCACCTTCTGCTGTATCCCAGCCTGCTCGGCCAGATAAACCTCACCCATGCCGCCGTGAGCCACCAAACGTTCGATCAGGTATTTGCCATTGAGGAGGCGCCCAACCATGCCGCTTGGCTTGCTCACGTCCAGCAGCTTGTGGGCACAATGGCCACAAAAAACCGCTTCGTCGCTCTCTTGAGCAAAACACTTGGGGCAGATTCTCATCCCTCGGCCATCACCTCGTTCGCGCCCACGCCCGCACGGACCACACCCGCTCCGGCAATCTAAGGCATTTGCCCGCTGAAGTCACTGGGCCACACCGCCCTGCGCCCACTCACCCCTCCAGCGACGCCACCTCAGCATCCACTTCGGCCAAGACCTCACGCACCCGCAGCTCCGTCTTCACCAGCTTCTCGTGGCAGTAGCGCAACAAGACCGACGCCCGCTCCACGAGCTGCGCGACCTGGTCCAGGTCCACCTCGCTATCGTCCAGTGCCGCCAAGATCTCCTTCATCTCCGCCATGGCCGCCTGATAGGTCAACTCTTCTGCTGCTGCTTTCTTCATCTTCATCGGCGCTCCCTATCGCCTCGACTCTCACGGACAATCTCCCCTCACCCAAAACCACCTGCAGTCGCTCTCCCGCCTGCCGCTCCGCCGCCCGCCGCACCAGACGCCCATCCTCCGTCCGCACCAGGGCAAAGCCCCGCGCCAAGAGCCGCCGCGGATCCGACCACGCCAGACGGCTCTTGCAGTTCGCCAGCTCCCCCGTGCTGCGCGCCAACACACCTCGCGCCGCCGTGCGCAGCCGCTGCCCCAGCCAACGAGTCTCCCCCCGCGCCGCCCGCAGTCGCCCTTGCGACCGCTCCTGGATCAACTCCGCCCGCAGCCGCAACCGCAACCGCACCCGGGTCAACGCCTGCTCACTGCTCGTCGTCAGACGCTCCCCCAGCCCCTCCACGCGTTGCCACCCCTGCTGGATCTGCCGTCGGCCTAGGTGGCTCACCCGGCGCGCGTCCGCTTCCAAAGCATCGCCGTGACGCTCCATCAGCCACAACGCCCCCTCCCGAATGGCCATCCACGTCCCCCGCGCCTCCAGCCACGCCTCACGCACCACCCGCACCAAGAGCGCCGCCGCCGCCGTCGGCGTCTTAGCCGACAAAGCGATCAGATCCAACACGCTCTGATCCCGCTGATGCCCTACACCGACCACCACCTTCACCGGACAGCGCGCCACCGCCAGGGCCACCTCCAGCGCGTCGAAAGTCGCCAGGTCCGTCCGCGAACCACCGCCGCGCACCACCACCACCACATCGTAGCGCTCGACCCCCTGCCGCCCCACCCACTCCAAGGCCTGACACAACGACCGCACCGCCTCTCGCCCCTGCACCCGCACCCCTATCACATCCACGGCAAAAGCCAGCCCGCTCTCGGCCAGTTCATGCTCGAAATCCCGCCGCGCCTCACCATCCAAGCTGGTCACCAGCGCCACCCGCAGCGGCGGCACCGGCAGTGGCAGGTCACGGTTGCGCGTCGCCAAATCCTGCGCCACCAGCACCTGCAACACCTTCTCCCGCGCCAAAGCCGCCTTGCCCAGGGTGTAAGCCGGATCGAGGTCCTGCACCTCCACATGGTAGCGCCCACCGGGCGCATAAAGCGCCACCCGCACCAAAACCCGCACCAGCAGCCCGTCCTCGAGGACGAAGCCCTCCCCGGCCTGGGCCAAAGTCCGCTCCACGTGGCGCAGCGCATCGGCCCAAAAGGTCGCCGCCACCTTCGCCACCTGACGCTCCCCCTCCATGTCGACGAGCTCCGCATAGAGCACATCGCCACGCCGCCCCTGCTGCACCCCCGCCAAGTGCCCAATCACCCACACCGCACCGGCAAAACGCTCCTGCAACGCCCCCTGCACCAGGCTGTTCAACGCCCCAACCCGCAACCCCTCCTCTGCAGACGCCCTCCCCCCCTCAGTCTCCTTCTCTGCCTCCACCCCCGCCAAGGCGCACACCGCTTCGCTTGGACGAAAACCATGCGCCAACAACACCCGACACACCTCCGCCGCATGACGCGCTGGCACCAGCCAGCAACGGGCATCCTTATCCCAACGTCGCCCGCGCAGGCCCTTGACCACCTCGACCAGGCGACCGTCATAGGGAAAACGCACGCACAGCAGGTCTCTATCGGGATCGTGGTCGATGCGGCGCATCCTCGCCCCCCTACTCAGCGTCGCACATAGGGATTGCTCCGTCGCTCCGCGTCGATCCGCGTCTGCGGACCGTGCCCGCAGTAGACCACCGTCTCTTCCGGCAACGCCATCACCCGCGCCAGAGACGCCATCAACTGCCCCTGATCCCCACCAGGCAAGTCCGTCCGCCCCACAGAACGGGCGAACAAAAGATCGCCGCTGAACAACACCCGCTCCGCCGGCAAATGAAAAACCAAATGACCAGGACTGTGCCCGGGGCTGTGCCAGCAGTGCAGCGCCAGACGCCCCACCTGCACCACCTCGCCCTCTGCCAACGGCGCCACCGCCACCTCAACGGGCGCCACCTGTAATCCAAACATCGCCGCCTGCATCGCCACGGCAGCAAAAAGCGGCCGATCCGCCGCGTGCAAGTAACAGCGTGCCTCCGGCCACTTCCGATGCGCCTCGGGCAAGCCCGCCACATGATCCACATGCCCATGGGTCAACAAAATGAAGCGCACTTGCAGCCCATCGCGCGCGATCCGCGCCCCGATCGTCGGCAGCGGACCACCGGGATCGATCAGGGCCGCCTCCTTGCTCTCGGGACACGCCAAGAGGTAGCTGTTGACCGCAAATGAACCCACCACTTCTCGTTCTACAATCATGGCCTGACCCCAAAAATGCGACGCGACTCCCACGCCATCACCCTGCGCCCACCCCCGGGAGGCTAGCACGCCGGGCCTAAAGGGACTACATTGAACGCCGAGGTGTTACGCCCAACCTTCGGCACCACCCCCTAACCCCAAGCTGGACCTGTCTGCGATGGCACAAGAAGCTCCCCAACAAGCCCAACGTTACGAGCTGGTCTCGACCCTCGGGCGAGGCGGCATGGCCGAAGTCTTTCTCGGCTGGATGCACTCTGTCGGCGGTCTGCGCCGCAAAGTCGCCATCAAACGCATCCTCCCCGATCTGGCCCAAAAACAGAGCCAGCTCTTCGAGCAGATGTTCGTCGACGAGGCCCGCTTGGCCTTCCAACTCGAGCACGACAACATCGTCCGCGTCTACGACGTCGGCCAGAGCGCCAACACCTTCTTCATCGTCATGGAGTACGTCGAGGGCATGGACGTCAAGCGCGTCTATGAGAAGCTCGTCGAACGCCAGCGCCCCATGCCCCTCGACGTCGCCCTCTACCTCATGACCCAAGTCTGTAGTGGCCTGGCCTACGCCCACGGCATCACCGACGATGAGGGCAACCATCTCGGCCTCATCCACAACGACATCTCGCCCCCCAACATCCTCATCGGCCGCTATGGCGAAGTGAAGGTCGCCGACTTTGGCCTCTCCGATGCCGTCTCCAACGCCGTCGCTACCCCTGAAGGCATGATCAAAGGCAAGTTTGCCTACATCTCACCCGAAGGCACCCGCGACCCCACCTCTATCACCCACAAATCGGACATCTTCTCCGTCGGCATCGTCCTCTGGGAGCTCCTCGCCGGGCAGCGCCTCTTCCAGCGCAACACCGACGTCGAGACCTTCCGCGCCGTCCAATCGGCCCTCATCCCCGACCTCCGCCGCATCCGCGGCGATGTCCCAGAAGACCTGGTCGAGATCATTCACCTCGCCCTCGCCCCTGACCCTGACCGGCGCTACGACTCCATGGAGCGCCTCTATGGCGACCTCCTGGGCTTCTCCGCCACCCACGGCATCCCCCTCAACCGCTACGCCCTCTGCCACCTCATCAATGATCTGGCCGACCACAAATGGACCGGCTTCTCGGGTGAACGCGTCTCAGAGGGCATGATCGCCGACCTCCAAAATGAAATCGAGGGCATGCTGCCGCCGGGGGTCGCCGCCCACCTCAAGACCTTCGTCACCGGCGTCTCCGTCGCCGATGACGTCGAAGACGCCTCGGGCGTGCAAGAAGACTGGGTCGCCGACGTCTTCGGTGAGGTCGGCTTTGGCGACGATGAAGACAACCTCACCTTCGGCGAAGACGACAGCGAGGACATCCCCGTCACCCATAACAGTGGGCCAAGCTCGCCCACCCTCAGCGAAAACAGTCAGCCCAGCGCCCCCCCCCGCGCCAGCGGCCCTTCCCTGCCCAGCGCACCGCGCTTCACCCCCACACCAGGGCCAGGCCCCGGCCCCGCCATGGGCGGCTCGGGCCGCAGCCCACTCCCCACACCGCCCCCCGATCAGCCAGGCATGGTCACCGTCGCCAAGGCAGACCTCGAAGCCGAGATTCGCAGCCGGGGACTGAACTACCTCATCTGGGGAGCCACCGCTGGCCTCACCATTGGCACCGCCATCGGTCTCCTCATCTCCTATCTCCTCTGACCCGCGACCCGCGCCACCCCGACGCCCCAGGCGCCAACCGAACCGGCCCACGGGCGTCAGGCCTCGGCCGAGCTCAGGAGCGACACTATGTGCGGCATCATCGGTTACGTGGGCCACCAAGACTGTGTCCCTATCCTCCTCGACGGGCTGCGGCGTCTCGAGTACCGCGGCTACGACTCCGCCGGCATCGCATGCTGGACCGGCGACGACATCGCCATCCGCCGCGCCCAAGGCAAACTCATCCACCTGCAGCGCGTCATCGCCCCGGAAAACCTGCACAGCAACCTCGGCATGGGCCACACCCGCTGGGCCACCCATGGCCGCCCCAGTGAACAAAACGCCCACCCCCACCGTTGGGCCTCAGTGGCCCTGGTGCACAATGGCATCATCGAAAACTACCTGAGCCTACGCCACGCCCTCGAAGCCAGGGGACACCACTTCGACTCGGAGACGGACACGGAAATCGTCGCCCACCTCATCGGTGAGCGCGTCGAAGAAGGCCTCGACCTCCACACCGCCGTCCGCGCCGTCCTCCAGCAAATCCAGGGCTCCTATGCCTTGGTCGTCCTCAGCGCCAAAGAGCCCGATCGCCTCGTCATTGCCCGCCAACAGAGCCCCCTGGTCATCGCCCTGGGCCCAGGCGAGTCCTTCGCCGCCAGCGACATCCCAGCCATCCTGGGGCACAGCCGCGAGGTCCTCTTTCTCGAAGATGGCGAGAGCGCCATCCTCACCGCCGCCGGCGTCAGCCTCTTCGACCCCGAGGGCACCCCCATCGAGCGCCAGCCACGACGCATCAACTGGGACCCCATCTCCGCAGAAAAACAAGGCTACAAGCACTTCATGCTCAAGGAAATCCACGAGCAACCCGACAAAATCATCGACACCCTCCGTGGACGCATCCTCCTCGACCAAGGCGACGTCAACCTCGACGGCCTCCACCTCCCCCACCCCATCCAGCGCATCCTCCTCGTCGCCTGCGGCACCAGCTACCACGCAGCCCTGGTCGGCAAGTTCCTCATCGAGGCCCTGGCCCGTATCCCCGTCGACGTCGACGTCGCCAGCGAGTTCCGCTATCGCACCCCCTTGCTCGGTCCCCAACAACTCTTCGTCGCCATCTCCCAGTCTGGAGAGACCGCCGACACCCTGGCCGCCTTGCGCTTGGCCAAAGAAATGGGCGCTTTCACTCTGAGCGTCTGCAACGTCATGGAGGCCTCCATCCCCCGCGCCGCCCACGACACCCTCTACACCCGCGCCGATCCCGAAATCGGCGTCGCCTCTACCAAAGCCTTCACCACCCAGCTCACGGCGCTCCTCCTCCTCGCCGTTCACCTCGGCCGCCGCAACGACGCCCTCGCCGCCGCCACCGCCAAATCACTCCTCGTCGACCTCCGCCGCGTCCCCGCCCTCATCGACAACGTCCTCGCCCAACAAGAGCACCTGCGCGCCATCGCCAAAGATTTCATGCACGCCCGCTCTTTCCTCTACCTCGGCCGCGGCGTGAACTACCCCATCGCCCTCGAAGGCGCCCTCAAACTCAAAGAAATCTCCTACATCCACGCCGAAGGCTACCCCGCCGGCGAGATGAAACACGGCCCCATCGCCCTCATCGACGAGGACCTCCCCGTCGTGGTCATCGCCCCCCGCGGCCACACCTTCGACAAGGTCGCCTCCAATCTCCAAGAGGTCCGCGCCCGCGGCGGCCGCGTCATCGCCATCGTCACCGCCGACGATCCCCACCTGCGCGACCCCGACATCCGCCGCATCGAAATCCCCGACCTGCCAGACCACCTCCAGCCACTGCTCACCATCATCCCCTTGCAAATGCTCGCCTATCACATCGCAGACCTCAAAGGGACCGACATCGACCAACCCCGCAACCTCGCCAAAAGCGTCACCGTCGAGTGAAGACCACCCCACCCCGCAACGCTCCTTTTTGTGCCACCCCCCTCGGGGCGTACCCCTGCCTCCTGCGCCCTCAACCACACGTCGACCACCTAACACTTGCACCCGCCGCAGCAATCGTTGCATCTTGGGGAACATCCTCGCCGCGGCTGTGTCCAAGCCCCTGCGATGGCGCTCTGTCTCGCTTCTCCCCGTGGCCCCATGGCTGACCAGCGCATGACCCCCGAGCAGGAAGAACGCCTGGTCCAGCTTCTCAAGAAGCGGGACGAAGCTGCTTTCCGCAAGCTTCTCCACCACTATCAGCATCGCGTCTACAACATCGCCTTCAGGATGTTGGGCAACACCCATGAAGCAGAAGATCTAGCGCAGGAGGTCTTCATCACCGTGTTCCGCTCCATCGACACCTTTCGCGGCGAGGCCATGCTCTCCACCTGGATCTATCGCATCGCCGTCAACCACGCCAAGAACCGCCTCAAGTATTTTGGCCGCCGCCGCCGCGAACGCACGCACTCCATCGACGACGTCGGCGAAGGGGCCCTCACCAACCCCATCGGCACCACCATCCCACAACCGGACCGCGTCTTGATGGGCAAGGAGCTCGAACAGGTCATCGCCAGAGCCATCGCCGCCCTGGAAGAGGAACACCGCATCCTCATCGTCTTGCGCGAGTTCGAAAACCTCTCCTATCAAGAGATCGCTGCCATCACTGGACTCGCCGACGGCACCGTCAAGAGCCGCCTGCACCGCGCCCGCCTCCACATCAAGGAAGCCATCGACGCTTATCGCGCCGGCCAACCCAACCACTGAAGAACTCGTCAAGGATGGCCACCCCATGACCACTCCCACGTCCCCCCACATCCAAGATCAATTCAGTGACTTCGTCGACGGCGAGCTCAGCCCCGAGCAAAACGAGGCCTTTCAGCAGCACCTCGACCACTGCCCGACCTGTGAGGCCGAGTTCGCCGCTTTCAAAGACTCCGTCGAGCTCCTCCGCGGCCTCGACGAACGACCGGCGCCGCCCGATTTCGCGCGCGCCGTCACCACCTCCATCCACCACCAGTCCAAAGGGCGCTTCTTCCGCGAATGGTGGCTCTTCGGCCTGCGCATCCCCCAAGAAGTCATCGTGGCGATCCTCTTCCTCATCGGCCTCGGCGCCCTCTTCTTCTTGACCCAACAGCAGCGCGGCTACGCTGTCATCACCGACGCCCCCGCGACCCAAGCCGCCAAAGACCATCCCCTGCAGCCCAGCGACAATC
Organism: uncultured Myxococcales bacterium; assembly: GCA_964454015.1. Lineage (GTDB taxonomy): Bacteria > Myxococcota_A > Bradymonadia > UBA4248 > UBA4248 > CAYVQF01. The sequence goes on from CAYVQF010000023.1 coordinate 41,869, forward strand.
AGGCGGCCCTCGGCGCTGCCTCGGAGATCTGGCTCGTCACCGTTCCCAGTAAAAAATCCCTCCGCCAACTCAGCACCCGACTGCGGGACCAAGGGATCTCGGTGCGCGCCGATGGCACCTCGCCCCATGGCGCCATCCTCATCGATGTCCCGCAGGGGCGCTTTGCCGAGCTGGCACAACTCCTCCGCACCATGAGCATCAGCGACCCGCGCTTCGACACTGAGCCCACCCACCCACTCACCTTGCGCGTCCAAGTCACGCCCGACTAGTGGCCACCATTTGACCGGCCGTTGTCGCCACGCCCAGCCTGAGTTATGGTGGATGGCGTTGCGCTGAACGGCAACCGCACCTGTCCGTGACGACCCTCGTCGCCGCCAGGCTCGCATACCCAAAAACCAGCAATGTCCGCACTAGGGAGTTTCAGAATGACCACCGGCTTGTCTCGTGATCAGGTTTTGGCCGCCTTGGAGAGTTGCTTCGATTACTACTCGGCCCGCGCCGTCCTCGCCAATTTCTTGCGCGGACATGGGGTCATCGAAGCTGACCCCTTCGCCCTCGAGATCATCCACACCCTCATGGTGGAGCTCGAAAAAGAAGGCGATCGCGGCAGCAAAGCGACGGCCATGCTCCGCCGGATGCTCGGTGAAGAGAGCCCTGCGCCCATCGCCGTGGAGCCCCCCAGCCCCATCGAAGCACCCGTCGAGCCGCCACCTGCGGTCTTCGACTTCGCCCCCAGCGCTGAAATCGTCGAGGTCCCTGAGCCCGTCGCCGTGGAAACCCCCAGCGAGGGTGAAGACGACGCCGCCGATGACAGCCAAGAGAGCGATGACAGCGGCGAGAGCAAAGGCGGTCGCCAGGGACGCAAGAAAGACAAGAAGTAGCCTTTCTCAATTCTCCCAGGTCCCTGCACAACGCGGAGTGACGCCATGCAATTGCCTCAACTCAAAGCGCTACTAGAAATCCTCATGGCCGCCGCTGCCGTCGACGGGCACACGGACGTTCAGGAGACGACGGCCATACGCAAGGCCCTGGACGAGGTGGCCAAAGGCGACATGAGCATCCGCACGGAGCTCGAGTCCCACCAGTGGGCCTTCGAGCTCGAGAACTTCAAGCTCGAAGCCAGCATCAAGGCCCTCGGCAAGGTCACCCCGGCCGAGCGCCGCTTCATCATCGCCCTCCTCGAGGGCGTCGAAGAAGCCGATGGCGTCATCGACCTCGCTGAAGCCGAGTTCATCCGCCGGGTCGCCACAGCCCTGGGTGCCACCCCCGACGAGGTCGCGCATCTCACCGTCGAAATCATCGACCAACAGCCACCTCCGGTCCCCCAGCCATGAGCCCGCCGCCAAGCAGCGCTTCGCGACCTCACCCCGCACGCGGCCAGGTGCGCCCCCTGCTCGGGCACCTGCCGCCAGGGCCCCATCGTCCTGCCAACCAGGAGTCTACGTTGCATTCACGCCTCCGCCTCACCCAGACACTGGCCTTCGCCCTCGTCCTCACGGCGCTGCTCTCACTCAGCACCGCTTGCAATCAAGAGCCAACACCTAGCCTGCCAGGGAAAGCCAAGGCCGCGGCGCCCGAGACGCCCCAGGCAAACCCACCCGCCCTCAGCCCCCGCCCAGCCGACGCACCGGTGGACGCCGCCATCATCGCCCTCCACCTCCAGAACATGATCACCATTGGGCGCTCCACCCTCGGCTTCTGTGATGAGCAGGTCGCCGACCTCAAGCTCTACCTCGAGCTCGCCGACGCAGACTTCACAAACGCTCGCGACATGGCCTTCGCCCCTGCCGAACGGGAAAAACTCGCCCTCCTCTATCGGGAAGTCGGCACCGTCGCCGGCCGATGTCTCCAGGTTCAGGGTGGGCGAGAAATCAGCGAGCGCCTGCTCCGCCAGGTCTCGCCCCTGACCCAATCCCCATGAAATTGACCTATCACGGACGCCGCATACGCTGAAGCGGGATCACGTGCGTCACCTCTGTGACCACGCCATCCCGTTCCCCTATGAGGTGTTCCATGGTCGCTGGGTGCACAACCTCTCTCCTCTCCATCCTTGGGCTCGTCCTGTGCCTCGGCGCTTGCTCCAGTCGCCATGACGCCGACCGCCAACTCGCCGCCTCTTACCCACGCGATCTGGGTCAGCTCGCGGCCAAGCTCCCCCAGGAGGCCATGGCGCGCCTCCCAGAGATCGACGCCCTCATCAGCGCGGCCTACGCGCATCACGGGCCCATCGCCGACATGGACCTGCGCTTCCGCGCCATCGTCGCGGCCCTCGTCAGCGACACGGCGCGCCAGGGGCAGCTCGCCAACCTCCAGGGCCTGACCCCGGCTGGCGCCATCCTCTACCAGCGCCTCGCCCTCGCCCACCTAGACGCCTTGTGGCCCGAGGACTATCACCTCACCTTCATCGGCCAAAGCCTGGAGCAGCTCGCCGCGCGGCCTGTCGCTGAAACGGTGCTCACCCTCGACGCCGCCGAGCGCACGGCCCTCGACGCGTGGATCCAAGGCAACCACAACCTGGTGGCGGCCCAAGAGGACCCCGTCGCGTTCTTGCTAGACGCCCCAGATGGCCCCATCCCCGACTTCTGCCGCCGCTTTCGCGCCCTGCAGGATGAACGCGCCGAGCGCGCTGCCCTGGCGGTCCGCCTCGACCTCGCCCTCATCGATGCGCTCTTGGGCTACGCCCACGACCTCAGCCTGGCCAATCTGCACGATATTCCCCATCAGGTCCGCGCCAACCAAGGGGACGAACGCCTCTTGCGAGAGCGTCTGTGGGCGGTCCTCGACGCCTTCCTCATCCTCCCTGAGGAGAGTCTCGACCGTCTCCAGCCCACTTACGACCAGTATGGGCGCCTCAAAACGGCCCTGGCGCGCTATCGGGAGATCGCCGACCAGGGCGGCTGGGCGACCCTGCGTCCCAAGAGGCTCCCCCTGCGGCGCGGCGACCGCGGCGATGATGTCAAAGCGCTGCAACAACGCCTCGAGCAGGAAGGCTACGGCCACGACCTGGGCAGCGGGGTCTTTGACGCCGCCACCGCCGAAGCCGTGAAGCGCTACCAGCGCACCCACCAGTTCCGCGACAATGGCAACGTCGATAGCCGCGAGCTGGCGAGCCTGAACCGCAGTGTTTACGAGCGCATCGCCCAGATCGAGGTCACCATGGCGCGCTGGCGCATGACCCGTGTCGCCAATGACAGCTACTACCTGCTGGTCAACCTCCCCGACTTCCACGGCGAGCTGTGGGCCGATGGCCGGCTCCTGCATCGCTTCCCCGTCATGGTCGGGGCGGCCTCGCGCTACCGCTCGGAAGAGCGCGGCGACTATATCTACCGCGACGCCACCCCCTTGCTCTCATCGGCCATCAACGCCGTGGTCTACAACCCCTATTGGAATGTCCCCACGCGCATCAAACGCAGCCTCGACCTCAACCTCCAGAAGGACCCCAACTGGTACGAGAACAACGGCTACGAGGTCTTCCGCTCGTCGGGTCGGGTGGAGCGCGTGCGCCAGAAGCCGGGGCCAAACAACGCCCTCGGCCAGGTGAAAATTCTCTTTCCCAACCGTGAGGACGTCTATCTCCATGACACGCCCAAGCGCGCCCTCTTTCGCCACCCCATGCGCGCCTTCAGCCACGGCTGCATTCGCGTCCATGAGCCGCTGCACCTGGCCAGGCTGCTCCTCGAGCGCGATGGACGCCGAGATCTCGACAAGAGAATCGCCCAGGCGCTGGCCAGCGATCGCGACGATTGGTTGAACCTGCAGAGCCCTGTCCCCATTCACATCGAATATTTCGTCGTCCGCGTCGACGACGAGGGGCAAGTCCACTTCAACGCCGATCTCTACCGCCATGACGCGCCCCTGCGCGCCCAGCGCCTGGCCCGTCTGGGCCAAGCCGCGGACGATGACGACGAACTATGAGCGCCCCTGCGGCGAGCCCAGGTAAGCCTGGAGGATCAAGGCAGCCGCCACGGAATCCACCGTGTCCTTGCGCTTGCGCCGCGAGACGTTGCCCTCCAGCAAGGCGCGCTCCGCCGCCACCGTGGTCAAGCGCTCATCCCATTCGATGACGGGGCAGCTCCCGATCACCGCGGCGACCTTGCGCAGCCACTGCCGCGTGCGCCGCGCCGCAGGCCCTTCCCGGCCGTCGAGCTGCAAAGGCATGCCCACCACCAGCGCCACTGGGGCGTAACGCTGAAAGAGCGCGTCCAGGGCGATACAGGAAGCCTCGGCGTCGCTCGCCACGATGGCGGGGAGTACCTGGGCCGTCAATCCGAGAGGATCGCTCACGGCAACGCCGATACGCTGGGTGCCAATGTCCAAGCACAGCACGCGCTTGCTGTCCGTCATGCCGGCTTCTCGAGGGCGCGCTGCGTCAAGCCCACCACTTCAGCGCCCACTGCGGCGGGCCCCAAGGCCCACACCCGCAGCCCAGCGTAGACCCCGTTGACACGCTTCCCAGCGATGAAGAGCTGGGTGCCCTCGCGCAGACCATCGACGCTGAGCTCGACGAGGCCGTCCTCCGCCCCAGACGCCGCAAGGCGACTGCGCACTTCGACAGCGCGCACGCTCACCTCCGTGCGCAGGACCTTGGCGACGGCGGCCGTCTCTTCGAAGGGCATCAGGGCCGAGTGCTCCAGGTTCTGCCACCTGCTGAAGTAGACCACCGCCGCTTCGGTGTCGCGGCGGCGCGGGCTGCGCAGGAGGGGAAATTCACCGCCCATGAAGGCATCCAGGGCACCGCGCAAAGCCCCCCAGATCTCCTCCACGCTGCGATAGGGTGTGCGCAGGGGCGCACCACCGGAGAAAGCATGGCCGCGCCGCATCAACGCCACCGGCACGATGGCCTGCGCCCCCATCCGGTGCACCGGCCGAATGAGCAGCCGCTGCTCGGGCACCGCCTCGAGGGCCACACCAGCAATCACCACCCGGGCTTCGGCCACGTAGCGCCCCAAGCTCGACAGCTCACCTCGCACCAACCACGTGGGGAAATCATCGGGGGCAAAGAGCGGCTGCGCCACCCTGGGCAGGGGCGCGAAGACGGGATCGCTCGCCTGGGGAGAGAGCACCCGCAGAAAATCTCGCCAGCCGCCGCTGCGCTCACTGGGTGCTGGCGGGCGCACGGGCGACTTGCTCCGCATCCAGAGCCGCAGCGCCTCTGCCTGCGCGGCCCGCATGAGCGCCCACAACTGATCTTGCGCCGCAGCACTCAGGTCGACGCAATCCAAACGCGGAGGCTCACCGAGCTGCCACCGCGCGCGCCCCCCCGCGGGGAAACCCGCCAACTCTACCCACCCGCTGTGTCGTGTGCCGTGGGCTTCATGGGGCTCAGCGAAACGAAGGGAGGCCTCCCCCTGCCGCATCACCCATTGCCCCTCTTGATCCTGCTCGGGCTGACCCCAAGCGTCGCGATTCAGCGCCAGCACCTGCTGCGCCGCCTGGAAGACCAACTCCAGGGCAGCCTCCTGCTCAGGGGCGATGACAAAGTAGTAGGACAACGTGTCGGCCATTGGGACCCTCTCGCGCTAGCCTTTGCCACCTTGCCCCGCCGACTTCTGCCGGAACAGCATCTGCGCTTGTCGGGCCAACTGACTCGGGATGTTCTTGTTGCGCTGCAAATTCTTGAGATCGTTCGGGCGCAAGCTCTTCAAAAAACCTACGGAATCGCTCAAAGGGCACTTGGGATTGGACACCAAGGCCAGCGTCACCGGATAAAAGCGAGTCCACTCGCGGTTCTTCGAGATGTAGGAGATCACCCCGTCAGGAATGTTGCGACTAGAGGCGTACTTGGCCGCCTCGCCCGGAGTGATCTTCGGGCTGCGGATGGCGGCGATGTGCACCACCTTGCGGCTGTCCCGCAGCAATATGGCCCGATCCTCGTTGCTCCCGATCAAGGCCAGGCGGATCTTCTGCGCAGGATTCATGCGCTCGATGAGCTGCCATCGGCTCATGCGCCGCTGGTCCTCTTCCGTCTTGGCTTCCTCTTCACCCGAGAGCAGCGCCTCGATGCGCTCCTCGTCATCGTCACGGTTCTCCCGCTCCACCGAGGACACCAAGACGCTGGCGAACTCTTCATCGCTGATGTCGTTGTCGCTGTCTTTGTCGTAGTCCGGCGTCATCATCGCTTCTTGCAAGCCAGGGAGATTCGCCAGCACCACGTTGTTGCGCCGCGCCAGGTCGAGGATCTTTTGCACCGTCGACATCCGGGTGCGCGGGTTGGTGTAGAGCCCCTCGATGATGGGAGCGGCGCGTAAGAGGCGCACGTGCAGCCCGGCGATGACCTCAGCGATCCGCTCGCTGACCTTGCTCGCCAAGAAGGCGATAGTGTCGTCGGCCACGGCCTGGTTGACCACCAGTAACTCGAGCAGCGCGTCGTTGGTCAACAAGTTGCGCGCCAAGACATCCAGGACCCGCACATCGAGCGGGGCCCGCACCACCCCACTCATGATGTCTGAAGGCAACTCGCGCAGGCTCTGGGTAGCAGCCTCGCGAACTTTGGTCTCGGGATCGTAACTGAGCTGGTAGAGCACCGTCACCATCTCGTTGGGTGGCAACGGCACCATGGACTTGGCCGCCATCATCCGCATCGGTGGCGGTGACGCCGGATCGACGTGCTTACGCGCCGCTTCGGAGAATGCCTCCAAGTCAAGACGGGTTAGCTGCAAAGTACTCATGCTGCCTCCTGGATCTGCATCGATACGGCTGGTTCTTTCCGGCGACGGCCCTCGCACCAGGGCGAGCGCTTCGGTCCGCGCCAAAACTCGAGCTTACCTCAGCACTGCTCAAGGCTCAACGGCGAGGACGCCAATGGGGGTTCTCATAGATACTCAAGAGGGGCACCCCGTCGATGCTCACCACATGCACCGGGCTCGTCGTCTGGTAGTGGTGCCACACTTCGAAGAGGAAGTGGTAGAACGCCCGCTCATGGTGATAGAGCACATACTGCGCCTGGTCCACACTCCAGGCCCAGCCGATGTCCTCGCGCAAGAGACCATCTTCCTTATACATCTCATAGGAGTAGTAGAGCGTGTCGTGGAAATGGACCAGCGCGCCCGGCGCCGCGTGTTGGTTGATCCACTCCAGACCGGCCCGCGCCGTGTAGCCCCAGAACTGACGCTGCATCCGCGCGTCCGCCGCGCCCACATAGCCGCCCATGATCTCGTTGTAGTACGACGTCCCGTAGGCGCGGGAGTAGGCCGTCGCCCGAATGTTGGGCCACAGCAGCAGAGGCATGACGGCCAGCATCACCCCGACGCGCACCATGGGGACGTGGAACACGCTCCAGCGGCGCCCCAAAACATGGCACAGGCCGCACACCGCCCAGTAAACCCCGATGCCGGCAAAGCACGCCACGAAGGGCATGGCCGTCATCCAGTGCTTGGTCCCGCCAAAAATGGGGGAGTTGGGCATGGCAATGATCAGGTAGGGCACCAGCGTCCCCAGCCCCATCAACAACACCGTGCCGCGACTGTCCCAGGCATAGCCCCGTTGCACGGGTCCGGCCGCACGCCAAGCCGCTGCCGTGGATCGCGCCGTGCGAAAACCATGGCGCAGGGGAGCACCTTCGGCCACGATTGGCGCTGCCGCGGCCGCATAGAGGTAGGACAACCAAGGGCCGCCCAAGCTGTAACGGACGCGGCGCACCAGGAAATCCCAGCGCGCCCGCCAAGGCGTGTGCGCCGCCAGGGCGAGCCAACCCACGGCACAGGCCACCATGGTCAACAGCGGAATGGTGTACCAGCTCATCACGAAGGGAAAAGCCATGGGGAAGGGCGGCACGGCCAACAAGTCCCCCAAGTACTCCGTGGCGTAGTGCTCATGGGCCAAGTGGCGCTCCACATACCACGCCACCCGCGCGAAGGACTCATACCAGTGGCGCGGCCAGAGCATGTAGAAGAGCCACAAACCCAAGGTCGCCATGGTGAACAACGACAGGGGCACCTTCGGCAGGACCAGACGACGCCCATGGGGACCGCCCTCGATCCGAAACGCTGCCCAACCCTGCAACGCCCAATGGGTCAACAACACGGCGGGAATGAAGAAGGCATTGAGCTTGGTCCCCAGAGCCAAACCCCACGCCACACCCGCCAGCCACACCCAAGGCCAGGAACGCAAGCTCTTCCAGTAGGCCCACAACACCCCAAACCACATCACCATCATCGCCGCATCGAAACACGACACGTGAACGTGATAAAAGACCCGGGGCATCGAGATCAGCGCCGCGCAGGCAAAGAGCCCCGCCATCCGCGTAAAGGCCTCGGCCATGAACAAATACATCAGCCACAACAGCAGCGCCGAGATGACCATCGTCGGCAGCCGCATGGCCGTCGACGGCGCCAACCACTGCCTCTCCTGAGAAAACGATCGGTAAGAGAGGCCAAAGAGCGCCTTGAGCAGCACCGGATGCTCTGGGTTATAGGACCAATAGCGATCGATGTTCTCCTGGGTAAAGGAGCTCTCCCTGTCGCCCGCGGCCACGTTCTTCTCCAGCTCGACGAACCACCCCAGGTAGTCCTTGCCGGCGTAGAAATAGAAACCCTCGTCGCGGGAGAAACCCATGTCCGGCGTCTTGATGAAAATGAACAACGCCACCGCCGCCAGACACAGACCCACGGCATGATCCCACAACCGGAACCACCCCCCACGCCACCGCATGGGACTCAGCTCGAGCGCAGCCCCCTCATCGGCAACCCAAAGCTCGCGCCACCATGACCTCATCCACGCCTCACTTTCGGGAGCGTTGTTTGCGCTTGCCAGCCCCGTGGGAAGCGCCTTTGCCCTTGGCCCGCGGCGCGCCCTCGCCGCCACCCTCCTCAGGTGTGGCCACCTTCTTCGCAGACGTCACCAAATACTTGCTCGCCCGGTCTTGGGCCCAAGGGCCGCGCAGCGAGGCCCACAGCCCCACATAACCCACGGTCGCAAAAGGCAACGACAAATACTGGCCCATGGTCAGCGGCCCTTCCATCCCGCTGACTTGATAGGCCTTGAAGAACTCCACACCAAAGCGCATGGAAAAATAGCCCGCCAACAGAGCCGAGCTCATCAAGCCCAAGGGCCGCTCCACACCGCGCTTCACATAATAGCGATTGACGGCGTAGAGGATCGCGAAGAGCACCACCCCCATGGCCGCTTCGTAGAGCTGGGACGGATGCCGTGGCGCCATGTCGTGACGCGGCATCACCACCGCCCACGGCACCTCCGTCACCCGACCCACGATCTCCGAGTTGAAGAAATTACCCAGGCGCACACAGGTCGTGGCCAAAGGGATGGTCAAGGCCAAACGATCCGCCATCACCCTGAAGGGAATCTTGCGCACCAGATACACGTAGACCAAGAGCACTGTGAAGATCCCGATGGTCGCCCCGTGGCTCGCCAAGCCACCCTTCCAAAACTTGATGATTTCGACGGGATTGGCGAGATACTTGTCGGCCTCGTAGAAAAAGACGTGGCCAAAACGCGCCCCGAGAATCACCCCGGCGATCAGCGCGTAGGTCAGCCGCACCGCGTTCTCTGGATCCTCCCCATCCTGCTCGTACTGCCACCGCAAAATGCCATAGCCGCTCATCAGCGCCGCAGCAAAGAGAATCCCATAGTAACGAAACTCCAAAGGCCCAAGACGCAGCAAAACCGGATCGATATCCCACAGCCACGTGCCGAGCGCCGTCATCGCATCCAAAGAACCCATGGTACCAAACAACAGCCCTTTCCTTCTGTTAGGCCAAATCCGGGCCCGCCTTGCGCCCACCGGACCGCGCGCCCGGGCAGCGCCACATGGGCGACGATTCTTCTCATCCCCTCGCGCTGAGTCAAGGAAACCGAAGACATGCCTGGCGGCACCCACCGCCCCCCTTCACCCCTCCCCCGCGCTGCCGCCCCACGCTGCGACGAAAGCCTCCAAGAAGGCCGTGTCGTAACGCCCCGTCGCCACGCCCTCACTCGCCACCAAGGCGCGCTGCAGCGCTAGGTTCGTCGTCACCCCCCGGATCTCCAGCGCCGCCAGCGCCTCCCCCATGGCCGCCACGGCGCGCCGCCGATCCGCACCCCACACACACAGCTTGGCAAACATGGGATCGTAAAAGGGCGGCACGGTGCCCGCCGCCAGGACCGCGCTGTCTAGCCGCACGGGATGGGCCCACGGGCTCGCCCAACCCTCCGGCGCCACCACCTCCAGCGCTCCCGGACAGGGCCTGAACGCCGCCCTGGGATCCTCGGCGTTGAGGCGGCACTGCAAGGCCGCGCCCCGATGGGGGACCACCTCGGGCAATGACAAGGGCTGGCCCAGGGCCAGCCCGATCTGCCAAGCCACCAAATCGATCCCCGTACACAGCTCCGTCACGGTGTGCTCGACCTGCAGACGCGGATTCACCTCGAGGAAATAGAGCCGCCCCTCGGCGTCGCGTAGCATCTCCAGGGTGGCCACCCCACAGTAACCGAGCCCCTCCCACGCACGCGCCACCATCGCCCTGCACGCGTCTCGCTCGGCCTCGCCCAGGCACGGGCTCGGCGCCTCCTCGAGCACTTTCTGAAAGCCGCGCTGCAGGGATGACTCCCGATCCCCGACCACCACCACCCGCCCATAGGCGTCGCTCAGAAGCTGCCACTCCACGTGCCGCGCCCCAGGAACGGCACGCTCCACATAGAAGCCGTGTACCGCAAATGCGCCACTCTGCTCGCGCTCGGCCGCCGCGAAGTGTTCCCCGAGCGCCGCCGGTGTCTCACAGCGTCGGATCCCACGCCCACCCCCGCTGGACACCGCCTTGAGCATCACGGGATAACCCAAGGACGCTGCCGCCCTGAGGGCATCGTCCAGGGCAAAGAGCAAGCCTGACGCCGGTAGCGTCGGCAGGCCCCGCGCGGCCATGAAGTGGCGCGCCTGCACTTTGTCCCCAAGGACGTGCAAGAGCCCCGGCGAGGGCCCGAGGAAAGTCAGATGGGCCAAGGCACAGCGCCAGGCAAAGCGCGCAGACTCGGACAAGAAGCCATAGCCCGGGTGCACCGCCTGGCAACCGTAGCGCTCGGCCGCCGCCAAGATAACCTCCTCATTGAGGTAGGTCGCGCGGCTGTCCACCCCCTCCAGGGGCACCACCTGGCTCGCCTCCTGCGCCGCCAGCGAGTCCAGGTCCGGCCCAGCGCACACCAAGACCGTCTCGATCCCCATCCGGTGCGCCGTCGCAATGATGCGCCGCGCCACCTCCCCGCGGTTCGCCACCAGGAGACGCTCAAACATGACCCACACTCCGCCTCGACTCAGCGATCCTCATCGCCAAGCTCCTCCAACAACCGATAGATCGTTCGCGTCGTGATGCCGAGAAGTTGACTCGCCAGGCGCTTGTCCCCCCGCGTCATCCGCAGGGTCTCCAAAATCAACATCCGCTTGACGCTCTCCAAAGGCGTCCCCACCGGCACGGACAACACCCGCGGCGCCACCTCACCCCCACCGGCCCCCAGCGCCGCCGGCAAATCGCCGACGTCAATCACGCTCTGGCCACACAAGACCACCGCCCGCTCCACGGCGTTGCACAACTCGCGCACGTTGCCGGGCCAAGAATAGGCACACAGCGCCGCCATCGCCTCGCGAGAGAAGCCCGACACCCGCCGCCCATGCGCCGCCGTAAAGAGGCGCAAAAAGTGCTCCGCCAACAGAGGCACATCATCCCTGCGCGCCGCCAGCGTCGGCACCTCGATGGAGATGACGTTGAGCCGATAATAGAGGTCCTCCCGAAAACGCCCCAGGCGCACTTCTTCTGCCAAAATTTTGTTCGTCGCCGCAACGATACGCACGTCCACCTGTACCGACTTGCTCCCCCCGACCCGCTCGAAAGTCCCCCCCTCCAAGACCCGCAGAAGCTTGGCCTGGGTATCCAGGGGCAGCTCGCCAATCTCGTCGAGAAAGAGCGTCCCACCATCGGCTGCCTCGAAGCGACCGAGCTTGCGCTGGTGCGCACCAGTGAACGCCCCGCGCTCATGTCCAAAAAGCTCACTCTCCATGAGGCTCGTCGGCAGGGCCGCGCAGTTCACCGCCACGAAAGCTCGCCCCCCTCGCGACGACAACTGGTGTAGCATCTGCGCCACCAGATCCTTGCCCGTCCCCGACGCCCCGGTAATCAACACCGTCGCATGGGTCGGCGCGATCTGGCGCACCATCTCCACCAGCCGCCGGATCTCCTCGGAGCGCCCAATCAACACCCGCTCGGCCCGCATGTGGCTGAGGGCCTCCCGCAGCTCATCGTTCTCCGCCAGCAGCGCCCGACGCTCCAAAGCCCGCCGCGCACTCTTCAACAGCAGCGCCCGCTTGATCGGCTTCTCGATGAAGTCATAGGCCCCCTCCTTCATCGCCTCCACGGCCCGCTCGACCGTGCCAAAGGCCGTCATCACGATGGCCTCCGTCGTCGGCTGCACCACCTGGGCCGCCTTGATCAGCTCAATCCCATTCATCCCCGGGAGCTGCAGGTCCGTCACCAACAGGTCCACAGGCTCGCTCCGCAACAGGTCCAGCGCCCTGACGGCCTCTGCCGCGCGCAACACCTTGAAGCCCTCCCGCACGAAGACCTTCTCCACCACCTGCAAGTGGCTCTCGTCGTCATCGACCACCAGAATGACCGGGTCGTCTTTGCCACCCATGCTTCCTCTTCCTTGGTGCCACGGCCGCAGGACGCGCGCCGTCTCGCTTCACCCTTCCCACCTAAGGGTTCTGCTCCGGTGGCGCAAGCAACCCACGCGCGCCTCCCAGCACCGTGCCGCCGGCCTTCCCCCAAAGGCCGCGTGCAGCGCCCCCAGCCCGCGCCCACCAACACGCACCCGCCCAGTGAAGCATCACAAAACTAAGGACTCTCTTCCTCGGGCTGGGCCTCCTCCTCCACGTCCACCGGGACGCCATAGGCATCAGCCGGAGGCACATCCACCTGGACGAAATCCTCGGGCACCCCATACACGTCTGTTATCGGACCCCAATCCTGCACATCATCCACCTCCTGGACCAAATCCTCGGGCACCCCATACACGTCTACTATCGGACCCCAATCGGGCACATCATCCACCTCACCCAAGTCATCCGATGCCCCATCAACGTCCTGGACCTGCGCCGTGTCTTTCTGATCGGGCTTCGAATCGTCCTTGGCACAGCCCAGCGTCGCCCCACCTGCCACGGCCATGGCCAAACCCACGCCCACGGCAACACCACCGCGCTTGCGCGACGCCATCTCCAACCTGACCTTCGCGATTAAAGCCCGCGCCCACTCAGCATTCATCCTCGCCTCCACCTCATGGCCGCCATGGCCACTTGCGCAACTACACCCAATATCAGCTCGTTCACAGGTAAACGCGCCTGTAGTCTTGCCAGAGGCTCAGCGAAAGTCAATGGTCCGGGTCTCACCTGGCCCCAAGTTCACCCGCGTCGACGCCAACTTCGCCCGCTCCAACGCCTCTGGAGCGTAAGAGCTCGGCTTGGCTGCCGTGGGAATCGCGTAAACCTCCAGCACGATCTCTTTACCAAAAGCGTTGAATCCGCTCACCGCGTTGGGGGAGTTGGCCACCAAATGCTGAATCTTCTCACTCCGGTCGTCCAAGCGCCGCGTGATGAAATAGGCATCGGCTTGCCGCGGCGGCAACACGAAGAGCGTCGCATCCGCCCACGGCATGGTCACCACGGGCAACGTCAAGGCCTGCTCCGGCGCATGATCGGCCGCAATATCGATACGCCGTGACTGAGGCACACAGCGCGGCCCACACTCGAGGCGCACCACATGCACACCCGCGTCCAATCGCAAATGGATGTCTCCCTGGCTGTCGGCCTGGAAACGCTTCGTCCCCACCGTCGCCGTCGTGTCGGCAGGATAAACGGGGATCACCACCGCCACCCCGCGGGCTACGGCCGCCACCTCATCCCCTTCGGCACCAGCCCTCTCTACGGGATCCACCTCCGGGGGGCGCTCGGCGAGCGTCTCCACCACCCGCGCCACCGTGGGCCGACCGCGCACATGAATCGTCTCGCCCCTCTTGCCGCAGCCCCGCGCCGCTCCCCCGCGACCGCCATGGCCGATGGCCCGCGCCAGCAGGGTCAGCACCTGACCCTTGGCCCGCGCCTCAGCCTCACGGGCCTGCTCCCCCAAGAGGGCCGCGAGCCGCCGCCCGGCCAAATCGGTCTCCATCGCCAAAACCCGACCCACCCGCTCCCCTTCCTGAGCCCACCTCGCCTCGCCTCGCTCCTCCATCGGCATCACCGCAGCCACGCCCGTCCATTGTCCTTCCGTGCGCTGCGCTGCCCAAGAAAGCCACTGATAAGCCATCCCAAACATCAGCAAAACGGCCAAAGCCAGGCCCAAACCCAAGCGCAGACGCCGCCGCACCCGCAAGCTCTCCCACAGCGCCGCCGCCTCCTTGTTCTGAGGATCATAGGCGCTCAACCGGTTCAACAAATCCGTCGCCAGAGCGATCTCCCGCAGCGCAATATGCTGCCGCGCCTTGTTCAACAAGCCGCGCACCACCTGCCCGTGCAGCGCCGCCGTCGCCTGGCCAGGATCACGCAGATAGGACGTGGCCACCTCTTCTGGGTGCTCCAGGCCTATCGCGGCCAGCTCCTGCCGCAGTGCCGCCCCCAGCTCCTGCACCGACCCATGGCGCTGCTCTGGGTCGCGCTCCAAGCACTTGTCGATGATGCGCTCGAGGCGACGCCCGATGCGAGGGTTGACGCGCCCTGGCGCCTCATAACGCGACTCGAGGATATTGCGCAGCACCTGGGTGGGGTTGTTGCCCGTGAAGGGCAACGCGTTGGTCGTGACATAATACAGCACCGTGCCCAAGCTGAAGACATCACCCCGTACCCCAGCAGAACGACCATCGATCACCTCAGGAGGCATGTGCGCCGGTGAACCCAAGAGCGAGCCCGACGCCGTCATGCGATCCTCGTCGAGCACATGGGCAATGCCAAAATCCATCAGCTTCACCCGCCCCTCGATGTCGATCATGACGTTCTCGGGCTTGATGTCGCGATGGATGATCCCCTGCTCGTGCGCATGCCCCAAGGCATCGGCCAGCAGGATCACCAGGGCCATCCCCACCTCAGGTAAGGCGATCCCCGGCCCCTCGACGAAGTCGCGCAGCGTCTGCCCACGCACCAACTCGGCGACGATGAACTTCACCGACGTCGATTCATCCTGGGAAAAATCGTATATCTCAACGATGCCACGGTGGTGCAACTTGGCAACGGCCTTGGCCTCACGCATGAAACGGCGCGCGCTCTCCGGACGCGAAGCCAAATGCGGATGCAGCACCTTGAGCGCAACCTCACGGCCAAGGCGGCTGTCACGGGCGCGGTAGACCACAGCCATCCCGCCCCGCCCAAGCTCATCGAGGACTTCATAGCGCTGAAGGGTTTTTCCAATCATGATGCCACTAAAAAACGCGCGACCCTGACTCGGTCAGCGCGAAGGGGCGCACCCTCCGCCGCGGGGACGCACTCGCCACAAGGCCCCCGGCCCAAGGCAATCGTCATGCCAACCCCAGCACCAAGTCAGCCTTCGGCGACGGCAATACCCTCGGCGACCACGGCCATGATCAAATCCCGCGACGTGGGCGCCGAAAAAGCATGCACCGTTCCCGCCTCGCGCAGCACCAGATCCCCAGCAACCGCTGTCTCACCGCTACACTCTCGGCATTGTCCCTGGAGAACCAGGTAACGCTCATCCCCCAGGTGCTTGTGCCGGGGAAAAGCGTGCCCCGCCTGCAAACGCGCCAACGCCGCTTGCTTACCCCGAACCCCTGGTCCAGCGTCAACCTCCGTCAGTGCAAAGGCCGGCCACGGCGTCTTTCGCCAAAAAGACGGCTCCGCGAGGCGCGCCAGAAGCCGGCGCGCCTTCTCTTCGCGCAGGTCCATGAGGTGGGCGAAGCGATCCAGCAACGGGTCGTAGCGATGCGCCGGTGAGCCCACCCGCGCCAGAAGACGCTCCCGCAAGCTCGGGCCTGGTTGACGCGGCGCAACACTCAAAGCCAACAGCGAAAAAGAAGCCTCTAGCTCACGCAAGGCCGCTGCGCACAGCGGGCACGCCGCCAGGTGGGTCTCAACCCCTCGCTTGTTCAACGCCTCGCCTTCGCCGAGGAGATAAACGGGAAGATCCGCCACCACGTGTGCGCTCATCACTCACTCCACATCTCGTCACTGACACCGCCCCGCAGCTTGCGCAGCGCAGCAGCCATCCTCGATTTGACCGTTCCCACGGGAATGGCCTCCTGTTCCGCAATCTCTGTCGCTGTCATCCCGTTGAAATAGGCCGCCTCCAACACCACACGCTGTTGTTCGGGCAGGGCCGCCATGGCGCGCCGCACCACGGCCCGATCCGGCTCCATGGCCGGATCCTGCGCCCCATGATCCACCAGCTCCGCTGCCGTCGCGTCATCCACCGAGGTGGTCCGCTTCACTGCGCCTGAACGCAGTCTATCGATGGCGCGACTGCGCAAACGCATCAGCAACCAAGTGCGCACCGTCCCCCTGCTGGCAGCGTAATCCTCAGCACGCCGCCAAGCCTCGAGAAAGACGTCGTGCACCAAATCCTCGGCGTTGTGAAAATCCGACAACATCCGTTGGCCCACACCCATCATGATAGCCGCATAACGGTCGTAAAGAGCAGCAAAGGCCTCCTGCTCTCCCCGCGCCATGGCAGCTACCAAACTCGTATCATCTTGTTGTGACCACTCCACAAAGACTCCGTCTTGATGCAAACACACCTCGACGGATGATTGGCGCAACCCGAGAAATCGTCAAGGCTTCTGCGGCGTCGAAATTCAAAGCCCAGCCACCCAAACGATCGACCGACTACTCCTGGAGTACGGCGCCTGATGGCGCGCGGATCACATCCATCACCAAGGCATCGCCCCTTCCATCCCTCGCGCGATCAATCGAGGCGATGCAATTGCTGCGTGCGGACGAAGATCCCCCCTTCATGCACCGCCACATAGGGCCCGTCCATGCTCTCCAGACGCCACGGCACGGCAGCCCTATCGTAATCCAGGCGGTAATAGCTCCCAGCCTCCAACCCCCAAGGCTCGAAAATGGGCACCACCAGCCCGACCTGACCCGTGAAGGACCACCACTGCCGCTCCAATCCCGACCACTCGCTCAGGCCCCGCACCAATGCCCGGGCTTCTAACAACGAATTGAGCCACCCCAAGCCAAGGTCGAGCTGTCCATCGGCATCAAAGGCAGACACCAGGCGGCCGTTCGCCAAATGCTGCGGGCCGTAGCCAAGCCCCAGCCCCGCCTGGCCGTCTGCGTCGCCCCCGCCGATGTGGAATTTACCAGAGAAAGCGAGCATTTCTTGCTCCTCGCTCCACATCGCACCCACCCCTGCCTGGAGTCGGACCACCCAAAAGGCGCCGTCCTCGACCCGCAGCACCCACGGATCGATCTGCACCAGGTGAAAGAGGAGCTGATCGACTCGGCTCCGCAGCGCGTCCGCCGCTGGCAGCCCATCGGGTGGACTTGGCGCCCGCAAGTGACTGCGCTCCCAAGCGTAGGTCGTCGCAAAAAAGCGGACCTCACCCTCGATGAAGTGGGCGTCACGTGCCCCAAGGGAGAGCCCCGTTGAAAAGGCGTGACGCTCTTGCAGACCGCTGGCCGCCTCAGCCCCGTGCGCGTAGTGGGTACGCCCAAAGCGATACTCCACCGGCAAAGAGAGGCTCAGGTGGTCCTGGATGGACTTGGGCCGCAGGGCCAGAGACAGCCCATAGTCTCTGAACGGCCGGCGCAGCATCCGCGCGGAGCGCATCGCCAAAGGGCGCTCACCTTCATGCTCCACCCTCGCCCCCAGCGACAAGTCGAGTCCCCACAAACCGTCCTCAGAGAGGAGGAGACCCAAACCACCGCTGACCTCATGCTGGCCAGAGGGGGACCCCAAATCCAATGGCACCAACCCGCGCGAACGTATCACCACGAAGGTGCTCCGCGCCGCCCGCAGGGTCAGCGCCAGATCCCACATCCCTTCGCCATGTCCCCGCTCTGGACCATCGCTCAACCAACCCAGGATCGCGGCCCGCACCAGCGTGCGCATCCCCCGCAGGGCCTTGGCTTCGACCCAGGGCACATCGATCTCATTCGCATCGTTCATGCGGTGCTGGGCCCTCAGCTCCGGTGCGCCCACCAAACACACCAGCGCCAGCGCCGTTGCCCAGCTCGGCCACCAAAGCCAACGCCCATGTCCCTTGCTCTGCATAGCTCTCTCCTCGGTACGCTCCATGCGCAACGCTGCGACTGCTCTTGCCAACGCACACCGCGCCGCGAGCTAACACCTCGGACAGCAAGAAGGCGCTCCAAAGCAAAAAAAGGCGGCCAAGGCCGCCTCAATCCGAACTCAGGCGCCATGAGACGCCCCCAGCATCAACCCGCCTGGAACTCCCACAGCAGGTAGGCGATGGTCATGTTCTCAACCGAGGTGAAGGGCAAGCCAAAGAAGACGATCGAGTTGGTATCGGCGTTGTAGCTCCAACCGGGATCGCCACGGGGGATCACCTCTTCACCGATGGCGACGCGAATCGACGACGTGATGGGGTATCCCTTGAGCGGGTAGGAAGAAGCCATACCGATGGTGTCGTCGATGATGCGTTGCACCGTCGCCGAGAGGTTGTCCGAGCAAATACTCGCCACGGCACCACCCAGCGCTTCCGCCGCCTTGATGTACGAGTTCCCCGGCTCGGCACCCTCCGTCGCCGAGAAGTTGCTCGTGTCGAGCAGCTCGCACACGCCGCCGGCATCTTTACCCTGGTCACCGACAATGGCGTAGCCTTTCACGCCCAGCGCCGCATAACCGGCAACGAAGCCGTTGAGGATGGTCTCGAATTCGGGGTCCTCTGGCGTCAACGTAACCAGCGTTCCACCGCGATTGACCTTGAAGGACTGGTTCTCCTCATCGCTGACCCAGATGACGACGCGCGTCGTCTCCTCGGCCGGGCGAAGTTGGAAGTGGGGCCGATCGTCCACTTTGAGCGCGTTCAGGACTTGTACCCCGCTCAAAAGCCCCTCTTCCCAGCCATGGCCACAGACGTTGGCGTGGATGAACGACCAAGTCTGGAGGCAGTTCTCATCGCGCGTCACGAGGTCGAAGAAGGTGGCGCTGGCCGTTTCCGATTGGGTCAAGAAGCCATCATGACCGCGCAGACCCGTCGTGTGGTCGAGCATCTCATCGCGGGTGATGAGGTTCGAGCCCGCCACGGCGCAGACCTTGTTCACGCACTGCAAATAGCCCGTGCAATCGGCATGCGTCTCACACGGAGCGTTCCCCGTGAAGAGCTGATAAGCCTCCGTCGTGGTCACGGCGACGCGCCAGTCCACCCCGGACCGCACCAAGCGATCCATGAACATGCTCGCCGTTGCGGCGACATTGGCCTGCTCGTCGGCCATGGATCCCGAGTTGTCGATGACCCACAAGAAGTCCACCTGGCCACCACCACGGGCCAAGATCCGGTCTTCGCAGAGGAAGTTGCTGCGGATGGAGTAACGTCCAGGGGCGACCACCGTCCCGCCGTCGACGTCGGCAAAATCGAAGGCCACCGTCGGGTCGGCGCCGGGCCCGTTCAGATTGTTCTCACAGGTCAAGAGCACCGTCGTCACCATCGAACGCGTATCGGCGTTGTCGGCATCGCGCAGCGCCGTGTGCCAGGCCGCGCGGATATTGGTGCAAGGCGTACCCTGCATCTCACTCGACAGCGCCTGTCCGGTGATGGAAGTCATCAGCTCGTCACGCAACTGCGCCGGGTCCTTCTGCGCCACGCCGGCGTTGGGGCTGCCCGGACCGTAATCGAAGCCAACCAGAGCACGCACGCCCGTATGGGTCGGCACGATCAGGAACTGCGCGTTGAAGGGCTCGACCCACTCAGCGCTCGGCACGGCAAAGCCCTTGGTGAACTCCACCCGAGGCAGGTTCTCGTCACCGCTCTGAGGCGTCCCATCGGGACCAAGGGCCGCTTTGACCAGGATCTTGTTGTTCTCCGTGGTCGCATTCGTAGTGTCGGCCTTGGTCTGGACAATGAAGCCATAGAGGCCCCGACCCGGATCCGAGAACGCCGCGCCAGCGTTGGCAAAATGCTTGAACTGATAGCTACTCGGCAGGGCGACGTTGGAGTTGGCCCCCGAGACAGGAACACTGCTGATCTGCTCGAGCAGCGAGGCGTTACACACCACGTCGCGATCCCGACGGTCCGGCGTGGGATCGCTGGGATTGGTCGGATCGGTCTCGCCCAGATGGGGCTCATAGACGCCGTTGCGATTGATGTCCTCATCGCCGTCGGGGATGGTGTCGCCATCGGAGTCGGAGTTGCACGGGTTCGTCTCGCCTGCATCGACGATACAATTCTGATTCTTGTCTTCGAAGAGATTGCGGATGCCGTCACCATCGCTGTCCAACATCCACCATGGATCGGCCGGACCAGGGCAAGGCGTCGGCGGACAATTCGGAACCACCGTCTCCCCATCAGGGTTGATGAGGTCAGGATCGACCGTCCCTTCTCCGTTATCGCCCGTGTCGGGCACATCGCCGTTGGTCGTGCCATCTTTGGGCGTCACTTGGACGCCGTCGTCACAGGCCACCGCGCCTGCCGCCAACATCAAGCTCACCATCATCAACGCGAGGAGTCGCCACCTGAATACATTCAACACTGTACCCTCCACTGCTGCCGCCAGCCACTTCTGAACGGTTGGGAAACCCAAAATATCCACTGGGATTGATTAGCTTTTCATGCGGGAGATGACCCGCGTCCACCAGGCACACTCGGGCCGAAGAACGAATCGGGACACCACGATTCAACGCTAACAGAAGGAAGCCTCAGGCTCAACAGAGATCGGCAGCGCGGGCAAAGGCCAGCCCCAGCCCATCCGTTCGCACCCATTTCCCGCGCTTAGCCTAGGGGAATACATCACCTCAGGCAAATCCTCGCGGCCCGCCCGCGCTCCACCCACTTCACTCCAGCTCATCCTCCCAGGCCGCTCGTGGCGTCTCCCCCGGCACGTGGCCCAACAGTGTCTCTCGCTCCACCCGCATCCGGCGCCGCCGCCAGCGCAACCAGAGCCGCAGGCCCACAATCACCCCCAGCGCCATGGAGAGCCCAAGCAGACCTGCCAGCCAAAAGGGGCGGCCACCTCGAGCCGCCGCGCCTCCCGCGGCCTCACCAGGACAAAAATGCGCCGGGACCTGTTGCAACAACCCCTCAGCAATGGCCGGCGCCGTCAGGTGATCGGGCATGAAGACGAAGAGCTGCAGCAAGCCCTCATCGCAGGGCGCGACAAAAGACAACTGCCGCAGGGGCTCGTGCGCCGCCAGCCCAAAGCCCAAGGATCGCGCGACCGCCCCGTCGTGGCGCCAGACATCGAGGAAAGCCACCGGCCCGCCTTCACCGGCCAAAACCCGGCTGCTGACCACCTCCACCTCTGGGACCAGGGCCAGCGCCCCCCGGCTCGCTGCCAAATGGGAGGCCACCGCCTCATCGGTGCGACGCAGTCGGTACGAGGGCCTGTAGGTCAGCATCGCCACCGCCTGAAAAGGCGCCTCTTCTCCCACCGCCGCCGCACCGATGAAGCCCGCATCCAGCCACGACACGCTCACGTCGTCCTGGCCCCACGTCAGCCCGCGCCACGGGTCCGGCAGCGTCACCTGGCGCAAGCCCTCGCCCAGCTCCGTTGCAGAAGCCACCGCCGTCCCGCAGCACAGGACGCAGAGCGTCATCAGCACGGCGAGGACTCTGCCCATCAGTAGCCACTCAAGATACGCCGCACAGCCAGCAGATCGCGATGCACTTCTTCCATGTTCTGATATCGCTGTGCCGGCGCCGGGCTGATACACCATCCCACTAACTGCGCCACCGCATCAGGGACACCGGGTAAGAGACGGGCCACATCGATCCCGTCGCCTCGAGCTTGCACCTCGGCCCACACGGCTTCCGCGCTCGTGCCTTGAAAGGGTGAGTGCCCGAGCAACGCCATCAGCATACACATGCCAAAAGCATAGACGTCTGATTGGACATTGGCACGGCTCAGGTTCATCTCGAGCTCAGGCGCCACACAGGCGGCGTCCAACGCGCCCAGATCTCCCATGGCCTGCCGACTCTGCAGGCGTTGGCCCAGGTCCAGTAACAAAGGCGTCACGATCCCATTGGGACGCTGGGCCATGTACAGATTTTGTGGGTGTAGGTGTCCATGCACCGTCCCCTCGCGATGCACTTGGCGTAAGGCATCGGCATAGAGAATGAAAACGTCCACCGTATAGGGTGCCGCGAACGCACCGTAACGCCCAATCATCTCGACGAGGGTACCACCCTCATCGTAAGGCGCCGCAAAGGCCAACCACGCCTTGTGCAAGGCCACCACGGCCTGCACGAAGGGGTTGTTCTCAGCGATTCTGCCCTGCCTCTCGACGGCCGCGACGAAGGCCAACGCCGTCGCCTCGTCGACGGCCACTTCAGCTTTGAGTTGTTTGACCCGCAAGGCCTGGCCCTGCGCGTCCTTCACCTGGTAGACGCAGCACAACGCCGTCTCACCGAGCAAGCGCTGCACCGCATAGTGGGCCTTGAGCGCCGCTTCTGCCCCCTCTCCTGAGACCAAAGCCCGCTCTGCCAACATCCGACGCTCCAGTTCGGGGGTCATGACCTCCATCGCCGGCAGAGTCTGTTTGCGCACCGTCGGCACGGTGCGCAGTGCCTGCAACAACTGCCCCGCGTGGGCAAAACGCTGGCTGGCGTCTTTCTTCAGGCAGCGTGCGACGATCTGGTTGAGCTCCTCCGTCGCCGCAGGAAAAAAGGTGCGCAGAGCCGGCACCTCATCGACTTCCATGAGCCTAAAGACATAGTCCTGCAGGGTGCGCGCCTCGATGGGGTAGCGCTGGGTCAACACTTGGAAAATGGTCACCCCAAAGGCATAGACATCGCTCGCCGGAGACGCATTGCGTGCCGACTGGACCAGCTCGAAGCTCATGAAGGGAAGCGTCCCCAACAAGGTCGAGTCCGTGGTGATGGAGGCATCCAGCTCTCGGGCCACCCCGAAATCGATGAGCTTTGGCAACAAGCGGCGACCTTGCTCGGCCAGAAATATGTTGCTCGGTTTGATGTCGCGATGCACCACTTCCCGCTCATGGGCCATGGCCAACGCATCGGCAATGGGGAGCAACAGCTCCAGCGCCTCCCGTTCGTCCAAACCACCCTTGGCGTTGGCGAACTCCGCCAGGGTCATCCCCCGCATGTACTCCATGACCATCATGGTGAGATCCGGGCGATCCTCTACGTTCGTCACATGCACCACGTTGGGGTGCTGCAGCCGCGCCTGGACCTTCGCTTCACGAAGAAAGCGCCGCACCACATCTGGCTTGTCCTGGTAGGCACCGCGCAGCACTTTGACCGCCACGACCACGTCCAGCCGCAAGTCCTTGCAGCGAAAGACCATGGCCATCCCGCCGCTACCAATGGGTGCCTCTATCAGGTAACGATCCAAGATCACGTCACCCGGGGCATAGTCTCTTTCCATTACCAGTCGTCCATCGCTTCCCAGATCGACCACGCCGTGCCACCCTCTTCTGGACCTGCGGGTGCCTGCGCAGTGTAGCCCGCCCCCGCCGAGGTGACAAGAACACCAAGGCCTACTCGCCCTGGCAATGGGCGCAGCTCACCTCCACCGTCAGATGCACCAGACCACAATCTTCGGGCAAGAGGGCCCGCAGCATCTCGGCATCACAGTGTCCCCCACTCGCGATCCGCAGCTCCGCCGCATAAATGCCGGGGCCAATCGACCACACATGTAGATCCTGCACCGTCACGTCAGGACGCTCAGCCACCACACACTGCAAGATCTCCCCTGCCAACGCCTCCTGCTGGTGGTCCAGAAGCACCGCCGAGGTCGCCCGCAACAACGTGCGCGCCCAGACCACAATCAACACCGCCCCCAGGATCCCCATCGCCGGATCCATCCACACCCAGCCCACATACTTGCCGATCAACAGCGCGGCGATGGCCAACAACGACGTCAAAGAGTCGGCCAACACATGAAAATAGGCGCTCTTCAGGTTGTGATCGTGCGCCGCGTGCCCTCCCGCCCCACCATGCCCACCATGGTGACCTTTGGGGCCGTGGTGCCCGAGTATCACCACCGACACCAGGTTCACCACCAAGCCCACCACTGCCACCAGCACCGCCTGATCGAAATCGATGGCCACGGGCACCAAGAAGCGATGGGTGCTCTCGGCCGCCATGGCCACCGCAAAAATCACCAAGAGCAGCGCCCCGGTGAAGCCTGCCAGGGCATTGACCTTGCCAGTCCCAAAGGAGAAGCGAGGGTTGTGGGCGTGCTTGCGCACGTAGCGGTAGGCCAACACGGCGATCCCCAGCGCGATGGCATGGGATCCCATGTGCAGGCCGTCTGCCAACAGCGCCATCGAGCCAAAGAGCAGCCCAGCAGCGATCTCCACCACCATGGTGACCACGGTCAGCCCAAAGACCACCAGGGAGCGCACCTCGCCGGGCTGCGGCCGATCTTGGCCAAAGCTGTGATCACCGCGACGAATGGGCGTCACCGAAGCGGAGGCGGCCGGCCGGTGACCGTGTTCGTGGCCATGCGCGTGCCCGTGTTCGCCGTGATCATGGTGGTGCACCGCCCCTCCTCTTCGCCTGCGCGTCGTTTCTTGGCGCGCTTAGCGCCAACCCTTGCTTGGTGTAGGGTGTGTGCCTGCGCCCGTCAAGGCTGAGGGCGGCCGACAGCACCGCGCGCACCCCCTTCGACCCGCGAGCCACTTCGCCCGGCACCAGGGCAAAGGACGACGACCCTCCCGGCAGGACCCATGGCTGGATTAGAACCAAGCACCTCTCCTCCTCCCCCAACAGGCTGCGCCTTTTTGCCACCTCCGGCCTACGACGGCACCCTGCGCGCGCTCACCTCCGAGGGGGGACTAAGCCTCGTCCTCGAATCTCGCCACCTGGCCCTCGAGAGCCGTCGCTCCCGCGTCGCCATCGACCTCGAAAGCCCCTTCAGCGTCATCCTCAGCCACAGCGAAGCTGCCCCAGGCCACTCCACCCTTCACCTCGAAGTGCGCCAGCGCGCCGAGCACCGATGGGTACGCATCGGCGTCGCTTCACGGACGCGCTCCTTTGCCGCGCCCGTGACCAGCACGCCCTACCTGGCCCGCCAACAACCCCTCATCGCCGAAGCGGACATGCTCGCCTTGTTGGCCCTGCTGCGCGGCGCCATGCTCTTGAACGGTCACGAGGGCTGGGGCGGCGAGTCGCTGACGCAGCCGGACAACACAGAGAAGGCCGCGCCCCGCCACCTCTCTGCCCAGGCTTTTCGCCCCCGCGCACGTTATGTCATCGCCGAGGGCCCGCAGAGCTGGACCTGTCGCCAGCCCCTCATGGGCAACGGCACCTGGCTCTGGGGGCTCGGCATGCTCTCGGCCATCCTGCTCTTCTTCGTCACCTGGCACGGCGCCGCCATGTGGGCCACTGGCGCAGACGCGCTCAATTTGTGGCGCGCCGGCAGCGGAGCCCTGGCCGCAGTCCTCAGCCTCGCTTTCTGGCGCGCCGCTGGGCGTGCCGCCAAGGTCGAGATCGGCCCTCACAGCCTGCGTCTGCAGCGCCCCTTGGCCTTATGGCGCCCCGCCATCGAGGTCCCGCGCCCAGAGATCACCCAGCTCTACAGCCTGGAACGCGCCAAGCACTTCCAACCGACTGCCGCAGATTTTTCCGTGCGCATGATCTTGACCAATGGGCGGCGCCTCGACCTCTTCACCGGCCTCCCGGCCCCTGAGGACGCCCTCTTCCTCGAAAAGACCATGGAGAAACACCTCGGCTTGCTTGACCTCCCCGTGGCCGGTGAAGTCGCCCAAGGCGAGCCGTTGGACTTGCGCTAAAGCCGGCCAAGCTTGGCCTTGCGCCGGGTGGCTTCCGAGCTCATGTAACGCACGGTCCCATAAATGGGGCGCTCCGGCACCCACGGCCGGTCGAACTTGCCCAAAACCCAAAGAATTCCCCCATAAGAGTTGGGATCTCGGCCGTCCAGGGCGAAGCGATTGTTCAAATCGACCATCACCCGCAGCGCCTCCTGCGGGCTGTGAGTCCACTCCAGGATGCGCTTGCCCCACAACATCCGCAGCATGTTGTGGATGCGCCCCTCGTTGACCAACTGGCGCTGCGCCACGTTCCACACCCGGTCCTCTGTCTCTGCCTTGGCCAAGGCCTCCATCCCGTAACACTCGCGCCGCGGATCGCCGGCGTGCGCCGCCAGGGTCGCCTGGGCCCACCGCGGCAACGACTCCAGCGTCTGCGACCGCAGCGGCTCGCCAAAGGCGTTGTTGTAGTTCAGCTCGCGCCAAGTCACGAGTTGATCCAGGTAGGCCTCCACTTCTGGCGGCGCCCCCCACCAGCCCTCCCGTGAGCCCGTGGCCCGGGCTGCCACACGCCCGGGGTGCCACCCGCACTGCGCCCACAGCGCCCGGCACACCCCGTGGGGGCTGAGGTGGCCGGCGTGCAGATAGGCCGAGAGCTTCGAGCTCCGATCCGGGGAGTAGGACTGCCGCTCACTGAGGTAATGGGCCAAATCATGGTCCAAGAAGCGCCTCAAGGCCACCTCAGCCGCCGCGGCGCCCCCACGACACGGCACGGGCGCCACCTGCTCCCCAAAGGGCAACGCCGCCCATGGCGCATCGGCCTCCAGGGCTGCCAACGTCGCTGGCGGCCAGCGCCGCAGGATCCCGGGGTCCACCTCAGCTTCCGGCCAGCGCCCCTGCTGCCACAGCGGTTCAGCCGCCGGAAAGGCCAACAAGTGTGGCTCCAAAGACTTCTGCAGATGACGGCGAAAAGAAGCCGCCGTGGTAAAGACCCGCCCCCCGGCCTGCAGCGGCAACAGGCCACAGCCATCGATGACCTCGAAACGGGCATCGACCTTGGCCACGGCCGCACGCAACATGGCGGGTAAAAAATGGCCCGGGTAATGGTCCGTCACCACCAGAGCCGCCTGAGACGCCAGCGCCGCCAGCAATCCCCGGCCCGCGCCCGGGCTCGGCTCCACGTAGGGGTAATGGAGCACCCCGGCGGCGCTGAAAGCCCGATGGTTGGCCGCCATCCCGTCCAAAAAGAAGCGGTGCACCCGGTAGCTCGACCACGGGTAATCCACCCGCAACGCCTCCAAGACCAGCACGGGCACGTCCAAAGCCGTGGCCGTCGCCAGCGCGTGCTCCAAGGCGAAGTTGTCGCGCCAGCGCCGGGCCGCGGTCATCCAATAGAGCACATAGCGGCCGTCGCGCCGCAGCGGCCGCGCCTCTGGCACCCACCGCCGCGGCTGGGGCGCATCCTGGAGCTTTGCCTCACTTGAAGTCCGCACCGCTGCCCCCCGCCTCGCGCCGTGACCGCTGCCTAGCCGCGCCCAAAGTCCTCTGGGGTCTGGCCTTGGAAAACCCCAGCGTAGACCCCCTCACCGGCGATGCGCTGAAAGACGAACTGGCACACCGCCGTCCCGGGATAGACCCGCAAGGCAATGGGCCCAAAATTGCTCATCTCCAGCACCTGATGGTTGGAAATCCCGGGCTGCATGAAACTCGACGACACATGCACCAAGAGCCCCACCCGGGCAAAGCGGCTCCGCCCTTCGAGCCAACCGCAGATATGCGGCGCCAGACTGATGCGCTCCTGAGTGATGCCCAGCACCGTCTGCCCTGGCTGCAGCACCAGACACTCCCCGGGCGGCACCTCGAAGCCCTTGGTCGCCTCGCGAAAGTCGGTCTCATCGGTCACGGCGAGCTGCGCCGGCAGGTGAACGAAGACGCGAAAAACATGGCTCAGATGCAAATCCACCGACGCCGGCCCCACCCGTCGCTCGTCGTAGGGGGTGATCGCGATGTTGCCCGCGGCGATCTCCGCCAAAATCTCACTGCGACCCAATACGGTCATGGAAACTCCTTCAAGTGCAAGCATTTCTTGGGATCCACCCACGCCACAGCAGCGCATCTCAACCGAAGCTGCGCGCGCGGGGCAGCACAGGCTACACCGCCAGCGCCTCCGTAACCAAGCCGCGGCAAAACACCAACCCCTGGTGGCCCCAGCAGCGCGCCGCCCAAAAAGCGCGACGCCACTCAGGACTTGAGCACAGGAAAAGCGTCCAGAGCATGGGCGTCACCGCCGTCGGGATCCAGACAGCCAAAAAACGCCTCGGGGTTCTCCAAGGCCTCGTTGACCGCATCGATCCCATAGCGCGTGTTCAACGCATCGTCGATGCGCTCGTCATAGGACCAGCGGATGGGAATGACCCGCTCCACCACCACCTGCCCATCCACGGCCATCGGCCGCTCCTCGACCTGACCCACCATCATGAACAGAGGACAGGTCCCCCAGTCGTAGAGATGGTGGTAACCCGCGGCCATCCCGATGGAACCCAAGTTGGCCACGAAAATGGAGGTGTACATGCCGTCGCCCTTGATGAAAGAAGCCGGCAGAAGATTGTGATAATCCAACCACTTGGCAATGCCCACCGCCCGCACCATCACCGCCCGCGGGATCCGCGCCAGGAGATTCATCTCCTTCTCCACGTAGGTCTCCTTGCCCGAGCGCTCCACCTCGATGTTCCCCTGGATGCGGGTCACGAGGTCCCGGAAGGTCTCGCCCTCCCTCAAGGTGGTCTTGATGGCCGTCAGCTTGGCGCTGTGATCCTTGCGCACGCGCTTGGCGCTGAAAGTGATCGCTTGGTGGTTGCGCTGATAGAGGCGACGCCCAACGACGAAGCGGTTCATGCGCGGCGCCCGGGTCAGGCCGATCATGCAAGCCGCCACCAGACAATGCGTCATGTCGCAGTGAAAGTGCTCGCGCGCTTTGGCGACATAAGCCAACAGCTTGTCCGCCCGCGCGTAGGTGTCGAAGTACACCACCGCATCGTCGCGATGGGGCATGATATGACCAAGCATCATCCTATAAGGGTGCACCCGAGCGATCAGCGTACCGTCTGGCCGCGACGTCTTGCAGTTGAGTAACACCCACGCCAGAACCACCACGCCACCTACCACTGCCGCTATCAGCATGACGCCATCCTCTCCCGTCCGAGCAATTCCCGTGTGCCTTTGCTCGACATCCGCCGAACGGGCGCATCATGGACCTCCACCCGGGCTACGTCAACAAGTGGTTGACCAGTGCTCGGCGAGGTGCGCAGGCCTACCAGCGCTCAAAGGCCAGGCCACGGACGTGACGTCCACTGCACTTCCTGGGTCCAGATGAAGGGCACCGTGTCGAAACAAGCCGGCGCATCCCACTGGGCGTGGCGATCCGCCGCGATGACCCAAGCGGCCACCCGGTGGCTGGGCGGCAGATTGGCGAGGAAGTGCCGGCCTTCGGCCGCGGCGAGGGGCCGCCCCAGCTCAGACACCACGCTCTCCCCGAGGGCCTTGGCCCGCGCCTCCTTCATGGTCCACAGGTCCCAGAAAGCATCCCGCGCCGCTTCCGGGGCGAGGGCTTCCAGGTGCGCCAGCTCGGTGGGCGCGAACCAGCGCCGGGCGATGGCCTGCCACTGGCGCTCCTGGGTGTGATCCTCGATGTCCACACCCACGGCGTGCGCGCCGTGGGCCACGGCGCACACGATGGCGCCGCCGCTGTGGGCCAGGTTGAAGGCAATACTCGGCGGCTGCGGCGCCGGGAGCAGGGCATAGGGCTTGCCGCTCGCGGCCAGGGCAAAACGCCAGGCCTTGGGCAAGAGGGGCGCGTGCTGCGAGAGCACCCAGCGCAAGAGCCCGCGTCCCAAGGCAAACTCGCAGCGTCGCGTCGTCGAGGCGGCGGCCTCGAGCCGCCCACGCTCATCATCGCTGAGGTATTTGGCGCAAGTGGCCAAGACCTCGTCATCGCACCACGCCGTCTCGCAGCGCCAAATTTCCCAATGTACCGCCGCCACCAATCGCTTCTCCCTGCTCTGGCCCTCGCGCACGGACCTTGCCGCCGGCCTACAGCGGTGGCATAACCCGGAACACCGCAACCTGCAAGCCGCAAGTTGTCGGCCGCAACCAATGGACGAGTGAGGAAAGATGGCCGAGGCGTCGCATTCAGAAGCGGAGCAGCCTGCGCGCGGTTCACTGGAGAAGGCGCTCGGGGTCTTCACCGAGCTGCGCCGCGGTGAATCCTTACCCGCCCTGTGCATGCTGCTAGCGATCTTCTCGCTGCTCGTCGGCTACTACGTGCTCAAAGCCCTGCGTGAGCCGCTGATTCTGGCTTCGGCCGAGGAGGACATGCTCCTGCTCCAGAGCTGGCGCATCCCCCAGTGGCTCAAGGACGTGCTCAGCATGCAACGCGGTCCCCAGCTCAGGGCCGCCGCCGCCGCCGGCCAGGCCCTGGTCTTGATGGCTTTCGTGCCGCTCTTTGCCTGGGTGGCGAGCCGCCTGGCGCGCGCCTCACTGGTCCTCGCGGTCACGGCCTTCTTCTTTGCCAACATCGGCCTCTTCTACCTGGCCATGCAGCTCCATCTTCCCTTTACGGGCTTCGTGTTCTTCATCTGGGTCGGGGTCTTCTCCGTGGCCATGATCGCCCTCTTCTGGTCCTTTGCCAACGACATCTACACAGAGGAAGCGGGGAAGCGTCTCTTTCCCTTCATCGGCATCGGCGCTACCCTGGGCGCCCCCATCGGCTCTCTAGTCGCCGAGCGCCTCTTCGCCGCGGAGCAAGATCCAGCGCTGATTATCTTGGTCACGGCCGTGGCACTGTGCTTCTTTCTCGCCTTGATCGCCCTCGTCCACAGGCGAACGCCCAAGCCAAGCCAGCGCCCGCCCGAACCCAGTGACCGCGGCCTCCGCGGCGGCTTCACCCTGGTCCTGCACTCGCCCTATCTGCGGCTGCTGGCCCTGCTCATCTTGTTGCTGAATTTGGTCAACACCACGGGTGAGTACATTTTTTCGGAGTACGCCGTCGACGCAGCCAAAGCACAGGTCGCTGCCGATCCCTCACTCAGCCTCGGCGCCACCATCGGCGCGCTCTATGCGAGCTACTACTTCTGGGTCAACATCGTGACCTTCGTCCTGCAGGCGGTGGTCGTCTCGCGCGTGGTCAAAGTGGCTGGTGTCCGCGGGCTGGTCTTGGCCCTGCCCTTGGTCGCCCTCGGCGTCTACGCTTTGGCCGCTGGCGGTGTCGCCTTCGCCGTGATGCGCTGGGCCAAGACCGCCGAAAACGCCACGGATTACTCCCTCATGAACACGGCCAAGGCCATGCTGTGGCTGCGCACCTCACGGGAAGAGAAGTACAAAGCCAAGCAGGCCATCGACACCTTCTTCGTCCGCTTCGGCGATTTCCTCTCAGGTATCGTGGTCATCGTAGGATCCACCTTCCTGGGGCTGGGCGTCCAGGGCATCGCCGCCTTCAACGTGCTCATGGTCTTGGTGTGGCTCGGCGTGACCTATTGGCTCTTCCGCGCCCTAGGAGCGTGTAGCGCATAGTTCCAGAGGATCGACAAGGCGCCGGAATCAT
>CAYVQF010000024.1:0-38501 GCA_964454015.1 uncultured Myxococcales bacterium
GGAGAAGAAAGCCCACGAGAAAAGCCCCCCCCTCGCCATTCATGGAGAGGGGGGGAAGGGGGGGTGAGGTCTCAAGTGTCTGCAAATAAAGTACAACATGCGTAAGAACAAGGAGGTGCGGCCCAGCGCGGGCGGCCTTTAGGCTCCGGACAAAGCAGCATTGCACCTTGGCGTCGAGGGGCGTAGAAAGGCGCCAGGTCCCGCCCATCCGGGGTGGTGACCACCCACGGCAGCAGCGGTTGGTGTGCTCATGACGGCGCAGCCTTCGATCTGGACGCGTGATTTCACGCTATTGGTGCTGGGTGCCTTTCTCCAGGGCTTTTCCTTTTATTGCCTGCTCCCGGCGCTGCCCCTCTTCATCACGGATGTTCTGGACGGCAGCAGCGATGAGGTGGGGCTGGTCCTGGGGTCGTTTTCGCTCACGGCCGTGCTCTTGCGTCCTTTTGCCGGTTACCTCCTGGACCGCTACGGTCGCCGGGTATGGCAACTGTGGTCCTCGGGGCTCTTTGCCGCCTTCATGCTCCTCTACTTTTTTGCTGACAGCCTGCAAATGCTGACCCTGTGTCGCCTTCTGCACGGCGCCGCCTGGGGCATGATCGGGGTCGCCTCGGCCACGGTGGTGGCCGACCTAGTGCCGGCCACGCGTCGGGGCAGCGCCATGGGCTACTATGGTCTGGCCATGCCCTTGGCCTTGTCCATTGGCCCGATGCTGGGGGCCTGGGTCCTGCACGACACCCGCTATGACCTGCTCTTCGCCCTGTGCTTCGTGTTGGCCGTCGGGGCTTGGCTCTGTTTCTTTGCCGTTCGCACGCCGACGGTCAAGGCGCCGGGGATCCGCTTCGAGTGGTCCCGCCTCTTCGAACTCAAGGTGTTGCGCCTCTTCGTCTTCATGCTGCTGCTGTGCGTGGGCTTTGGCGGCTGGGTGACCTTCGTCCCCCTCTACGCCCGCGAGCTGGGCTTTGCTTCGTCTGGACCCCTGTTTTCGAGTTACGCCGTCGCCGTCTTGGCCATTCGCTTCTGGGGCGGTCGCTGGTACGATCGCTTTGGACCCAAGTCTCCCATCTTCGCTGGCTTAGCCTTCCTCATGGCCGGTTGGCTCCTGCTCAGTGGCGCCACCGGGACGGTCATGGCCCTCGTCGGGGCGACTTTGCTCGGCCTGGGCTTTGGCGTCGTCATGCCACCCTTCAACGCCATGGCCATCGATCTGGTTACGGCGGATCGCCGGGGGGCGGCCAACGCCTTGGTCTTTACCGCCTACGATATCGGCATCGCCATCGGCTCCGTGGCCTTGGGTTACGCCGCGGTGGTCTGGGATCTCTCGGCCATCTTCCTGATTTCCGGGAGCCTGACGGCCGTGGCGACGCTGACATTTGGGGCGTGGACCCTGCCGCACTTTCGAAAATATCGATTACAATCTAGCCTTTAGCTAACTACTTCTCACCCAATTTCTGGCAGATGAAGGTGCCCTGGTAGAGGGCCTGAGCGCACTCGGCGAAGTCTTGGCGGCCACTCTCGACGAACCAACCCTTCTCGCCGCCGCGGAGGATGAAGCGCGCGCCGTAGACCTTCTCGCCTTCAGGCTGGAGCCACACCACGGCCGAAGCCACCGCCGGCACGGGGCAGCCATCTTCGAGCACTTTGTACTCCGAGAAGCCGAGGATGGTGTTCACCTTCTCGTCGATGGCGTGTTCCACGGCCAGCACTTGTCGGGCTTCGCCTTTCTTCATCACGTTGGCCATGCTCATCTCGGCCGTGCGCTGGAAGAGGGACACCGACTCGGAGATCATCTCTGGGGTCACCTCGGCGTCGGAGCGGTTGGCGAGCTTGCAGTCCGCATAGGCTTCGGGCGTGGGCATGAGGGCAAAGATGGCGTCGAGGTCACCTGCGGCGACGCCCTTCTCCAAGCCCGTGAGCAGCTCCTGCAGGGCGGCCTCGCCGGGGATTGCTGGCGCAGCGGGCGCTTCGACGGGCGCCTCTGTGGGCGCCTCTGGCGCTTGCCCCTTCTCAGCGGGTGCCTTGGCCTCTTTCTTCTCTTCCTTGGGCTTCTCTTCGCAGCCCGCAGCCATCACCAACGCAACCATCAAAGCCAACGACCACAGCATTTTCATCGGACACTCCTCAGCGTGGCGATCAGTGCCATGGCAGCGCAGGGCTCGCCAAGGACCACTGCACCGCGACAGATGTGGCGCCTCGCGCGCCAGCGGTGCAGGCCCATTAACCGCACGCGCTTGGCGTGTCAAGGCGATGTGGTGTGCCAGAAGTCCGCATGGACGCGCTCGCCTTCCTCTTCCAGCAGCGGCCCCACGACCTCGATGGCGCGCTGGCCGCGGGCGAAGAGCTCGCGGCAGGGCAGACGCAGGGTGAGATTGGCTGGGTCGGCGCCGGTGAGCTCGGCCAGGCGCCGCTCGCTCAGGCCATAGACCAGGCGGCCGAAGCCCGCCCAGTAGATGGCACCGGCGCACATGGCGCAGGGCTCGGTGCTGCTGACCAGAGTCAGGTGGCGCCGCGCCGCCGCGGGCCAGCGCAGGACCGCTTGCTGCACCAAGCGCAGCTCGGCGTGGGCCGTGGGGTCTTCGTCTTGGCCGACGGCGTTGGTGGCGGCCAAGATCTCCCGCCCCTCGCTGTCGAGGAGGATGGCGGCGAAGGGATGGTGGCCCGCGGCGCGGGCGGCCACGGCGAGCTCGAAGGTGCGGCGCAAGGCCGAGTGGAAGGAGGTGGACATGGGGCTCGTCGCCTCAGGGGGTGGTGCGTTCCAGGAAGTGGCGGGAGTCGCCTGCTTCGCCCAGGCGGATCTCGCGGCCGATGGCGGCGCAGCGCTCGCCCATGCGGGCGATGATCACGTCGAGGGTGTCGGGTACCTGACGCTTGCCCCGGTAGAGGTTGTAGTGGGTGCGGTAGGCCAGGGGGGTGATGTTGGGCATGAAGACGTTGGCGCCGGCGTTGAGGCCGCGCTCCAGACCGTCGACGGCCAGGGTCTGCAGCGCTGTGGTCGCGGCGATGTTGATGGTGGGGAGCATGAGGCGCATCAGGGCGATCATCCGCAGGTCCAGATCGACCCGTTCATCCAAGGTGAGGCGCACCTCAGGCCAGTGGGCCATGGGGGTGGCGTCGTGCTCGACGTAGGGGCCCATGCCGCACATGTCGATGTCGAGCTCCTGCATGAGGAGGAGGTCCTGGGCGAGGGAGTGCAGGCTCTGTCCGGGCACACCGATGAGGACGCCCGTGCCGGTCTGCCAGCCGCCGGCGCGCAGCGCTTGGAGGGCCTGCCAGCGTTCGCCGTAGTCGTGCGCGTCGTCTTGGGGGTGCATTTTGGCGTAGAGCGCACGGTCACTGGTCTCGATGCGCAGGAGGTAGCGGTGGCCTCCGGCGCGGCGGAGGCGCTCGAGCCAAGCCGGTGGCAGCTCGCCCAAGGACAACACCATGCGCACCCCATCGCCCCAGCGCTGGGCCGTCCAGCGCAGGATGGCTTCGACCAAGGCGAGGTGGGACTCGCCTAGGAGCTCCCCAGACTGCACCAGGAAGGAGCGCAGTCCTGCGGCGTAGCCCTCTTCGAGGGAGGCCTGCACCTCGTCGAGGCGCATGGTGTAACGCTCAACCGCGTGGTTGTCGCGGCGCAGGCCACAGTAATAGCAGTTCTTGCGACAGGCGTTGGAGAGCTCGATGATGCCGCGGAGGTAACAGGCGTTGCCCAAGACCCCGAGGAGGCGCTGCCTACCGGCGGCGAAGATGGCTTGGTCGTGGGCGCCGCCGAGGGAGGCTTCCAACTCTGCCACGGAGAAGTGGGAGGGTTCAGGGCCCGCCGTCGCGGCCGCGGTGATTTTGTCGAGCAAACGCAAGGTGTCTCTCCTGGTGGGTCTATTTGGGGATGGTGGGCCCGAGGACGCGGGCCCCTTCGGCGGTGATGAGTAGGTCGTCTTCGATGCGGACGCCACCAAAACCGACATAGGTCTGGACTCTGTCGTAATCGATGAAGGCCTGGTGGCGTCGCTCCGCGGCCCAGCGCTCGATCAGGGCCGGGATGAAATAGATCCCCGGCTCGATGGTGATGACGTGGCCCGGCTCCAGCGTTCGGGCCAAGCGCAGGGCGGCGAGCCCGAATTGCTGGCTGCGTGGTTTTCCTTCGCCATAGCCGACGAGATCGCCCAGGTCCTCCATGTCGTGGACATCGAGGCCGAGCATATGGCCGATACCGTGGGGGAAGAAGAGGGCGTGTGCCCCCGCGGCCACCCCCGCGTCGGGGTCGCCCTGCATCAGCCCCAGGGCGCCGAGCCCAGTGGTGATGGCGCGGGCCGCCGCCAGATGCACCTCCAAGTTGCTCCGCCCTGGGGTCTGGGCGGTGGCGATGGCGGCCTGTTGGGCTGAGAGGACCACTTGGTAAATCTCACTCTGGCGCGAGCTCATGGCGCCGCTCACGGGCCACGTGCGGGTGATGTCCGAGGCGTAACCCCCTTCGGACTCGGTGCCGCAGTCGCAGAGGAGGAGATCGCCCGCCTGCAAGGTGTTGTCGTAGCCCTCGTTGTGCAAGACCTCACCGCGCACCGTGACGATGGGGAGGAAGGAGGTGGCCCTTCCCATGGCCAAGGCGGGTCCGACCAGGGCCGCCATGATCTCGGCTTCGCTGCGCCCCGGGGCGAGGGCCGCCTCGGCCGCGGCGAACATCCGATGGGTGAGGTTCAGGGCTTCTTCGATTTCGGCCACCTCGGCGGGGCTCTTGTGGTTGCGTTGGTCTACCACGGCCCGCATCAGCTCACGGGAGACCTCGGCCTGCACCTGCGCTGGCGGGAGGGAGAGAAGGGCGGCCAGGCGCAGCAAGCGCTCGCCGCGGTAGGGGGGGAGGTAGTGGATGCGGGCGCCTGTGTGCCGCCACTTGGTCAGGACCTCGGCCAAACGCGCCATATCCTCCCACTGGGCGATGCCGGCGTGGGTGGCGTGATCGGCCAAGGTGAGGTGTGGCCCATGCCAGATGACGTCGTCAGGGTGGGGTGGGGTGCCGAAGAGGCGCTCGCCGCCTTCGGGATCGATGAGCAGCGCCGCCGAGGGGAGGCGATGCAGGCCGGTGTAATAGATGAAAGAGGCGTCCTGGCGGAAAGGGTAGGTGTTGGCCGCGTAGTTGCGCGGGCTGTCATCGTTGCCCATGACGAGGATGACCCCATCGGGGAGGGCGGCGCGCAGGTCGCGGCGACGCGCGATGAAGGCTTCTTTTTCCATGGGAGTGCTCCTTGGTTTGGGCTCGGCGCAAGCACGCGCCTCGCTACGCGGCCGTGAGGATACACCCTTTGCGCGGCAGCGACCACGGCCGCGGCGGCGAAGGGCAGGTCAATCCACGGCGCTTTGTTGGGCAAAGCGCCACTTGACACTCAGGTGACAGTCGGGGTCTGATGCCGCTCATGCTCCGAGCGGTTCGGAAGCTGTTGGCGGAGAGAAAGTCTATGCGCACCTTTTTCGTGGCAGCAGCGGCGCTTGTCGTAGCCTTGGCCGGAGTGGCCTGCGACGACGACGACCAAGAGAGCTTCGATCCCATCCAGGCCTGTCGCAAGGTCCAGTCGACGTTTTCGGCCTGCGGCGGCGATCCCGAGGGGACCTGGGAGGTCGAGACCATGTGTCACCCGGCCAACGCGTCACCGGTCTATGAGGAGAGCTGTGATGGGGCGCGCCTGAACAGCATCCACACCGTGGTGGCCCAGACCCTCTCCTTCGATGGCCTGGAGGTGACCTTCAACAAACAAGACATCGAGATGATCGCCGCCTACACCTTTCCGCCGGGCTGCGACTACGACGAAAACCTGACGGGCTGCGCCGGGTGGGAGACCGAGCTGGACCTGCGCTGGGACAAACAGAACCCGGGCAACGCGACCTGTGAGGAGATCGAGGGCGCCTGCCACTGCACGGTGGTCATGGTGGGCTCGACAGCCAAGATCGTGCAGGCCTATGCCGTAGAAGGTGACCAAGTGCGCATCGGCGGTGGGGACAATTTGGAGCGCTACCCCTTCTGCCAGAAGGGCGACGAGATGGTGTGGCGCCTCTCCAGCGACACCAGCGGCCCCAACGAGGACAGCGATTTCGACTACCTGATCCTGCGGCGCAAATAACCGGCGGTCTCCTCTTGCCCTCCCCCTTGCTCGCAGCACTGGCCGCCGCGGCACAGGGCCTCCGCGAGGTCCTCAGTGACGCGGGCGCCGCCGATGACCCCGGGGCGCGGCGCCTCATGGCGCTGGCACCTGCAGGGGTGGCGCCGCCAGACTTCGCCTGCGCCGTGGCGCGCTGCCTCAGCTACGCGCTGCTGGTGGCTCACGGCCTCACTCACCAAGGCCGCCTCGCGCCAGGTCGTGATGGGGCCGCGGCCCTGCTCGGCGCCCTGCCGAGCACCAGCCCTTGGCTGGCGGCCCTGTGGCGAGAGGCGGCGGCCTTGCTCGAAGGCCCAGCTCGCCACACATCGGCAACCCGCACAGCCAATGCTCTCCAGCAGATCCACGCCCTGCTGGCCGCAGCGCCTCTGGAAGTGGTGAGCGCCGCCGATCCCGCCGCCTCCGATCCCCTCTTGCATCTCTATCCGCATTTTTTGGCCGCCTACGCGCCCGCCCAGCGCCAGCAGCGCGGCGTCTACAACACCCCAGACGCGGTGGTGGACTTCATCCTCGCCGCGGTGGATGCGGAGCTGCAAGAACACCTGGGCGATCCCCTGGGCTTGGCCTCGACGCGCACCGCGCCCGCGGCCGACGCGGCCCACGACGCGCCAGCGGTGCGGGTCCTCGACTTCGCCACGGGCACGGGGACCTTCCTGGTGCGCTTGCTCCGCTTCGTCCATGCCAAGTGGCTGGCAGCACAAGACGAGATGGCGCCAGCGGCGCGCCGCGCCGCCTGGCGCGACTACGCCCGGGCCCTGTGCCAAGAGCGGCTCGCTGGGCGCGAGCTGGACCTCGCCGCCTGGGCGGTGTGCCACCTGCACCTGGGCTTGGTGCTGCGGGAGACGGGCTGGAACTCGGACGACTTGCCCCAGGTGGCCCTGCGCTGGGGCGATGCCTTGGCGTGCGGGCTGAGCATGGGCGCTGCTGCTGCCGCGTCGCCTCTGGCCCCGACGGTGGTCATTGGCAACCCGCCCTATGGCCCGGCGCGCGACCACGGGAGGTGGATCCAGACCTTGATGCAGGCCTACCGCCACGGCATGGCGGAGAAGAAGAGCGATGTGGGGCGCGAGGAGTGGAAGTTCGTGCGGGCGGCCCAGGCGGCCCTGGCCGAGGCGCCCGTGGCGGTGCTCGGCGTGGTGGTGAACCGGGCCCTGCTCGACGCCGTGACCCTGCGCCAGATGCGGCGCTCTCTGGGGGAGACTTTTGCGCGGCGCTGGCTGATTGATTTGGGTGGGGATGTCAAAGGTGAGCGCGGGCAGGGGCGCGATGAGAACGTGTTCCCCATTGCCCAGGGGGTGTGCGTCGCCGTGCTGAGCCGGGCGGCGGGGGCGAGCCAGAGCCACGCCTATCGCGCCGTAGCTGGCCGCCGCGTCGAGAAGCTGCAGGCCGTGGCCACGGCGGAGGTAGGGGCCTGGCGGCGCGACTCGGCCCACTTCGCGCCACGCGCGCCGGCCTTCCACTGGCACCGTCCGGGGGCGACGCGCGCGGGCGAGACGGGCTGGATTGGCGTCGACCAAGCGGTGAGCCGCTACAGCTCGGGCATCGAGACGCAGCGCGACGCCCTGTGCGTGGCCTTCACCGCCGAGGAGATGCTGGCCCGGGTGCGCCTCCTGGCCGAGCTGGACGAAGCGCAGGCGCGGGCCCACTTCGCCCTGGGCCCCGACGGGCGCGACTGGAAGCTGGCGCGCGCCCAAGCCGACCTGCGCCACCACGGCGTCGCCCCCGAGCGGGTGGTGCCCATCCTCTACCGCCCCTTCGACCTGCGCTGGACCTACTACAGCGGCCGCAGCCACGGCTTTCTGGCCTACCCCAAGCACGCCGTCTCGGGCCCCATGCTGGCCGGCCCCAACCTCGGCCTCATGGTCAACCGCCAAGTGGTCAGCCCCGTGGTGAGCCACTTCGGCGTCAGCCGCTGGCCCATCTGCAAAGGCACCTTCTACCTGGGCAACCGCGGCCAAGACTACCTGCTGCCCCTCTACCTCCCGCCTCCCGAGCCCGAGGCAGCGCCGCTGCTCAACCTCGACCCCGCCTACCTCGACGGGCTCCTCAGCGCGGGCGGCTGGACCTGGCGCGCAGGCGGGCGCGGCGATCTCGCGACCCACCTGGGCCCCGAGGACATCCTGGCCTTCTGGGTAGGCCTCATGCACAGCCCGGCCTATGGCGCGCACTTCGGGGACGCCCTGCGCGGCGGCTTCCCACCCGTACCGCGTCGTCCGCGGCGCGAGCACTTGGTGCCCCTGGCCAAGTTGGGGCACGCGATCACGGCGCTCTTCGTCGATTTTTCGGAACAATCGGTCGACTTATCTTCTGATTTCCACGGGCCCGAGGCGTGCGCGGCGCCGTGGACCTGGCGCGAAAGACCGCGCCATGACCCGCGCCGCGGCGTGGTGGACTTGGGCAATGGCCTCAGCCTCCCTGGCGTTGACGCGGCGCTGTGGCGCTGGGAGGTCGGCGGCTACCGGCCGCTCGAGCGGTGGCTGCTGGCCCGTTGGCGCGTGCGCCGGCCTCTGGACGCCGCAGCGCGCCGCACTTGCGCCCAGATCCTGGCGGCTTTGCGCCGCTTGCGGGCCTGCGCTGAGGCGCTGGCGGCGCTGGAGATGCTATTGGAGTAACTGGGTTGACACAACCAACCCGAGTTGCGGACGCGTGCGGATTGGTGCTAGACAATTTGTTTGGAGATTTCTCTTGACAACAGCGAAACTCCGAAATAGCCTGTGCTAATGAATAGTCCATGCTATGGAGGAGCATATGCGTCTGTCTGTCTGTCTGTCTGTCTGTCTGTCTGGGATGTGCTGAGGAACAGCCTAGCCGCGGTTTGGTCGCAGAATGGCCACAGGAGGTTGTAGATTACGTAAAAAAGGTTTCTGAATTCGCATGTGAATTGAATTTGGAGTGCAACCTTGGCATTCTTCCTCAGGAAAGTGAAGCATGTGCCGAGTTTGTTGGCAATATGCTGGTTGTTGATCGTTTATCTGCTGACTTGGAAAAAGGCCGAGTTCGCTTTGACATCGAAAAAGCACACGAATGTGTTTTGCGTCTTTCTAGCCTAACCTGTGTGGACGCATGGCAGTTTTTTTCCCACCCCACCGCCGAGATTGCGTTACTTTGTTCGACGGTGTTGTCTGGAGCATTGACAGTGGGAGACGCCTGTAGTTCGGACAACGACTGTGAGTTTGGCCACTATTGTGAATTCGCATTGGAAGCCGCTTCTGGTGTTTGCCAGCGGGTTGTGCGTCAATGTGCCGACTCAATGAATAATGTCGTTGGAAATTGTGAGTTGAATGAAAATTGTATCGATGGCGGTTGTGTTCCACGTTTGAAGGAACAGCAGAAATGTAAAGGTGTCGAGAATAGTTATGAGTGTGAGAAAGATCTGATATGTGTGGATAATCTTTGTGTTAAGAAGTCAGCCCTTGGGAATGAGTGTAGTGAACAGCTTGGTTGTGAACGCGGTCTTCGTTGTGAACATGACGGGATTTGTAGAGCACCGCAATTTGGTCTTGGTCTTGGAGATATTTGTGATGATGTTTGGCTGAGATGTGGCAACGGTCTTTTTTGTGAGAAAACTGATGGGGTTTGTAGCTACAGAATTAAGTCAGGTCAAATGTGTGAATCAAGCGATGCGTGTGAGATTGGTCATCTTTGCGTCAACGGTATTTGCAAACAAAACACGTCATGGTTTGACTCAAAGCAACCCGAAATGGACACCATCCAACAGGCTGTATGGCTGTCACCGGTAAATTGGAACGTGATTGATTATTGGGCTTCTTTTGTTAATACCTACGATATCGGTTCGCAATATGGAAAGGCCATAGGAAAGGCTTCTTTCAATCAATTGGGGGCATCGAGTGGTTGGTTGCAAGGTGATTTCTACTTTACGATGTCGCACCATGCCTGGAGATCTAAGTCTTATCCCAGCACGGTTGATGTTAACTTTGGAATGATAGCTTCACCACCGATAGCGTATCAGTATGCGCGCACTCGACTGGCTCAGATCCACGGAATTAACTATAGTGATGCAAACTCGGTTCCATTTGCAACTTTGAGTCAATGGCAATGCGTTTCACCGACGAGTTATGGGAATAGCAATCATGGATATCGAGATATCGTATATTTTTATTGTCCCCCGAAAACAATTTTGGGAAAAAGTGTTTTCCCCGCAGATATTTGGGGGAGGCTCTATCATGAATCAGGTATGTTTTCAAATGGAAATTCAATGTATGTTCTGCAGCGTAACTCGTTGAGTCCTGGTGTAGAAGAGCGGGTCATCTTGTCCCCTGATGGAAGCATATATAATAGAGACTACGGCTGTCTCACTGGCTCTGGCTATGATAATTGTTTTGAGTTTCATGGAGCTGATACCCAGCCAGGGTCTTCTGGTGGGCCCATTCTTAGTTTGGTAAATGGGCAAAGGAATCGGGTGAAGGGTGGTGTTCATGGCGCCTTTTGTTTTGGCGGATGTAGTGGATGGACAACTTACCCGAATGGCTCGTACTGGTACACCAATTCAGCTGCATATCTCCCTTCGTATTTTTCGTCCGACACCGGAACGATTGCCCATAGTGATCCCGACGGACCTGTTTGGCAACCGCT
The DNA here is from genome assembly GCA_964454015.1 of uncultured Myxococcales bacterium. Lineage (GTDB taxonomy): Bacteria > Myxococcota_A > Bradymonadia > UBA4248 > UBA4248 > CAYVQF01. The sequence continues at coordinate 10,719 of CAYVQF010000024.1, forward strand.
TGCGGATCCATTGACTAGTCTTCCCCCGGGGGCGTTCTACCGCGGGAGCTGGATCGGAGGCAGCGGTGGGAGTCTGAGTCAATTGCGCTGCCCACCTACCTTTTCTGCAGTAGGCATCATAGGTTCGAATGGCTATGGCGGTGACGTTGGGAATTTGGGCCTTGTTTGCGGCCGATGGTCGCATTCTTCGATGCGCTTTGTTTCAGGTCTAGTCGTGGTATCAGTCGGCTCCTATGACACGGACTTTTACACGACAGGTATATATGGAGATTCTTTTCATATGTATGTAAACGAAGTGTTGGTCAATGATGCCAATCGACAGCAGATTTTTCGCCTTTGCCCCTATGGGTACTTTCTGAGTGGTCTTTCAGGGAAGGCAAGTAATTTACTACACTCGGTTAGTACTGTCGTTTGCAAAAAACATGATGTTGCATCCTGGGGCCCCTACCTGCCTCTTACACCACTTGCTATTGGTATCAATTCACATTTAGGTACATCATTTTCTACTACTTGCCCAACAAACTCCGTGGTCGTTGGCCTGAGACTTAGAAGCGGTTGGGTTAGCGATGGATTTGAGTTGATATGTCATCAGGTACCCTAAATGTGATTCTGTTGTGCCTGGAAATAACGAAGTAGCTAAATTGAGGTGATTATGACGAAGTACTATTTGGCCATGGGGTTAGGTTTCTTTCTGTTCCTTCCAAGCTGCGGCGGCGAGTGTCTCGAATATGAGATCGAGTGCCACACCCTGTGCGTGACCGAGCAGGGCGTCTCCATCGAGGTCGACGGCGTCCATGTGAGCTCATCGAGCGGGATGGCCCGGCAGATCCGCGATCCCAGGCGCGGTGAGTCCTGCTACTACTTCAGCGGACCCTGCCCTCCAGGTGGGGTCAACACCATCACCATCGCCGTGGGCCAGCGCATGTACCGCATGACGAAGAAAGTGGCCCGCAAGAAAGTAGACAGTTGTCACTACGCCTCGACCACCTTCGACTTCAACCTCGACGAGATGACCCCCCTGCCTTACGACCCTAGCCTCTTCACCGAAGAGTGAAAGGTACGTTGCGCCTTTTCCCCGCTGTCTTTCCCACCCTGCTCAGGAGTCGCTACATGAACCGGACACTCTTACTCGTTTCCGCTCTCTTCCTCCTCGGTGTGCTTGGTCTTGGATGCGATGAGACCGAGAGCACGCGCCCCGACACCTCGACCTTCAACGCCATCATCGACGACTACATCGACGCGTGGTGTGCGATGAACCAACGCTGTGATCTGGGCATGCTGCCAACGGACGAGGCGCTGTGCCGACGTGCCCTCTCTGGGTGGAGCGGTTTTTCGCCCCAAGAGCGTGGCACCACGGTTGACGCCGCAGCCGCCGCCCAGTGTACCGCGGCTCTCAGCAACGTGGCCTGCGCCGAGGTGTGGACCGCCATCGCCCGTCCCAGCCTCTATGCGTGCCAGAACGCCTTGAGCGGCCAAGCCCAGGACGGCGAAGCCTGCTACAGCGACCATGACTGCGCCCCCTATCACGCCTGTCGTGCCTTCGATACCTGCCCTGGCGTGTGCCGCGCCGTGACCATCGAATGCGACGACAGCCACTTCTGTCCCGTGAACCAGCGCTGTGGCCCGTCCGCTACCTGTATCGACAAGATCGCGTCTGGAGGCGCGTGCAGCGATAGCTCGGATTGCGAGATCGCTTTGCAGTGCGTGGCGGGCGTCTGTGGACTCGGACGGGAGCCCGGTGAGGCCTGTGGCCTCGAGGCCCGTTGTCGCTCGCCCCTGCGTTGCCTCGATGGGTTGTGTGTGGCGCCGATCTTTGGCCGCGGCGAAGGCGAGCCTTGTGGTGTGGACGTCTACTGTGGCAACGGCCTGTGGTGCGATCTCACGGCGGCGGTGCCGGTGTGCGCTGTCAGGACCGCGCAGCTCGGCGAGACTTGCGAGCCTGGTTCCTGTGTCCCGGGCCTGGTCTGTAGAGTGGTGGAGGAGGCGCCGCAGTGCGTCGCGGAGGCGATGCTGGGCGAGAGCTGCTCGGCCCAGCGTCCTTGCGCTGCTGAGCTGCGCTGTGAGGGAGGTCTTTGCGAGCGCACCTGCGTCAACGCTTGGGAGTGAGTGAGGCGGGCTCAAGCCCGGCCCCTCGCGACTATCGCCGCACGCTTCCTTTTGTTAGGGTGCGCCGCCAGCGCTGCGCTGGCAGCGGACCAAAGGAAGCTCATGCGCAAGGACAAGCACAGCCTGGAGCTGCTCTACGAAGAGGACGACTTCGTGGTCATGAACAAGGCCTCGGGTCTCTTGGTGCACCGCGGCTGGGGCAATGATCCCGTGGTGGCCCTCGACCTGGTGCAAGATCACGTGGGCCGCAAGGCCTACCCCGTCCACCGCCTGGACCGGGCCACCAGCGGCCCGCTCTTGGTGGCGACCCGGCAGGAGATGGCCCGCGCTTTGGGGATGATGTTCGACCAACGCGCCATGGAGAAGCGCTATTTTGCCTTCGTCCGCGGCATCACCCCCGAGGCGGGCACCATCGATCATCCCATCCCTCGCCAGAAGGGCGGGCCGCGGGTCGACGCCGTGACCCACTTCACCCGGGTGGCCACCTTCGAGCGCTACTCCCTGGTGGAGGCCCACCCGATGACGGGGCGCCTGCACCAGGTGCGGCGTCACCTCAAGCACATCACCCATCCTCTGATCGGTGACACCAAGTACGGCAAGACGGAGCACACCGAGATCCACCGCCAGCGCTTCAACCTGCGGCGCATGGCCCTCCACTGTTGGGTCTTGCGCCTGCATCACCCCCTGACCCAGGTGCCCCTGACCTTCGTCGCGCCCATGCCCGCGGATTTGACCGAGCCCTTTGCCCGCATGGGCATCCCGGCCGAGAGCTGGGAGTCGCGCTGCGCGGCCGTGCTGGCCGAATACGCCCAGGCCGACGCTGGGCCTCGGCCCGTGGAGCCGAGCGATCCCGACCACGTCGCGGCCCCAGATGCGGAAGTGGCGCCAGATCAGTTGTAGACGTAGGTGTCGTAGCGGAAGGTGAGGGTCATCTCGCCGCCGGCGGGCACCTCGACCTCCCAGCTCAGCAGGGTGGTGGGGTTGACGTTGTGCAGGGCCTCTTGCACCACCTTGTGGGTGCCCTTGTCGGAGATTTTGCTGACTGTGCCCGCGACTTCTTTTTCCACCCGCATGGTGATGGCCTCGCGTTTGCGGTTGTCGATCTTCAGCTCGCCCGTGACGCTGACCTTGTCGTAGCGGGAGGAGCGCCACAGGCGGTGGGCGCGCTCGCGTCCCACCTCGGTCTCGCTCGCTTGGACCGGGATGTCGAGGGCGCGGGTGACCCGCAACAGCGCTCGGCCGCCTGCGGGGGTGAAGGTGATCATGTCTTGACCCAGGAGCGCCCCCTCCTTGCGGCTGGTGGCGGCGGCGGTGGTCCAGGGAATCTTGCCTTCGTTCTTCAGCTCCAGGGCGTGCCACACGTGCTCGTAGCTGGGTTCGCCGTAGTAGGACACCCCGGCGCCGCTGCCGCTGACGCGCCATTCGTAGAGGCTGCGGTAGCTCACCTCGGCATCCACCACGGTCAGATGGGCGCACTGGCCTTTGGCCAGGTCGATGCCCGAGAGGGTGTAAAAGAAGAGGTCCTCGCGCTCGCCTTCTTCATCGCCGAAGCCCTCGTCGACGACGTCGAAGTAGGCCATGTTGCTCATGACCTGCTGGCTCATGATCTCGCCGCGGCGGCCGCGTGACTGCACGGCGTCATAGCGGCCGTAGCCGCTGAGGGAGGAGACGAAGCGATCGAGGCCGCCCAGGGCGATGGGGGAGTCGACATGGCTGAAACGAATGTTGGGGGTGCCCGTGATGAGGTCGATTTCAGCCCCTTGCAAGTCTTCTACCTCATTGATGATCTGGGCACTCATGACCACGCGCGCTTTGGAGCCCGAGAGGATGTCGACCTGGTAGGCCGGTACCCAGGTGATGCCGCGCTGCAAATAGGCCAGCTCCACCTCTTTGCCGCGGGCGCTGGCGTCGAAGCGCAGGAGCAGCTCAGCGGCGCGCTCGCTGCGCTCCCAGGTCGTGGCGATCTGACCCTTGGGAAAGCGCGCGTGCTGGATCTGGTGCGGCGCGATGGCGTGGACCCCATCGCTGGCTTCGATGAGGACATAGCGCGCGCTCTCGCCGGCGTAGGTGTCCACCGCGGCGTAGGGGGGCCTGGCCTCGACCTCGGGCACTACGAGCAGCTTCCCCTTGAGGGTGCCCTTCTCCAAGAGCACCTCCACCTCAGCGCCGACATTGGCCCGCAGCAACTCGTCGAGGCTGCTCACGGTACGGGTGGAGCGCTGCACGCCCTCTCCGGCCACGATCTGCTTCAGGCCCGTCGGACCGCTGACGAAGAAGGTGCCGTGGACGGGCACGGGGAGGGGAGTGATGACGGCAGCGGCCCCTTCCGCTGGGAGCTGACCTTTGCGCACGAAGTAGCCATAGCCGTTCTTGAAGAGCGACACCCGCTGGGTCTTGGCGGCGACCGCCGCTGCCGCAGCGCCTTCATCGGCCGCCGCAGGCTGACCGTGGGCGCAGGCCAAGAGAATGAGGCTGGTGAGAAAAACGGAACAACAGAGCACGCGCATGGGATCCTCCTGAAGGCAACGACAACGAGCTGGCCGCACGGCCTACCTCTGGCACAGGACCGAGGCGATGACAACGACGCACGCGGCGCATCTAACGGAGCAGCAGGCCACTTGGGTTCTCGAAAGAAGCGAGGCCGCTACAAAAGGTAACACAAGGACAACGACAACGGGCTGGGAAGGCTTGGCTGCGAGCCCTACAAATACCGTGTTCGCTCGTGACCTTCGTCGCAGGCAAGGCCTGACAATGCACTCCAGGATGAAAATGTCGAAGCAGTGGCTAATCGTCGCGCTGGTGTGGCTGGCCTGGAACCCACAACTCCTTTGGGCCGAAGCCGACCCGCAGGCCCCCACCTGGCGCCACCGCTACGACGCGGCCTTGCAGCGTTTGCCCCGTCTTGTGGCCCCCGCGCCCGACATTGCGCCCGTGCGCCGGACCTACGTCGTCGCCGAGCTACATGTCTCGGCCCTCTCCGATGTGGCCGACCGCTCGGTTCTGGCGCAGACCTTTGGCTATGCCGTGCGCGTTGGCTATCGCTGGCAGCGCTTGGGCACCTTCGTCCACGTCGAGCACAACCTGTGGCGCACGGCCGACATCGAGGACCGCCTGGTGGCCGGTGCGTTGAATGTGGGCGTGGGGTGGGATTTTCTCTACGCCGATGGCTTCGTGCGCACCTCCGTAGCCCTCGGCCCCTCCATTTTGCTCTACGACACCTTCCTCGATCGCGCCGGAGAGGCTGGCCTCTTCTTCGATCTGCGCCCGCTGGGCTTGCGCTGGGTCGTCCACGAGCAGTGGCGTCTCGGCCTCGATCCCATCACCTTTACCATCGCCGCGCCGGTTCTGCGCAACGTGCCTCTGGTCTACGTCCAGTACCGCAGTGCCTTCTCCGTGGAGTTCTTCCCATGAGGTGGCTCGCAGCGTTGCTCACGAGCCTGCTTGCCAGCGCCCTCTTGGCGGGAAGTGCCCATGCTTACACCGTCAACAGCCGCTTCGGCAGCGGCTGCCATGAGTACATCACCGCACAGACCGTGCTGCTCCTCTTGGAAGAGCTGCAGGAAGGACTAGCCCCAGACTTCGCCGTGCCCCGCGATCGGGTCACCCAGGCCTTCATGAAGGAAGTGCCCAATCGCTTACCCCAATCGGCGACGTCCCTCACGGAGGTGCAGCGTTTTCTCCTCCTCAGTGTGCTCATCGGGGTGCGGCATCCAGACACGGATGGGCACAGCTTGGCCAACCTGCATGCCATGCGCAACCTGCACGGCAACCCAGAGGATAAGTCGCAGTATATTCACGCATTGCGTGGCAAAAACGATGATTTTCATGAAGGTGACCGGGCGGCCGTGGCCGGCACACGCCAGGCGATCCGCGCCGCCATTGCCTTGGCTTGGTCACCCCCCGCTGAGGCGTCCGCGCGCACACATCGCGTCAAAGTCTATGTGGATTTTTACGGCCGGGTGGACGTGACCGTGCATCGTGCTGCCTTTCACGTTGGTCTGGCGCTGCACACCCTGCAGGATTCCTTCTCCCACACCCTGCGCTCCGATGCCGACGGCCTGCGCTCCATCGTCACGGTGCTCAATTACATAGACGCCATCGCCCCCGACTTCGACGAACGGCGCGACGGCTTGGCCCATTCGGTGACTTTGGACGACTGTTTTCACCCCGCCGCGGCCGAGCTCACCGAAGCCGCCATCCAGGCTTCTTACGAGCTCATCCTCGCCTTGCAATCCGCCGATCCCGAGGTGGCCCTCGAGGACTTCTTCGACACCTGGCTCAGCCTGCGGGAAGGTTGCACGCTTGCCAACGAGTTCTGCGACAACCGGCGCTGGCTCGACCTGGCCCGGCGAGAGCAGACCGAGCCCTTTCTCGATGATTTCTTTGGCTGTCAGCAGGTGAGGGGAGGGACCCAGCGCGGCGGCTGGCTGGCGCTGCTCCTGCTGGGCGCGTGGCGCCTGGGGCGGCGTCTGCGGCGAGCGACGCCGCCGCTTCCCGGGGCAGCCAGGCCGCAGGGCGATCAACGTCGCCGCGGGTGCCGAGGCTCGTAGGTCATGACGTAGCGCACCCAGAAGAGCACCGCAAAGCCCAAACACAAGGTGGTGGCTGCCAAGGCCCCCACGGCGTAGCCGCGGTCGAAGACTCTGGTGAGGGGTATCAGCGCCAGGCCGAAGAGGATAAGGATGCGCAACACATCGATGCCTCGAAGCCCCGTACCGCTGGAGGGGCGCGGCGCCAGCGGCCAGGTGCTGGGGTCGCTGGCGCGGAGTCGCGGCAGAAGGGGCGCCGCGCCGCCAGCGCTGGCGAGGTTCATGGCGTGGACGATCCGCCGTCGGGAGCGCTTGCTCAGGAAGACGCCCCCAACGGGCGTCACCAAGAAGGCCTCGATCCGGGTGCGTTCGGTCCAGGGGAGGCGCCACGGCCGGCCCCAGCGGCCCCACAGGGAGAGCGTTCCCTCGCCCAGATGGCAGCGCACGTTGCCCCGCAAGCCCTGGGCGAGGAGGAGGTGCCCCAACCAGCAACAACACAGGAGCCAAGCCAGCGCGTCGCGCGCCGGGCCAGCGTAACCCTTGTCGTCGATGCTGATCCCGACCATGACGATGGCGTTGATCAAGAGGCCCAGCAGCGCCACGGCGAGCACCAGCCACCGCAACAACGACCAGAGTGCAGCGCGACGCAAGGGCACCTCGAGGATGCCCCCACCCAAGTGCTGGGGCAGCTTCATCGACCACGTTTTGATCACCCTGCGATCGGGTTGCTGCGCTTTGAGCGACAGCCACAGCTCCCAGAGCCAGACCGGGCCGAGCAAGGTGATGGCTTGCCAGAGCCAGTGGTCGTTGGCCGAGGTGGCCTCGTCCCACGTCAGGAGGATGCCGATGCTGCCGGCGACGCTGGCCGCGAGCCCAAACACGGTTAGAACCCAGGCGCCGTAAGCGACCTGGCGCAGGCCTTCTGCGCTGCTGTGGGGCGCTGCCAAGAACTCGATCCTGGCGCCACCGGCCTTGGCCATGGCCATGAGCGCCAGCGCCTGAGGCCAGGGCAGCGGCACACCGCCACCGGCAAAGGCTTGCAGCCCCTCGCTGAGGGTCCGCGCCTTGCCACGGGGGCTGCTCTTCCAGCGCAAGCGCTCGCGCGCGCCGCGCAGCTCCAGCCCCACGGGCGGGTAGCGCCATCTGGAGCGCACCTGGCCGTCGTCATCGGCGTAGATCGTCAGGGTCAGCGTCTCCCAGAGCGCGGTCTCCGGCGCTGTGGGCCACCCAATCTGGACGCCAGCCGCAGACAAATGCAGCGCTACGGCGCCAGCTCGGATCTCCTGCGTCTCCCCATGTGTCACCTGCGCCAGCAGGGAGGCAAAGCGTTGCTCGACGTTCATTCGCCTGCTCCAGGTTGACCTTGGTGTCGGCCCTTACATCCACAGGCTAGCGCGCTGCGGCGGACTTGGCGAGGGTGACGCTGGACGCGCGGGGCTGGGGGCGACGGTGTCAGGCGAAGGAGCGGGGCCTGTGGTGGGCCATGCCGCTTCTAAAAATTGAAAAGCCGTGCGGCCACTCACCACCCAGGTGTTGGCCTTGCCGTGCACCTCGGTTGGGGCGAACCGCTTGGGTGGCTCGGGGCACTTGGTCGCGGATCGGTCAAGGAGAGCCAGCGGGAGACTTGCTTGTATCTGCCGCAACACGCACCTGTGGTGCGTGTTCTGGTCGCATCTGGACACTGAAGACGCCCACGCCTATACTTGCTTAGACGCATCAATCCACGCACCTCGGGTGCGTGTTTCCGCAGAGAATGGTCAGCGATGTCCTCCGAAGAGTTCTTCCAGGCACACCCCGTGTTCACGCACGACGAGTACGCGCAGAGCCGCGAGAGCGCGAGCCCGCGGACCGTCGACAGCCTGCTCCGCAAGCACGTCGCGAGCGGCCGTGTCGCGCGGGTCCGGCGTGGCCTGTACGTCGCGCCCACGACCGGGGCGAGCGCCGAGACGGTGGATCCGTTCCTCGTCGCGACCAAGGCTGCGCCCGACGCAGCCGTCAGTCACCACGCCGCCCTCCAGTTCCACGGGCGCGCGTACTCGATGTGGAGCCAGGTCACGTTCCTCACGACGCACGCGACGCGGGGCTTTCGCTTCGGGACCGTCGAGTACGTGCCGGTCCGCCCGCCCGAGCAAGTGGCCCAGCTCTCCGACATGGGTGGCGGTGTCGAGCGCGTCCCGAGCGGCGGTGGCATCGTACGGGTCAGCAGTTGCGAGCGGGCGATGGTTGACGTGCTTCACTCGCCGACGCTCGGGGGTGGCTGGGAGGAGATCTTCCGATCGCTTTCGATGGTCGAGTTCTTCGACCTCGACGCCGTGATCACCTACACCCTCGCGCTGGACTCAGCGGTGACCACCGCGCGGGTCGGCTACTTCCTCTCGTTGCACCGCGAGCGCCTGTTCGTCGAGGAGGCCCACCTTGCTCGCCTCGCCAAGCACGCGCCGAGGCAGGCGCGCTATCTGGACTCGGCGCGCGACCCCGGGCGGCTCGTCCACCCGTGGAACCTGATCGTCCCCGATTGGGTGCTCAATGAGCGCTGGGAGGAGGTGGCCTGATGCTGACACGCGAACAGCTCCAGCGCGCTGCGAGCGACACCGGCTTCCCCATCGACGCGCTCGAGAAGGTGTCGATGCTGGTCCGGCTGCTCAACCTGATGGCCGCGCACCCGTTCCTGGGGCCGCGCGTTGCGCTCAAGGGCGGGACGGCGCTTAACCTCTTCGTGTTCGAGCTCCCCCGGCTGTCGGTCGACGTCGACGTGAACTACATCGGCGCCGCCGATCGCGAGACGATGATGGCCGATCGCACGAAGCTCGACGCGGCGCTGGCGCAGGTTGCGTCTCGCCTCGGCCTGACCGTGAAGCGCGCGCCCGGCGAGCACGCCGGAGGCAAGTGGCGGCTATCGTACACTTCCGCGTTCGGGCGCCCGGCGATCATCGAGGTCGACGTCAACTACATGCTCCGTGTCCCGCTCTGGGACGCGGCGCCGCAGGATTCCCAGGAGTTCCTTGGTGACCGCGCGAAACGCTTCAACCTGCTCGACCCCCACGAGCTAGCGGCGGGGAAGCTCGCGGCGCTGATCGCTCGCGGTGCGAGCCGAGACCTCTTCGACGCCCGCGAGCTACTCGCGCGCGACACCTTCGACCGAGACAAGCTGCGCCTCGCCTTCGTGGTCTACGGCGGGATCAACCGCGTCGACTGGAGGACCGTATCCGCCTCCGCCGTGACGACGAAGGCCTTTGACGTGAAGCGGCAGCTCTTGCCGATGCTCCGGCAGGACATCCGGCCCGCAGACGGTGACGTCGAGCGGTGGACCTCGACGCTCATCGACGAGACGCGTGCATTGCTCAGCGCCGTCCTCCCGCTGACCGAAGACGAAGCCCGCTTTCTCGAGCGCCTCAACGGCGACGGAGAGATCGAGGCGGCGCTGCTCACCACCGACAGCGAGCTCCAGCGCCGCATCGCGGCAAGCCCGGGGCTACAGTGGAAGGCGTTGAACGTGAAGAAGCACGCCACCGGCCTGGACGATTAGGCCCAGCGAACATGCAGGTGCTTGAGCCATGACCAAGACCGACGAGGATGCTCCGGATTCCCAGCCGTCGCGACCGCGGTCGACGACGGACGACGACGGACGTCATGGCCCCAAGACAACCTCTGGCTATGCGCTAACCGCAGCGGAACGGTGCCAGATCGCGCAGGTTGTGACGTCTCGCGAGATTCGAGACAAGTCTCCCAAGCAGGGCGCGCCTACCCTCGCCGACCGCGGCGAGACCATCGCATTGAAGTCGAGCTTTTATCGCGTTGTGCGGATACAGGGCATGGTGCGTCATCGCGAGTCCAGCAGGGCACCCACAGCTCGGCCACGGGCCCTCGAGGCCGACGGGCCCAATCGCATCTTCATCGTAGGTAGCGTGCTTCGTCGCGTGGTACAACCACCGCCACCTACACAGCGGCAATCCCTTCGTCATACCCGCAGACCGCCAGGCTGGAATCAATTACGACGCCCTTGCGAGACGGCAGCGAGCCATGAGGAGGCGCGAAGGCGTCACCCAGAGCGATGGAGTGGCCAAGCTCGAGACTGGACACCCACCAAGGTTGCCTTCCTCAAAACGGACGCCAACACACTCTGGGGGCTGCTTTGCGTGATGTTGCTTGAGACCAAGAAACCCGACAACTATCTTGACACCCACCGTCTTTCCAGGCCAAGCGCCGTGGCCGAGTGGTGGGCCATGCCGCTTTCAAAAAAAGTAGGCCGCGCCCAGGCTCAGGCCGATGAAGGTGGCCATGGCGTCGAGGTTCTTGTCTAGCCCGTCGGAGCCTTCCGTGCCGACGAGGAAAGAGAACTCCAGGCCCATGCGCAACTGCACGGCGCTGCCGATGAAGTAGGTCGCTGCCGCCGACAGGGAGGTGACGAAACCGCCCGTGGTGGTCTTCTCGTTGACCTCGATGGGATCGCTCAAGAGGTCCACGGGATCGATGAGCACCATGCGCTCGCTCGATCCTACGTAGCCGCCCAGGCTGACCCCGCCGATGAGCCCAAAGCGCTCGCTGAGAGGCAAGTGATAGCGCGCCGCCGCCTCGAAGAGCCAACCCAGCTCGCTGACCAGATCGCCATCGTCTCGCGTCAGGCCGCGGCTGAAGCCGCCAATGTCCAGGGCCAGCTCGAAGTGGTCAAAGAGGAAGTAACCAATGGACGGGGAGAAGCGGAAGAAGAGGGTCGCGTTGCTGGCCTCGCCGCCGTTCATCAGCTCGTTGCTGGCGTGGGTATAATGAAAAGCCGTGCGGCCACTCACCACCCAGGTGTTGGCCTTGCCGTGCACCTCGGCCGGGGCGACCCGCTTGGGTGGATCGGGGCACTTGGTCGCCGCTGCCGTCGCCGGGCGCGATTCAGCTTGCAGACCGTGGCGTTGTTCGTAGGCCTCGAAGGGATTGGGCTGGGCCGAGGCGTGGCCGGCCGACAGCAGGAGGGCGCTGCAGACGAGGCCCAAGGTGATGCGTCCCATGGTGGTGACTCCGTTGTTGGCTGGCAGAGCGTGCCGCGTCGCGTGTGACATGAAGCGATACCTCATGGGCGCGTCTCGATGTGGATCTCGACCCGGCGATTGAGCTCGCGCCCTTCCGCGGTGTCGTTGTTGGCGATAGGTGACTCGGGGCCGCGGCCTTCGGTCTGGATGAGGCGCGCGTCGATACCACGGCGCACCAGGTCGTCTCTGACGCGTTTGGCCCGGGTGAGAGAGATCTCCTGGTTGCGCCGCAAAGACCCAGAGCTATCGGTGTAACCCACGACGCGCACGCTCACCAGGAGGTCCGTGTTGGCTTGCAGGGTCTTGACCAGGTCATCGAGGGAGGCCAAAGACTCCGGGACGATGTCGTTGCCGCCGACGGCAAACTTGATGCGCGGCGAGAGCGCCAGGCGGTTGCCCTCGCGGGTGATCCGGCTCACCTCGGCGGGGATGCGGAAGGTGGGGGCTTCGATGCGTTCGAGGGCCCGGATCTCCTCCAGCGCCTGCTCGGCGAGGGTCAGGGCGCGGTCGTGGTTCTGTCCCCCTTGCTCGCTGCGAGCGTCCTCGCGCAGAGCCGTGGCGCGCAGCCAGCGGCCTTGGTCGCGCGCGCCGCATTGCTCACGCTCACACAGGGCGTAGGCCACCTCCAGCTCGCGCAGGGTGTCTTGGGTCGCTTGGCGCTGTGCTTCGAGGGCGGCCGCGGCGCGCGCCTCTTCTTCCGCATCCAGGGCCAGCCGTTGCGCCTCGGCGGCGCGTTCGGCTTCGAGCTGCGCGCGCTCGGCGGCGCTCATGCGGCTCTCGGCGCGGCTGACGATCTTCTGGTAAGAGAGGGCCGCCTCCTGGGCGTAGCGGCCCGATGCGGCGTATTGGCCTTGGTGCCAGGCGCGCCGCGACGACTCGATGAGCTGGTCGCCGAGCTCCAACTCCCCTTTGTCGGCGTCTTGGGCCAAGTTCAGCGCGCGGTCGCGCAAGGCGAGGGCGTCCACCACCTGGCCGTAGGCCGGGCGCCAGCTCGGGTCGAGGTCGAGGGATCCGGCGCTCGCCGGTCCATCGCTCAGGCTCTCGAAGGCGAAGGTGGCTTGGGTGGCCAAGGTCGCGGCCGTGTCATAGGCGCCGCGGTCGAACTCGGCCAGGCTCTGTTTGAGCAGGCCCGAGCCGGTCATGTAGGCCTGGGCGTTGGCATGGCCCATGGCGCGGCCGCTCGCCTCGCGGGCCGTAGTGATACGGCGCAAGGCCTCGTTCTTGTTCCCGCTCGTGCTGCGCCCGTCGCTGGTTGGCGCGGCGGCCGTTGTGGCGGCGGTTTTCGCCGGGGCGCTGGGGCTGCCTGCGGCCGCGCGGGCCGCGGCGAGGTCCGTGACGATGGCCGTCACGTCCTCGGCGAGGAGCTGGGCGCGGTCACATTGCCCACTCGTTTGGGCCGCCGTGGCCTTGCGCAAGGCTTCGGTGGCCCGCTCGCGCCGCTGCCGCTGCGCCTCCGTGAGCTGGTCAGGGCGTAGCGCGTCGAGCTGCTTCTGCGCCCGCTGGACGGCGCCTTTGGCGGCGGTGCAGTCGCCGCTGCTCGCCTGCTTGCCGGCGCTGCTGGTCTCGCGCAAGAGGGTTTCGTAACGCTGGATGGCTTGCTTGGCCAGGGGCGCCGCGCTGAGGCCGTCTCCCTCGGCGAGGGTGGCCTTGGCGGCGGTGGTAAAGGTGTCGGCTTCGGCGACCCTGGGATCGGCGGCGAGGTCGGCCCTGGCCTTGACCTGGGCTTGGAGCGCCTCGGCGCTGCGCACCAGGCTCTCGGGGCTGGGCGTGTCGCTGGCGGCGGCGGCGCGTGGGGAAGCGACGGGGGCTTTGGTGGCGGCCACTGGAGCAACGCCCGTGGCGGCGTCGGGGTCATCGCGCAGGCAGGCGTTGAAGCGCTCACTGGCTCGGATGGTGACCTCGAAAGCGAGGGCGTAGGCGCCGACGTCGAGCTGTTCCTGCGCCAGGTCCACCAGGGCCGAGTACTCGCGGAAGGTGTTGGGGCAGCGTGCGTCGACGCGCAGGCCCAAGGCCTCGGCGCGGGCCATCTTCGCTTTGAAGACCGAGTCCCGGGCCATGGCCGCGAGGTCGCCGGTGGGACCGCGCTGCTTTGCTGAGGCGCGCTCAGTTTTCTGCTGTATCTCTGTGTCCGACGTGGGTGGATCCCAAGAGAGAGCGAGGCTGAGCCCTTGGGCTTCGGGAGGGGATGCCAGCGTGTCCGTGGCGTCTGGTGAGAGTGATTCTGAGAGGGCACGGGCGGCGTCCCGCGCGATGATGTGCTCAGCCGTGCGCAGGCGTTGGGTGGCCATGAGGCCGTGCAGCTCGGCCGTGAGGAGGCGCCGGTCTTGATAGGCCGCTTCGCCGGCGACCAGGTGCTCCCGCGCTTCGGCGATGAGGCGCGGTTGGAAGAGCTCGTGTTCGTTGGCTTGGGGGCCGTGGATGGCCTCACGGGCTTGCTCTAGGGTCGCGGGTCGCGGCGGGGTGGCGCAAGCGAAGAGGGCCAGGGCGGCGACGGGAGCGAGGGCCAGGTGCAAGGTGTGGGTTGCAAAGGTCATCTCATTCTCCTCCCTGGTCGTAGCCCCAGTAGGTGGCGCCGTCGGGGCCGAGCTCACCCTGGCGTGCGCGCAGGCGCGCCTCGGCTTGGCGGCGGGCGAAGTAGGCGCGGAGCATCTCGATCTGTCCCTCGGCTGCGGCCACCAGCAAGGCGTGCGCGCTGTGGTCGGCGGCGTCAGGGTTCTGGGCCAGGGCCGCGCGCTGGATCAGCTCGCGCGCGACGATGAGCTCCGCTGGGACCTCTTCGGCGTAGGGGTTGGCTTCGAGGGCGGTCAGGGCGGTCATGAGATCGACCTGGTGCTGGGTCTGATCCGAGAAGAGGGGCACTTGGCCAGCGCTGCTGCCGCCGCAGGCGCTCAGGAGCGTGGCGAGCAAGGCCAGGAGGGGGACCACGCGAAGGGGGGTTGGGGACATGACTCTCTCCACAAGGCGAGCGGTTCAGAAGAGGGCGTGTTGCAGGCGCAACGAGACGTTTTGCATGATCTGGAGCTTGTCGAGCTGGGCGTCGTCGTGGTGCAAGACGGCGTTGTAAATGAGGGATGCCCAGCCGTTGAGGCGCAGGGAGGCGAGCCCATCGAAGCGGAAGAGGGGGCGCAGGGCGTCGTCCTTCCAGATCTGCTGATAGGGGACGAAGGCGTCGACCACGGCGCGGATGGCGATGAGGCGACCCAGGCGGAGGCCCAGCTCGGCGCTGCCCTCGGCGCCGGCGTACCACTGGTCCTCGAGGCGTTGCGCCATGACCAGGCCCTCGTCCTCAGCGGTGATGACGCGGCCATTGCCGAAGAAGGCCCAGCGCAGGGCAGGGCCGGCGCGCACGATGAAGGTGAAGACGTCCGTGTCCACCGGGCTGAGGAGCAGGCCAGCGCCGCTTTGGAGGTAGAGAGGGGCAAAAGCCCGCAGCAACTGCACTTCGTCGTCCGCGTCGAAGGCGCGGGTCGTGCTGGTCTCGCCTTGCTGGGTGCGCAGCTCGCCGGCAGCGCCGGGATAGAAGTAGGTGGGGAAGATGGCCGTGTTGAGGGTGCCACGGCCGTAGAGACCGACGATGCGCGCGACCCGAAAACTGTAGAGCAGCTCCAGGGCCAGCTCGTCGCGCACCTTCTGCAAGGGGAGTTCTAGGCCAAGGACGGGGTCCAAGCCCAGCCATGACTCGGCGATTTTCATGGAGAAACGCAGCAAGTGAGGCCCCAGGTCCAGGCCCAATTCCAGGTCAGAGAAGGCTGAGGCCTGCAGACGCACCCCGTTGAAGGCGCTCACCTGATCGCGGCTGTGGCCAAAGACGAAGTCGCCGCCGACGATCCAGCGCAAGCGCAACCAATCATCCCGGCGCACCAGCTCGCCTGCGGCCAGCTCGGTGCGCAGCAGGGTGTCGCCGTCCACCACGAGACGGTAGCGCAGGAGCGCTCCCGGCCAGGTGGGGATGGTCACCACCCCTTCGCGGGCGTTGGGATCGGCGCCCAGGGCCAGGCGCACGGCCCCCCGCGGCACGAACCAGGTGGGGTGTGGCGTGCGCTGCGGGTCTGCAGCCGTCTGCGCTGGGCCAAAGACCTCACCCGTGGCCGTGTCCCGCATCACGTAGGTCACCGCCACGGGGTAGCCATCGCGGTCCATGGCGCTGATCCGCAGCGCCGTATAAAAGGGCTCGACCACGGTGGTCTGGTTGGCCACGACCTTGGCCGCGACGGCCGGCCGATGGCGCACTTCGCCATGCCCGGCATAGACGACGTAGTCTCCGGGCGGCAAGACGATGCGCGCGCCCGTCGCGCCGCTCGCCACCCGCGTGTCATCCCTGAAGACCAGCAGGGGCGGTTCGAGCTCGGCGCTGCTGAGCACGGGGACGAAGAGGGCGCCTTGGCCCAGGGGGAGTGGGGTCATGTCGCGGGCGAGCTGGTCTTCGGCGCTGAGCGGCTGCAGCAGCGGCGTTTGGGCCAAGGCGGGCGGGGTGGCGCAGAGGAGGGCAGACAGCAGCACGCCCCCCAGCAGGAGCCGTTGCCGGGCCAAGTGGCCGGCTCTGTTGCCGTGCCGACGCGGGTGGGTAAAGGGTGAACCAAGGAATCCAAGAGCCATGGCTTCGTCCTCGAGGTGAAGAACGGGCAAATTCTGGAAGGGCCATGCCCTGCGGCGCATGGTCAGCGCAAGGCGAAGGCGCGGACCTGCACCTTGGGCGGTGCGTCGACGCTCAGATCGGTGTTCAAGAGGGAGAGGACGATGGCTTTGCCCTCGCGCACGTTGACCACCCCTGAAGACGCGGCGTCGCTCATGCGCAGCGGGATGCCCTCTCCGGGCAGCTCGCCGGCACGGTAGACCTGCACCACCGCCCGCTCACCGGCGCTGAGGAGGGTGTAGGCCGAAGCGGCACCGAAGTCGACACCCGCCGCGACCAGGGCGCTGTTGACGTAGACATCGACGGGGATGGCCTGGCGCTCGCCGCCGGTGGCCTGTTCGGTCAAGAAGTTGACCACTTGAATGGCGGCACGCTGGGCCGGGATGCTCTCGGGCTCGCCTTCGCCGTAGTGGCGAATGTAGACGGTGCTGGTGTCGCCGGGGCGCTGAAAAATCCCGATCAGATAGGTCTGCTCACCAAAGGTGAGCTCGGCCGAGGCCAGCTCCAAGCTCGCCCCACGGGCGCGAACCGTCACGGTGTGGGTCCCCGTGCCGATCTCCCGCACCTGGGAAGTGTCGATGGTGTTCGAGGTGGCCTCGCCCACGCGCTTGCCGTCGATGAAGATCTCCAGCGGCCCTTGGGTGTAGAGTTGGTGCGCAAAGAAGAGACGGGCCCGCGGGCTGCTCCCCTCGTCATCGCAGGCGATGGCCGTGAGGCCGAAGGTGAGGCTAAAGGTGAGCGCAGCTAAGATGCGGCTTCGCAACATGGTGGCTCCAGCATTGAGGGGAAGGTCAGAAGCGGGGCTCATTGGCTGAGAATGAGGCCTTTTCACTTCCTGAAAGCATAGGGATCGCTTCGGTGTTTTGCAAAGGGCTAGGGGGTGGAAACGCTCAAATATACACAGCATGAGGCCTGAAAACGCGCCACGGCAGACAGCGACTGACACCCTCACCAGCCCCCAAAGGAGCCCGCGTGGGCGGCGGCTTGGCTACCTTCTTTTGCGGGGCGACGCCGTCGACCCTGTCAGCCGGGAGACGCCACCCACTCGGCCTGCAACTGGGCGCACCAAGCGCTGATCCGGCCCTCGCTCAGCTCCGGCTGGTTGTCCTCATCCAGCGGCAGACCCACGAAGCGACCGTCGACGAGGGCGCGTGATGCCGCAAATGCATAGCCCTCTGTGGGCCAGGTGCCCAGCAAGGTGACACCGAGGGGCGCGAGGGCTTCCCACAAGATCCCCAGGGCGTCCACGAAGGTGTCCCCATGTTCGTCGGCGTCGCCCGTGCCAAAGAGGGCCACTCTGGGGAAAGTGCCCGCGGCGGAGGCGATGAGCCCGAGGTGGCGATCCCAGTCGTCCTGCAGATCCCCGTAGCCCCAGGTCGAAGCGCCGAGGATCAACAGGTCTGCCGCCAAATCTTCTGGACGCGCCTGGGCCACGGAGAGCGCCTCCCCGCCCATACGCGCGGCGATGCGCTGCGCCGCTGCCGCCGTGTTGCCGCCCTCGCTGCCGTAAATCACCTTGACTGTTCCCATGGGTCGCTCCTCCTGGGGCTGCGACGCGGCAAACGCGCGCGCGCAGCCACTTGCTCCGCAATCAGGAATCCTAATGCCGAAATGGTCGGCGTCAAGACACGCCGTCTGCCGGGTCGTGCCAGGGTGACAAGGCCACCCCGATTGGCTATAGGCCTGCGGTCGCTGGCCAAGCGCCAGCCGTTTTCCTCCTAAATGAGAGCCTCTTCATGACCATCGCCCGGGAAAAGCTCCCTGTCATCGTCGTAGGCGCCGGCTGCGCCGGTCTGTCGGCCACCTATACCCTGCAGCAACGAGGGGTCGACGTGCTCTGCCTCGAAGCCCAGGACGTCGCCGGCGGTCGCTGCCGCACGGTGGTCGAGGACGGCTACCAGTTCACCATCGGCGCGGGCGTCACCGAGCCCCAGTGGGACACCACCTTCAAGTATTTCGCTGAGTTGGGGCTACTCGATCGCGTCTACCCCATGAAGAAGCTGCGCTTCAGCTTCAAGCGCAAGGGCAAAATCCACACGGTGAACCTCGGCGGGAGCTGGCGCGAGATGCTGGCGGCCGTCCCTGGCAACCTGCGCTTCTTGGCCTCGGCCATGCCGGCGGGCACCCTGTGGCAGACCCTCAAGGTGCTGCGCGCCATGCGCCGACACATGCGCGGCGTCGATCCACACCACCACGACTTCTCCAGCCTCGCCGAGATCTCCAACACCAGCACGGCGGACTTCGCCCGCACCCACGGCGGCGACAAGGCCCACGACTGGGTCTTCCACCCCTTCACGGCGACCATGATCCTGGCGCGGCCCGAAGACGTCTCCGTGGCCCACCCCATCACCTTGCTCTCCCTCATGAAGGGCATGTGCAGCGTCGATGGCGGCTTGGGCACCCTGACGGCCCACCTCTACGAGGCCGTGCGCGACAAGGTCCGCCTCGCCACGCCCGTCCAGCGCATCGTCATCGAAGCGGGCGAGGTGCGCGGGGTGCAGACCGCCGAGGGCTTCATCCCCGCTGCGCACGTCATCTGTGCCGTCGACGCCGTGCAGGCGCGCCAGCTCATCCCCGAGCTCCCCGACACCATGCGCCGCGCTCTGGAGACCTGCCACTACAGCTCCACCTATTACTACCAATTTGGTTTGGACCAGCACTTTCTCCCAGACGATGTCGAGTTCCACGTCCACGTGACGCCCGCTTGCGAAGACACCATCTTGTCGTGGACCGCCAAAGGCAGCCGCCCCGGAGAGAAAGCCGTCATGATCGTCGCCACCCGCGGCTGGCGCGACGCCGAGCTCGACGCCATGAGTGAGGAGGCGCGGCGCCGCTTGGTCATCGACGAGATGCAGAAGATCTACCCGGCCTTCCCCAGCGAGCCGCCCAAGACCAAGCTCTTTCGCTGGAAGCGGGCGGTCAACCTGGAGTCGCCGGGTCAGTTCACGGCCATCCAAGATCTCCTGGCGAATCACTACGGCGATGTGCCCGGCTTGTATCTGGCGGGGGAGTATCTGTTCCTGATCGCCTGTACCGAGGGCGCGTTGCGCACGGGTAAGGAGGCGGCTGAGCGCGTCCTGGCGGCGCGGGCGGCTGACCTCTAGCGCCCCTCAATCCAGGCTGTCCATATCATCGAGTTCGAAATCGTCGACGTCGTCGGTGAAGTTGCGCTCTCTCGGCTCCCAAAGGAGAGCATCGTCGAGGAAGTCGTCCGAGCCGCTGGGATCGGGATCCAATGGCGCCGGCGGCAGCGCGTCGTCTAGGGCGTCTGCACCGAGGACAGGGTGATCTGAGTCCGGGCGCGCGACCTCCTCGGCAGCCTCTCGCCCCGTGGGCGCGGTGGCCGCCGCGGGCGGCACGATCTGGCGGATGGCACGGTCGCCGCCGTGGTTGTCCGTCTCGGGGAAGACCACGCGGGCGCTCGGCGTCGCGCAAGCTGCGAGGAGCAGGGCGAGGCCCAGCAGGACAAATCGCATGCCGAGTGGTCTGCGCCCGCGAGACCGGGGGCGGTGAGCTGGGGGAAGGGCGTCGGGGTGCCACATGAGGTGCAGGCCTCCATCAAGGCGAAGGTGAGCGACCGCCTCTAGCCTAAGCGGCGCTCCCGCGGGGCGGCAAGCCCGTTGGCAGCGAAGGGCCGTTTACTCTCCGTAACGAATGACCGTGGTCTCGGCGGCCACATCGACGCTCACCAACAACTCGCCGCCAGCGCCGATGAGCTCCTGTGCAGGATCGGCCGGGAGGAGGTGGGTGGGCTTGAAGGTAACGATCCAGAGGTAGCGGCCCTCGCGCACGATCTGCTCGACCCGCGTGATGGTATAGCGCTGAGTGGCGAAGTCCGCTTCCTGGGCGATGGCTGCCTCGGCCAAAGCGATGGCTTGGGCGAGGGCCGTGCTGCTGGGGGTGGCCGCTGGAAGGGGCGCTGCGGTCGGGCACTCCGCAGGCGGCGCCGCTCTGGGCACCTCCGCAGGCACCTCAGTGGGTGTTTGGGTGGGCGGGGCAGACCCTTCCCCCTTTCCCATGGGGCTCTGGCAGGCCACTGCCAAGAACAACGTCAGGCACAAGAGCAGCGTTTGCAGGATGTCGTTCATGGCCCCTCTGTGGATGGTGGTCCTGGTCCAGCTTGACCGTGGCTGCGAGCGCTGCGCGCCTTAGGCTGGCAGCGCTGATCGCCGACGATGATGCGCTTTGGCGGTGATCACGGTCAAGGGCCAGGGAGGGGGCGCTAGAAGACGCGCGGCGTTGCAGCGCTGATGGCGCCGCTCATGGCGCTTCGGCGGCCACGACCTTGTCGGCGTCGAAGTGGATGTCACCGATGTGGGCGACATAGGGGCTCGGCTTCCAGCGCCGTCCCGTCGCCATCACCCGCTTGCCGACCAGCTCGTCGTCGGCGCCGCTGACCAGAAGGCGCGTGCCGTCGTCGAGCACCAGCCAGAGGATGAGCTCCTCGGCGAGCTTGCTGCCAGGTACACCCATGGGCTCCTCGATGAGCTGGCCCGCCACGGTCTCGGTCTTGCTGGTCCAGCTCGGCACGTCGATAGGGATCGCGTCGATGGTCTCGACCTCGAAGTGGGCGGCCATGATGTGTTGGGTGAGGGCGCCCGGTGTGTACGGGCGACCCGTGGCGCGCACGCGCTTGCCCTCGAGGTGGCGCCACGCGTCTGGGCGATAGGCGATGAGAAAGGTCCGCCCATCCTCGACCTCGAGCCAGACGCCCTGAAAGGCCTTGCCGCCGACCGTGGCGTCGATGTGCAGCGCCGCGGAGAAGGTCTCCGTCGCGCCGTAAGTGCGATCGTAGCCAGCTTCTTCCAGCTCCGGGGGCACATGGAGAATGTGGTCGCCGGCCTCAGAGCCCGTCGGCGCCGACGTCTGCGGCGTGGCCACTTCCGTCGCAGGTTGGGCCGCTTTCTTCTCGGCCGTGGTGCAGGCGGCGACCAGAAGCGCCGCTGCCACTGTGCTCGTCAGGGTAAAGGTCGTCATGGGCGCTCGCGGGTTCAGGCGCCGATGGGGAAGACCGGCGCCTCGACGAAAGTATCGATGGGGTCGGGAAAAGGCAAGCGCGGGGTGGCCTGAAAAAGGAGGACACCGTGTCCCGGTGGCAGGGGCGCAGCGGCCCCCCATGAGGCTCGATAGTGGGGTGGACGGCGGCATGACGCGTCGATAGCGATCACGTCTCCCAGCATTGGCTTGAAGCAACGCCCCTCCAGCGCTATCAAGGTTGGCAGGCTCGGCAGGCTCGCGCTGACCCATTTCGGGCCCACGCCGCGATGGACGAGGTGAGCACACGGGAGGAGAAGATGAGTCGGGTGTTCTTGTTGTTGTTCCTGGTCGCGCCAATTCACTGGCTTGGGTGCGCCCGTTCGGACCAGGGCCCAGGGCCCGCCTCGCCGATGCAGACCGAGAGCGCCCGTCTCGCCCCGGACCCCGAGCTCGTGCCGCCGACGCAGGAAGGCGACGACGGGTGGCTGCTCTACCTGGGGGCCCCGACTTGGACTCCGCAGCGGGTCGCCGGGCGGCACTTCGGCGACGCTAGCCCCGAGGAGGCGGTGCTGCACTACTTCGCATGCCGCATGCAGGGCGCCGAGTGCTTCCGGGAGGTGTTGGTCAGCCCCGCCAGCGAGCGACTCACCCGCAAGCTGGCCATCCATGACCAGTGGCGCTTCCTCGAGCTGCGCCTCGTGGCACGCCAGGATGCTGGCGATGGCGAGCTATGGTTGAAGGTCTACCTGCGGGTCTCCATCGACGGGCAGGAGGACGGCGGCGAGGACGAGGTGACCCTGCTCGAGCAAGATGGGCGCTGGGTGATCCTCTCGGTGCCAACCTGAGGTGCCAAAGTTCCGTGGCAAAAGAGGGCCGCCAGCGCCACCGGGGCTCAAAGATCGCGGATCGTGCCGAGGGCTTTGCTCCCGCTCTCCGAAATCTCATAGACCGAACCGTCGCGGTAGTTGACGGCGTAGTGGGCCACGGCGAAAGCGCCGCTGACCTCGAAGCGATAGCACTCCCCGCCGTCGATGTCCTCTACGCCCACGTAGCCAATGACCATCGGCTTCTCTGCGCTGTAGTCCGAGGCCACGCTGTACCGCTGCTGCAAGACGAGATGAAACAACGCCGAGGCGGCATCGTAGGCCGATAGGTTATCGCCGGGATCGCTCGCCATCAGGGAACCCGTGTAAATGACGCCGTCAACGATAGGCTCGCCGCCTAGCTGCGCTTCGAAGTGGTCATAATACAACGGTGGATTCATACGATCCATGTCGACGTGATTGAATGGGACGACAGCCGTAGGGTCGAGTCGGTAAAAATCACGCGTGTCCGGGCAGTAGGCGTAGAAGAGCGTATAGGGATCGACGCCGCCGCCGCTGGTGGTGATCTCGAGCAAGATCTCCGTAAAATGACCGACTTCGCCGCCTTGCGGGCGCAACAGAAATCCAGCGACGTTCACACTGTCGATGACCGCGCCGTCGTACTCGGGCGTGTAGAGCTTGGCGACCTCGGATCGGATAAAATCATCTTCGAAGCCCAGGTCGGAAAATTGAATCCATTTGTTGTGAATCTTATCGTAGTTCACGCTCTGCACCGTGCCGCTCCACCGGAGGTTCGGGTACACGCCGTAGGTGAGCACGACCTGGGCGTATTGCGCGTTCGTAAAGGGGTAGGTCCTGATCTCAATCCACGCGTCGTCATCTTGGCCGTTCTCGGCCAGGAACGCCTCATAGCGCATCTGCAAGCCTTGATTGAAGAGCCTGTTGATGGCATCGATCTCGTCGTTCTTCTCCCCGTCATATTCGAAGTAAGGGATCTCGACGATAGAATTGCCCGGGTAGGCCTGGGTGATGAAGGCGATCCGCAGCGCGGCCGCATCTCCCGGTCCCGACGTGTCACCCGGTGGCGGGGAGGTCGCCGTCTCTGGATGCACCTCAGTCACGGCATCCCCTGAGCTCGGCGAAGCCGCCTGGTGGGGGGCTGTCCCGGCGCAAGCACCGAGAGCGAGCAACAGCACAACAGTCATCATCGCTACCAAGCATCTTCTCGCTTCCATCACAACGCCATCTCCTAGCCATTCAGTGGTCTGTGCTGACCGCCAGCGCAACATTTCATCCAAATCATTCAAGGGATGGAGCACACCAGCCCCGCGGCGACACTAGCACGCGACGACGGAGCGGCAAAGCCGGAATACATCGCCAACTACCCACGCCTTTTCCTCACCGCACCAAGACCGGGGGGATGGGGATCCACGCGCGTTAGGGCGTGCGCTCGAGGAGCCCGCAAGGCGGCGCGGGCCCAGCGGGCAGGCGCGAGAGCGGGCGGCGGCCTGGAGACGGCCACTCCCTTCCGCGACAGCCATCCTGCCACCCTCTGCAAGCAGGTGCGCCAAGGCGGACGCCCTTCCTTTCTCTTGTGCGCGCCGATCGCCGCCTTGACCCACCGTCGTCAATCTCTAAGCTTCGTTGTGGACTGCGATTCCTTCCCGTCGGAGTGCACCATGCCCAGCACTTTCGCGCTTCGTCTCCTCTCCGCCCTCTTTCTGATCGCCCTGGCCCTACCGGCCTGCGGCGACGAGAGCCAGCCAAGTCCCCCAGGCTGCGATCCCAATCCTTGCAGCGAAGCGCACCGCAGCCAGTGCAGCGTCGATAGCCAAGGGCTGCCCCGCTGCGGCTGCGATCCGGGCTTCGTCGACCGTGACGGCCGCTGTGTCGCCGCGCCCGCAGAGGACCCCTGCGACCCCAACCCCTGTGCCCTAATGGGTGGCCACCGCAGCGTGTGTGAGCCAAGGCCTGGAGGATTCACCTGCCTCTGTGATGAAGGCTATCGCGAGCATGATGGCGCCTGTGAGCCCGCTGCTGATCCCTGCGACCCCAACCCGTGCGCCGCAGACGCCGCCGGACGCAGCCTCTGCGAACGCGATGAGGCCAACGGCTTCGTCTGCCTTTGCCCGGAGGGCACGGTCTGGCGCGACGTTCGCTGCCAGAGCGGCGCTGCCTGCGAGGCTGATCCCCTGACCATGGAGGTCACGGAGCTCGCGGCCGCTACCTTCTTCCGCGGCGTCGATCTGAGCTGGACCTTGACCCCCGACGCGTCCATCAGCGCCATCGTCGTCACCTCGCCCGTCGGCGATCTTTGGCTCACCCCGGACGCGCGCTCGGCGCGCGTCGAGCCGCTGCCCGACGGCGCTCACCTACGCGTCGACCTTCACTTGCAACGGGCCGATGGCTGCCGCTCCCCCGGTGTGGGCGTCGAGATCTCCCTCGCCACCCCGAGCCACACGGCCAACCCCAGCATCGGCCCTTACCTCACCCTGCTGCATGGCCAACGCAGCGACGGGACCGCCCAAGCCCTCGACCCCTCCCGCGCCGTTGTCGTCAACTTCGAAGCCAGCGAGACCTTCGCCGCCAAGGTCTACTATCGCCCCCTCCTCGCCGGCAGCGAGGCGCCGTGGCAAGTGGCTTACACCACTGACGATCGCCGTATCCAGCGCGCCGTCTTGGACGGCCTGAGCCCAGACAGCGCCTACCAATACCAAGTCCTGAGCGCGCCCGAGACCCCCTCTCCCGTCTTCGTGTTTCGCACGGCCGATCCCAACGCGGACCGTACCAGGCTGCTCGTCCTCGGCGACCACCAAGACGAAGAGGCGCAACAGCGTTGGGCCGAGGTGGCCGAGGAGATCGCCGCGCACCACCTCGACGACTTCGATTTCATCCTCGACATCGGCGACATGCCCAAAGACGACGAGCGCTTCGACGACCAGCCTTACTATTGGTGGCGCGTCTTCTTCGAGAAAGGGCGCCCCCTCTTGGCGGCGAAGGTCATCTTCCCGGCCATTGGCAACCACGACACGCCGGCCGATGCGTCCCTCGACCCGCCGCTGCCACAGTACGCCGCCAACGCCCGCGACAGCCAGAGCTTCCGCCGCTTCTTCGGCCTCTCTGCCGCCCAGAGCGACCCAGACTATTACGCGTTTCGTTGGGGCAACGGCTACGTCGTGGTGCTCAACTCGGAGATCCCCATCTTCTACGCCCACTACCCAGAGCTCGCCTCGGGTCAGGTCGCGCGCCAATGGCAGTGGCTCGCCCAGGAGCTCGATGGCGCCGCGGCCCAGGCGAGCTGGGTCTTCGTGGCCAACCACGTGCCGCCCTTCAGCCCGGCAGGCGGCAAGGACGAGGTGCAATACGTCCGCCCCATGACCCCCTACCTCGAGGGCAAAGTCGACTGGCATTTTTCAGGACACGTCCACCTCTACCAGCGGGTGCGCCCCATCATCGCCGCAGCGTCCTCCTTCGAGTATCGCAAGGAATACGGGCGCGCTCCTGCACAGGGGCTTGGCTATCTCGTGGTGCCGCCTGCCGGGCAGTGGCCCCGCTACGCTTCATTGCCAGCCATGGAGCTGGAGCTCGCCGCTTACCCGCAAGACCAAGGGGACACGGCCTATGAGACGGGCTTCGCCATCGTCGAGACCGCGGGCGATACTTTCCAGCTCAGGGTCTATGGGATGGGCGACGTCGACGCGCGCAATAGCAGCGGCTATGGCGACGACGGCGGCAAGCGCTTGCTCGACAGCCTCTCCTACACGCGTCGCCCCCAAGCCCGCTCGAGCGTATTTCCCATGTGCTACTACCGCGGCACGAGCAACGGCTGGAGGAGAACCGCCATGACCCTCGTCGAGGACCACACCTGGGAGATCGTCGTCCTCTTCACCCCCGGCGAGGGCGATGCCAGCTTCAAATTCTTCAGCGATCACGGGGGTGAGAAGTGGTACGGCGACGATGACGGCGATGGCAAGGCCCACAGCAATGAACAGCGCAACATCGCCGTCACTGGCGGACCGGGCAGCTACCGCATCCGCTTCCATGATCAGAGTCGGGTCTATGCCGTGACCAAGATCGACGGCTGAGTTGGGGGTGGCTTCGTGCCGGCCCGGTTGGGGCCGTTGAACCTTGGCTGGCGGGGGCGCGGAGCTCTGGCGCCTACTGGGCGGTGTACTCGACGTTGGGCCAATACGACGAGCCGTCGGCATGGATGAAGCTGCCGAAGGGGTAGCCGAGGTAGATGGTCGCGCAGGTCGAGCAGAGCTTGAACTGAACGATGGCGGAGTAGTTCGGCCACGCGACCTCGGTGACCGTGCCCTGGCTGACCTGGTTGCCGTCGATCCACCGAGTCCAGGTACCATCGGCGCGGAAGCGGTAGCGCGAGTGATGCAGGGCGAAGCTGGCGTCGAAGTAGGTCCCGTCCCAGTTGCGCCCGGTGGTGCTGAAGTTGGAGAGCAATTGGCCAACGGTGGGATTGTTGAAGCGCACTGTGGTGGTTTGCCCGGCGACTACGCTGGCAGTGCCTGTGAGGGTGAACCAGGGCTCGCGGTTGCCGCTCCCATCGTAGAAGCCAACGGCGAGATCATAGTTCACCGAGCCGGGAGTGCGCACGAAGTCGGCTGAGGCGCCCGCAGGGAGCACGTAGGGATAGGCCACCTCTTCGACACCACCGATCCTGAGGCGGATCATGTCGTAGCGGGTGGCGTTTTCGACACGCAGCACGCCCGTGAGGGTTGGGCGGCTGACGGTGATACAGACCGGTTCGCTCCATATCCCCGGGTAGGCAGACATCCGGTAGCAGTAGGTCCCCGAGGGCTTATTCTTGAACGTCCAGGAGGTGTTCGTCGGACTGGGATTGACTTGGTAGCTCACGGGGTTGGTGAAGGTCGTGTTGGGCGCCTCTTGGATGGTGGCTGGCGTGGCGCAGAGCGAGCCGCTGATGGTCCACGAGAGTTTATAGGTGCCGGTTGAGCTCGTCGCGGGGAGCGAGAGGGTCGGCACGCACGCGATGGAGGTGGTTTGGGCGCTGGCGACATTGGAGTAGGCCGAGACGCCGCCAGCGTTGAACGCGCGCACCCGATAGTAATAGGTCGTCGAGTGGGCCAGGCCTAGGTCATCGTAGGTCAGCGAGCTGCCGGGCCCAGCGATGCCCACCTCCGAAAAGGGCCCGCTGGAGGAGGTGCCTCGCTCGATCCGGAAGCCGTCCTCGCCGGTCTGGGCGTGGGACCAGCTCAAGCGGATGCTCGAGGAGTTGGAGCCCGCCGTGGCGCTCAGCCCCGTCGGCGCCGCCGGGGCGGCAGGGAGGGTGGTGGCATTGGCGACGTTGGAGTAGGCCGAGTCGCCCGCGCTGTTGGTGGCCCGTACCCGGAAGTAATAGGTCGTCCCTCGCGTCAGGTTGCTGGCGGTGTACGTGCGGACGTTGGCTGCCACCGTGCCAACTTGGGTGAAGCCCGAGCTCGCGCTTAGGCTGCGCTCGATCTTGAATCCCGTTTCGTTGTTGGCGTTGTCGACCCAGGCGAGGACGATGCTCGGGTTATCGGGTTGGGCGAGGGCGTTGAGGCTCGTGGGGGCGCCAGGAAGCTGGGTGATGCACTGGCCGCTGGCGTTGCAGCTCTGGCCGGTGGCGCAGCCCGGGGGACACTGGCCGCCACAGCCGTCGGGGCCGCAGCTCTTGCCGGCGCACTGGGGCACGCAGA
>CAYVQF010000024.1:38601-62673 GCA_964454015.1 uncultured Myxococcales bacterium
AGACGCACTGGCCGCTGGCGTTGCAGCTCTGTCCCGCGGCGCAGCCCGGGGGGCAGTGGCCGCCACAGCCGTCGGGGCCGCAGCTCTTGCCGGCGCACTGGGGCACGCAGACGCACTGGCCGCTGGCGTTGCAGCTCTGTCCCGCGGCGCAGCCCGGGGGGCACTGGCCGCCACAGCCGTCGGGGCCGCAGCTCTTGCCGGCGCATTGGGGCACGCAGACGCACTGGCCGTTCTCATCGCAGCTCTGGCCGGTGGCGCAGCCCGGGGGACACTGGCCGCCACAGCCGTCGGGTCCGCAGCTCTTGCCGGCGCACTGGGGCACGCAGACGCACTGGCCGTTCTCATCGCAGCTCTGGCCGGTGGCGCAGCCCGGGGGGCAGTGGCCGCCACAGCCGTCGGGTCCGCAGCTCTTGCCGGCGCACTGGGGGGTGCAAGTGACGCACTGGCCGTTCTCATCGCAGCTCTGGCCGGTGGCGCAGCCTGGGGAGCAGTGGCCGCCGCAGCCGTCGGGGCCGCAACTCTTGCCGGCGCACTGGGGGGTGCAAGTGGCGCACTGGCCGTTCTCATCGCAGCTCTGGCCGGTGGCGCAGCCCGGGGGGCACTGGCCGCCGCAGCGGTCCGGCCCGCAGCTTTTGCCGGCGCACTGGGGGGTGCAGTTGAGATCGATACAGACTTTGTACTCGATGTCGCAGTACCGGCTGGCGCAATCTTGGTCGACATTGCACGTGAGTCCCACAGCGCAGCCGGGACATGAGCCGCCACAATCGACGTGTAGCTCATCACCGTTGAGGACGCCGTCTTCACAGCTTGGAGCCAGACACACGCCTCGCTCGACGTCGCACACCCCACTTTCGCACTCGCTCGGACCGGTGCACTCCGGATCGATGTGGGTTTCGGGCGCCACCTCGGCCACCTCGGCCACCTCGGCGATCTCGCCTTGTTCATTGTAATCGCCTTCGTCCGGGCTTTGGTCTAGCTCCGCAGACTCGCCACCACAACTCATCAGCGCGAGCAGAAGGCTCGCAACTACGCACATGCTCCACACGTTCATGTCCCGTTTCACACCTGCCTCCTGTTTACGATTGGGGCGTCCGCAATCCAACGGTTGCGCCCCAGGTCAGCGAATCAAAGCGCTCGGATGATCAATTATCGAAAGCGACACGAGTCAAAGTCGTCCACTGCTTCGCCCACTCTTGGATGCCAGTGGAGTGACCTGTTCTTGATCGACAAGCAAGATGAAGCGAAATCCCAATAGAGGGGGACAGCGGCAGCGCCCACTCACACTTCGAAGGGATAGGGCAACGCTACAAGGTGACAGAAAAATGAGCAAGCCTGTGAAAGTCAGCGCACAGGGCGATCGCGTTTCACAAATCTATCCCCATCGAAGATGGCGGATAGGTTCCGGCCTCGCCCAAGGGCGCGACCGGTGTCTGGCCCCATCTGCGGGTGTCTTAGAATACCGATAGAAGCGGGAGCTTCTTCTCATTGCTTTCGCGGGGCGTCGGCGGCCTGCAGGATATCAGCGAGGGTCGCGGAGAACGCGTCGGGACGTTCCAGCATCGGGAAGTGCGAAGTCCCCGGTACGGTGTGAACGTCGTGGCCAGAGCTGGCCGGGACGCCGGCCATTTCTCCCAGCGAGGCTGCCGAATAGGCGTCGGAGCGTCCGCCATAGATGTAGGTGGCGCGCGTTGTGAGGAGGCGCTCGGGCCACTGCGGGAGATCCTCCGATGCGGCAAGCTGGCGCAAGATGGGGAAGCGCGGTCGTTCCTCGGCCAGCATCGTCGCGACGCGGTCACGCAGCGCAGGTGCTGGCTGCCACACATGATTGCGGAAAAAGGGGTGGGGCGTGACGAGGAAGGTGTCGACGATGACGAGGCGCCAATCGGGCGGGGCTTGCAGGTGGCTGCGCAGGTGGAGGGCGATCAATCCACCCAAGCTGTGGCCGACCACGAAGTGCGGACGATGCGCGGCGATTTCGTTTGCGAGCCACCTTGCCCCGTCGTCGTAGGAGGCAATCTCTTCGGGCCAGGGCCAGTCCAGGGCGAGCACCTCAATGCCCTGGAGGAAGGTCCTCGCCTCGTCCCAGATCTCCGAACGACAGCACAATCCCGGGACGAAGAGGCCCTTCACGCTCTCCCCCAGGGGGCGTTGTTTTCTTGCAATATGAGGATGAGAACCGGCAATGGCTGCAATTTCACGGGGGGACTCTCCCAGGGAGGCGCGTGAATTTTTGGGGGGCTAGCACTGCTTTGCGAGGGCGTCCATCCGCCTTCGCTGGGGCCGGCTGGAGGTCAAAAGCCCCCCGTGGCAGGATAGTTGTCGTGAGGGGTGACGAGTTGTCGCCACGGGGTGCTTTGCGTCATGGCGTGTCCTCCTCGGCGTCGATAGTCGGTGTTCTTTTGGGAATGTCTTGCACATTGCCTGTCAGCGCCAGATCTTCCCTGTCGATTACCTCTCGGTCAAAGGTCGCATGCTCACCCTGTTTCCGAGCACGGGCGTAGGCGATGCTCTCACTGAGCTTGCGCTCGAGCAAGGCTCGCGGCGGCAGCTCGCTCAGGTAGCTCGCGACGCGCAGGGAACCGCGGTTGAGCTCCAGCAACTCGACTTGCTCTTCGTTCTTGTCGGCGCAGAGAATCAGCCCCAGAGGCGGGTTTTCGTGGGGCTGCCGCTCATAGCGTTCGAGCCAGCGCAGATACAGCTCCATCTGGCCCTTGTCACGGGCGTCGAAGCGCCCCAGCTTCAGTTCGATGGCCACGAGCGCGCGCAAGGGCCGATGAAAGAAGAGCAGGTCGAGGTAGAAGTCGTCTGCGCCGATGGACATGCGCTTTTGGCGGGCGACGAAGCTGAAGCCCGTTCCCAGCTCGAGCAGAAATGTCTCGAGTTCTCGCAGGATGGCGGCTTCCATCTGGTCCTCGGAGAAGTCACGTGGGAGCTTCAGAAAGTCGAGCACGTAGGGATCGCGAAAGACCAGCTCGGGCGTCATCTTCCCCTCTGCACTGAGCGCGTCGAGAGTCTGCGCGATGACCGCGTCAGGTTGTTTGGCAATGGCCGTGCGCTCGAAGAGCATGCCGTTCATCTTGTCTTTGAGGGTGCGGGTGCTCCAACGCTCGATACGGCACAGCTCAGTGTAGAAGTGGCGCTTCAGCGGGTCGTTGATAGTGATGATCTCGCGCAGGTGGGTCCAGCTCAATTGTGGCCGCAGTGCGGCCACAATCTCCGGGTCGGGGAAATGCTCCGCGAACCGCATCATCCGGTAGAGGCTGCTCTTGTCGAAGCCGCGACCGAAATCTGCCGACAGAGCCCGAGCGACCTCGGCGACCACCTGCTGGCCGTATGCCGCCCGCTCGTCCCCGAGCACCTCCTCGCTCAACCGCCTACCGACTTGCCAGTAGAGCCAGACGAGCTCGCTGTTGACCGTCTGTGCGACCCGACCCCGGGTTTGCTCAATGAGCTTGCGCAACTCGCCGACGAGCGCGTCCGAGGTGGCAGGGCTATGTTCGCTCATCATTCCTCCTAGAACATCTTGCGCTGCATGCTTTGCCCTTCGTCTTCCTTGGTGGGTGCCGGCAGCGAGCGCGAGCCGACCAGGAAGTTCTCGTAGACTCCGCGCTCTTTGTCACCCGGTGGCAGCACGTCGACGATGCTCTGGGCGAGGCGCTGCATCCGGTCGGCGGCGCCCTGCGGGAGCGCCAGCGCGAAAAGTGCGGCTTTGGCAAGCAGGGCCTGCCGGGTGGCAGCCGCAGACGGGCTCGTCTGGGCGCGAGGATCTCACCTCGCCCGAGCTCTCGACGAGGCGCACCGTTTGAGAGTGTGGTTGCAAGAAGAAGAACACCCAGGGTTCCGGGAAATCGGGGTGACAGGGCGACTTGAGCCAGGCGCGCGCGCATTCGTGAGGCTTAGGGCTGCTCTTCGTGCACCTCGGCCTGGGCCCGCGCCGCCTGGCGGGCTCTGCACAGCTTCAGGGCGGGCGCTAGCAGGCTGGGTCCCAAGAGGGCCCCAGGGACGGAGCCAAGCAGGAGGAGGGCCAGCAGGGGCCAGTCCAGGGCGTGGCTGCCCCAGGAGGGGAGGGTGGCGGCGATGGCCATGGGGGCCATGAGGGCGATGGAGGTGCCGATGGCGACGGGGGCAGGGTAGCCCAAGAGGGCCGTGAGCACGGGAACGGTGAGGAGACCGCCACCGAGGGACAAGAGCCCAGCCAGCAAACCAGCGCCGAGGCCGGTGAGCACAAGGGCTGCGGTCTGGAAGCCCTGGGGAAAGGGGCTTGCCGCAGGGCTCTGGGAGGGCCCAAGGCTTCGCCGTCGCCAGCGGCTTCCACGACGCCAGAGGGCGGCCAGGACGATGGCAGCCATCAGGACGATGAAAATGAGGCGCAGGGCGGCGTCGAGGCTCGTGGGCCAGCGCGCATGGAGCCCATGGAGGAGGAGCCGGCCGCCGTAGGAGGCCGGGAGCGCGGCGATGAGCATGGTCAGGGCGACACGGAGGTGGAGGTGACCGAGGCGATGGTGGCGGAAGGTGCCGATGAGGGCCATGCCGATCATCGCTGCCAAGGTGGTGCTGATGGCGGTGGTAGGGCTGGTTCCGCAGAGCAAGGTGAGGGTCGAGACCAAGAGCAGGCTACCTCCGAGGCCGCTGATGGTGCTGAAGACGCCGACCGAGAAGGCGCAGAGGGGAAGCACGATGACTTGGAAGGTCGGGTCAATGAGCATGGCTGGTGTGCGCTCCTGAGAGGAGGCCAAAAAGGCGCGATCGCTCGATGATCCCTGCCTTGAAGCAGTGCCCTTGCTTGCAGGGGTAGGCGCCCAAGTGCGGTAACGACGCGGCGATGGCTTGTTTCAGGTCAGGGTAATCGAGGACGTTGACGGCATAGTTGCCAGCGATGTCGCAGGGGGAACAGAGGCGACCGTCGGGCATGATGTTAGGGACGCCATAGGGGAAACAGCGGAAGGGTATGAAGTCGCGGATCTGGCGGTAGTAGTGGGTGGAGCCCGCGAGGTGTGGGGCTTTACCGGCGCGTCGCAGCCTCAGGAGGGTGTCGATGAGGGTGGTGTAGCGCGGGTTGCCGACGAGGTCTCGAGGGGGCTGGTTGCGTTCGTTTGCGGGGACGATTTCCAGGAGAAAGCCGCGCTGCGCCGTGAAGGGCACCATGTCGAGGACGTGGTTGATGTTCTCGGCGTTGATGACACAATTGACCACCACCTTGAGGGGGCGTTGGCGGGCCTGATGGGCGAGGAGGTCGAGGTTGGCGAAGGCTTGCTCCGCTGCCTCGAGGGAGACGCCCAGATTGCGGGCGTGGATCCCAGGATCTGGCCCGTGGATGGAGCAGGAGATGACGTCGAGGTGGTCAAGGAGGTCGCGGTGGTGGTGGAGGTTGAGGAGGTTGGTGCTCATGCCGATGGTGGTGAAATTCAGGGCTTTGGCCTCGGTGAGGATGGTGCCGATGAGGGGGTGGATGGTGGGTTCGCCGCCGGAGAGGTAGAGCATGTCCACGCTGCGGCGGATTCCGATGAGGAGGCGCTGGGCTTGGGCCGCGTTCAGGGGCGGGAAGCGGTCGATGCCGCTGCGGATCTCTGCGGCTTTGCAGCAGAAGTGGCAGGCGGCGTTGCACGAGAAGTTGGTGAACCAGCACACTGCCAAGGGAGCGCCAGCGTAGGAGGGATTGAATGGCGCCCGGGCCATGCCGCGGGTCAGGCGCCAGGCGATGCGGGGGGAGAGCATGGAGAGGAGGTCGCGGGAGCGCAGGGTGGTGCGGATTCGGCTTTGGGCCATGGGGTCACCTTGGTTGTGGGCGCGACGGGCGCGCTTGGCGGCTTTGCAAAGACCTTGCCGTGGGTGATTGATGCGTAAATACAGTGCGATAGCTGCGTGGCGGTGGGGTGGTGGAGGAGCCGTGCACCGTCCCAGTGGGCGTGTCCTTACGCCAGGGGATGGGGGAGTAGGGTGCCGCGCCAGCATCGCTCAATGGCGCTCCGCCCTCGGCTGCGCTATCCTCGGAGCGAGGTGCGCAAGGCCACACTCCGCCCAAGGAACCGGAGCAGCAGGTGAGGGAGACCCCCCTAACGGTGACCCAAGAGGTGCCCATGCCAAAGGCTGGTGCCTTCGCACGGCGCGCACTGCGAACGGCCCTGCTGTTCTGCCTCGTGCTTGGCTGCGCGCCACGCGATCCGAGCGAGCCTGCCACCCAGGGCCCACCCGAAGCGCAGCGGCCTGCGCAAAGGGCGGCGCCCGTCGCCCCCGCGCCCGAGCTGATCGGAGCGCCCCCTGCGTCGACCAGCGAGCAGCCGCTGCCCAGCGCCGCGGACAGCGCCGCCGCGCCACCGCCCGTGGGACCCAGCCCAGCGCGCGCGGCCAAGTTGCTCTTCCCCCAAGACGAAGCCGCCGCGAGAACGGCCCTCGAGCGCTGTGACGGGCTCCCCGACGACGCCATCGTGTGCCTCCTCGGCGAGGTCTACGCCAGCGATACCGACGCCCTGGCCTTGGCCGTCGCCCTCTGGCAGCGGCACCGGAACTTGGCCGGGCTCGAGGAGGCCTATTCTGCCGTCGTCG
This sequence comes from uncultured Myxococcales bacterium, assembly GCA_964454015.1. Classification (GTDB taxonomy): domain Bacteria; phylum Myxococcota_A; class Bradymonadia; order UBA4248; family UBA4248; genus CAYVQF01. The sequence continues at coordinate 45,145 of CAYVQF010000024.1, forward strand.
GGTGGCGCGGCGCGGTGAGCTTCCGACCTGCCCTGCCTATCGACAAGCAGCGCAAACACCTGCGCTGGACCCTCGCCGCTTTCGACGAGATCGACGGGGTGCTCCGCCAGCTCGAGGCACAGGCCCCGCTGCGCTTTCGCTGGCGAGGCATCGAGCTGCGCTTCTTTGAAACCCCGGAGCGCACCACACCCTCGGCCTATGCCCACGGGTGGATCGTGGCCTATAACCTCCGCGGCTCGTTGATGCGCAACCAAGACGCGGTGACCCTCACCTTCTTCCACGAGATCTTTCACCTCAACGACGCCGCCCACGGCGACTGGTCGCTGGCCCTCGAGGCACTGCATCGGGACATCATCGACGGCTGCCGGCCCGAACCAGGCAAGCCGCCGGGCACACGCTGCCTCACGCCCTATGCGCCGGGCAAGACCAAGGTCAAAGGCGGCACCTACTACGCGTTTCAAGAGGGCAACGACGTCCGCGAATACGCCGCCGAGCTGGCGACCCGCTACTACGAAGAGCAGCGGCAGGCCGCTGCCGGCGAGCGCGTGAAGCGGCCCTTCAAGTGCGGCCCGAGGGAGAACGCCGAGGCCTGGCAGATGCTGGTGGACGCGTTCTTTGGCGGCGTCGATCTCGTGCCCGGCTGTTGAGTTCTATGTGGATGGGTGTGGCCTAGTCTCTCGCTCGCCAGGGGCTCCTCGGCGCTCGATAGCGGCGCCAGAAGCCGAAGTGCGTCAGCGAGGTGGCGACGATGATCCGCTCGACCAGGCGCACGCCCATCCCGCGATGCAGCAGACGGTACGAGTGCACGAGCATGGTCAGCATCAAGGACGATTCCAGGAAAATCCGCAGCAGCACGGCGAGGATGTTGTCATTCAGGATAGAGGGCAGCAGCGGGCGGAGCGTTGGATAGAGCAGCGTCGTCAACGCCAGTGACAGGACGATGGGAAGGCCAACCGCAAAGCCATGGGCGGTCTCGATGGCCCGCTTGGGGCATTGGTTCATGCAGCGCATGCAGCTCTCGCAGCGGTAGGTCCAGAAGGGCCGACCATCCACGAGCTTCAGCGCCCCTTTGGGACACATGGTGATGCAGGCACCGCAGGCGTCGCAGTCGCGCGACGCGACGAATGATTTGGCGAACCAGAAGCGGCCAATGAGGTAGTAGGCGAGGGAAAACGGTGCGATCAGTAGATCCTGCGGCAGATCCCACAGCGCGCGCAGATCGCGTTGGCCGTCGAGTAGCCGCTCGGCGTAACGGCGAGTGATCGCTTCGCAGCGCTCGAAAATACTACGGATCTTGTGCTCGCTCAGGCCGGGGTGGAGCGAGATCCAGTTCGACGGCAGATCGATGGGACGCATCCCTATCACGCGGTAGCCCTTGAGCAGAAGCACGAGAGCGGCCAGGAGCTGCGCGACACCGCTCAGGCCAGGAAGATAGACCCCGAAAAAGCGCAGACCTGCTCTCGTGTTGACGACGAAGGCCCGATTTCTGTTTGGAGCGCGCGGGAAGCCAAAGAGGAACGCGAGCGTGATCGGCGGAAAATTGAAGCCGTGCGTCGGCGAGGCGATGCCCACTTCGTCATCGCCTTCGACGCGGATGGCGTGGGTCTCGATCTTGGCCAGGTCGGTCATCTCGGCTTCGCGGTGACGCTCTTGCCATGCAGCGACGATCCACTGCGCGACGCTGCGGGCGTTGCCGGTGCCAGAGAAGTAGAACATCCGCAGCATTAGGACTCTCCACTCTTGAGGTGCCGCAGCTCCCAATCGAGCACTTCGTGCGTTTTCACATCGAGATCGATGATAAAGCTTGTCCTGTCGATGCAAGCGCCAACGTCGCCGGGCGGGTTGTCCTTGCTCATGGCTCAACGCCAACGTTGCTGGGGGGTACTCGGCAGGAGCGACAACCATGCTGCGCGCTTCGATGCCATCGTCCTTTTCCTCGGTTAATCCTCCACCTGGACCGAGACCCTGTCAAACAGAGAGCCACACCCAGGAAGCCAGAGGAGACGACTCTCGACCTCTGTTCGGGGTCTCCGAGAGCGCGCTTTCGGCTTTCTCGAACGTGTCCCTGCGGCCATCGTGAGCCGAGGAGACTTATGCTGCCGTCCCAATGCTGGACAGGAGCCCGCCTCCCTTTTCCGGGGGGGGAAGGGTTGGGCGTGCACCGAGCTGCGCCTTTGCGCTCGCCAACGGCCTTTGCATCAGGCAATCTTGGTTCTATCTCGGCCGCTGTTGCTGATGGCGGGTGTTTTTTTCTTTGCTGGCGTTAGGTTCAGATGAGCCATTCGGGTTCTTGTTCACTGTGGTCGGTTCTGGTTCTGTTGGCTAGCCTGGGCGGCGTGGCATTGGTGCAAGCCCAGGGTGCCCCATCGGCGTCAGACTTCGTCTTGATCAAAGCGGGCGTTTTCGCCATGGGTTCGCCCGAAGATGAGCCAGGCCGCTTCACCGACGAGCGTCGCCACGAGGTGCTCTTGCGCCGCGATTTTCATATGCAGGCGACGGAGGTGACCCAAGGGCAATGGCTTGCTGTGATGGACACGAAGCCTTCCTACTTCTCCACTTGTGGCGATGCCTGCCCAGTGGAGCGCGTGACCTGGTGGGAGGCTCTGGCGTACGCCAACGCCCTGAGCCGCAAAGAGGGCCTGGAGGCGTGTTACGATCTAGGTGCTTGCACTGGCGACTTGGGCGGTGGTTGTCCTGCTTCTGAGAACGAAGGCCGGTGGTGTCGCGATGCCTTCAGTTGCAGCAGTGTGACTTTCAAGGGTTTGGACTGTGAGGGCTATCGCTTGCCGACGGAGGCGGAGTGGGAATATGCGGCGCGGGCGGGCACGACTGGGCGCCATCATGACGGCAAGTCAAGTCCAGATGCCGTGGCTTGGTACAAGGAGAACGCTGGCGACAGGACCCATCAGGTGGCGCAAAAAGAGGCCAATCATTGGGGCCTCTATGACATGCACGGCAACGTCTGGGAGTGGGTTTGGGATAGATCCAATAGCTATCCAAGCTTGAAAATAACCGATCCCATTGGGGCCGCGAGCGGCGTGGGGAGAGCCGTCCGTGGCGGTAGCTGGAGCAGCGAGGCCGACGGGGTTCGGGCTGCGAGTCGCTACGCCTTTCCGCCAGGCGACCGCATCATCGCGATCGGTTTCCGGCTGTGCCGGTCAATCCCGCTGCAGAACCCGCGCGCCGCTCCAGCGCTGGACTTCGTTCGCATCGAGAAAGGCGCATTCACCATGGGCTCGCCCGAGGATGAGCCCGACAGAGACGACGACGAGACGCAACACGAGGTGGTGTTGACGCGCGACTTCTACCTGCAGGCGACGGAGCTGACCCAATGGCAGTGGCGTTCTTTGATGGGGGATACGAACCCGGACTACGCTTCGAGTTGTGGCGATGCGTGTCCAGCGACCGGCGTGACCTGGTGGGATGCCGTTGCCTATGCCAATGCACTGTCAAAGGCCGAGGGCCTGGCGTCTTGTTATGTATTGAGCGCTTGCGACGGGAGCCCTGGTGATGGCCACTACGCGTGCGCCGAGATCGCATGGCCCGAGGGGTTGGACTGTACGGGCTATCGTCTGCCGACGGAGGCGGAGTGGGAGTATGCGGCGCGGGCGGGTACGACTGGGCCCTACCATGATGGCGCTCCCAAGCCAGACGCTGTGGCCTGGTACGGTGACAACTCCGTTGGGGTGACGCGTGGGGTGGCTCAGAAGCAGGCGAATGCCTGGGGCCTCTATGACATGCATGGGAATCAATCGGAGTGGGTTTGGGATTGGTATGGTCCCTATCCTACGACCAAGACGACCGATCCCACTGGCGCCCCGCGCGGCACTTGGCGGGTGAAGCGTGGCGGTAGCTGGTTCGACGATGCCGATGAGCTTCGCGTCGCGCTTCGCGCGTGGAGCGTGCCAGGCAGGCTTTCCCCGGGCCTCGGCTTCCGCCTGTGCCGTTCGGTCCCCCAAAGTCACTGACGCCTTGGACCTTTGGCGTCATGCGGCGAGGGGCGAGGGGCGACATTTAGACCTGAGACTTGAGGCTGGAGACTGGAGGTCCGTTTTGCGAGTAGGGGCCGACCTATGTGTCGGCCCTTTCTGCGGGCGTCTTAATGGGGCGAGGAACCAGTAGGGGCCGACCTATGTGTCGGCCCTTTCTGCGGGTGTCTTAATGGGGCGAGGAACCAGTAGGGGCCGACCTATGTGTCGGCCCGTCTGCGGGTGTCTTGATTTTACGAGGGGCGACATTTTGGCCTGAGACTTGAGGCTGGAGACTGGAGGTCCAGTGGGCCACTCGACCCAGCCGACCCACCAGCCCATGGGCCCAGCCCAACCGGTCTTGGCGCGCAGGATCCAGTCGCGTCAAGGCTCAAAGCGATCAGAACCCAACGATGCATGGGCTCTCGCAGTACTCGTCGCCGGTAGCGCCCGCGGCCATCGGGCCCGCAGTGCCGGTCCATCTTGCACGCTGCGCCGACGCTGGTGCAAGAAGATGCGGTGGCGTCTGCATGGCCAACTCAAGAAAGTGAGTGAGGAAGAGGATCGGGTCCGCATCGCGGCTCGTGCGCCGTCGCGCCTATGGCATCGCCCCCCCAGGGCTGGTTCGGTATTGCTGCCTTGTGTGGCCGGAGAAGCTACACATTTCGTGTCGTTCGCTCTGGACATTGATGAATGGCGCATGTACCTCGATCTAGCGATAGCGTCTAGTTGACGCCGCCAGCGAGGGCATCACAGAGCCAATAGCGCGATCCAGACAAAGGACTGCCGTCCGAATCAGATTCGGTGAATGTTGGCCGGTTGTCGATTTTTCATGCGCGATCTCAGTGGTTCGCTCCCGCTTTCACGCGCCCAAAGGCGAGGAGGATTGCTGGCCCCGAGCGTCGCCCCTTAGAGGTTGTCTAAGAGGCGGAAGAAGACCGGGAGGTGCGGCTTGCAGGCCAGCAGACGCCAGATTCGGAGCCGCGCACGACGGATGATCTGCGCTGGGACAATGATGACAGTGTTGAGGAAAGCTCTGAACGCCATGAAGAGCCTACGATGGCGTTCCTTGGTGTCCGACTGCGCCAGCGCGGGGAGATGGGCAGTGAGAGGGCCAACCAGGTCTTGAGCGACCAGGCCAAGCTGGCGATGACCATTGAGGCCCAATTGCCGAAAATAGTGTTGATCGAGGGCTCAGCGCGCGCAAAGCAAAAGCGAAGGCGGTCACCGCCACCGCGGCGCTGGGCCTCAGGGACGGTAGCGAGCGCCAGTGTTGGTGCGGTGGCTGTTTCGATCCTCTGATTCCTTGATGAACCCACCCCAGACGATCATCTCTTCGCCCGACCACACCTCGGTTCCCCAATAGTTTCGCGGTGCATTCTCTGTGGATATGGGCCGCCACTGGTCGGTGCTCGGATTGTAGATGCCGCCCTCACCCTTTCTTCCATGCCAGACGATCATTTCTTGGCCCGTCCACACTGCGTCGGCACTCACGTATCTGGTTGGTGCCCCCTCTGGGTTGATGAAGCGCCAGGAGTCACTCTCTGGGTGGTAGGCTTCGATGGTCGATCCATCCTGACCCTCCCATGTCGCGGCTGCGACGATGATTTCTTCCCCGGTCCACAGCGAAAAGAACAGACTCGGGCGCAGTCTGGCGGGCTCTGCCATGGGGCGCCAGGTGTCGCCGAAGGGCGTGTAACGGGCGCCGCTGAACTGTTTGGTTTCAAGCCCGTCGATGATCCATGTGTCGCCACTCCATACGATCATCTCGCGCCCGGTCCATACCAAGAGGTAGGCGTTGGAATAGGGGTGGGCGCCTGCGGTGGCGATGGGCCGCCATTGGTCGGTCTGGGGATCGTAACGCCCACCGTGGGATCCCGTGCCGCCCCAGACGAGCATCTCACTGCCCGTCCACACGGCGCCATGACGGCTGCGTCCTTCAGGCGCGCCGTGGGTGGACATCTCGCGCCAGGTGTCCGTGCGTGGATCGTAGCGAGCCCCCGTGTCGAGGCGATTGTAAGAGCAATCATCGATGGGAAAGCCTACCGTATCTTCGGGGTGAACATTCCAACCACCCCAGACAATCATCTCCTCCCCTGTCCAGACAGCACTGTGTTCGCCTCTTCGATGGGGTGCGCCCACGGTCGAGATGGGCTTCCAGGTGTCCGTGCGCGGATCGTAGCGGCCACCTGTGCTGAGCTCATTATTCTGCTTGTCCTCGCCACCCCAGATGATCATCTCGGTCCCCGTCCACACGGCGCTGTGTTCGTCACGCGCTTCAGGCGCACCGGCGGTAGAGATGGGTGACCAGGTGTCGCGCGGCCCACTAGGCTCCTCTGAGAGTTCGGGTGGTCTTTCTTCTTCCCTGTCGGGGCGGTGGTGCGCGTCCTGGGCTTCTGCCTCCTGGTCGAGCGGTGGCGTCGCGGGCGCCTCCTCTTCGACCACCGAGTGGGGCGAGCAGGCGCAGAGCAGGACTAGGCCCAAGAGTAAGGGTGCGAGCATGTGATTGCTCCGGGAGAGGCGTCCCGGCGGCGCGGGGCCAAGCGCTGGGAGCTGCGTTGGGGCTTGCAAGGTCGTTCTGGCGGAGCGGCTCGGGGGGGGCAGGTTGATCATGGTGCTGCCTGTGGGTGCTCGTTGGATGCGACGGCGGCTGTGACCCCGCCACCGCGGCGCTGGGCCTCAGGGACGGTAGCGGTGGCCAGCGTTGCTATACGGGCTCTTCCCGGGTGTATTGATAATTCTCCCGCCCCAGACGATCATCTCTTCGCCTGTCCACACTGCGGTGTCTTCAATAATGTCTTGAGGTGCATTCTCTTCGGAGATGGGGCGCCATTGGTCTTTGCCTGGATCGTAGATGCTGCCCTCGCCACTTCGTCCACGCCAGACGATGAGTTCGGCGCCCGTCCACACGGCTTTGCCGTACCGTGGTGCCCCTTCGGGGTTGACGACCCTCCAGGTGTCGCTCTCTGGGTGGTAGGCTTCGATGGTCGATCCACCCTGACCCTCCCGTGTCGCGGCTGCGACGATGATTTCATCCCCGGTCCATAGCGAAAAGAAGAGACTCGGGCGCAGTCTGGCGGGCTCTGCCATGGGGCGCCAGGTGTCGCCGAAGGGCGTGTAACGGGCGCCACTGAACTGCTTTGTGGCACGCTCGTCGATGTTCCAGGTGTCGCCACTCCATACGACCATCTCGCGCCCGGTCCATGCCAAGAGGTAGGCGTCGTAATAGGGGTGGGCGCCTGCGGTGGCGATGGGCCGCCATTGGTCGCTCTGGGGATCATAACGCCCACCGTGGGCGCCCGTGCCGCCCCAGACGAGCATCTCGCTGCCTGTCCACACAGCGCCAGCACGACAGCGCTCTGTAGGTGCGCCGTGGGTGGACATCTCGCGCCAGGTGTCCGTGCGGGGATCATAGCGACCACCTGTGGCAAAGTAGACGCTCCCTTGGAGTTCCGCCACATTCACATCTTCAAAGTGACTGCTGGCTCCTCCCCAGACAATCATCTCCTCCCCCGTCCAGACAGCGCTGTGTTCGCTTCTTCGATGAGGTGCGCCTACGGTCGAGATGGGCTTCCAGGTGTCCGTGCGCGGATCGTAGCGGCCGCCGGTATTGATTTCAAGGTAGTTCACATTTTGGCCACCCCAGACGATCATCTCGCTCCCCGTCCACACGGCGCTGTGCTTCGTCCGCGCTTCGGGTGCACCGGCGGTAGAGATGGGTAGCCACGTGTCGCGCGGCCCACTTGGCTCCTCTGAGAGATCGGAGGGTGATGCTTCCTCCTTGTCGGGGCGGTGGTGCGCGTCCTGGGCTTCTGGCTCCTGGTCGAGCGGCGGCGCCGCGGGCGCCTCCTCTTCGACCACCGAGTGGGGTGAGCAGGCGTAGAGCAGGACTAGGCCCAAGAGTAAGGGTGCGAGCATGTGATTGCTCCGGGAGAGGCGTCCCGGCGGCGCTGGGCCAAGCGTTGGGAGCTGCGTTGGGGCTTGCAGGGTTCGTCTGGCGGAGCAGCTCGGGGGGGGCCGGTTGAACATGGTGCTGCCTTTGGGTGCTCGTTCTCGAGGGTGAAGAGGCGATGAGGCGGCCCCGAAAAGGGGCACAACAGTTAGTCACCAAAAGTCGGCTCGCTAACCGAGTTGAAGTCGTTGCCGGGGCAGCCCTCGCCGTAGGTCAAGCCATTGTCTTGGCAGTAGTGGCATGGGTTGGCGCTTGGGGGGCAGGCACACTGGCCCTCGCCGCCTGCGATGCCTTCAGGGCAATCGGTACAGGGGTCTGGTGCGTTGGGGTCGCTGCAATCGTGAAAGAAGCATTGCTTATAAAACTGATTTCCCCAGTAGTTGCAGTCTAAACCCTGCGCCCTTCCTATCCACTTATCTGGATCTTGATCTTTGCAGCGAGCCTGACATGCTGCGCATCGTTCAGTATACACCTTACCGTCAATAACAATGTTTACTGCATCTCCCGCTACTTTACTATTCATGCAAGCAGTGTAGGCTTCATCACAATTCGCAGCCTTTCTAATGCAAGGATTGAAAAACCTTGTCAAATCAATGGGTGCGAGGGGCTTCGTGGTGGCGTTGGCAAGCAGCGATTCGAAGTATGCCACCTTGCAGATCTTGAGAAGACGATCCTGCCACCATATGTGGGGCATGACTAGGGCCAATTGAGTGACCATGCCTGGGGACAGTGTCAGGGGAACCTCGCCAGCGGGGCAACTCGGCGGCGGCCAACCAGCGAAAGGAATGACGCGCCCGACGATCACCTCGACATCCGCCGGGTAGCCGCGATCGGCCAAGACCCACTGGCCGGCATCGGTGGTGCCGTCCCACGCGCTGCTCAGGGAAACCTGGCTGGGGCTCGCGTGGCTGATCTCAGCCGCGGCATAGAGGGTGCGCAGCTCTTCCAGACTCTCGTTGTCGCGCAAGGTCCTCCTACTCACCGCAAAAAACACGTGACTGGGAGGCGCACCCGCCACGGCACTGGTCGCATCGATCCCGATGGCCAGAACACTCTCTTCTCCTTGGCTGGGGTTGAAAGGGATGGGCCCGAGCTCGAGGGCAAAGATGTGGGCTTTCTTATTGATCCCCCACAGTGGGTTAGCGGCGTCGACCGTCCTGACGGCGAAGGTGTGGCTGAGGGGCGTCGAGCTCTGTCCGGCAAAGTCGGTGGCGATGACGGACAGGGTGTGAGAGCCCGGGGCAAAGTCGAGGTCGGGGACGAAGTCGAAGTAGCCCGCGAGGTCGACCTGGCTCTCACCGATGAGGCTCTGTCCGTCGTAGAAGGAGATCACCGTATGTCGGGCTGCCCGCCCAGTGAAGGTGGGGCGCAGGCTGAGGGTTTCGCTGCCGGCGATGGGCGAGAGCAAGGTGGGTGGATCCGGCGGAGAGAGATTGCAGCCTGTCGCGATGCCATGTTTCCAGTAGTCTGAACCGCTGTAGGGGTAGGAGTCGACGAGGGTAGCGGGGTCAGTATCGACACCGGCCACGAAGAGAGGGCCCGGGCATTGGCGTCCCCACCAGTTGCCCTTTTGGTTGTGCGACACTTCTGCGGTGACGGCGTCACCGAGGAGGCCCGTCTCGGCCTCGATGGCGTTGTGCCAGATGGTGTTGGGCCATCCGCCTTCCCTGATGTCGATAGCGACCCCAAGAGCCTGGACGCCGTCGCCGTTGAAGTGGTTGTTGACGATGTGATTGCCCTCGGCAAGACGCAGGCGCAGGGCCGTGGCGCTGTTGGGGCCGGAGAGCTGATTCTCTGCGATCGACACGTCTTCGATGGGGATGACCTCTCCCGAGCTCAGGCCACGCAGCTCGATGCCGACGCTGTCGGCGCCTAGCGTCAGCGTGTTGCCGAGCACATTGGCCGTCCCGATGGTGTTCGGCCCCCAGATCTCGATGCCCGTGCCGTAGTCAGGGCTGATGATGCTGTTGGTGCCAATGAAGGCCTCTTCCGTGTTGAGGGCTGAGACGGCGATGGCGTTGTCGGCAAAGGTGTTGTGATGGATGTTGGCAAAGCGAGTGCTGCTGAGCAAGATCCCTGTGGCATAGGCGTTTCCTGGCGCACCGATGGTACAGCGCTCGATGCTGATGTTTTTGATCGTTGGGGAGCTCTGTGCTGGCCCCGGGACCAGGATCGCGATGCCTTCGCCGTGGCTTTGAGCCTCCTGGGTGATGGCGTGACCGTCGCAATCGAGGATCTGATTGGATTCGACGATCTGGATGCGACCGCTGACGTTGCCCGTGAGGGTGCAGATCTCTCCTTCTCTGACACCAATGAGGTGGCATTCGTCGTTCTGACCGCCGAGAGTATAGGTCGTTACGCTGCGCTGGAGCCACATGAAGAGCTCCGATTCACCGGCGACATGGGTCGCGAGCTGTGTGTCGCTGGCGGCGAGGGTGTGGAGTGGCCCCTGGCGATCGCTGTAGAGCTGATAGGTGTCGTCCGTGGGGAGGCCGCTGAGGTTGAGGTCCACCGTGTTGGGGGTGGCGTTGTTGACATAGAGGAAGATGGCTTGCGGTGATACGTAGAGGCGGCTGTAGACCGGAGCGGACGCTGTGAGGGTGACGCCGTTGGCGTGCCATTGGCTGCCTCGAGCGGAGACCTCGGCGGGTGGGGCGACCAGACCATAGATGCTGTGGGCTTCGAATGCGGCTTGCAAAACAAGGCCGTCCTTCTGGGCTTCAGGGAGGGCGTGCCAGCGCCCGCCTCGGTAGCTCGCCAAGAAGAGCGTCTCCGGTGCGGTGCCGGGCGGCAGGCTGAACGTCTCGAGGTCGAGCTGGAGGGTGGCAACCAGGTCGCTGTCGAGCTGGGCGTCCTCGCAGGTCCATGCGAGGAAGGCTCCCCGGGGTGGCGTTGGCATGGGGAGGCAGTTGAGCGTTGGGGGCGTGGTCATGCTTTCAATTTGGAGGATCAAGCTCAGTTCACCCTCTGCAGAGAGTGGGAAGGTGAGAGATCCTATGGCATCATCACCGTGTGCGGGGGGGGGGGTAGCCTCGCTGCAAGCGAGGCCCACGAGGCAACACGATGTGACGACAGCGAGCGCAAATTTGCTGGGCATTGTCGTTCCCTTTGCTATGGATGGTGTGTCAATGAAAAGGCTTGGGGCCTCGGTACCTCGTTTGGGATGTGAGCGCAATGATGCATCGCTCAAACGCTAGAGGCGCTTTTTTGGGGTGTCAAGTGTTTTTTTGCCTTCCTGCGACAGGTACCGTAGGTGGGCCACTCCCTTCGCCGCGCGCCATGGGACGGACGCTGAATGCGACAGATCACTGGCGAGCGAAGCGCCGTGCAGGGAAGGGCCGTGGCGCTGGGGGGCTAGTGCCGACGGGATCTCGCCGCGGCGGCCATGCGGCCGAGCCCGACCTTCAATGAGATCATCGCCCAGGTGCCGCGCCTGCGGGCTCGCGCGCGCCGGCCTCGAAAGGCGCTCAGGGACCTGCGCCCCTCACTCTTCGGTGCTGCGGTGAGGATTCTGGGCGAGAAGGGCATCGATGTGATCGGCGAAGGTGGTGGGGTTGATGGGCTTCTCGATGTATTCGCTGCAGCCCGCGGCGAGGGCTTTGGCCCGGTCGCCGGCCATGGCATAAGAGGTGAGGGCTACGATGGGGACCTCGCTCAGGTGGTGTTGTTCCCGCAGGCAAGTGGCGACGGCGTAGCCATCCATGATGGGGAGCTGGATATCGAGGAGGATGAGGTCGGGGTGCTCCTGGAGGGCCGTCGCGATGCCCTCTTGGCCGTTGCGGGCCCACAGCACGGTGTGACCCCGGGACTTCAAGATGAAGTCGACGAGGTAGAAGTTTTGGTGGTTGTCTTCGATGTAGAGCAGCTTGGCGCCCATGGCGCGGCCTCCGTTTGGGTGGGGATCTCGAAGCCGAAGGTGCTGCCTTCGCCCCAGGTGCTCGTCGCGGTGCAGGTGCCACCGAGGAGCGCCGCGAGGCTCCGGCAGATGGAGAGGCCGAGGCCGGTCCCCTGTTGGTGCCGACCGGCGCTGCTGTCGACCTGGGAGAAAGGCCGGAAGAGGCGCGCCATATCTTCCTTTTTGATGCCGATGCCCGTGTCGCTGACGGTGACGACGAGCCGGGCGTCTTGGACGCGGACCCGGACCGTAACGCTGCCCTCTTGGGTGAACTTGATGGCGTTGGAGAGCAGGTTGAAGAGGATCTGCTCGAAACGCCGCTGGTCGCTGGTGAGGCTCGCGACCTCAGGTGCGACGTTTACCTCCAGGCGCAGCGCCTTGGCGTCGGTCTGGGGCTGAACTAGGGCCGCGACTTTGTGCACCGCAGCGCGTGGGTCGAAGGGCGCGCACTCTACTTGGAGTTGGCCGGCCTCGATTTTGGACAGATCGAGGATGTCGTTGATGAGGGCCAGCAGGTGCTGGGCGCTGTCACAGACCATGCCGAGCTGTTTGCTCTGTTCTTCGTTGAGCGGGCCGGCCAAGCCCTGCAACAGGATGCCCGAGAAGCCGATGATCGCGTTCAGCGGCGTGCGCAGCTCATGGGACATGGTGGCGAGGAAGGCCGACTTGAGGTGATCGGCCGACTCGGCGCGCTCTTTGGCGGCGGCCAGCTCGGCCGTGCGCTCCCGGACCTCTTCCTCCAGATGCTCACGGGACTGGTGCAGGGCGCGTTCGGCACGCTTCTGCGTCGTGATGTCGCGCACGGTGACGAGAAAGGCGCTGTCGCCATCGACGTCCATGGCCACTACGCCGATGGCCACAGGGAAAGTCGTGCCGTCGCCGCGTCGATGTAGCCCCTCTTGCTGGACCCCATCGGCGAGGCGCAAGGCTGTGGCCGGGTCTTCGGGCGCTGCGACGGTGAGATCAGAGAGCGTGCGGGTGAGGAGCGCCTTTCGCGGGCCGCCATAGCGCAGCACCGCCTGGTGGTTGGCGTCGAGGATCGCGCCGGCGGGGCTGAGGAGAAAGAGGGCGTCAGGGCTGGAGTCGAAGATCTGCCGGAAGCGCTGCTCGCTGCGGGCGATGGCCGATTCAGCACGGCGGCGGCGGCGCAGCTCCTGTTGGAGGAGCAAGAAAATGACCGCGGCGCTGGCAAAGACGAAGAAGAGCCCCTTGAGGGTCTGCATCTGCGCCGCTTCAGCAGGCGTGTGGGCCATGGCGTCGACGACGTGGTCCGAGAGGAGGATCCACAGGGCCGAGAAGGCCAGATAGACCGCCACCACCCGGAACACGAGGCCGATGTCACTGCGTCGTCTGGAGGTGAGGCGCTGCAAGGGGCGGGCTCTGGATGGGAGATGTGGACCTGTTGCAAAGGATCGCGCTGGAGTTGCCGTGCTTCGTCTGCACCTGCTGGGCAATGCGCCGTGGTCGCGGGGCGCTCTCCTGCGCTGGGGCAGCCCATGACACGGCGCTGGGCCCAGATCCTGTGCGAACACCACTAGGATAGTGCAGCGCCTGCGGGCCTACAAGCGGCAGGGTCCAGTTGACAGGTCAACGGCGCTGCACCTGACGCCCTGCAGCCCGGAGTGGCTCAAGGCGCGGCGGGCGCGGCGCAGAAGTAAAGGGCGTCGTTGTCATTCGAGTTCATCCACATGCGGTCGTATTTGACCCGCGTGTCTTTGAGAGCCCTCAGGAAAGACCAGAGCTGGGCCTCGAGCGCGTCGGCTTCGCTTCCGCAAGAGCGCTCGGTGAGGCTGAGCTCGCCCAGCTTCAGGCTTTCACCCTCGAGGGTGTAGGTGCCGCTCAGGTGATTGCAGCCGAGGGACCCCGTGGCTTGACCCTCGGCAAAGGTGAGGTGCACGGGCTGGGGCGTCGCGATGGTGCTCTCTCCACCCCCCTGGTAGAGGGAGTAGGCCTGCCATTGTGTCCCTTCGAGGGGGAGCGTCGCCACGCTGCCCTCGGGCACAAAGACCAGCTCGCCTTGGGCCGTGCTGAGGATCAAGCGCTCGCCGTCGCGGCGGTGGGCCTGCAGACCGTTGAGCTGGCGCCAGTAGCCGATCTCCTGCTCATACCAGCCCGGGGGCAAGCCGACGCAAGCGATCTCCGTGAGACCGCCGTCTTGGCCCAAAACGAGTTGGCCGTCGGAGGATAAGGTGTAGGAAACATTATAAGTATTGCAGATGGCGGAGCCTCGTATCACCCCGCTGTCAAAGCTCAAGGTCGTGCCAGGTAGCGCCTCTTGGCCCCCCATCTCGACCAAATGCCAGGTGCCCTCGAGATCCGCAGGATCACTTGGGGGCGCCTCAGGGGTGGGCGCTCGTTCAACTTTGGCAGGGGGGGACGCCTTATCGCCCTTGGGCTCGCAGCCCACCAGCGCCACTGCCACCACGACAACCCCGATCCACAAGTGCTTCACCATCATCCACTCCATCTCTGCTAGGCCGCCTCAGTGGCGACAATGCTGCCTCACAAGCACCAAAGCACGCAACATAGGCTTCAGCGCGCCAGAGAGACAAGGCTGCCGCGGCCAACGTTTCTCGCTGGCCTGCCGTTTCAGTCGATGGGCGTCGCTTTGCCGTCGCTGTCGAGGGCGATGATGTCGGCGTCGGCCATATAGGCGTTCACCACGTAGAGCAGGCGAATGTTCTTGGCGTCGAGCTCCGCCAAGAGGCCCGGGTCGAGGCCGGCCTCCTGAAAGGGCTCGAAGATGAAATCTTCGCCGAAGTTGTGGTGGTGGGGACGGTAGGTCTGGGAGAAATACCCGCGCAAGACCAAGGGCGTCGTCGTGAGGCCCTCGATGGTGGTCTCGACCCAATCGACGAGGGGCGCCGTGTAGCCGGCGCTGATGCCCCTGGGCGGTGGCGGCCAATAGAAGGAGGTGGTGATGTGCACACCGCCCAAGCTCTGCCAGGTCCGGGTCTGTAAGTCACCGCGCACCTGAGCGGGATCGTCGGGACAAAGGCCGAGACGGACCTCATCTTCCGAGCGGGTGTTCCAGCCATTCCAGTCGTGGACCGGTACGGGGGTCGTGTAGCGGGCCTGCAAGGTGAGCTGAACCTCATCCAAGGTGAGGATGGGGCCGTTGACCGGGCTGTGGAGCCACTGCCAGCGGTTGCTCCAGAGCTCCAAGTGGCGCAGGTCGTCGCCGCTGCCCATCTGCCAGCCGTCAACCACGCCGTCGGGGGCGCGGTGACTCGCCGCAGGCCAGGTGCTCGGGTCACCGCTGATGCTCTCGAGTCCTTGGGCACCATAGAGACGGAGATCGATGTGGGTGTAGAAGGGCGTGGCAAATCCGGCCGCGTCCAGGCGCACGTTGCGGGTGCGGAGGGTCCACTCGGATTTCAAACGGTGGTTGGACCACACGTCAACGGCCTCCCCTTGGAAGGTACAGAAACGGTACTCGCCGGCGAGCAAGTAGGGGTCGAGGCGCGGCTGGTTGTCGGGGTGGGGCTGTTGGTGCGGCAGCCACAAGGCGACCTGGCCATCGTTGATGGACCAGTGGAGGGTGAGGCGGCCGCTGGCCGCGTCGAGGGTCTGCTTGAAGGGGCGAATGGCGTCGACGATGGCCAGGTAATCCTCTTCCCAAGCCAGCACCAGCTCGCCGCGGCGCGTCTCCTCGCTGCCCTGGACGAAGTAGACGTAGTCGCCAAAGCCGAAAATGGCCACGTCGATGTGCTCGCTGATGCCCACGGGGTCCTGCGCTTGCCACGGGCCCGGGCGGGCGACGATGCGGGCGGTGGAGCTGCTGTCGAAGGAGATGAGGCCGTGCCCCTGGCCCGGCGTGGGGAGGGGGTAGAGCAGGGCGCCGAAAGCCCAGTTCGCCGGGGGAATCGCGGCGCGCAGCCGCGCCAGGGTCGGCGTGGGGCTCAGTTGCTGCTGCCACAGGCGCAACAGGGCGGCCTCGACGGGCTGCGGCGAGGAGACGCTGCTGTCACAGGCGCTGGGGCCGCTGGTGGCACCGCTGAGGTCGTCTGCGGGGCACACCCAATAGCTGCGCAGGCCCTCGTCGAAACCGGTGCTGCTGCTGGCGAAGAGGCGCATGGGGGTCTGGCCCAGGGGGGCGAGGGCGGCGTGCAGGCGCGTCCGCTCTGCCGCAGGGAGGGCGTCGCCAAGGGCAGCGCGCAGGGCCGCGAGATCCGCCACCAGGGCGGTCATGTCGGGGTCTGGGCCGTGGGTCTGCATGCGGCTGACCA
Source organism: uncultured Myxococcales bacterium (assembly GCA_964454015.1). Classification (GTDB taxonomy): domain Bacteria; phylum Myxococcota_A; class Bradymonadia; order UBA4248; family UBA4248; genus CAYVQF01. The sequence continues at coordinate 61,189 of CAYVQF010000024.1, forward strand.
GGTCGGCGCCCAGGCCGGCGGCGGCGGTGTCGAGCCACAGATCGAAGGGCAGGGCGTAGCCCGCCAGGGTGAGGCTGGGCTGAGCGGCCTGGAGGCGCTGGGCGCGCAGGGCCGCTGGGCCGTAGGCGGCCGCACTGATGGCGGGAATGAGGGCGATGGCGCTGAGATCCTGCCCAGCCTTGCTGGGCGTGGGGACAGTGCGCGGGGCGGGGAGCGCCAGGGCTAGCAGCGTCGCGCGATCCGCTGCGGGCATGGTGTCGGCGTCGTCGAGGCGGAGCGAGCCTCGCCCTTCGCTGGCTTCGCCATTGGCCCGCAGCGAGACGAAGCGCCCGACCAAGGCCTGTGGATCCCAAGAAGGCTGCACCAGGTGGGTGAGTAGGATGCCCTGGGACCGGGCTTGGGCCACGGCGGCGGCGCGGCTGGAGAAGGGTTGGCGAGTGATGAGGGCGGCCACGGGCGGCAGCTCCGCCGGGAGGCTATCCGTGAGGAGGATGTCCTGTGGGCCCAGCTCGCCTGCGGCCACGGCGGCGGCGATGGCCTCGGTCGGGAGCGCGCGCAGGGTGCCCAGGGCCCAGCCCGAGTGGGCGCTGGTGTCGCCGCCGGCCCACGCCGCCTCTTCGCGGATGGGGAAGCCCAGGTCGGCGAAGAAGGCGGCCGAGTTGGCTGCGGCTCGGCGCTGGGATGCCGCGGGGAGGTAGACGTGGCGCGTGCCCTGGGGGGCGATGACCGAGTCGGCGACCAAGGCCAGGACGTGGGCCACCATCTCGGGGTGGTAGGGCTCGTGGCGCAACAACTGGACACCATACTCGGGGAAGCCCGGGGCGTAGATGACCGCGCCGAGGATGAGGCGCTGCTGGTCGGCGCGCAGGGTGATGGCCGCGAAGTCCGCTGCCGAGATGCCTTGCACCGGGTCGAGGTGGGCCGTGGCGAAGTCGTAGTGGAAGGCGTAGTGCGCCGTGTCTTGGTAGTAGACCTTGGTCGGGTCATCGATGAAGACGGCGAACTTGATCCAGCGCGGCAGCATGACATCCCAGAACTGCATGGCCGACAGGAAGGGGTCGTCGGGGAAGGTCACGGTGTGGCGCCAGTAGGGCGATGGGCTCACGTCGATGGGCCCCACGTCGCCGGGCCACTCGAAGTCGGCCGCGTCTGGGTCCGGGCCCACATCGGTCTGGTCGACGTGATCGGGCGTGTCGGCGAGGTCACCCAGGTCGGGGTCGTGCGGGAGGTCGGAGAGGTCCAGATCGCTCGCGACGTCGCCGTCGTTGGGATCCACTTCTGTGGGATCCACGTCCGCCGTGTCAACGCCTTCCGCCGCGTCCAGTTCAGGCGAGGATTTCTTCCCGTCGTCGTCGCAGGCCCAGGTCAGGGTGAGCAGGGCCAAGGCGCAGAGGGCGAGGAGCGAGGGGCGAGGGGGGAGGAACGAGGAACGAGGGGCGAGGAACGAGGAACGAGGAACGAGGGGCGAGGGGCGAGGGGCGAGGA
>CAYVQF010000024.1:62773-71607 GCA_964454015.1 uncultured Myxococcales bacterium
CGAGGGGCGAGGAACGAGGAACGAGGAACGAGGGGCGAGGGGCGAGGGGCGAGGAGCGAGGAACGAGGGGGGAGGGGCGAGGAACGAGGGGGGAGGAACGAGAGGCGAGGGTGAGCGTCATCGGTTGGGCTTGTCATGTGGTGACCATGGCAGGGCCAGCCTTGCGTCTGGCGTGATGAACGGGGCGCTGCAACTAGCGACGGGAACAAGCATAGCGAAAAGGCTGTCGCCGTGAAAGCGCTGTCGCCGGAGGTCCCTAAGGCCGGCGTTCTGGCGTTGCCGCGCGCGCGGTGTTCGCGGGGCATGCTCAGGTGGCGGCGGTGGCTGGCGGGCGCGCTACTTTGGCGCGGCTTCGAGCTGGGCCTTGAGGCGCTCCTTGATCCGCTCGAAGCGTTTGCGCAGGGCGGCGCTGGTGCGCTGGCTCTGGGCGGCGTCGGGGGCATCGGCGGCGGTGAGGGCGGCGATTTCGGTCCAGGACAGCCTCTGGTCGAGGCGGAGAAAGAGCAGCTCTCTGTCTGGGGCGGGGAGGGCGGCGATGGCCGACCAGAGGCGGGATTTCTCCGCCGTCTGTTGCCACAGGGCGGTGGTGGAGCGCTGCCATTGTTGGCAGAGGTCGGCCTCTTCCGCCGTGGCCAGGCGACGGGCGCGGCCGTCGCGGGATTGGGCGGCGGTGCGCAGCGCGGCGTTGCGGGCGACGGTGAAGAGCCAGGTGCGCAGGGCCGAACGCCAGGCGAAGGACGCCAGGCTCTGCCACAAACGCAGGGAGAAGTGCTGAAAGGCGTCGGCCGCCGTGGCTTCATCGCTGATCAAGGTCCGGATGTAGCCGTAGAGGGCGCTGCCGTAGGTCTCGAGGATGCGATCCGTGGTGGCGCGATAGTCGCCCGCGGCATGGAGGGCGCGAATCTCTGCTTCCGCGAGATCCTGGGGGCTGGTGGCGGCTGGCGCATCCTCTCGCGACATGGCTCTCCTCGCTGGGGCTGGGGTCGGGGCAGCCTGAGGGTGGTGGTGGCCGTGGGCCGCGCCCGTTGCGCTTGGCCCTCTGGGGCGGCTTCCCTATACTTGGGTCTCAGGGTCGCCCCGGCGCGGTACGTGCGCTGGTGTGGGCCCAACCCCGACGAGGAGCTTAACATGATGTCGCGCAAATTCGCAGCACCCCTGTCTCGTGACTTCAACCGGTGGATCGCCTGCGGCTGCATGGTCCTGGCGGGGATTGCTGGCGTTGCTTGCTCCGATCCGGCGCCGAGTGGGCCCGCCGATGCCGCCCTGGAGCTGCAGGAGTTGCCCGAGTGGCCCGATGGGGGCGATGGCGACGCGGGCGATACGGCCGATCTCGACGCAAGCGACGGCGATGTGGCCGATCTCCCCGAGGCCGAGGTGGACGACGCCAGCGTCGATGGCGCCGACTTGGACGCGATCCCCGAGGTGGACATGCCGGCGGACCTCACGGACGAAGAAGACAGCGCCGAGCCGCCCGTGGTGTGGTTGTCGGAGCTGGACTCGGTGACGGCGTGGCTCTCCATGGCGGACGGCGGCGATGAGGTGAAGTACCTGGCGCCCGTGGCCGAGAGGACGCCGCCCGAGGGTTATCCCGGGGGTTGCGCCTTTCAGAACATGGCCATCCATGCGTGGCACCTGACCTTTCTCCGCACTTTTCCGGGGCTGGAGTCGCTCACGCCGCAGGGTTACGCGAGCCTGGTTTTGGCCCGCAACACCCGGGTGTGGTGGGGCGGCAGCCTGTACCGTCGCCCGAGCGCCCTGCACCCGATCAGCGGCGTCGTGGGGATCTTTGCCTACACCATCTATGGAGAAGCGCGCGCCGATTCGGTGCAAGTGCCCGACATCGCCGCGGTGGACGCGATCCTGAAGAACTGCGCCCACGGGCTGGCGGATCGCCTGGTCTTCGTGCCCTCCACGGACGAGCAGCGCCAGCTCGTCTTCTCCCAGCACAGCACCCTGGAAGCCATGGGGGTGGCGGTGGTCTTCAACTGAGGCCGCCTGGCCTGGCGCCCGCGGTCGCCACAAAAAATCACGGGCCAGGGGAACTTTGGCTCTGGGCCTTTGTCTGTGTGCCTGCGCATCAACGAGAGCGCCGCTGAGGCACCCGCCGTGCCTGCAGCCTGTTCGTGGACCGAGCCGCGTGCCCAGGTCATGGGTACGAGCGCGCCGCTGCGTCTGGATGAAGGTCATGCAAGCTAAGACATTGAATCCATTCTCTTTTAATCCACAGCCCTCGCCCCCGGTGCGTCCCCAAGCCGCGCCCGAGGCCTTGGCCAGGGTCGCCCCGGGGGCGAGTGGGCGTGCGCCGGCGCCGCGCCAGGCGGCCAGGCTGCGCCAGGCGGCCCCGTTTGCCCAGCGCTTCTTGGCCAGTGATGGCAAAGCGGCGTGCGGCGCCGTGGAGGTGGCCATGCTGTGGCGCGACGACGTGATCCGCGTCGATCAGGTGCCGCGGGGCGCGGGGGTGAGCGTGGGGGCGCGCGCCGATGCCCACTACCTGGTGGAGGCGGCCACGGTGGGGGCGCTGCACTGGCTGGTGCGTCCCCAGGGCCGTGGCTGGATCCTGTCCTTCAAGGCGGAGATGCAGGGCTTCCTCTTGTTGCGCCCCCTGGCGGCGGGGGCCACGGAGAAGCTGAGCCTCACCGAGGCGGTGACGCGTGGCTTGGCGCGCCGCGGCCCTGACGGTTACGAAGTGTCCCTCGCGGCAGGCACCCGGGCGCGCATCGACGTGGGTGAGGTGAGTTTTCTGGTGCGCCTGGTGGCGACGCCGGCCTTGTCCCTGCCGCTGTTGTCCTTTGGGGGCAGCGCCGGGATGAGCTTGTTCATCTTGTTGGTGGGCTTTGCCCTCTCCTTCATGCTGCACGGATCGTTCTGGATCATGGTGTCCCTGTCGACGGACCGGGTGGATGTGCTCGACATCGACCGGATCTTGAGCGCCTCGGGTTTTGCAGAGGCGTTGTTGGCACCGGAGTCGGTCGAAGAGGAGGCGGAAGAGAAGACGGTCGTGGATCCGGAAGAGGAGGCTGGGGCCGTGGACGAGGAGAGCGGGGCCCGCGCCGCAGATGCCGAGGGGCAGGCCGGGCGCACGGACCTCGAGAGCGGTGAGGGGGCCTTTGGCATCGAGGGGCAGAGCGATCGCATCGCTTTGGCCAAAGCTCAGGACGTGCAAGCGGCCATGGGGGCGGGCTTGCTGGCGTCGGCGCACGAGATGTCGTCCTTGCTCGGCGAGGGTTTCCAGGCCACGGGCTACGACGCGGTGAGCGCCTGGGGGAGCTTCGACAGCGATGCGGCCATTGGCAACGCGCCGGGGACCTATGGTCTGGGGATGAAGGGCGCGGGGCGAGGAGGCGGTGGTGACCTGGTGGGAGGCTTTGGTATCGACCGCTTCGGTCCCGGGGGGCCGGGCCGCCTCGGTGGGGGTGGAGGAGAGCGCGGCTTTGGCGCGGACGCGGCGCACGTGCCGGAGAAGAAGGCGTCCGTGCCCACCCTGCGCAGCGGGCCCTTCAAGTCGACGGGGACCCTGGACAAGCGGATCATCCGCAAGATCGTCAACCAGCACCGCAACGAGATCCGGGCTTGCTACGAGAAGGAGCTGACCAAGAAGCGGGGTTTGCACGGCAAGATCGAGGTGATGTGGGTCATCGATCAGAGCGGCAACGTGAGCATGGCGGTGGTGGTGAGCTCGACCATGGACAGCCGCGAGGTGGAGCAGTGCTTGGAGCGCGCCATTGGCTTCTGGCGCTTCCCGGCGCCCACGGGCGGCGCCCTGGTCCAGGTGACCTATCCCTTCGTCTTCGAGGTGAGCGGGAGCTGAGCAGGCCGGCGGCGGGCGGTGGCGCTGGTGGCGGTGGGCCGCCGCGGCCTGGGGGAGCTTGGGCTCAGTAGCGGTAGTGATCGGGCTTGTAGGGGCCCTGGGGGGGCACGCCGATGTAGTCGGCTTGCTCCGTGGAGAGGGTGGTCAGCTTGGCGCCGAAGTGGCCGAGGTGGTAGCGGGCGACCTGCTCGTCGAGGCTCTTGGGCAGGACCGTGACGGTGATGCCGTAGGCTTCGGCGTTGCGGTGCAGATCGAGCTGGGCCATGACCTGGTTGGTGAAGGAGTTGGACATGACGAAGCTGGGGTGGCCCGTGGCGCAGCCCAAGTTGACCAGGCGTCCTTCGGCCAGGATGATGATGGCGTGGCCGCCGCCATCGGGGCCGTGGGTGGTCTTGGTGAAGCGCCACTCGTGGACTTGGGGCTTGATGGTGGTCTTCTCGACCAGGCCTTGGGCCGCCATTTTCTCCAGGCCGGCCATGTCGATTTCGTTGTCGAAGTGGCCGATGTTGCACACGATGGCGTTGTGCTTCATGGCGGCCATGTGCTGGGCGGTGATGACGTTCTTGTTGCCTGTCGCGGTCACGTAGACGTCGAAGCCCTGGGCGATGGCGTCTTCGATGGTGAGGACGTCGAGGCCGAGCATGCAGGCCTGGAGGGCGCAGATGGGGTCGATCTCGGTGACGGCGACCCGGGCTTGCTGGCCGCGCAGGGACTGGACCGAGCCTTTGCCGACGTCGCCAAAGCCACAGACCAGGGCGCGTTTACCCGAGAGCATGACGTCGGTGGCGCGCATGATGGCGTCGACCAGGGAGTGGCGGCAGCCGTAGAGGTTGTCGAACTTGGACTTGGTGACCGAGTCGTTGACGTTGATGGCGGGGAAGAGGAGGTTGCCTTGCTCGAGGCGCTGGTAGAGGCGATGGACGCCCGTGGTGGTCTCCTCGGAGACGCCGCGGATGGTGCTGGCGATGGCGTGCCAGAAGCGGTCGCCTTTCTCGGCGCGCACGGCGTGGAGGAGGGCGAGGACGACGCGGTACTCATCGCTGTCGGCGGTGCTGGGATCGGGGATGGTGCCGCTCTTTTCGAACTCGACGCCTTGGTGGACCAGGAGGGTGGCGTCGCCGCCGTCGTCGACGATGAGGGTTGGGCCTTGGGCTTCGCCGAAGCAGATGGCCTGCAGGGTGCACCACCAGTACTCGGCCAAGGTCTCACCTTTCCAGGCGTAGACCGGGACGCCTTTGGGGGCGTCGGGGGTACCGCCGCTGGCGGCCGGGCCGACGACGGTGGCGGCGGCGGCGTGGTCTTGGGTGGAGAAGATGTTACAGGAGACCCAGCGGACTTGGGCGCCGAGCTCGACGAGGGTTTCGATGAGGACGGCGGTCTGGATGGTCATGTGGAGGGAGCCCATGATGCGGGCGCCGTCCAGAGGCTTCTGGCCCAGGTAGGCGGCGCGGAGGGCGGCCAGTCCGGGCATCTCGTGGAGGGCCAAGTCCATTTCCTTGCGGCCGAAGCGGACCGTCTCAGGGCTGAGGTCGGCGACCTTGAAGGGCGCCGTATCGAAGAGGGCGAGGCCGGTGTCGAGAAAGGTATTGCGATTCGTTTGGATAGCTGCAGACATGCATCCTCGGATGGGGAAAGGGGCGCCTTGGCACCAGGGTCCACGCGCCGTCGGAGGGCGAAAACACGGGCTCCAGGTGGTTCATAGTATGGTGTCGCCGGGTTGGCAAGGCGATGTCGGGCAGGGGCGGACGAAGAGCGGGAGGTTGCGGCCGCGGCTTTGGGGTTGGCAGGCGTGCACGCCTGTGGGAGGTGGCTGCCCAAGAAAGGCAGGCGGGCGGTGGTAAGGTTGTCAGAGACGCATGCGCGAGCTAGCATGACGGCCCGCGTGAGGGCGTCGTTAAAGTTGCCGAACAAAGGTCGCGAACCCTGGGAGAGGACGATGGCGGTGGTGAGTTCTGAGGCGGTGAAGCGTTGGGCGCGGGTGTTGCCGAAGTTGGTGGCTGGGCGTCTGGACCCGGACTGTGTGCATGGGCCCGACCCGGAGACGGTGGAGAGCATCGCGCCTTTGGTGCGGGCCTTGCGGCGCTATTTTCGGGCCGAGGTGCATGGTTTGGAGCGGGTGCCCGCGGGCAAGGCGCTGCTGGTGGGCAATCACAACGCGGGGATCACTTTTTTTGAGCCCTTCATGCTGGCTTTGGCGTGGTTGGAGAGAGGGGATAACGCTGAGCCCATTCATTTTCTTGGCCACGATGCGATGGTGAAGATGCCCGTGGTGGGTAACCTGTTGCTCAAGTGCGGGGCGATTCGGGCCGATCATGCTTGCGCGGGCAAGGCCTTCGCCATGGGACACAAGGTCGGGGTCTTTCCTGGGGGGAACTACGAGGCCTTCAGGCCCTACAAGGAGCGTCACAAGGTCGATTTTGGCGGCAAGACGGGCTTCGTGCGCTTGGCGTTGCAGCACCAGGTGCCCATCGTGCCGGTGATGTGTTTGGGCGGGCACAGCACCTTCTTCGTGTTGTGGCGCGGGGAGCCGCTGGCCAAGCTGCTGCGCTTGGACCGCTTGGTGCGGAGCAAGGCCTGTCCGCTGTTTTTGGCTTTGCCTTGGGGCCTTGGTTTCGGTCCCATTTTTCACCTTCCTCTGCCGGCGAAGCTGGTGGTCGAGGTCGGTGAACCCATCACGTTGGCGGCCTATGGTCCGGAGGCGGCCGACGACAAGGAGACGGTGCAGGCCTTGGCCAAAGAGGTCGAGGCACGGATCCAGGAGATGATGGATCGTCGGGTGAAGCGCGGCTGAAGGCGAGGGGCTGGCCTGGGGCGCCGGCGGCGCTTGTCAGTTACAGGTGATTTCGAGGAGGTAGTCCGAGGTGCTGCCGTTGTAGCCGTCGACGACGAGGAAGAAGAGGTCGTTGGTGGCGATGGGCACGTTGAGGATCTCCACGGTTCTGCTGACGCCAGTGTTTTGGCGCACGCAAGGTGCGGAGCTACCGCAGACGCCGCCGTTGAAGTCGAGGAGGAAGAGATCCAGGTCGCCCGTGTCGTGGACCATGGTGATGTTGGCCGTGCCGTTGCGGCCGGGGGCGAAGATGTAGGTGTACTCCGGTCCCGACTCGAGGGAGGCGCTGCAGGAGCTGTGGTAGGAGGTGATGTTGTTGGTGGAGCCCGGGGCGCTGTTGTTCCACTCGTCGAAATCGTCGCAGGTCAAGAGCCAGCCGGCGGCGCAGCCTGAGCCGCCGCTGCAGTTGACGTCGAGGCGGTAGTTGCCGCTGGCGCCGTTCTTGCCGTCGACGGCGATGAAGTAGTTTTGGCCAGCCGTGGCGGTGAAGGTCACGGACTCGTTGCTCGTCCCCGAGGCGGCGCTGTAGTGGGTGCAGTTGTTGGGGTTGCAGTCGGGGTTGCCGGCGGTGTCCTCGGGCATGATCATGAGGTCGAGGTCGGCGCTGAGCCCAGTGAGGGCGACGGTGACGCTGGAGTTGGTGCTAGCGAAGAAGGAGTAGATGCGCTCGGGTCCACTTTCTTGGGCGCCGTGACAGCTATAGCTGTTGACGGTGGAGCTGCCGCCGACGGTGGTGGTTTCGTCTTGGACGCCACAGAACATCATGCCGCGATTGGTTTCGCAGATCGCGGCGGGGATGCAGGCGGGGAAAGCGGCGCAGTCGGGGTCCTGACAGTCGACGAGGCCGTCGCAGTCGTTGTCGAGGCCATCGCCGCAGAGGGTTTCCGTGGTGCCTCCGGGGCAGCGACACTGGTTCTGGCTGCAGAGCTTGCCGTGGAGGCCACAGGGGCGGTTGTTGCAGTCGGGGTCCAGGCAGTCGACCAGGGTGTCGCCGTCGTTGTCGAGGCCGTCGTCGCAGACCGTCTCGGTGCAACCCGGGGCGGTGAAGCAGTCCGGATCTTCACAGTCAATGAGGCCATCGCAATCGTTGTCGTTGCCGTCGGCGCACTGGGTTTCGGTGTTGCCACCAGGGCAGGTACAGGCGCCGCCGCTGCAGACGCGCCCGTGGGCCCCGCAGGGGCGGCCGTTGCAGTCGGGGTCTTGGCAGTCGGTCAGGGTGTCGTTGTCGTTGTCTTTGCCGTCGTCACAGATGGTCTCTTCGGTGGCGCAGTTGGGGGCGCTGGTGCAGTCGGGGTCATCGCAGTCGACGAGGCCGTCACAGTCGTTGTCTTGGCCGTCAGCGCATTGTGTCTCCGTGGCACCGCCGGGGCAGACACAGGCGGCGTCGGCGCAGCGGCGCCCGTGGCTGCCGCAGACTTGGGCGTCACAGTCGGGATCGGCGCAATCCGTGAGGGTGTCGTTGTCGTTGTCGAGGCCGTCATCACAGATGGTTTCGGTGCCCGCGCAGGCGGGGTTGCCGAAGCAGTCCGGGTCGAAGCAGTCCGTGAGGCCGTCGCAGTCATCGTCGAGGCCATTGGTGCAGTCGACCTCGGCGGTGTAGCCTGTCCAGCAGAGGCAGATGCCGCCTTGGCAGGATTCGCCGTTGGGTCCGCAGGCGCGGCCTTCGCAGTCGGCGTCCTCGCAGTCGGTGTGGCCATCGCGATCGTTGTCGATGCCGTCGTCGCAGATGGTCTCGCCGCCGACATAGAGGCAGGCCGGGTCGGCGAAACAGTCGGGGTCTAAGCAATCGACCAGGGTGTCGCCGTCGTCGTCCAGGCCGTTGGTGCAGTTGGTCTCGGTGCCAGCCAGCTCGATCTTGCAGGCTGAGGAGCAGCCGTCGCCGTCGATGAGGTTGCCGTCGTCACACTCTTCGCCGAGGTGTTCTTGGCGGATGCCGTCACCGCAGCGGCCGTTTTCTTTGATCGGGGCTTCTTCACCACCAGCGCAGCCGAGCCAGAAGAGGGCAGCGAGTGCGGTGAGCGGGAGCAAGCGCGCAGACGGAAGACTCATGGTGCGTGACCTCACGGTTTGGACAACAGACCAGTCATTGGCCTATCCCTCTTTATCTCGAAAAGAGGGGCGTGAAGCAAGGCCTCGTGCTGACCCACAATCCACGACCAAAGCCGGCATGGGGCTTGCTCGTTGTGAATTATTGTG
>CAYVQF010000025.1:0-71384 GCA_964454015.1 uncultured Myxococcales bacterium
ACAATAATTCACAACGAGCAAGCCCCATGCCGGCTTTGGTCGTGGATTGTGGTCCCGTGGGTGGCGTTGCGCCGACAAGTGATGGGGGTTAAGATGCAGTCCGTTTCCTAGCCAGCAGACGCTCGAGAGGCTGCTGGCATTGCTGAGGCTGAGCGGTGTCATCGACACGGATGATGACGGGCACGTTGTTGGGTCATTGTTTGGGATGGAGTGAGAAGATGGATGATTGTCTGCGGTACGATGTGCGATTGCTGGAACGGAATCTTGCCAAGGGCGTGTTGAGCGATGAGAGCTTGGGTGCGCATCTGCAGCAATTGCCGGATGCAGCAGCCAAGAGCGTTGCGTTTTCTGTGCAGCAACCTGAAGGCGCTTCAGGTGAGCGCAGTGAGAGCGACGACTGAGAAAGGGAGCGAAGAGGACGGGGCGCGCGATTGGTGGAGGGGGAGATGAACGGAGACGACAGCCGTGACGCTGTTGTCGGCGTTGATATGCCGGCGGATTTTTCGACCTTCTTGTTGTCACTGGGTACGACGGCGATGGTGGCGCTGGCTTTGGCGCCACATCCAGAGACACAGAGGGTGAGTGTCGATCTTCCCCTTGCACGTTACAACATCGAGCTTCTTCGCATTTTGCGGGAGAAAACCCGAGGGAACCTGACCGTGGAGGAGGAGAAAGTCCTTGAAACGCTTCTTTATGACCTCCAACTGGCCTATGTGCGGGCGGCACCTCGGTGAGGCTTGCGGTGCTTTCGTCCTGCTCCTCGCGCTCGCTGTGCTTTGGGGTTGTGAGCCAGGTGATCGCGCGGGCGAGTCATCCATGGGGCCGGCGACGGCGGTCGAGTCGCCAGGCAATGTGAGCAGCGAGGCCGTAGTAGCTGCGGTGTCGCCTGCAGTGCCCGTCATCTGTCCACCGCCCAGCGCGGTAGCGCCGCCTGTCGAGGAGGTGCGGGGTTTCTCGGCGCTGGTTCAGGCCGCGAGTCCTGGGGTGGTGAACATCTACACCACGAGCCAGGGTGCGACGGAGGCAGGTCGGCGCTTGTTTAATCCTTTCGAGGACTTCGATGCCTATGGTGTGCCGGCGGAGCGTCTGACCCAGTCCTTAGGGACGGGCTTCGTCATCAGCATCGATGGCTACATTGTTACGAATCACCATGTCATCGAGGGCGCCAGCCGCATCAAGGTGCGCCTCTTCGACGAGCGCGAATCGGTGGCGGAGATCATCGGGACGGATCCCAATACGGACATCGCCTTGATCAAGATCCCCATGATGCCTGACTTACACCCGATTGCGCTGGGTGATTCAGGGGAATTGCAGGTCGGGGAGTGGGTGGTGGCCATTGGCAATCCCTTTGGGCTGACCCATACGGTCACCGCGGGCATCGTCTCAGCGCGCGGTCGCACCAACGTCCCCTTAGGGGGTAAGATCTCCTATATGGACTTCATTCAGACAGATGCCTCGATCAACCCGGGTAACTCTGGTGGGCCGCTCTTGAATCTGCGGGGCGAGGCCATTGGTATCTCTGCTGCGATCAACGCGCAGGGGCGAGGCATCGGCTTTGCCATACCCATCAATATGGTTCGCGACATTTTGCCACAACTGATGAGCAGTGGGCGGGTGGTGCGCTCTTTCATCGGGATCTGGCCCAAGCCGCTGCCACCCGAGGTGGCTGAGGCCATGGGGGTACCGCTGGGGATGGGTGCGATGGTGGATCGCGTCATCCCCGGGGGACCTGCGCATCAGGCAGGGCTGCGAGCCGATGACATCGTGTTGCGTTTTGATGGGCACCCCATCGAGCAGGCCAAGGATCTGCGGTGGCTTGCGCAGACGGTAGGGGTAGGGCGCACGGTGAGCATCGAGGTCCTGCGCAACGGTGAGGAGCTGCGTTTCACTGTGGTGACTGAGGAGATGCCGGAATGAGGCGGATGGGCGCTTCTGAGCGCTGCGCTTCTGCCTTTTGTTGGTGCTTGCGATGTGTTAGTTTGCGCCGAGATCTGGCTGGGCAAAGCGACGGCAGTTGAGGATGCAGTCCCAGGACGGGTACAGAAGGAGGTAGGGATGGCTCGCATCATCACGATTGCGAATCAGAAGGGCGGCGTGGGCAAGACCACGACGGCGGTCAATTTGGCGGCGAGCTTGGCTTCCATGGGGCAACGCTTGCTGCTGGTCGATATGGATCCGCAGGCCAACGCCACGAGTGGCTTGGGCTTCACCAAGGATGTGGTGGCGCGCTCGATTTACGAAGCCCTCATGGGGGACGTGCCCATTTCGACCCTGATCAGGGCGGCAGAGCCCGCGGGGCTCTTCGTGGTTCCGAGCGCGCCGGCCCTGGCCGGGGCGGAAGTTGAGCTCGTCGGAGTGGCAGGGCGGGAGCAAGTCTTGCGGCAACTTTTGTTGCCCCTGCGCCACGACTACGACACGATTTTAATCGACTGTCCGCCGTCGTTGGGGCTGCTGACGCTCAACGCTTTGGTGGCCAGCGACACGGTGTTGATCCCTATTCAGGCTGAATACTACGCCCTCGAAGGTTTGGGGCATCTTCTTCACACGATCGCGCTGGTGCGCCAGTCTCTCAACGCGAGCCTCGAGATTGAAGGGATTCTCCTGACAATGGTGGACGTGCGAACGAATTTGGCCCAGCAGGTGGAGAGCGAAGTTCGGGCACATTTTCAAGAGTTGGCGTTTCAGACGGTGATCCCCCGCAATGTGCGTTTGAGCGAATCGCCTTCTTTTGGCAAGGCGGTTCTCCTGTATGATAGGACTTCAACGGGCTCGCAGGCCTATGTGACGCTGGCCCATGAGTTTTGCCGGCGCCAGGGCTGCCCTGTCGCTGCCTAGTGAGAGAGGAGCGCCGTGACGAACGGTTCACGCAATGTGCTGGGTCGTGGGATCTCCGCGCTGATACCCACGGGCCCCCAGAACGAAAGACCTGGCTACTTTGATTGCCCTGTCGAGCGAATCCGCCCTCAGGAAGGGCAACCGCGGCAACTATGGAATGACCAGGATTTAGCTGACTTGACGGCTTCCATCGAGTCCAACGGGGTCATCCAGCCTCTCATCGTACGGCGCCAGGGGAGCGATTATGTCCTGATCGCAGGTGAGCGGCGTTGGCGTGCGGCGCAAGCTGCAGGCTTGCAGACGGTGCCAGTGGTGGTCAAAGAGTCCATGCCGGCTGAGGACTTCGTTTTGGCCCTGGTGGAGAACGTGCAGCGCGCGGATCTTCACCCGCTGGAGGTGGCAGAGGCTTGCCGGCGCCTCATCGAGGAGCAAGGCCTCAGCCAGGAAGAGGTGGCGCGCCGCATTGGTAAGCAGCGCAGTACGGTCACCAATATGTTGCGCCTCTTGCGTCTTGGACCCGAGGCGCGGTCTGCCTTGGCCGAGGGCAGCGTAACGGAGGGACACGCGCGTTCCCTCGTCAATCTGGCACCCGAGGCCCAGGCTGCCACCGTGGCCAGCATCATCTCCGAGGGCTTGAGTGTGCGGCAGACCGAGGCGCGGGTCCGCCAGGGAAAGGCTCCTGCCCCCCCCCAGACGGAAGCAGATGGGGCATCGTTGTCATCCACGCCGGCGTCGTTGCCACCTGCGGTGCCCTTGCGCGATGAGAAAAGCGCCGTGGCAAGCTGGCAGGAGAATACTCCACATGGGGATGATCTCATTTCCAGAGCGCGCGCCCTCCTGGCTGCGCGGCTCGATACGGTGGTGCAGATTCACCTGACCGATCGCGAGCGAGGCCGTGGCCGCATTGAGATTCCCTTTGGAGCCTATGCGGAGCTCGAAGCGCTGCTTGAGCATTTGGGGTTAGACCGCCAATCGTAATCATCCCCGCGATGACCATGCGTTCCTGATGACTTGTGGTCACGGGTCTCGCGGTGGGTGGTATAGAGATTGCTGTGTGCCGCAGTCCATGTGAGCGTGGTGCGAGGACGGCCGTTGGTTCCGCCGGAGCCGAGGCAGCGCAACGATGAGGTAGCATTATGAAGATTGCACGGGAAATCCTGTGGTTGGTGGCACTCTTGGTGTGTGGCACGGCGCTGGTGGCGACTCCCAAACTCGGCGAAGCCGGGCCGAGTATTCTTTCTCGGGGAGGGAGCAGTGATGCTGAAGGTGCAGGGGGAGAGCCGGGGGAGACGGTAGGTGTTTCCGAAGCACCACAGGCTGAGGTCTACCAAGAGCGTGCTGTTGACAGGGGCAATCGTTGGAACATGGAAGTGGGGCTGCGTTTTGGCGCCTTCACGGCAGGGGATGATTGGGTGGACAGCGATGGCAGCGCCGATTACGGCGGTCTGGGCTTCTTGTTTCGGTGGCGCTTTGCCCGTGATTGGGCGCTGGAGCTTGGTACGGATATGTTCTTCCGCAGCGCCGAGAGCCAGTCGCTGTCGGAGTCGCGTTACTTGGGCACCCTTGGGATTCAGTATTACTTCGGCGAGTGGAGTGAATGGTTACAGTTTAGAGCAGGGATGGGCTTCAACGGTGGAGAGACCTGGATAGAGTCAGATTGGGCGGACAGCGGTAGCTATTCCGAGGCCGGCCTGTACGCCAGCGTGGGAATGGATTTACTCTTGGGTAATTGGACGATTAACTCGGACGTGCGTGTCCTTGGTTTGTGGCGGACCACTTCGCTGTGGGGCGAAACCAACCACGACTACTACCGCTGGGCGCCTGAATCGCGTGGCGCAGTGATGTGGACCGTCGGGACCACATTTGGCTTCTAGGGGGCAAAGGGGAATGCGAGAGCGGCTTGCCAAGGCTAGGCTGGTCGTGACAAGGTTCAGCTCGCTGGGTGTCCTCCTTCACGCCGTCATGAAGATGGAGGAGGGGGCGTACTCCTGTGCGGTGAGCAATGTGTCTGGCTTGGCGACAAAGAGGACGATTGGCGCGATATGACGAGTTTTGTGATTGGAATTGCTGATTACCCAAGAGACCATCGACAGGTCCACGAGCTGCTTTCACTCGTGGAGTTACGGGTGGGGCACTTTGCTCCTCCGACGGAGCGGGTGCTCCGCCGCTGGGCCCGTGAAGCCGCAGAGAGTGGACGCGAGATTGCCCACGTGTGGGTGGCCTGGCAGGGCTTCACCCATCTGGCGCGTGAGATCCGCAAAGGCCTGGGGGTAGAGCTAGCGCCAGGAGAGACGGCTGCTCACCTGGGGCACTTTGCCGACACGGCAGAAAACCGGCGGGTTTGGGCCGAGGTTGTGGAGCAAGCGCAAGCTGCTGGGGCGGGTATGATCATGCTGGAGACGCCGGCTTCCTTCACGCCGAGCGCGGCCAACAGGGCGCGGCTGGAGAACTTTGTGCGGTCCTGGTCGTCGCTGCCAGAGGGGATGCGTTTGGCTTGGCATCCGGCTGGTTTCTGGGAACGGGAAGTGACCATTGAGATCGCCGATGCGTGTGGCCTGTTGCTGGTGGTCGACCCTTTGGTGGATGAGACAGAGCCTATGCCCACTGGGCCGAAGGCCTATTTTCAGATGTTGGGCCGGCATGGTCTGATGGATAGCTACAGTGATGACGACCTGGAGGCGCTGGTGGAGCGTGCCGAGGGCTACGAACAGGTTTACGTCAGCTTCAGGACACACGATGCGGTGCGGGATGCCTCTCGTTTGGTGGCATTGGTGGCTTCCCTTTAGGGCGATGGTTCCTCCAGGGCGTGGTGCGTGTAAGTGCTGGGTGGGTTCTGAGGGCGACGCTGGCTGGCAAAGGGCGGAGCGCGAGGTGCATGAGCTGCGTGAATTGAGCGGAGGGAGAGGCATCGTTTGGGTGCTCTTGCTTGGGGCCCTGCTGTGGATGGGGTCCGCTGAAGCGTGGACCGCTGAGGGCGGCGCTGAGGGCGAGGGCCCGGTTGCCGAAGAAGCTCGCAGCAGTGACGCGGCAGGAGGGCCCGAGCTTGCGCTGCGCCGAGGTGTGCGGGCATGGATGACCGTTGCGATCTTTGGTGTCGTTTTTCTGGGCTTCTTTGCTTTCCTCTGGGGTAGAAGCGCGCGGCACGCCGCGGCAGGCGCCAGGGATACGGTCGGCATAAGGCCACGTGGTGGGGACTGCGACGCGCGACGGGGGGAGTGCAGCGCGGTCTCGCTGCAAATGGATCTCAGCGGTCGCGATAAGGGTGGCGAAAGCAGCGCATGTGGGAGCTTGGCGGCAACGCTCCATGGTGAGCGCGGTCAAGCTTTGATCCCTGCCAGCTCTTTGGTGACGGATGAGGTTTTGGCCGGGGATGATGATGAAGCGCTGCTCTCGTGTGGCCACTGTGAGCGCCGTTATGTGGCCATCATTGGCCTGAGCCACTGCGTTCTCGATGGCTACCCGCTGTTGCCCGATGAGGGGGGGGAGTGGTTGCAAGCTCCGGACGAACGGGATGAGCTGGTACATCCCTTGGCGCTTGGTGGCGAGAGCGCCCTGCCGGCGCTGTTGAGTTGGTGTCGTTCGTGTCGCACGGCCTATGTGCCCCAGGTGACGCATTGCAGTGGTTGCCGCGAGGCCCTGGTGCTGCAAGTGGACCTCTCCTTGGCGATGGGCGGGTGTGGGGGCATTTGCCCTCAGTGCAGCCAGCGATACCCCGAAGGGGTGCTTTTTTGCCCACACGATGGGGCCAGGCTGGAGGCGCTCAACTGAGGGTTCAGTTACGCAGAAGGCGTTGCCATTTTTCGTGGACGGCTGCGTCCTCAAAGCGCTTCTGTCGTCGCATGAGTTGGGCGATGTCTTGATGGATCGCCGCGAGACGCTCCATCTGCCCGAGAGACTCGAAGCAGCGCGCAGCGCTGTTGAGGGCTTTTTCCGCCAAAAGCGCCTCGCCTCGCTGCTCTTCACTCTTGGCCAACAGGAGCAGCGCCTCTCCTTCATGGCGCAGATTACCTTCAGCGATGGCTGAGGTGACGGCTTGGTTGAGCATGAGGTGGGCCGCTTCGCCTTGTTGTCGCCGGATGAGGTTTTTGGCGACGCTGAGTTGGGTCGCGGCGAGGTGCGGTCGCTGCTGTGAGGTCTTGGCCAATTCGAGTGCTTGGGTGGCGTAGTGCTCTTGGCCGATGTCGGCGAGGAGGAGGTAGACTTCGATCCGCGTCCTCAGCCGCGCATGTGGATCAAAGTCATTATCCTCCACCTGATCCAAAATTTCGATGGCCTTGGAGGCCAAGCGATGGGTCTCAGCAAACTCGCCGATTTCCTCACTGAGGCGCCCCTTGGCCAGGAGCGTGCGCGCCGCCCACAGAGGAGAGCGCATACGTTGCGCTGCGTGATCGAGCCAAGTGGCGCGCTCTCGGGCGGCTTCAACGTCTCTCTGCTCACAGGCGATGGCCAATTCGAGCTCCCACACAGCGGCGACACGTTCATCCCATGGGCCACAGACCCCTTCTTTGGCGGCAACGGCTTGCTTGGAGGTTTCGAGCAGGGCGAGGGCCTCGTCGAGCTTGCCGTAGCCGAATGCTTCTTGCGCTGCGGCGAAGAAGGCGTTGTAGGCGTCGTCCCAAGCGCGACCAGCGAGGAGGTGGTTGGCGATGTCCACGAGGGCGCCGGGGTTGGTGTTTGGGCAGTGCTTTTTGGCTCGCGCCGCTGCGCGGTGCAGGTCGGCCAAGCGCTCGGGCGAGAGCATGGCGATGAGGCCCTCTCGCATGAGGCCAGAGACGTACTCGAAGGCGCCATCGGTCGAGGAGTTGAGGATGCCGTCGGCGAGGGCCCGCTCGATGAAAGTCTCGGGTGGGATGAGAGGGAGCCGGGTGGGGATCTGAGCTACTCCAGCATTGAGCTGGGCGAGAGAGAAGTTTTTCCCCAGCACCACGGCGAGCTCTGCAAGCGGACGCCACTGTTCCTGGTGGAGGCCGGCGAAGGCGAGCTCCAGTTGTTTGAGGACGACAGCATGTACGGCGTCAGGGACCGGGAGTTCGTTGGGATCTCCAAGGCTGTCGTACCCATCGGGGGTGGCTTCGAGCAGACCCGCAGCGTGCCACTGGCGTGCAAGTGCGACGGCGAGGAGCGGCGAACCCGCGGCGAGGTGGACCACGGTGGTGGCCAGTCGCGGTGAGAGCTGGAGGCCTTCCCGGGTGATCTCATGCATGTCTTGGGTGTTGAGGGCCTCGAGATGGATGCCTTTGCGAATCCACGCGACGTCGATTTTGCCGATGGCGAGTTCGAGATCGCTGGGGACGTTGGCTTCGGCGCGGTCGACGACGACCAGGAGCAGGGGGATGGGTTGGGTGCTTTGCTTGGCGCAGATACCGTAGACGAGCTTCTGCACCTGTTTGGTGGGAACGGCGTGGGTGTCATCGAGCCACAGGAGAAGGGGCCTGGTTCGGCTCAGTTCGACGAGGCCGGCATAGACGAGGAGATCGAGCCGCCCCATGGCGGAGTTGAGGGAGGATGTGGCCGCTTCTTTGTTGCCTCTTGCTGCGAGTGTCATGTACTCGACGACGCGCCAGTCGTGTGGGTCTTGCGTGTGGAAGAAGCGCATGAGGGCTTGTTCGCACTGGCTATCGCTGAGGCCTTTTAGGAGGAGGTGGTTGAAGAGCGCGAGGAGAATGGCGAGGGGCGGTGAGGGCGCGGCCTGCAGGCTGACATGTAGGTAACGCAGGCCCCCTCTGCTCTCACCGTCCTCGCTGCTCCACTGGACGAGGCGACTCTTGCCGATGCCCGCGGGCCCATGGACCAAGCAAACGGCGGCTTGTTGCGCCTGGCGGACATCCTCGACGTAATGGGCGATGGTATGGCGTTCTTGGATGCGACCGACAAAAGGGGGTTCGCGTAAGTTGAGGACGCTGACTTGCTGCTGTGCTTCTGTCGGGCGTTGGAAGCGTGGCAGTGTGTTGGGTGTGCTGGCGTCAGGGGTCCTGCGGGGGGTATCGTCCAGTCCGAACTGGGGCCGTGCGTTTCCGAGGAGGGTGTCTCCTTGGCTACCTATGTGGAGGGCGTCGGTGTCATCATTGGAGTCGAGGAGTCCACTCTTGCGCAGGTCGGTGCGGAGATCTGCGGCGAGCTCGTAGCGGTTGAGCGGGTCCTTCTCGAGGAGTCTGCTGATAACGGGTGCCAAGCGCACGGCATCTGGAATGGTTGGTAAGGGTTCGAAAGGTTTGGGTGGCTTGGTGGCTTGGGCCAGGAGGATGGCCATGGGGCTGTTGCCTGGGAAAGGTGGGAAGCCACATAGGAGTTCGAAGAGCATACAGCCGAAGGCGTAGAGATCGGTGGCCGGTGAGATTTTATGGTGTTCATCGCAGGCCTGCTCGGGTGCCATGTAGGCCGGGGTGCCTACGACCATGCCATCGGCAGTCAAACGCGTCGCTGTTTGGGTTTCGAGGGCGACCATGGCCAAGCCGAAATCCATGAGCTTGGGGATGAGTTCTCCGAGGGGGTCTTCGTAGACGAGAACATTGTCGGGTTTGAGGTCGCGGTGGATGATGCGGCGTGCGTGTGCTTCAGCGAGGGCTGCCAAGATGCGGTCAAAGAGACGCAACAGTTCTCCCAGGGTTCGGCCTTCGAGGGGGAGATCGATGAGCGGACAGCCGGCCACCTCTTCCATGAGGATGTAGGGGGCGTTGTTGAGGAGGCGTCCCACATCGTGGACGTGCACGATATAGGGGTGGTGGAGTTGGGCGAAGGTGCGGATCTCTCTTTCGAAGCGCCTGACGATCTGGGTGTCGCCGAGCAAAGCGGTGCGCACGGACTTAAGGGCCCCGACCTTTCCGGTGCGTTTATCGCACACGGACCACACCGTCCCCATTCCCCCCTCTCCGAGTGGTCGAAGTGGTTCGATGTACTCGGGCAGGCCCTCGGGTGGCAGAGGAGGTTGGGCCATTAGGGCTCCGGGTTGTCGCGGGTCGATTGCAAGAAGAGGTCGAGTCCTTCGTTGAAGGCGCCAGACTTGCAGAGGGTCGTGGCCATGCGATGCCGGAGGAGTGGGTCGTTGGGGGCGAACTTGATGGCTGCGTTCAGGTAGTACTTGGCCGCAGGGTAGTCTTGGCGGACGAGGCAGATGAGTCCGAGGAGGGAGAGCAGTTGCCGCTGGGTGTCGGCTTCGACGTGGGGTTGGCGGCGTCCGTCTTCGAGAATACGAATGGCTTCGAGGAACTTCTTTTGTTTGCCCAGGGCGGAGCCGAGGTACATTCGGGCAGCGACGAAACTCGGCATGAGGGCGAGAGCATCTCTGAGGTTGATGGTGGCGTCGGCCCACTTGCCTTGTTCATAGAAGTAGACCCCGCGCTCGTAGAAGCGTCGTGATCGTATAACGTTGGTCGTGGTCGTCATGGCGCGTTCCCCCTGCCGAGCGTGCGATGGTCGCTAATCGAGGTCGAGGCTTGCGAAGCGATTGGATGGGGTGATCTGTTTGTCCCCTTCTGCGAGAGGAGGGGGCTCTTCTTTAGCTTCACGGCGCTCTTTTTTGGGTTCTTCGATTTCCAGCTCGTTGCTCGGGATGTCTGGGGTGTCGTCGTCGAGTGGATCGCCGGGGGCATGTTCGGCGATGGGAGGTGGGGGTTCAGGTGCCTCTAGGTTGAGGGGGATCGGGGTGTAGTCGTCATTGGAGGTGCCGCCAAAGAGGCTGTCGACGCGAGCTTTCTCCGGGGAAGGTGGCTCCTTGGGGCTGAGTCGTTCGGGCTTGGGGTTGGCCCAATCGTTGGAAGTCCGCCAGGGCTTGCTCTCAATGCTGCGTTCCTCGCGGGGGCCGAAGCGGTCTTCTTCCTCCTCTGGGATTGGGGCACTCTCTTCTGGCGTGGGTTCAGGCGGGAGGATGGGCGTCGGTCCGAAGAGGTTGAACTCGGCGTCGCCGACGGTGACATAGACCGTGGCCCCATCGACGCGGAAGCGTCCGAGCTCCTCGACGTCGAGGGTTGTTTGCAGGCGCAAGAGGAGTTGGGGAAAAGAGAGCCCGGCGAGGGACTCCGTGGCCTGAGGTTTGCGCAGCTCCGGCGACATGGGGACGGACTCTTCGAGGACGTAGATGCGCAAGATATGGGTCATCAGATCGATGAGTTCTTCTCGGGAGTATCTCTCGAGCGCGTCGCGCATCTGGTTGGCCAAGGGTCCAAAATTGCGGGAATGTGACATGTGCGTCCCGGTGCTGTGGGTGGGTGCTTAGACGTCGCGCAGCGCGCCGTCGAGGTCACCAGCGTTGAGTTTACAGCGGATCATAGTGGTGTTTCGCAGGTCTGCGCGCACCAGATTGGCACCTCTAAGGTCAACGCCAACGAGGATGGCCCCGTTGAGGTTGGCGGCGTGGAGGTTGGCGCCGCGCATATCCACGGCGATGAGCATGGCGTTGCGGAAATCGGTACGGGTCAAGCTCGCGTTGCCCATTTTGGGGTCGGTGAAAGAGCACTGGTTGAGAAAGGCGTGGGCGAAGCATGCGCCGTAGAGTTCCGCCGTCTGGAACTGGCACTTCATGAGGCGCGCCTGTTGGAAACAGGCGTTGGAGAGCACGGTTTCAAAGAACTTGGACTCTTCGAGGAGGGCGCCTTGGCAGCCGAGCTCGATGGCCTCACAGTTGACCAGGTTGCACTTTTTGAGGTGGCTATCGCGCAGGTCGGCGCAGCGCAGGGTGCTCTCTGAGAATTGGACGGCGTAGGCGGTCATTCTGGCGAGTCGTGCCCTGGTGAGCCCGACGCGGGTGAAGGTGACGTTTTCAAAACCTTTGTCTTCGAGGTTGAGGCGGGAGACATCGGTCTGGCGAATGGCATAGCCCACCAGAGTGCCTGCGGTGGCGGCATCACGCACATCCATTTCACTGGAGAGGACGTGTTCAATGACTGGAGTGGGAGAGCTTTGTTGCGCCATCGCTGGATCCGCCTGCAGTAGGAGCGAAGTTGCCGCTGAAATGAGCGTCTACACCAACGCGAGAGAGCATAAAGTCAAGCGGCCGCGGCGTCAACGGCTGGCAGCCGAGGATGGACGCCCGAAGTTGGGCCTGTCCGCGAGAGCAGTGGGCGATGCGGTCCAAGACGGGGGTGTCTTGGACCACGTCGGCGGCGCGGCGCGAGTTGCCTAGTCTTCGTCTTCGGTGATGCCGCCAAAGGGCGACTCTTTGACGATTTTGCTTTCCATGTTGCTGGGGATCTCTTCGTAGCCTTCGAAAGACATGGTGAAGATGCCCTGGCCGCCGGTCATGGAACGCAAGTCCGGTGCATAGCGCTGGATTTCGGCGAGAGGACAGATGGCGCGGATGACGGTTTTCTTGCCCTCCGGCTCCATGCCGAGAACGCGTCCGCGGCGGGAGGTGATGTCGCCCATGATGTCGCCCATTGACTCGCTGGGGACGATGATCTCCATGCGGTAGACGGGCTCAAGGATTTTGCAGCCGCCGGTTTCGAGGGCGGCTTTGATGCCCTTGGAGCCAGCAGCCTGATAGGCGACGTCCTTGGAGTCGACGGGGTGATACTTGCCGTCGATGAGCTCAACGGCGATATCCGTCACGGGGTAACCAGCGAGGGGCCCGCGTGACATCCTGGCCATGATGCCCTTTTCGACGGAGGGGATGAACTGCCGCGGGATGGCGCCGCCGACGATCTTGTCGACAAAGCGGAAGCCCTCACCGCGGGCGAGTGGCTCGACGTTGATGTAGCAGACGCCGAACTGGCCCGCGCCACCGGTTTGTTTCTTGTGTTTGCCTTCGACGTTGGCAACTTTCTTTCGGATGGTCTCGCGGTAAGGGACCAGGGGAAGGGCCGTGGCGACGTCGACCTTGAATTTGCGCTTCATTTTTTCGACGGCCATGTCGAGGTGCTGCTGCCCCATGCCCTTGAGCATGAGCTGTCGACCGAGCTCATCGTAGCCAATGGAGAGGGTCGGGTCTTCATCGATGAGCTTGTCCACGGCGCTCTTGAGCTTGTCCTCTTCGCCCTTTGCCTTGACGGCGAGGGTGTACTCCATCATCGGTTCCGGGAAGGGCAAGGTCGCGCAGCGCCAGCGGATGTCGGGATGGGTCAAGGTGTCGTTGGTCTTGGTGTCCTTGAGCTTGGCCACGGCCAAGATGTCGCCGCAGACGGCCTTTTCGACGGCGTCACGTGCGTTGCCGCGCAACGAGAAGGTCGCGCCCAAGCGCTCCATCTCACCCGAGCGCTGATTCATGACGAGCCCGTCTTCTGGCCCCATGCCCGAGAAGACGCGGAACACGGTCAATTTCCCCGAGAACTCGTCGACGAAGGAGCGGATGACCAGTGCAGAGAAGGGCTGTGCGAGGGAAGGGGTGAAGGTGCTTTCCTCTTCGCCCTCGACAATGGTCACAGGAACACGTTCGAGGGGCGACGGGCAGGCCCAGGTGATGATATCGAGGAGTTGATCGATGCCGGCGATGAGGCTGGCCGATGTGTAGAGGCAGGGCACGATTTTGCCCTGGTTGATGGCGCTACGCAGCCCGCTGGTGACCTCGTCTTCGCTGAGTTCCATGGTTTCGAGGTACTTTTCCAGCAAGGCGTCGTCGGTTTCGGCCACGGCCTCGGTCAAGGCTTCCCAAGCGACAGCGACATCGTCGTTGAGCTCCTCGGGGATGTCTGTGACCTTTGATTTTCCGGACGCATCCAGGGGGTAAGTGTAGGCCTTGCGTTTGAGCAGGGAGACGACGCCACGGAATTGCTCGCCGACGCCGATGGGAATCTGGAGTGGGACGACCTTGACGCCGAGGTTCTCTTGCATCTCGTTGCAAGCGGCGACGGGGTTGGCACGTTCGCGATCCATTTTGTTGATGACCACGATACGTGGGATTCCCAGGCGCTCTGCCTCATGGTAGCAGCGCTCGGTCTGGACTTCGACACCATCGGGTGCGGAGACGACGACCAAGGCGGTGTCGGCGCCGCGGATTGCCGTAAAGGCATCGTAGACGAAGTTTCCGTCTCCGGGGGTGTCGATGATGTTGATCTTTTTCCCGTCGACCTCTGTCCAGGCGAAGGCGGTCGCATTGGAGCCGCCGCGCTTGATTTCCTCGGCTTCGAAGTCGAAGGTCGAGGTGCCAGCCGTGGTCGAGCCGAAACGTGTCGTCGCACCCGTCTTGAACAGGATGGCTTCGCCGAGGGTGGTTTTTCCACAGGAGCCATGTCCAACGATGGCCACGTTTCGGATGTCATTAGATTCAAAAAGGATTTTCGCCATTCATTGCCTCCAAGGGTATCCGCTCCCAGCGGATCCAAAATTGGGCAGCATGGTATGTTTGGGCGTGAGGTTCGTCAACGGTGCTCTGGTGAGCGGGCCATCTTTCTTTAGTGGCCAAGCCCAGCCACTTTGACGGCATGGGGCAGCGAGCGACACCACCAGGTGCGACTCGAGCAGGGTCTCGACTGCGGCACAGTGAGCTGCCTAGCGTGCGGCGGCGGTGCGCAGGCGTGTTGAGGCCAAGGGTAGGACCGAGGCACCGAGGGGGCGCACGAAGTTGAAGAGGCGTCCACAGCGGGCGAAGGTAACCTCACGGCGGTAACCCACGGCGTCTCCGGCGATGTGAAAGGGCATGGGTGCGTCAAACTCGAGGCGGACGCGTTGGGCGAGGAAGTCGAAGGCACCCTGCGCCTGGTCGAGATCGCCGCGCCACATTCGGCGGAGGCGGTAGACGGCCATGAGAGGGTTCATCATTCCGATCCGGAGCTGGAAATGGTCGGCCTGGAGGCGCGCCGCCGGGAACATGCGCAGGCGATAGCCGTAGTACGGAATGGTTCCGGCGGCAGCCATGAGCATGGGCCCGTCATAGAGGACGTCGCCGCGCCGGAAGTGCTCGAGGATACGTCCATTTTTGTCGACGGCGTAGGCGGTGGCGCCTTCATTGATGGCGATGACCCGCTGCTGGGTTCGGGTGGCGGCCATCATGGGTGCGGTTTTGAAGATCCCTGTTACGAGGTAGCCGCGGACGCCGGTGACCACTTTGTGGAGGGGTGTGCCGGCCAATTTTTCGCGCAGTGCGATGTACTCGTTGAGGATCTGTGCGTCGACGCCACAGCCTGCGAAGGGGCAGAGGAGCCCTTCGGTTTCGAGGAGTGGCAGGGGAGTGATGGCAGTGGCGGTCAGATCTTGAAGGCGGGCCAAGTCATCCACGGCGCGGCCGCAGCGCAGGGTGTCGGCGACGGCGTTTCCCGTGCCGAGGCGAATGACTCCGACGTAAGGTTGGTGGATGGGGTTGGGGAGAGCGGCCCGCAGATCGTTGAGAAAGTGGGTGATGGTGCCATCGCCGCCACAGAAGAAGAGGGCTTTGTAGCCGTGTTGCAGGGCGGTGCGGAGCATGCCTTCGCTTTCAGTGGCTTGGTGAGAGACGAAGATGTCCTCTTGGCGCAGGCCCGTGAAGGCCCCTCGGCGCCAGGCGCTCTGGAAACCGCGGGCGTTGGCGTTGGCCAAGATCGCGAATTCTCCCGGTGCCAATTGTAGGGGCTGGGGGGTGGGTTCTGCAGCCGGTTGCTGGGTGAGGTCCGCAAAGTTTTGGCGAGCTAGATGTAGGTGAGGTGCCATGGTGTCGTCTCCTGGTGTACCGATTGCGGCACGGCGGGCGTCGCCCATGCAAAGAGCGAACCACGGGCGTGGAAAAGAAATATGCAAATAAATGTGGGTGGATAAGACCATGGGGTGCGCGTCAAAGGGGCGGGGTCAAGGGGGGGCAGGCGCGTTTGGGGTGACGGCGGAAGAAATGAGAGTAAAATTAGGCGTTTGATGGGTGGTCTGGCGAGCATTGGCGGTGAGTGGAGGTGGGTGTGGTCTTGGCAGCGGCGGTGGTCCAGGCTATGGCTAGAGCGGCGCAGCGTTCGAGAGGCGTGTCGTCGTTGCGGGTGCGAAAGGGCTTACGCGGTGATGCCGGAGGTGCCACGTAAGTTGCGCGATGGCGGCGGTGTGGGCGGTGGTTGAATGTTCAGGGGAGGTGAGGGTTGGCTTCTCGAGGGTTGATGCGGGAGCTCGCATGGGTTTTGGCGGTGGTCACGTTGGTGACGGTGGTGGTGGCTTGGGTGCAGGATCTTTGGCCACCTTGGGCGTCGTACGCCTATCTTGGTGTGTTGGTGGCCTTCATTGGGATCCCCACCTGGGTGGTTGAGCGCTGGCGGAAGGTGACGGTCGTCGAGGCGGGGATGGTTTTTGGATGCTGGTGGCGGTCTTTGGGGTGGGCGTTGGGGGCTGCGTTCATGGTGCTTGTTCCCTATGCTTTGGGGCACCATTTTTGGCGTGTGGAGGTCGATGGGCATCGGGCGGAGTGGTCGTGGTCCCACTATTCGCGGTGGCCGGAGGCGGCAGGTGTTCAGGGCGCGGCGGAGGGTCTTGGGGCCGGTGAGGTGCGGGTCATGGCGGAGGGGGAGTGGTTGTGGCTGCGGTGGCGGGGGCCCTTCGCGGAGCAGGGGCAGTTGTTGGTGCGCAGTTCAGGTGGGGTCAGGGCGGCGCGCGTTCAGGGGGCTCGTCTCGTGGATCATGGGGGTGAGGTGCATTTGTCGTCGTTGGGGATGGCGGGTGGGGGGACGTTGGAGGTGCGTGGCGATGCGGTGGAGGTGGACGGCGTGGGTGGCGTGCGCCTTTGGGATGGGGAAGGCTTGGTAGAGGGTCTGCGCTGGCGGCGCAGCGCATGGTGGCTGGTGCAGATGCTGCTGACGCAGCTTTTGTTGGTGGCGTTGCCAGAGGAGTATTTTTATCGCGGCTATGTGCAGCCGACGCTGGCGCGGCGGTGGGATGGGGGTATTGGGGTGGGGCGTTGGCGCTTGAGCTGGGCGGTGTTGCTGACGAGCGCGATCTTTGCGTTGGGCCATGTGGTCGTGGATGCGCGGCTGGAACGTCTCGCGGTTTTCTTTCCAAGTCTCGCCTTTGGGTGGCTACGGGAGCGCAGCGGCGGCCTATGGGCGCCGCTGGTTTTTCACGGGCTGTGCAATGTTTGGGTCGAGTTGTTGGGGGTACACTACTTCGTTTCTTGAATGGAATTCGGAAGGTAAGTTGAGGTGGCGGCAAGGGCGTTTGGGGGGGAGATGCGAGGCTGTGCGCCGCTTGCGGAAGGGCGGCAAAGGGCCCTACAATAAGGCGGTTGTTGATTTTTCGTGAGAGGTCTATGCGAGTCAACTGTCCCAAGTGTAATAGCGAGCGAGCTCTTAACGGTCCGTTGCCAGATGGCGGCATGAGTTATGTGTGCCCATCTTGTAGCCACGTGTTTCACGTGGGGCCGGTGTCGTCGTTTTCCGTTTCGCCGACGACCAAGCTCTACGTTCAGCGCGCGGCGGGCAAGGTGCTTGGTCCTTTTGCGCTGCGCGTCGTGGAGCAGATGGTGCGGTCGCGGCAGTTGGCCGGGGATGGCAAGCTGTCAGTGGATCAGGTGCAGTGGGTGAGTGTCGCCGAGCACAGTCATTTTGCGCCGTTGTTGGTCGAGGAATTTGGTGGCGTGGTGGCGCGCACGAGTGCTGATGGCGGGCACGCGGACCTGCCGGTCGCAGCGGCGGCGTTGCCAGTGCCCAAAGGCGGCGCTGATTTGACCGCCCTTCCTAGCCCCAAGGCGAGGTCTGCGTCTTCTGGCTTGCCGCGGCCCAAGGTGTCGGATCTATCCCTGGACGAGCTGCCCATGGCGCGCGCGGGGGAGGATGCGTCCTGGATCTCCGGTGGTGATGACTCTGGCTTGGGTTCGATGGATTTGCCGTCGGTGCAGTCACTGGGCTTGGGTGATCTGCCGCAAGTGAAGGTTCCTGCGGGGAGCGCCGCGCCACCGCCCTTGCCGCGGGGGGGTATGTCGCCTGGAGGTAGGGGCTTGGATGTGCCAACTGCGCGGCGCATGGAGGCGGTGGTCGCCGACCTTCCTGCGGAAAAAGGTGGGCTGCCGCGTCCTCAGGGCCACTTGCCTAGCCCGCAGGGCCACTTGCCGCGTCCTCAGGGGCACTTGCCTAGCCCACAACAGGGGCACTTGCCTAGCCCACAGGGTGATTTTGCGCCGGTTGCGACCTCGCCTCGGCTTGGGCCGTTGCCGCCAGCGGTCGGGGGTGGGGGGCGGGTTTTGGATCGCACCTTTGGCGAGCAGGGTATTGCTGGGAACCATCGTGCCGGGACCCAGATGTTGGGCTCCATGGTGGGCGGTGATGACGCTTTGCCGATGATGGAGGCGGGTCAACTGCCGTTACTAGGCAGTGACGACGGTGGGAATTTGCTCATGGGCAACGATGCGGATGAGCTCCTCGATTTTGGTGGCCGCGCCCAGACCCCGCCGCGTCGCGCTGAGCCGGCTGGCGGCGGCATGGACTTCCTCGGCAATGCGCCCTTTGATCCTTTGGGCGATGCGAACCACCTAGATCCGTTGGGTTTGGGAGGAAGTGGCACCGAGAGCGATCCTTTGGGGTTGCAGGTGGGGATGGGAACCGCCTCGAGTGATCCCTTGGCTTTGATTGGGGGGGGGGCGCACGGCGACGACCCTCTCGGTTTGATGGGAGCTGAGGCAGATCCTTTGGGTCTGGGGCGCGATAGCTCGGGTGGACTAGGGGGCGACGCGGGAGCAGATCCCCTTGGCCTTGGTTTGGGAGGGGGCGCGCCGCCGCTGCGTCCTCCCCCGCAGGCCCCATCACTTTCCCTGCCAGAGGAGGATGATGAAGACGATGTGCCACTGTTGGGTGGTGGTCCGTCTTTGGCCAAACAGAGCGCGCATCGCGCGAGTGACCTTTCTGCCTATGCCGACGACGAAGAAGAGGAGGTCTTCGATCTCGACGCGCTGCAGAGCGAGTCGCCCCGCGTGTCGCCGGTAGAGTCACCTGCAGAACGGCTGTTGCGGGAGACTGCGCCTGAGGTCTTCACGCAGCCGAGCGCACCGCCAAAACGGCGGGGTTGGCTGGTGGCGGTGTTGGTGTTGGTGCTCTTGGTGGTGGCTGTGGCCGTTGCCTTTCAGATGGGTCTGTTGGGCGGTGGCGGTAGCCAGGCCGGTAACGAAGGGGCAAGGGCGAGTGCACCAGTGGTTGAGGCTGACCTGACGGCGGAGCCGCTGCGCAGCGACACTTACCAGAGCTATACCTCGTATTTGGAGGCAGCCTCGCGGAGCGTCACTTCGGCCAAGGATCCGCGTTCTCGTGCGTTGTTGTTGGGAGGCATCTCTTTGGCCCTGACGCGTTATCCCGAGTTGGGCCCCAAGTGGGAGGCTCGTGGCCTCGAGCTTCTGACGGAGGTCGCGGGAGATGAGCCATCGAAGTGGTCCTCTTTTGGCCAGGGTGCTTGGTTTGCCTACAAGGGCAATTTTCAGAGTGCCGATCAGCACCTGCAGGTTTTGAGTCACCACAGTGACATGCTCTACTTCGCTGACTTGCTCAGGGGAGTGGCGAATTATCAAGAGGCATTATTGGTTAGCGACCGGTCGGTGCGGCGGGACAAGTTGGAGCAAGCCGTGACGTTCCTGGAGCGCGCAGAGGGGGACAGTGGCACGGCAGGAGCTTCTTTCTTTTTGGGTCTGGCGCTGAAGACCAGCGGCAAGCCTTCGCAGGCGGCGCGGGCCTTCGAGCGGGCATTGGCAGCGGAGCCGCAGCATGTGGGTGCACGCTTGGAGTTGGCCCATTTGCGCACGGCAAGCGGTGCGATTGATGAGGCCAAGGAGGACTATGTTGCCGTACTCTCTTCTCCTTTGGCATCTCCTTACGAACAGGCCACGGCGCATGAGATCGCCGGATGGCATGCCTTGGCTCGCAACGACATCGATTTGGCCGTGGCGAGCTTCACCGAGGCTTTGGGGCTGCGTCCAGAGCACACTGGGGCATTGCGGGGCGTGACAGAAGCGTTCGTCCGTTCTGAGCGTTATCAAGATGGGATTAACTATTTGACGGAGCGCTTTAGCAACAGCCCGACGCATCCCGAGGCCCAATTGGGCATGGTGCGGTGCTACATGGGTTTGGCCCAGTCCTCCCCCGAACCCGATGTGCTGTACACGCTGGCAGATGGTCTGTTGTCAACGGGTCGCAAAGCGAACGAGGGTGATTCTCGTTTTGCTTACTATCAAGCGATCTTACATGAGTCGCGCGGGCAGCTTTCCGAGGCTGAGTCTTTCTTTCAGACGGCCATCGACATCGATCCCGAGGGGAGTGTGGCGAAGATTCAGCTTGCGCGCTTGCTATCGTTCAAGGGCAGTCCTGAGGCTGATCTGAAAGCGGGTGAGCTGATCAACGAAGTGCGGCGGGGCGAATTGGACGCCGAGGCGTTGACGATGTTGGGCCAGGTCTTTTTGCTCAAGAGCGAGACTGAGGAAGGGATCAAACTCCTCCAAGAAGCGGTGGAGCGCAATCCGTCCTGGATCGTGGCGCACCGGCTATTGGTAGAACACTATGTTCAGGTGCGGGATATTGGCGGGGCGCGCCGGCATTTGGAGTCCATGCGTCGGTTGAACGCCATGACGCCTCAGCTTCGCTACTTGAGTGCGCGAACCCACTACTACGAGGGAGAGTATCGCGAGGGTATCGAGGTGATGGCTGACGTCATCGATCAGGTGCCCGAGAGCGCAGAGTATCGGCATTTCTTAGGTCTTCTTTATTTTGCTCGGGAGTCCTATCCGACGGCGAAGCGTTATTTCGATCAGACGTTGACGTTGGATCCGCGTTTTTGGGATGCGCGTTACTATTTGGGGCGTTGTGAGCTTGAAGAGGGCAACATCGACGACGCCTTGAAGATCTTGCGCCGAGTTTTGGACGAGCGTCCGGCGAACGGCGAGTATCATTATTGGCTGGCCTACGCGCTCGAGAAAGCTGGGCGCCAGGTCGAGGCTTTGCGTGAGTACACGATTTTGCTGCAGCGGGCCGGGGATTTGGACGAAGCAGGTTCCCAGTTTGGCGTGGTGAGTCCCTTGCCAACCTTTAGGCAGGCGTTACTGCTGCGGCAGCAGGGCAAGCGCTCTCGTGCCGAAGAGGGGCTTCGGGCTGCACTGCGCATCGAGCCATCCTTCGTCGAAGCCCGTGAGTATCTGGCTCGGGTGCTGTTCGAGAGCAACCGCAAGGCCTTTGCGGCCCGGGAGCTGGAGGAGGTGTTGCGGCTGACGGAAGGCGAGATGAGGGCCGACCTCTACTATGCCTTGGGTCTTTGTTATTTGGAGCTCAAGCAATACGATGACGCGATCCGAGCCTTGGAAGCTGCGCGCGACCGTGGCTTTGGCGAGGCCGAGAGCACCCAACTGATGGGTCTCATCGATCCAGCGGATGTGCACCGGACCTTGGGCTATTTGTACCGCGATAGAGGTCGGCGTGGCGAGGCAATTCATGAGTTGGAGCTGTTCCTGCGGCGCTCTCGTTTCGTCGATAAGACGACAGCTCGCGAGGTGCAGTTCGAGATCGCTCGCATGCGCTAGGAAAGGGTGAGGTGTGGGCGCATGTTAGTGCTGGTTGTAGCTGAGCATCTGTCTGAGCTTTCTGATCTTACGGCGGCGTTGGATGCGGCTGGGACGTCATGGGAGCATCTCGACGCGTGGTCGGCCGCGAGTGCGCGTCTGGTGCGCAGCCCGCGCCCGATGTTGGTCCTGGTCTCCTATTCGGTGGTGCGAGGGGGGGGGATTGAGCTTCTGCAGGCTGCTGATGCGCAGTTGCGGGTGTTGAATGTCCCCTGGCTGATGCTTTTTGCGGCTGAGGAGCGGGCCGACGTGGTTTCCTTGGGTTCGTTGCTGCGTTTTACCGAGGCCCTATCGACGGAACGCGAGAAGCGCCAGGACCTTTTCGATGCCATGAACGAAGTGTGTCCTGGTGTGGTGCGCGTTAGCGACTCAGGGAGCGACGGTGCGCTTGCCGGGCAAGAAGAAGCTGCATTTCCTTCGGGTTATTTGGTTGGGGGACGTTTTCGGGTCGAGAAGTTGATCGCTTCGGGGGGGATGGGGCAGATTTTCGTCGCGACCCAGCTCCCTCTTGGGCGCAAAGTGGCTTTGAAGGCGCTGCGCAGTGATTTGGCTGACGAAGCGGATGCCATTGCACGTTTCGAGCGTGAGGCCATGGCCATCTCGCGTCTCAACCACCCGCACACGGTCGTGGTTTATGACTATGGTGTGTGCCACGTGGAGGGCAAGGATGCGCTCTATTTGGCGATGGAGTGGCTGGAAGGGGAGTCGTTGGCTGCGCTCATCACCCGCGAGGGGATGCTGTCTCCGGTGCGCGCGGCGGCGATCGCTCAGCAGACGGCGGAGAGCTTGAGCGACGCGCACGCCAAAGGGGTCATTCATCGCGATCTCAAGCCGGGCAACATTGTGCTGCTGCGTGGGCGTGGTGGGGAAGACTATGTCAAGACGGTGGATTTTGGCATTGCGAAGCTGAGCGATCGCTCATCACGGGCGTCGATCACTCAGTTGGGTACGGTGTGCGGGACACCGGAGTTCATGAGCCCCGAGCAGGGACGCGGGGAGGATATCGACGGCCGTAGTGACGTGTATGCGCTGGGGCTGTGTCTCTTCACGATGATCACGGGCCGCATCCCCTTTTCCCATGAGTGGCCGCATGAGGTGATCCGGATGCAGCAGACGGATCCGTTGCCAGCGCTGCCGCCCCATTGCCCTGCAGCGTTGCAGCAGATCATTCTGCGGTGTGTGGAGAAGCGCCCAGACGATCGTTTTAGTCATGCAGAGGCGCTGGCGGCAGCGCTGCGTGATTTTCTGCAGCAGGAGATCGCGCATGAGAGCGAGCTGATGCCTGACGATCTGGGCGCTGCCGCTGTGAGCGCTGGGGCGAGTGCGTCGGCCTCTGGGGGTAGTGGTTTTGGGGCTGATGCCAGTGACGGAGCGTGCCAGAAGCGCGTCCTGCCCCGGTGGGAGGCCGGGCAACTGAGTGAGGTGGCGCTGGCACGCTTGCTGTCCTATCTGTGGGTCGAGAAGAAGACGGGGAAATTGTCTTTGGAGCAAGGGCGCTTGAGTCTGCAGATATCGGTGGATCGCGGTCAATTGCTTCATCCGAAGGCATCGCGTCGGGTCCTGGATGGATTTCTCAGTGCCTTTGCTTGGAACGACGAGGGGCGCTTTAGTTTTGCGGAAGGCAAGGTTGGGGAGGAGGGGGTTCGGGTCGACGCGTTGAAGACGATCTGGGATGGGCTGCGTCGTTACGTGTCGACGGCGCAGTTGACAGCGCAGTTGGGGACCGAGTTCAACCATTATGTGCTGTATACCGACCGATTTTTGGCCTTCGAGCGTGAGGTCACGGAGCATTGCGGTGAAGGTGCAGCGGTGTTTCGGATGAGTGATGGCAGCCGGACCCTTGCCGAGCTTTTCAGTGGGGGTCTGGTTTTTGAAGATGCGGCTCGGGCCGTTGTTTTCGGTCTGCATACGGACACCTTGGTCCTGAGCGAGGTGCCGGTGCGCGCGCCCGTGTGTGTCATTTATGAACGTGGTGGCCAGACGTTGCCGAGTGAGTCGGCGAGGGTGTCGGCAGCCAAGGGTGCGCGGGCAGGTGTGAAGAGCGTGGATGAGGTGGCGCAGGCGCAGCGGCAGTTGCGGCAACAACTGGCAGTTCTGGAGCGCGGCGACGACTATGGGCTCTTTGGCTTGCAGCGCGGGTGCGGGATGCGGACGCTCGAGGATGCCTATTTCAAGCGCGTCGCCGCTTTTCATCCCGATCGCTTTGCGACTTTGGCTGATGCAGAGGTCATGTCGTTGGCCAATGAGGTTTTCATTCAGGCGCAGGCGGCCTTTGACCGTTTGAAGCGGATGGAGGGACGGGGGACGCAGGTAGGGATCCCCTCGGTGGGGTCCGAGGTGTCGGGTGGTGCTGGACCGATGGGGGGGGCTGTTGGCGGAGCTCGTGAGGCTTCTCAGCACTTTTCTCGCGGTGCCGCATCGACCCAGCCGCGCCTTGGGCTGGGTGACGCAGCGGAGCGTAGGGCGCCGCTTCACGGAGCGTCTTCGGCGCAGGGTGAGGCCGTGGTGAAGCCGGAAACGGCCGTGCCGGTGGTGACGGCAGGGACGGTGCCTGGGCTCGAGCCGACGGGTTGGCGTTCAGAGGGTGAACCTTCTGGTCGTGTGGCAGGCAGCAGTCCCCGTATCCGTCGCCCTCCTTCGCGACCGGTAGAGGAGCGGGTCGTGCCGTATGGTTCGGTCGATGTGGAGACGCCGGTTTCGCTGGATGATGACAGGGTCAAGCGGCCGGTTTCAGGGATGAGCGGTCGCCAGGGCAGGATGGGAGAGCGCGAGGCGACGCGGCCGCGTCTGATGAGCGAGGTGTTGGCCGCTCATGCGGCACGACAGCAGCCTGGGGTTGAAGATAAGGCCAGTGAGGTTGTCGCAGAGTTGGTACAGCGGCCTCCTTCGCGTTCGTTGCGCTTGGGGGGGGAGGAGCATTTTCGCCGAGGCCTGAAGGCCCTGTCTTCGCAGAATCCTGCTCAGGCGTTGGTCGAGTTTCGAGCGGCGACGCGTGAAGATCCCGAACACTGCGACTACATGGCGCATCTTGCATGGAGCGAGTATTTGTGTGATCCTAGCAACGTGGAAGCTTGTAAGCGACTGTTGCAGAAGAGTATCCAGGGAAAGGAAGCCTCGGTGGCGGGGCGCTATTTCCTGGGGAAGCTCGCGCTTCAGGCTCAGGACCTGGAGGCTGCCAAGGAGCATTTCGAGCGGGTCTTGGCCAAGCGTCCCAAGCACGTTGAAGCAGAGCGGGAGCTGCGCCTGGTCAACGCGCGCCTCGACGAAGCGAAAGGCCTCTTTGGTCGTCTCATCAAGAAAGTCAAATCGACGTTGGATACAGACAAATCATGAAACGTATCGTTGGAATTGATTTTGGCACGACCAACTCGTGCGTAGCAGTGATGGAAGGCGGTGACGCCGTGGTGCTGCCCAACTCTGAGGGGGCGCGGACGACGCCGTCGATGGTTGGTTTTGCCGACGGTGATGAGCGTTTCGTCGGGCAACAAGCCAAGCGTCAGGCTATTATCAACCCGGCGCGCACGGTCTTTGGAGCCAAACGTTTGATTGGGCGCCGTGCCGACGATCCCGAGGTGCGGCGTTTGGCGCCGCTGCTCCCCTATGCCGTGGTGCCTCACACCAACGGTGATGCTTGGGTGCAGATCGACGACCAGACGTTCAGCCCGCAAGAGATTTCGGCGTTGATTTTGGCCAAGCTGAAAGCTGCTGCCGAGGATTACTTTGGCGAGGAGGTGACCCAAGCGGTGATCACTGTGCCGGCCTATTTCAATGACGCCCAGCGACAGGCAACACGTGACGCTGGACGGATCGCTGGTTTGAACGTGCGCCGGATCATCAATGAGCCGACGGCGGCGGCATTGGCCTATGGATTCCAGCGCAAGGAGCAGGGGCGGGTGGCGGTCTTCGACCTCGGTGGTGGGACCTTCGACATTTCCATCCTCGATTTGCGCGGCGGTACTTTCAAAGTGTTGGCCACGGCTGGTGACAACGCGCTGGGGGGGGAGGATTTCGACCGGGCCATTTTGCATTTTCTCATTGACGAGTTTCAACGTCAGACCGGGATCGATCTCAGCACGGACAAGATGGCGCTGCAGCGCCTCAAAGAAGCCGCAGAGAATGCCAAGTGTGAGCTGTCGACGATCCGCGAGACCAACATCAACTTGCCCTTCTTGGCGGTAGACGACAATGGGCCGCAGCATCTGTCGTTGATGTTGAAGCGTTCCCAGGTCAACGATTTGGTGTCTTCGTTGGTGGACCGGGTGGAAGAGCCTTGCCGCGAGGCGGTGCGCGAGGCTGGGCTCAGCATGAGCGATATTGAAGAGGTGGTCTTGGTTGGCGGTATGACCAGGATGCCGCTGGTGCAGGACAAGGTGGAGCAGATTTTTGGGCGCAAGCCGCACAAGGGGGTGAACCCGGATGAAGTGGTGGCCGTCGGGGCTGCAGTACAATCGGGCATTCTCGGCGGTGAAGTGCGGGAGATCATCTTGCTGGATGTGACCCCGTTGAATTTGGGCATCCGCGTGGCAGGCGACCGTGTGTCGACGCTGATCCCGAAGAACTCGTCCATTCCGACGCGGGCTACCAAGCTCTTCACCACTACGGAAGACAACCAGGAGTTCGTGCACATCAATGTCGTCCAAGGTGAGTCTCCCAAGGCCAGTGAGAACACCCTGTTGGGGCAGTTTACCTTGGCAGGCATTCCCAAGGGGGTGGCAGGACACGCGCGCATCGAGGTCAGTTTTGGCATCGATGCCGACGGAATCGTCAGCGTGTCTGCGACGGATCGCCACACCGGCGGAGCGCAGTCGATCACGGTGCAGCACGGCATCGGGTTGAGCGCTGATGAGCTAGACGCGGCGCGGTTGCGGACGGCCTAGCGACAGGAGGTGGTGATGACGAAGGAGGCGGGCGCTCTGCCGAAAGGGCTGAATTTGCGCCAGTTTTTTGGTGATTATTTCGATGTCATCGCGCGCAGCGGCAGTGAGCGGGCTCAGCAGTTGGTGACGCTGGTGGAGGAGAGGCGGCAAGCGGCGCGCTGCGACTTGTGTGGGTTGCCGGTGGGAACGCCGGCAGCTTCACCGAAGCCTTTCGTGGGCGCTTACTTGTGTAGCCATTGTCGTCGTGAGCTGCAGCAGCGATGAGCAGGCGCCTCAGAAGAAGGCGTAGCTGAGGCCCCCGATGAAATCCATGACCCAGCGTTCCTCTCCGCCGAGGAAGAAGCCGATGTAGTCGAAGGTGAGGCCAAAGCCAGCGCCGAGTTCTAGGCCAAGGTTGGCCCCAATGCCATAGGCGCTCCAGGCCGAGCCGATGTGGTAATAGACCCCCATTCCATAGAGAAAGCGCTCGAAGACGAATTGGTAGTGCATACCCGCGAGGAGGCCGAGGTTGGTTGCGCCGATCTCGTCATCCTTGGTCGTCGAGGAGTCGCCCTCGCCGCCGCTCTCTTCCGAGCCGCTCTCGCTCTCGCCGAAGCTCGCCCTGAAAGTGGCCGATACGGCCAAGCGGGTTTGCGGCGCAATGTCGAGGCCAGCGACGATGCCGGTGCTGGCCGCGGGGAGCTTCTCGGATTGATTCGGTGCGTTCCCCAGGCTGAGGCCGCCACCCGCTTTGAGGTGCAAGTGGAAGGGCGACGGCTTGTCGAGGGGCAAGTTGACCACGGAGGTCGCACCGGCGGTGACCACGGTAGAGCGCTCGGTTTCGAGGTGTTCGTCGGCGATGGCGCTGAGCTTGTAAGCGCCGGGCGGTAGATCGATGGTGGTTGGGCACTTGATGGTCAGCGGCTCACGGGCCACGTCGATGGGACGGATGGTGAGGACGGCTGCAGGCTTGCAATTGACGGTCAGGGCGCCCGAGGGTGCGTCTGATGAAGCGGGGATGGTGACGGTGATGCTCTGATTCTCCCGAATATCGATGCGATCCGTGAAGGGCTGTTGTTGGGGTCGCCAGGCGGTAAAGGAGAGGGGGCCGGCTGGGAAGGTGCGGGTCACTGGGCAAGTGAAGCGCTCAGGTCCGACCATGATTTCGACGCCTTGCCCCTCGCACTGGAAGGTCACCGTGCCAGAACGTTCGATGGGTTGGAGGGCTTCGATGGCAATGAAGTTGGTGCCAGGGATGAGATCGTAGTTGGCCGTGAGGGGATGGTAGCCATTGGCGGTGGTGGTGATGGTCCGAGGACCGCTGGGGAGGCTGATTTCTGTTGGGCACGGGTAGCGCTCTTCGCCGATGAGGAGGATCGCGTTGGTGGTGTGGCATTGTAGCTGCAGGCGTGCGATGCAGCGGTTGCCGAGGCTGAGCAAGGCGTTTTGGGCGCGATCCAGGGCGTCGGCGCCATTCTCGGGGTGGGGCCAATGCGGCGCTTTGGCGACGACCCAGAGGTAGAGTTCAGCGGCCTCGGCGCAGCGTCCGGCGGCGTCGAGGGCGTCTGCTCTGAGGACGCGGTTGCGGAGGTTTTGATCACAGAGGGCCCAGAGCTCATCGAGGGCTTGGATCTGTTCAAGGGGTTGTTGGCGCTCCGTGGCTTGGAGGAAGTCCTCGACCTTGGCGTCATAGCGTTCAATTTGCGCGGTGTTTCTGGCGAGGATCTCGATGCAGGGGTCGTCTTGGGCGAGGGCCACCTCCACCCCGAAGGGCGCGAGACTCAGGAGGGTGGTTAGGAAGAAGAGAGGCAAGCGCCTGTAGGTCATGGGAGATGGCATGGGAAATCCGGGTGGAGAGGGGCGGTTCAGATCCCTTTGTACTCGCGCTCGAGGGTGAGGTTGAGGCGCTCGTCGGCGCGTGGGCGGAGGGTGGTGGTGTAGGTCTTGTGCCTGGCGAGGGTGACGGTGACTTTGGTGGCCTTGGTTCGGGGGAGCTGCAGGGAGCAGGGGCTGGTGCACTTGAGGCCAGCGGCTTGGATCGTGGCGCCGGCAGGCGTGGTGGAAAATGCGACTTGGACGCGGTCGTTCTTGGCTTCGGTTCTGGGGCTGGAAGGCTTGATGGGCGTGGGCTTGGGCGCGGGTAGGGCGCGGGCGCTGCCAGCGGCAGTCGCCTGGGTGCAGGCCACGGTGCAGAGGCTCAGTTGCGCGGGAGTTGGTGCGGGCGTGGGGGGGGGGGGCTCGGCTGCGGGTGGTGGGTCGTTGGTGGGGGCTTCCACGGGGGCAACGGGCGAGGTCGTTGGTGGGTCGGGTTCGAGGTTCGTTGGTGCCAGATCTTGCTGAAGGGCGACCTGTTGCGGGGGGGGATCGGCCCGATCGAGGATGAGCACCAGCAGGAGGGCTGCGCCAGTGAGCACGGCGACGAGGAGGATGGCGAGGATGAGGGGTAGGGACGAGCGTTCGGTGGTCGGCGGGCTGGGGGCTTGGCCTTTTGCCGGTACGGGTGAGGGTGTGGCGGCCATCGAGGCGACTCGCCCGGTGTCGATGCTGGCCCGGAGTGGGAGATCGTGTGGCGTGTGTGCCTTGGGCTGGACGCTGTTTTGTTTGCCCGTGATGGGGCTCAAGAGGGACAGTGAGAGGGGGGCAGCGTCATCGGGGGCGAGTTGAACGGCCTCGATGGCCTTGTACATTTGGCGGGCATCGGCGAAGCGCAGGGTGGCGTCTTTCTCGATGGCGGTGGTGATGATTTGCAGAAAAGGTGAGTGGGAGACTTCTTCGGGAATGCGGTGTGGTTGTTTGTCGATGTGGGCAGCGACGACCTCGAGCATGGTCCCTTCGAGGAGGGCACGGCCGGTGAGGAGCTCGATGAAGATGAGTCCGGCGGCATAGATATCGACTTGCGGACCGACGGGCTCTTGGCGGAGCTGCTCAGGTGACATGTAGGAGGGGGTGCCGACGAGCTGGTTCTGGGTTTGGAAGGTGACTTTGGTGTCACGTTCGGCGCCGTGGATGGCTTTGGCGATACCAAAGTCGAGGATTTTGAGGAAGTCGGTGCGCATGCCGACTTCGGTGAGCATGAGGTTGTTGGGCTTGAGGTCGCGGTGGACGATGGCGAGCTCGTGGGCGGCGACGAGGCCGTCGAGGAGCTGCAGCATGATCGAGCGGGCCATGGGGTGGGTGAGGGGGCCGTGACGTTGGAGGAAATCTGCGACTTCGATCCCGCGGACGAACTCCATGACCATGAAGGGTGCGCCGTCGGCGTCGCCGTAGTCATAGAGGCGGACGATGTTGGGGTGTTCGAGTTGGCGGACGAGTTTGATTTCTCTTTGGAAACGCTGGGCAAAGGTGTCCCCGAAGCCGCCCGTGTTTTCGTTGAGGATTTTGATGGCGACTTCACGGCCGAGTTTGAGA
The DNA here is from genome assembly GCA_964454015.1 of uncultured Myxococcales bacterium. Taxonomy (GTDB): domain Bacteria; phylum Myxococcota_A; class Bradymonadia; order UBA4248; family UBA4248; genus CAYVQF01. The sequence continues at coordinate 29,497 of CAYVQF010000025.1, forward strand.
TCGCGGGCGCGAAAGACCATGCCGAAGCCACCGCGTCCAATGGGGCCGAGGACTTCATATTGATCGGCGATGCGGTAGCCCGCGTCGAGTTGCATAAGGACTCCCGTTGGGTTTGCGGTTCGAGGCGCAGCCTGCACCGCAGGGGCACAGGCTACGCAAGCGACGCGGCGTGCGCAAGTCCGATGGGAACGCGCTTGGTGCTGGGCGCGCGTGCATAACGCTTGCGCGATGGGGATGAGATGTGGGAGCACACAGGTGTGGTGGAGAACGGGTCGCGCTGGGAGAGGGAGGAGAGCAGATGCAAGAGGCCATGGCGTTCAACGGATGGGCGAGTCGTTTTTTATGGCCATTCAATCTTCCAAAGGCTTGTCCTGCTTGGTCGATGGTGGCCGATAGCGCGTCGTGCGCGCAGTGGGTGATGGACTTTCAGGCGTCATATGGCTTGGCGGCGGATGGTCGCTTGGGTCCGTCGACGCTGCATGCGTGTGCGGCGTGTTTCGACGAGGGGGGCGGTGGCGTTGGGGGCGCGATGATTGGTGGTGAGGAGGTGGACCTTGGCGTACCGGTGGCGCGGATGTGTACCATGGCGCGGCAGTCAGGTGCTGCGGTAGGGCTGGCGCCACGGGTGGTTCTTTTCTCGACGGCCGAGTTGGAGCGCCACGGTCGGCATCGCCGTTTGGGTGAGCGGGGTCTGCGTGGGCATTTCAGTGTGGACGCTGCGCAGGGCCGGGCTGGTGCTAGCCTGGTGCTGCAGTGGGCTGATCCCAAGCGTGAGGTGTCCTTCGTCCCGAGTGAGGTGGACGGGGACTATCCGGCGTCGCTGCAGGCGATCGGGGTGGAGTTGGAGAATGCGCTGGTGCCGCAGGGGGCGGCGAGTGAGGCGCGGAAGTGGCTTCGGCGGCGCGAGGGGGTCGCCCACGAGATTGGCGGGAGGAAGTGTCGCCATTTGGCTTATTTTCCGGAGCAAGTGGTGGCGTTGCAGCGGCTGATGCAGGCGCTGCAGGGGCAGGGGGTGCCGGTGCGCTTTCCGCAAGATGGCGCGGGGTGGGACACGCGCTGTAGGCCAGGGCTTTGGTCGCAGTGGGAAGGCTATCTGGCGCGTTTTCACTATGCAGCGGGTTCGGTAGAGCCCGGCGCGGGTCTGGTCGAGGTTTTGCCGGCGCTCTTTGGGCCGCTGGCCGAGTTGGCGCCGGTGGCGGTGGGGGTAGAGGCAGAAGAAGCGCTGCCCCTGGAGCCCCCGGCTTTGTTGGCGCAGATGGCAGAGGAGCGGCGGGTGGCCGAGGCTGGGTCCGCATCGGCCTACGTGCCGCAGGCGCTTCCAGAGGTAGGTTTTCGGCGCCCGGATGTGGTGTCCCAGCGTGGCCAAGGGGCGACGGCGCGGGCTGAGAAGCTGAGGCAACGGTTGTTGCGCGGGGAAGGGTGAGCGTGCAAAGGTGGAAAGGTGCGCCGGGCTAAGGAATGCGTAAGATGGTGCGAGATGGGCTGGGGATGCAGGAGGCAGCCTGCCGACTTGGGCGACCCTGCCCCCGGTGTTCAGCGCATAGGAGTCGTGCAGGCATGGAGGCGAGTGACCATTTCGGTGAACCCGATGCGCTGCTTGTGGTTCTGTGTTTGCGCGCGCCGGGCCGTGACTTTGTGGCGGCGCTTGCCCAGGGAGAGGGCGGATGAGAGAGGAGGCGATGCGGTGCCCAGAGTGCGGTGGCGAGGCTGCTGCGACGGCGTTGGCGGTGGCCATCTGTAGGACTTGCGGTCACACCTTTGGCGTGGCCCCGGGGAGGGGGGCGTCGTTGATGGCAGAGGGGGCGACGCCAGCGCGTCGGCGCTTGATACCCATGGCCTCGGTGGAGGCTTTGTTGGCTGGTCCACAGGAGCGCGCTGAGCCAATACCGCCTCGATTGGTGCGGGGGGGCGAGGTGGGTGACGGGAGCGTGGACCCCGTGGCCGGGTCTTTCGATCGTTTTGGGGACCAGACGCTGGTGGGCTTTGGGTCGCGCCTGACGGGTGGTCGAGATGGCTATGACGCGGCCTCAGATGCGCGCTTGCGTCGCCTCGAGGCACAGAAACTGAGTGTGGCCCAGGCGCCGCAGTTGCGATCGGTGTTCGCGAGTCCGCCGGCGACGCGTTTAGCCGACGCCGATGCGGTCACGGTTCCCGACGTGCCGCCGGTGATGGTGTTGCGCCGGCGCAAGATCATGCACTTGGACGAGAGCGTCGAGGCGGCGCAGGCGGCGCAGTCGCGGGGTCCGCTGGGTCTGGTGCGGGAGGTGACGGGCGCGGGGGGGACGGGTGGAGCGAGGCGGGTGACCGTACCGGCGCACTTCGTTCAGCCTACACCGGAGTGCCCTGAGGCCGTGGATGAGGGTGCTGAGGGGGTCGCTGAGCCAGAGCCATCAGGCGAGGTTGCTGTGGTGGAGGATGCTGCGCTGGCGCCACTCGAGGATTCAGGCGCTGTGTTGGCGTGGGTGGATCACCAAGAAGAGCTGGCGCTTGATGTGCCGCAGGTTGCGGTAGCGGCGCTGGCTTCTGATGGGGTGGCGGTGGCTGGGCCGTGGCGCGCGGGTGAGGAAGAGGGGGCGCCGGCGTCGTTGGCAGCGCTCGCCGAGGTTGAGAGCGACGCGTGGACGCTGGGGGACAGCTCGGCGGTGGTGGCCGAGGTGGTGCCTATGGCGTCGGGGGCTTCGTGGCGGATATTGCCGGTGGCGGCGGCGGTGTTGCTGTTGGTGGCGGCGTTGGCTTTTGTGGTGTGGGGGCGCTGGGGCGGTGGTGTGGTGAGTGGCGCCGGGGACGCGCCGGTTGTGGCGGAGGCGATGAGTCCCATGGCTTTGGCCCGGGCGGCGGCTGGGGCGCAAGTGCGTGTGGCGTTGGCGCTGGCGCTGGCGCGAACGCAGGTGCACGTTGCGCTGGCCGTGGAGGAGAAGGTGGCTGAGCGCTTGGCGCGGGATGCTTGGCATCGCTATCAAGGGGGTGACTTGGAGGCGGCGGCGGCGGGTCTGGAGGCGGCGGCGCGTCTGGGTTTGGGTCGGGTAGAGCATTTTCATACCTTGGCGATGGTTTACATGGACTTGGGTCGCTACGCGGAGGCGCGGGCGACTCTGTACCGGGTACGAGAGGCGCGGCACCCGGACACGGAAGGATTGCTGTGGCGTTCCTTTGGTGAAGATGGGCGTTTCGTGTCGCCCGTGCACACCGTTGGGCCGACGGTGTTGGACAGCATATCGCCGCTGGGAGGCGGTTCGACGTTGACCTTCCGTTTTCACCGTGGTGGGGAGACGGTGGCGGCGTTCAAGCCTTTGCAGACGCGTCGGCAGTCGAATTATCGCTCAGAGATTGCATCGTGGCGTTTGTGTGAGTTGTTGCGCTGTGCTTTTGCGGTGCCCTACAACCGGGAGGTGCGGATCGCCGAGCCAGATTTTCAGCGTCTTTATTATGGTCGGGCGAACGCCAAGCATCACGCTTATGCCGAGGGTTTTGGCGACCTGATCTGGTCGCGTGACGGGAACCAGCGGTATTTGTACGGGACGGAGAAGGCATGGGTGTCTGATTTCACCCGCTTCCCCATTGAGATGGTTGCCATGTGGTCGCCGTGGTTGCTGCAGAGTGCGGACGCGTCCATACTGGACGTGGCGCTGAGCGATAGTCTGCGGGCCTGGCGCAATGACCCTGAGGTGTCGAAGTCCTATGGCCGGTTCATGATCCACGCGGGCGATATGGGGACGCGAGAGCTGGCGCGCCAGGTCAGCGAGGTTTTGGTTTTTGACTATTTGGTGGGGAACTGGGACCGTTTCAGTGGGGTGAAGGCTTGGTGGGGTGTGAATTGCCAGTTTGCCGAGGGGCGGATCGTGTCGATAGACAATGGTGCAGCGTTTCAGCCCTATGCCAATGATCGGGTGCGATCGCATTTCGACCGGGTGGAGCGTTTCAGCCGTTCTTTCATCCGGGAGCTGCGCTTGTTGAACAAGGAGGCGGCGCGCGCTTTTTTGTTCCCCGAGGCGTCGCGGCGTGAGGCGGATGCCTTTGAACAGTTTTGGACACAGCGGGCGCAGGTGCTGGCCAAGGTGGACACTTTGATCGAGCAGTATGGGGAAGAGGCGGTGCTGGTGTTCGAGTGAGGGTGGGAGGCTGAGGAAGGTTTTGACGACGGAGCGCTACGGGTGTGGGCTGTTGGTGTTGGCGATGGTGCTGCCCTTGGTGCTTGCGGGGTGTTTTTCCCGCAACACGGCGGAAGGTTTCTACGTCGAGAGCGCCGAGTCGGGTCGGGTGTTGTGGAGTGAGCGCAAGGTGGACCGGCTGCACCTGGTCCGCCTGAACTTACTCCATTTCGACGAGGAGGTGGGGGGGATCGTGGAGGTGTTTCGGGTGAGTCGTTATGCGACCTTTGCCCAGCAGCCGCGGGATATTCCCCAATCGTCGGAGCATTATTTTTGCACGCGTATCGAGCAAGGGACGCTCAAGCGCGAGGTGTTGACCCTGCGATTTACGGACTGGCTGAATCGCCGCTGGCAGATTTCAGGGGATCTCGTAGACGATGGAGATGCGGTCGCAGGGCGGCTGGAGCGTCTGTGGGCCGGGGGTGACGTGGTGGATGCTGTGGCCGAGCCGAGTGAATGTTCGGTGCTGCTGCCTGAGGATGCGTACTATCTCGGGCAGGGAGAGCCGGCTTCGCAGCAGATCGTGTTGATGCGTGAGAGCACCAAGGTGAACAAGGAGCAGTTGTTCTGTGCGGACTATCACTGGCGCGCGGATATTGCGGTGGAGGTGCCGGCCTTCATCGAGGGTTGCAACCGCTATCGCTTGGCTTTGGTGATGACCAAAGGTGAGACGGGGACCTCGGCGGCGGCACCGCTGGAGGGTCTGTTGCGCGCGGAGTTTTTGACGGCGACCTTGGACCGTTACGATTTGTTGGGGGACGAGCGTCGCGTCGCGATTCGCCGTCGGCCGACATTGCTGTCGGACCCAGGTTCGGGATTCGCCGTGGGTACGCTGATCGTGTATGAGGATCTGCCGCCTTACAATGATCGGTGGGACAACCTGCGGGTGGGGGCCTCGGTGCACGAGCGGGTGATCGCCTATTTGCCTTCTTCGGTGCTGGTTTTTGCGGAGCAGTTGGCGACGACGCCGCGTTTTGCGCGCGATGCGGACGGGGTGCGTTTGTCCGAGCCGCTCTATGGCGATCTCAGTGAGGTGCCTTTGGGTTGGCAGGTGAACAGCGTGCAGGGTGAGGCCGTGTTTTTGCGAGACGGCGAGCGGGTGATGTTGATCCACCATTTGCAAGCCGAGGCCAACAAGGTCTTGCGTTTGGTGCCAGTTCCCGAGGCCTGTCAGGCGTGCTATCCTGCCCCGGCGGGTCAGGAGGAGGCTTGTGCGCCGTGCCCGCCCATTTTGCCGCTTTTGTTTTTGTGAAGCGGCGCAGGGGGGCTTTGAGGTTGAGCAGGTTGATGAGTCGCCTCATGCTTGGGCTGTGCGGAACCCTGCTCCTGTTGGAGTGGCTCGCGCCCAGTGTGGCCCTTGGGCAGCCGGTCTTGGCGCTGGAGGTGGATCCTGCGGAGCGGTTGCGGGTGGCGCTGCTGCCAGATCGGGTGCCGTTGTATTTGTATCCAGGTACTGAGATCGCAGGTGGTGTGGATGCACAGTTGGTGCGCCAGGGGATCGCGCGGGCCTTGCGGCGCCAGCCCTATTTCGAGTTGTTGTCGGTGGAAGCGGTGCAGTCGGCCCTGCGGGGTGGCAGCGTGCAAGTGGCGCAGTCATTGGTGGATGCGGCGACGGACTTTGGTTATGGGCAGGCGCATTTTTTCGATCTGAACATGGGCGCCGCCATCGAGACGCTGAGTCGGGTGGTGCGGGACTACGACGAGGGTCTCGGCGAGTGGGTGGTTCGCGACGAATTTGCCATGGCTTACCAGTATTTGGCTTACGCCTACATCGAGCGCAGCGCCACGGAGGGGGTGGCAGAGTCGGAAGACATCCTCTTGGCGCGCCAGGCTTTCCAGGGGATGGTCCGCTTGGCTCCTCACATCGTCCTTTATGCGGATCGCCAGCCGATGGAGCGGGTGCGGGTCTACGAGGAGGCGCGGGCGAACTTTTTGGCCAGCAGCGCGCTGCGCATGACCGCCATCGAGAAGGCGCGCAAGGCGGCGCTGCTGCTGGATGTGGATCTTTTGCTCGTGCCGCGGGTGGTGCAGGACGCGCGTGGCGTCCTCTTTGTGGAGATCGACGTCTACGATCGGGGCAGCGACAGCCTGGAGAGCAGCGAGGCGCTGTGGGCCGAGGCTGGGGCCGAGCTCAGCCTGGGGCTGGTGGCGGCTGCCGAGGCCTACGTGTCGCGGCTGGCGGCGTGTGCCCACCCCAGGACTCTGCCCCCTCGCGCAGCGGAGGCTGGTCAGGCGGGTCGTTTTTACCTGGACACGGGCTTTGGCTACTTCGTCTTTCTCGAGGCACCGACCTCCTATGCTTTCGACAACATCGGCGCGTTCTTTCGCGCGACCTATATGGCGACGGAGCATTTTTTCGTCACAGGCTACTTCGGGTTGGCCTTCTCGGGCAACGACCGCGAGGGCGACCTGCTGGCGACCTTCAACACCTTTAGGGGGGCGCTGAGTGTGGGCGTGTCGATGGACTTCGACTGGATCCGGCCGTTCTTCTCATCGGGGCTGGAGGTGGCCAGCACGACGGGCTTCTCCGTGACCCACGCGACGGTGTGCAAGACCTACGGGGTCAACGATCGCGAGTGTCCCCCGAGCGCCGTCCAGGGCTATGCGCCGGCGTCGAGCGTCGGCCTCAGCTCGAGCCTGGGGGTCAACGTGGGTTTGGATCCGGTGTTTTTCGTGGCGGGGGCCACCTTTTCCTTCTCCGTATTTCCCCTCGACAGCGGCACGGCCCTGAATTTTCCCGTCGGTTTCGACGTGGGTGTGCAGTATCGTTTCTGAGCCATTTGGGCCGGTGGGATCCACCTCCCGTGGGCGCGCGCTGCTTGGCCTTTGGAGAGCCGCATGAGCCAAGCGCATCGCGGCGTTCGGGGGAAGGTACACTTTGAAGGCTCTTGCATTTGTCCGATGGGCTCAATAGTGTCTGTACGGTGCCTGTGAATGGTCTACTCGCTTCGCTCGGCGTTGTTCAGGTGGGCCCAAATCTGTCCTATGCAAGGAGGAAAACGATGAACTTACAGCGAGTCTTTGCCCTGTTTTTGGTGGCGGCGTTCGTTGGCCTTGGCCTGAGCGCTTGTGACGACGACGAGAAGACCAAGCCACCGGCTGACGTCTCCGACACGACCGAGACGACCGATACCACGGACACGGTGGACGTGCCCGATGTTCAGCCCGACGTGCCTGAAGAGACAGAGCTGCCTCCCGCTCCGGTTTGTGGCAACGGCGTGATCGAAGGCGCCGAGGCCTGTGATGACGGCAACACGGATGACGGCGACGGCTGCTCGGCGCTTTGCGAGATCGAAGCCGGTTGGGTCTGCGTCGGCGAGCCGAGCGAGTGTGAGGAAGCGAGCAGCATCGTGTGTGGCGACGGTGTCATTCAGGTCACCGAGGCTTGTGATGACGGCAACACGGATGCCGGCGACGGCTGCTCGGCGACCTGCGCCGTCGAGGACGGCTGGATTTGCGAGGGTGAGCCGAGCGTGTGCACCGAGGTGGTCGAAGCCGAGTGTGGCGACGGCGTAATCGAAGGCGACGAGGAGTGCGATGACGGCGACACCGACGCCAATGACGGCTGCTCGGCGACGTGCACCATCGAGGAAGGCTGGATCTGCGCCGGTGAGCCCAGCGTTTGTGTGGAAGAGGGCGTGATCGTGTGTGGCGACGGCAAGGTCGAAGGTGACGAAGAGTGCGACGACGGCGACACCGAAGATGGTGACGGCTGCTCGGCGACGTGCACCATCGAGGAAGGCTTCGATTGCTACGGTGAGCCCAGCATTTGTGCGCCTGCACTCAACCCGGACGCCTCGGCCCAGATTGCGGCGGTGTGGGCGTTGTGCCCCGAGGGCACGTGCACGGACCCCGAGAATCCCCTGCCCATCGAGGCGGTGGCCGTGACCTACGTCAAGGCAGAGATCGGCAATGACCCGGCGGGCTTCTTCGTCCAAGCCGAGCAAATGGGCCCCGCCCTCTTCGTGCGGGTGGCCAACGTGAGCGTGGCTGCTGGCGATGTGGTGAGTTTCAATGTGGTGGCAGTGGAGCTGGTGCAAGGGCGCATCGAGGTCACGGAGACGGCCGACTTCGACGTCTTGGGTCACGGTTCCAACTTGAGCGCCCTGGCGCAAGACATCTCGGCGAAGGACGACCTCATGACGGCGACCACGGACTACCTCTTCGAGTACGTCGAGGCGACGGTCACCATTAGCGGCGATCGCGCGGGCTCGGGGACGGGCTACGTGACTTACGCCGTCGACACGGTGGGGATCACCGGCGATGCGAGCTTGCTCTTGCGCTTGCCGGGTGCTTTTGCCGACGCCATTGGCCTTCAAGAGGGTTGCCAGCTTCACATCGGTCCGACCCCGCTGTGGCGCTATGCCCAGAACGAGATCAACCGGGTGCAGATTTCGGTGTGGGAGCTCGAAGAGATCAGCGCCGTGACGAATTGCATGGCCGAGCTGGTGGATGTCAACACGCCCGACGCCACGACGGTGGAGTTGGTCTTCAACCGGGACGTGCACCCGGCTTCAGTGAGCGCGGGCGTCTTCGTGATCCCCGAGCTGACCGTGACCGACGCCGCCGTCGACGGCCGTGTCATCACCCTGACCACGGGGGCGCAAGAGCCGGCCAAGGCCTACGACCTGACCATCTCGGACACGCTGGTGGACGTGCTCGGTTTGTCTTTGGGGACGACGGCGGGCTTCAGTGGCTTCCGGATCATCACCTGGAGCTTCACCGAGACCTTCGACGCTTCCACGGCGGGCAACACCTACAACAACGGGAGTTTCACCGGGGTTAACAACGTGTTGTGGACGTGGACGCATTGCCGCAACGAAGACACCTTCGCCATCGACGACAAAGGTCTGATTTTGCGCCGGGCACAGGAGCCGTCGAGCCTGTCGGCGACCCTGAGTGGTGGCATCGGCGACGTGGCCTTCGACGTGCGCAAGGCCTACACGGGTGATGCTGAGCGGCGTTTGGAGGTGTTGGTCAACGACGTGGTGATGGAGACCTTTGCTCACACCTTTGCAACGGGCACGGACGCGACGGTGCGGGTGGTGAGCAAAGAGAACATCAACTGCGCGGGCGACTGCGTGTTGCTCATCCGGGTGGGCCCGGGCAATGACGGCACCAACCGCCAGGTGGTGATCGACAACGTGCGCTGGACCACCTACACGGCGCCCTAGTTTGGCGACGTGACGACGCAGCTTGCAGTGGCTGCGACGCGCTGGCCCTCGGGAGGGGGCCTTTTTTTTTGGTTGTTGGGGTTGATTGACGGGGCGCGGTGGTCGCGGAGCGCCCCTAATGGGCCTTGACACAATGCCGTGCGCTGTGTAAGCGATGCGCTCAGTCAGCGCGCGCGTAGAGCACACCTGACGGCTTGGACGCCTCGATGCGGTGAGCGGGAGACAATGCGCGATGGATGGCCTGGGTGGCGAGATGATGGTGGTAGTCGCGGCGGAGGCGCCGCGCCTGGACCTAGACGCGACCTTGTTGCTGCAGATGGCCCTCTTCGTGGCGCTGTGGTGGGTGCTCGGTCGCTTTCTTTTTCGCCCCTACATGGTGGCGCGGCGTGAGCGGGATCGTTTGACTCAGGGCACGCGCGAGCGTGCGGCGGCGCTGGCGGCTCGGGTCGCCGAGCTACAGGCCGAGGTGGATGCGGCACGGGAGGCGGCCCAATGCGAGGCGTTGTCCGAGCGCAAGGCGTTGCTCGTGGAGATGAAGCGCCAGGCGCGGGAGACCCTGCGGCGTGGGCGTGGTGTGGCTGATGCGATCATTGCCGAGAACCACGCGGACCTGTTGGAGGACGTGGGCCGATGCCGCTTGGCGCTGGATGCGCAGGCGGGTGGCCTGGCGCGGGCGGTGGCGGACAAGCTGTTGGGCTGATGGTCCGAGGGCGGCGAGACGTTTTATGAAGCAGGCGGATGGCGTGCGGGTGGGATGGCAGGGTTGCGGCGCGTGGTGGGGCGCGCTGATGTCGGTGGTGCTGGTGTTGACGCCAGCGGTGGCCCTGGCGTCTGAGGGCGCGGGGGGGGGCTGGCCGTGGTATGTTCAGTTTGCGGGTGCGGCCTTCAACTTCGTGTTGCTGGTAGGCCTCATCGCGCATTTCGCGAGGCCGCGTCTCAGTCGCGCCTTGCGGCAGCGCCAGGAGAGCACGGAGCGGGCCATGCAGGAGGCGGCGGCGTTGCAGTCGCAGGCCGAGCAGATGCTGGAGGAGGTGCGGAGCCAACTCGAGATGCTGGCCACCCGGCGCGAGGAGACCTTGGCGGAGAGCCGGGCGATTGGGGCGCGGGAGGCGGCGCGCATCATTGCCGATGCGGAGCGTATGGCAGCGCGCATCGTGGAGGATGCGCGTGCCTCGGCTGAGCGGGAGAATTTGCGACTGCGGCGGATGCTGGAGGCGGAGATGGTGGCGCTGGTCATGGCCAAGGCGGTCGAGCAGATCAAGGGCCGTCTGGCGACGGACGAGGTCCTGCAGCGGCGTCTGGTCGACGAGGCTTTGGCGGCGATGACGGTGGATGTCGGTGGCATTGCCAGTGGGGTTGGGGCAGCGGGAGGAGGCCAGGGTGAGGAAGCATAGTGGTGTGGCCCAGCGCTATGCGCAGGCGCTGCTGTCGTTGGCATTGGCACAGGACAAGGTGGCGCTCTTTGGCCTGCAGTTGCGAGACTTTGGCGAGCTGGTGGCGTCCTGCGCGGACCTGCGCCGCTGTCTGACGCACCCGGCGCTGGAGCGGGCGGAGCGGCTGGGGGTGTTGGACACGTTGTTGGCGCGCTTGGGCTTGGAGACGACGCTGGCGAATTTTCTCCGGGTGGTGCTGGTGCGGGGGCGCTTCGCGTTGTTGGCGTCGATGGTGGCGTCTTATGAAGGGCTGGTGGATGCTGCTGCGGGGCGGGTTCGGGTACGGGTCGAGAGCGCCACGCCGCTGACGCCGGAACAACACGCGTGGTTGCGCGCGCTTTGGTGTAGGCGGGTGGGGCGCGAGGTGGTCATGGAGACGGCGCTGGTACCAGAGCTTTTGGGCGGTGTGGTGGTCAGTGTGGGCGGCAAGGTTTATGACAGCTCGTTGGCGCGTCATCTTGCTCGCCTTCGGGAAGCGATATTGCGCGGGTGAAGGGCGCCAGAGGGCACCTGAGGCGAAGGGACAACCGCGGCGTTGGAGGAGATGGCGCGCATGGCGATCAACGTTGAAGAAATCAGTCAGATCATTCGCAAGCAGATCGAGGGTTATGATCAGCGGGTGGAGGAGATAGAGACGGGCACGGTGATCGCGACGGGCGATGGTATTGCGCGGGTCTATGGTCTTGCGGGTGCGATGGCAGGTGAGTTGCTGGCCTTCCCTGGAGAGGTTTTCGGGATGGTCTTGAACCTCGAAGATGACAACGTCGGTGTGGCTCTGTTGGGCGATGGTCATGGGGTGGGTGAGGGCGATGTGGTCCGGCGCACGGGTCGCATTGCCGAGGTGCCTGTGGGCGAGGCGATGGTGGGGCGGGTGGTCAACGCGTTGGGGCAGCCCATCGATGGTTTGGGTCCCATCGTTGGCGCGTCCATGCGCCAGGTGGAGGTGAAGGCGCCAGGGATCATTGCGCGTCAGAGCGTGCATGAGCCCCTGCAGACGGGGATCAAGGCGTTGGACGCGTTGGTGCCCATCGGGCGGGGTCAGCGGGAGCTCATCATCGGCGATAGGCAGACGGGAAAGACGGCGGTGGCCATCGACACGGTGCTGAACCAGCGCGCCACAGGGGTCTACTGCATCTACGTGGCCATTGGTCAGAAGCAGTCGACGGTGGCGCAGGTGGTGGAGACCTTGCGCAAGCACGGTGCGCTGGCTTACACGACGGTGGTGTCGGCATCGGCGAGTGAGGCCGCGCCGCTACAGTTCATTGCGCCCTATGTTGGCTGCACGATGGGGGAGTATTTTCGGGACAGCGGGCGGCACGCCTTGATCATCTACGATGATCTTTCCAAGCACGCCGTGGCTTACAGGCAGTTGGCGCTTCTTCTGCGGCGGCCCCCGGGGCGCGAGGCTTATCCAGGGGATGTATTTTATTTGCACAGCCGCCTGCTGGAGCGGGCCGCGAAGCTGCGCGAGGATTTCATCGTGGTGGCGAAGACGGCGCCGCCGGGGACGCGGGTGGGGATGGGCCAGCGGGTCTATGAGGGGCGCGCGGGTGAGGTGGCGGCCGAGCAGGCGCGCGCAGCGTTGGGTTCGAGCTATGAGGTGCGCCGTTTGCCCGAGAGCGGGGGTTCACTGACGGCGTTACCGATCATCGAGACTCAGGCGGGTGACGTCTCAGCCTACATCCCGACGAACGTCATCTCCATCACGGATGGGCAGGTCTTTTTGAAGACGGATCTTTTTTACGCGGGGGTGCGGCCGGCCATCAACGTGGGGATATCGGTGTCTCGGGTGGGTGGTGCGGCTCAGATCAAAGCGATGAAGCAGGTGGCGGGGACGCTCAAGCTCGATCTGGCGCAATATCGGGAGATGGAAGCCTTTGCGCAGTTTGGTTCGGATTTGGACAAGGTGACTCAGGCGCTTCTGGCGCGGGGCGAGCGTCTGACGGAGATGCTCAAACAGAGTCAGTACGCGCCGATGCCAGTGGAGCAGCAGATCGTCGTGATTTTTGCGGCGACGGAGCATTGGGTGCGGGATTATCCAGTGAGCAGCTTGAAGCGGTACGAGGCTGAGCTTCTGGTCTACCTGCAGGAGGAGCAGGCGAGCCTCTTGGCGGAGATTCGGGACTTGGGGGCCCTGGACGATGGCTTGCGTGAGAAGTTGAACGCGGCCTTGGCGATCTTCCAAGCGCGTTTCGAGGTGGGCGCTTAGCAGGGGCAGCGGCAGCGCTGCCATGTGAGGAGGGCAGATGCCCAACTTGAAGGATATCAGGAAGCGCATCGTCAGCGTGCGCAATACGGAGAAGATCACCAAGGCCATGAAGATGGTGGCGGCGTCGAAGCTGCGTCGCGCGCAGACAGCGGTGGTGGCGACTCGGCCCTATGTGGCGAAGCTCATCGAGATCATCGCCCATTTGGTGACCCGTATCGATCCGGAGATGCACCCGCTGTTGCGGGTGCCCGAGGCGGCCAAGCGCTGCGTGTTGGTGGTGGTGAGCGCCGATCGTGGCCTGTGCGGCGCTTACAACGCCAATGTCTACAAGGCTGCCATGCGTTTCGTGGCCGAGAGGGGCGGGTCCTATGAGCGGATCGAGACGGTGGTGATTGGGCGCAAGGGCTATGAGGCGTTGCGCCGACGTGGTCATGCTGATCTGGTGCATTTGCCGGGCGTATGGACGCGGCGCGCCTCGTCGGTGGCCTATGAGATGGCGCATGGCTTGAGCGAGCGATTCGTGACGGGCGAGGTGGAGGAGGTGTTTTTGTTGTACACCCGTTTCCGCAGCGCCATCGCACAGCAGGTGGTGTTGGACAAGGTGTTGCCGTTGCGCAGCGTGTTGACGCGGGTTTTACCCGAGGAAGAGGCGCATCCGCTGGTGTTGACGCCCGATGAGGGGGCGGTGAGCGCCGAGGCTTGGGAAGAGGGCTGGGGGGACTATCTCTACGAGCCCTCGACGGATGCGCTCTTGGCGGCGCTGTTGCCGCGCGCGGTGTCGGTGCAGATTCTGCGCGCGCTCCTGGAGAGCGTCGCCAGTGAGCACGGGGCGCGGATGACGGCGATGGACAACGCGACGAAGAATGCCAGTGAGATGATTGCGAGCTTGACCTTGCAATACAATCGGGCACGGCAGGCGGCCATTACCAAGGAGTTGATCGAGATCGTCAGCGGCGCAGGTGTGGCGTAGATGGCAGCGGGTGTGGTTGCGCTAGGCTTTGACCGGCGATGGAGGGAGCGAGGATGAGCAGCCCGAGGGCGGAGCAAGGGAGCGAGGCGAAGGTGCTACAGGTGATGGGCCCGGTGGTGGACGTCATCTTCAGTGGTCCCTTGCCTGAGATTCACACGGCACTGGAGATCACGAATCCGGCCATTGACGCGCGGCCCTGGAACTTGGTGGTCGAGGTGGCCCTTCACTTGGGTGAGCAGGTGGTGCGCACCATCGCCTTGGACACGACGGACGGTCTGGTGCGTGGCATGGCGGTTCGGAACACGGGTCGCGGGGTGACCGTGCCTGTGGGCAAGGAGGTGCTGGGGCGGATCATCAATGTGGTGGGTGCGCCTGTGGACGAAGCGGGCCCGCTGGAGACGAAGGAGCGTTGGTTGATTCACCGTGCGCCGCCCACTTTTGAGGAGCAGGCGGTGACGGTGGAGACCTTTGAGACGGGCATCAAGGTGGTGGATTTGCTGGCGCCCTATGCGCGTGGGGGTAAGATCGGGCTATTCGGTGGTGCTGGTGTGGGCAAGACCGTATTGATCATGGAGCTCATCAACAACATTGCCATCAAGCACGGTGGCTATTCGGTCTTTGCCGGGGTGGGTGAGCGCACACGGGAAGGCAACGACCTCTATTGGGAGATGGTGGAGACGGGGGTCATCAAGCGCGGGGCGGCGCGGGGTGAGTCGAAGGTGGCCTTGGTGTACGGCCAGATGAACGAGCCCCCGGGGGCGCGGGCGCGGGTGGCGCTGTCGGGGTTGACCGTGGCGGAGTATTTCCGCGATGAGATGCATCAAGACGTGCTGCTCTTCATCGACAATATCTTTCGCTTTACTCAGGCGGGTGCGGAGGTGTCGGCCTTGCTTGGTCGTATCCCGAGCGCCGTGGGTTATCAGCCGACCTTGGCGACGGAGATGGGTGAGCTGCAGGAGCGGATCACCTCGACCCGTTCGGGCTCGATTACGTCGGTGCAGGCGATCTACGTGCCGGCAGACGACTTGACCGACCCGGCACCGGCGACGGCCTTTGCCCACTTGGATGCGACGACGGTGCTGTCGCGTCAGCTTTCGGCGCTGGGGATATACCCGGCGGTGGATCCGCTGGATTCCACGAGCAAGCTTTTGGATCCACAGGTGATTGGTGAGGAGCACTATCGTGTTGCGCGCAGTGTGCAGGCCATCCTGCAGCGCTACAAAGAGCTGCAGGACATCATCGCCATTCTCGGCATGGATGAGCTCAGTGAGGATGATCGGCTGGTGGTGGAGCGGGCGCGCAAGATCCGCAATTTCCTGAGCCAGCCCTTCTTCATGTCCGAGTCCTACACGGGGATCCCGGGCCGCTATGTGACCTTGGAGGATACGATACGTTCATTCAAGGCATTGGTGGCAGGTGAGCATGACGCGTTGCCCGAGGCTGCTTTTCACATGGTGGGGACCATCGAGGACGCCGTGCACAAAGCGGGTCTGTTGTGCAAGGAGGTCTGAGCGGTGGGCGACTTCTTTTTGACCATCGAGATCATCACGCCGGATCACGTGGTCATGCACCAGAGCGCGCGCAGCGTGGTTT
This sequence comes from uncultured Myxococcales bacterium, assembly GCA_964454015.1. Lineage (GTDB taxonomy): Bacteria > Myxococcota_A > Bradymonadia > UBA4248 > UBA4248 > CAYVQF01. The sequence goes on from CAYVQF010000025.1 coordinate 45,024, forward strand.
TGCCGGGGACGCAGGGTGAGATGGAGATCCTGCCGGGTCACTTGCCGCTGCTGTCGACGCTGGAGGCGGGGACGGTGGTGGTCAAAGATGGTTCGGGCGCGCACTTCGTGGCGGTGAGTACGGGTTTCGTGGAGGTTTTCGACGATCACGTCTCGGTCTTGGTGGAGACGGCTGAGAGTGAGGCGGAGATCGATTTGGCGCGGGCGCGGGCCATGTTGCGCGACGCCAAGGATCACCTGGCGGTGTTGCCCTCGGAGGACGTGGAGGAGCGTTTTGCTTTCGAGACGGCTCTGGGGCAAGCGCAGGCGAGCATCGCCGTGTATCGGCGTTTGCATGCGGACGTGGTGGTGGATCCGGAGGATGACTAGGCTTGGATTTTCCGGTGCTGGCGCGCGTGGATCGGTTCAGGCGGTGGGTTGGGGTGCGCGCGCGTGCGCCCTTGGCCAGTGGCAACAAATTGGGCATGATAGTGGGCACCGAAGGTGCGCAAGCGGATAATCGGTAGCCGGCGGGTGCAGCGTACACAGAGCGGGGACGTGATGAAAGAGAAGAAAGGTTCTCAGGAAAGCACGAAAGGACGCGGCGATGGCGCTGCGGCGAAGGCGGGCCCTGTGGCGGATCTGGCGGATCTTGCGCTGTCTTTGCAGGGTCCGGAGCAGTTGGAGGTGTTTTCCACGCAGATCGATGACGCAGGGGTGGAGGCATTGCTACATGGCGCGGCGCCAGCCGCTCGGATCAACGGCTTGCGCTTGCTTGGGCTCAAGGCTCAGGCGCTACCCGGCCTGGTGGAGGCCCTCTCTGATGTGGACAGCGCGGTGCGGCTAGCTGCGGCGCAGACTCTTGCCATCGTGGGTGTTCAGGCGCCGGGGCTGCTGTTGGAGGCGGCGCGCCGATTTCCGCAGCAAGATGCAGAAGCTCAGGGGACGCTGGCCGAGGCCTGTGCGCAGCTTTTGGAGCATCGCGGCGAGGATTTGTTGGAGTTGTTGCGCGATGAGGCGGCGACGGTCATGCCTCTCCATGGCCTCTTCACTGCCATGGGCCCGGGGGTGGTTCCTCTGTTGAACCAGGGGGTGGTCGACCTCTCGCCCTTGATTCGTGCCAACGCCTTGCGCTTGCTTTGTGTCTTCGCTGAGCAGGGTCTGGAGGTCGATCTGCGGCATTTGGAGGCGGCGTTGGCAGACGGCGTTGCCGAGGTTCGGGAGGCCGCGGCCGGGTTGTTGCGGGTGGTGGATGCCAAGCTGGAGATGGACAAGCATGCGCCCAAGCCGTTGCCCATTGCGGGCTTTGCGGAGTTCATGCTGGAGGTCAATGAGATCGAGCAGTATCAGGCGAACCTGAATGGTCATCATCTGGCGGCGCTGTTGAGCGATGGGCGCATGAACGTGCGGGCGAACGCGGCCCGAGGCTTGGGTGTCATCGGCTGGCCGACGCACCAGTTGGTGTTGGCGCTCAAAGACGGTGAAGCGGCGGTGCGTGAGGCCGCGGCATGGGCGTTGGCGCGCTTGGCCCAGGCGGGCCACCCGGCGTTGTTGCTGCGGGCGGTCCCGGTGCTGCACGAGCAGAGCGATGCGGTGACGGCGCCGATATTGCGGGGACTGGCAGAGCTGGCGGGCAAGGAGGATGGGTTGCTCATCGAAGCCTTGCGGGTACCGAGCACCATCGCGCGGCAGACGGTCTTACAGGTTTTCGAGTTATTGGGGGCCGTGGGTTTGCCGATCCTATACGAGGCCTTGCGGCACGAGTCGTTGATGATCCGCCTCAACGCCATCGAGGGGATTGGTCGCCTGTGGGAGCAGGGTCACCCCATCGATGTCGGGGGCTTGGATCCAGCGCTGGAGGACACGGCCAACAACGTGCGTCAGCGGGCGGTGGAGATCCGCGAGGCTGCTTGGGCGCGCTCGTCGCGTAAGCCGCAGCTTCTGGAGGCGCGTCCGCTGCCCAGCGAGGCTTTTGGGCAAGAAGTGTTGGAGGTGGAGGCGCTGGAGGCCATGAAGGCCGCGTTGGATCTGGCCGTGATTCAGCCCTTGCTCAGTGACGGTCGGGCGGTGGTGCGGGCCAATGCGGCGCGTTCGTTGGGGGTCTTGGGTGAGGTGAGCCCGCACTTGTCGTTGTTGTTGCGGGACAGCGACGATGGCGTGCGCAGTGCAGCGGCGCACGCCGTACAGTTGCTGGGTCCGGCGGCGCAGTCCATGGCGGCGGGGATCGTCTCGGCGCTTCAGGGGGCGTCAGTGACGGTGGCCCAGCATCTGCGGGAGGCGTTGCGGTCGTGGGTAGGGGTGGCGGACGCGGCGCTGATCGAGGCGATGCGGATTCCTGTGGCGCAGGCCGAGCAGAGCCTGATGCCCCTCTTTGATGCCATGGGGGAAGAGGCGCTGCCTCTGCTGAGTGCAGCCCTCAAGAATGACTCGAACCAGGTGCGGATGAACGCGTTGCAGGGCTTGCACCGTCTGGTGCGGAGCGGGGTCGAGGTAGAGATCGCCTTGATTCGCCCCTTGACTTTCTCGCACCTGGACGAGATCAAGCGGGCCGCAGAAGTGCTGTATCGCGCGATTTTGACGCGGCGCCGTCGTCCCAACGAGGCGATCAAGGTTCTGCCGACAGCAGATTTCGATAGCCGGCGCTTGACGGCGGAGGAGCTCGACGCCGCCGGGCTGAGTGTCGAGCTGCTCGAGGAGCTTCTGGATGATGGGCGCCCCATGGTCCGGGCCAACGCGACGGCCGGGCTGTCCCATCTGGGCCACGCTTCGGCGCGCCTTGGCATCTTGCTCCTCGACGGCGATGGGGAGGTGCGGCGCGCGGCGGCACAAGCGCTGGTAGCGTTGGGGGCGGAGGCCGCCTCGTTGCTACCGCGGGTGGTGTCGGTCTTCGAGAAAGCCGATGACGAGATAAGCGAGTTGCTGACCCAAGCCTTCAGGAACTTGATCGGCGTGGCGGATGATGTCTTGATTGAGACCTTGCGGATGCCATCGGCGCGGGCCGAGTCAACGGCGTTGGCACTCTTTGCGCGTCTTGGCGAGGCGGCGTTGCCTATCGCCTTGCGTGCGTTGCGCGACGAGTCGGTCATGGTGCGGGTCAACGCGGGCCTGGCCTTGGAGCGACTGATGGCGCAAGGGCTCTGGGTGGACATGGCGCCTTTGCAGATCGCCGCGCAGGACCACGTGGAGGAGTTTCGCCGCATCGTGCAGCGTTTGATGCGGGCGGTGCAAGCGCGCCAGCAAAGCGCGCCTTACGAGCTGCCCCCCATGGGCATCGCGGATTTCAACCAATGCCTGTTGTCGCGTGAAGTGTTGGAGGCGGCGCGGGATGCGGTGGATGTGGATCGCGTGGTGATGTCTTTTCACGATGGTCGCCTGATAGGTCGCGCCAACGCAGCGGCGCTGGCGGCTTACAAGGGTCCATTGGCGCCGGCCCATGTGGAGGCGCTTGCCATCATGTTGCGCGATGTGGCGGTGGAAGTGCGGCGTGAAGCCGGGCGGTCTCTGGGGCTGCTCAAGCAGTATCCCCAGGTGGTGGTGCCGCGGCTTCTGGCTGCCATGCACGATGCCGATCCCGACACCAGGGCGATCTATCTCGAGGCGATCGAGGCGTATGGCGATGCGGCGGCGCCGCATGTGTTGGCGGCTCTGGAGCGTCCAGGGGTCGATGTGAACGTGGCGTTGGACCCTCTGGTAGAGCGTCGGCGGGATCTCTTCTTGCCGCCGTTGGTAGAGATAGCACGGGCGCGCCACAGCTCGGAGATCGCCCGTTTGCGCGCCGTGCGCCTCCTGACGCAATGGGGACAGGACGACGAAGCAGCGCAGTTGGTGGTGAAGCGCTACTATGAGGCCCGCAAGCCGCCAACGGCGGACGTGGAACCACCACCACGGCGGGAGCGGGGCAAGCCCGTAGAGGCGGAGCCGTGGCCCATTCCCGATTTCGACACGGCTTACCTCGATGCGGGCGTGCTCAAGAAGCACACCAAGACGCTGGGTGTCGAGCGTTTGCGGGCGGCGCTCAGCGATGGGCGGGTTTGGGTGCGGCGCAACGCCGTGGTTTTGTGTGGCCTGATGGGGAAGCATGCCGGCGAGTTGGTGTACTTGCTGGCCCTATCTCTGAAAGACAGTGAAGAAGATGTCGTGCTGGCGGCGGTGGAGACCTTGGCGCGGCTGCGTCAGGCGCCGGAACACTGTGTGCCGGCGTTGGCCGAGCGGATGCCGCTGCGTGAAGACGCAGTCCAGCAGGCCATTCTCCAGGCTCTTGCCGCTCATGGCGATGATGTGCCACCCATTTTGGTGCGGCAGCTCATCAAGTATCCGGCGAAGTATTTGGAGATTCTCATGGTTCTGGTGCGCCCACAGCCAGAGCCCTGGATCGACCTCTTGGTGGGTGCCCTTGGCGCCGAGCACCCCCTGAAAGTTCGGGAGGCTGCACTGCTGCTCCTGCTGCAAATGGGCGGTGCTGTGGCGCGCATTCGGCCAGTGCTGTTGGCGCTGCTCGATGAGAAGGACGGGGCGTTGTGCATGATGGCAGTGCAGACCTTGGCCAAGCTCCCCTTCGAACAGGCGACGGTGGACCGATTGCTGCAACTGCGCAAAGTGAACTTCCTGAACTCGGTGCAGAACGCGCTGCGCGGGGCGTTCATCGCGCTCTTGGGAGAGATCCCCGAAGAGGAAGAGGAAGAGCCTGAGTACTGATTCGATGGGGCCGCGTCCCTTTGCCGGTCCCAGGTCAGCGGCGCGGGTGGTGGTGGTGGTGCAGAACAGGGGGTCGGGTTCTACCAGCGCGTGTAGACGGAGATGAGCTCGGGGGTGCGGGAGCGGTACTTGTCGAGGAACTTGCGCAGCGCCTCGAGGGCGCCGGGGTCGTGCTTGTCCAGGCCGATTTTTTCCTCGAATTCGAGCCACTTTTTGAGTTTTTCTTGGGCGTCGGGGCTGAGGTCCTGTTTCTTTTTCATGCGTTGCATCTGCTCGATGTGGAAAGCAAACTCGCCCATCTCCGCCGGGATTTGGCGCCCGCAATAGGTTACGGGGCCGCAGGGCTCGAGGCGGCGTGGTCCCATTCCCATGAGGAACTTGAAGGGGGCGCCTGTCAGCTCTTCGACCTTGCGGAAGATGTCACCGATGGAGATGTGGGAAAAGTAAATGGTTCCGAGATGCTGGCCGAGGCGCTCCAGGTGGCCGGCGATCTCCGTGCCCTCGACCATGTCGCGGGTCATGATTTTTTCTTCGAGAACCCGGGTGTCACAGGCGTAGAAAGTGAGCTCGTCTTTCATGGCGTTCCTTGTTTTCTGAGGGGACCAGGCCCAAAAAAGGGAGGCCGCAGAATGCAACCAGGCGGTTGAGTCTAACGCAGAGAAGGGATATGTCTATGGGCCGCCTGCCGGGTGGCTGCACTTGGCGCGCGTGGCAGGGTAAGGAGATGGGAGGTGTAGATGGCCAGCTTCGACGTCGACATGGCGCAGACCATGGAGATCACCGAGATCTTTCACTCGATTCAGGGGGAGTCGGCGGCGGCAGGCATGCCTTGCCATTTCATCCGCACGGCAGGGTGTAATCTGCGCTGTCCGTGGTGTGATAGCGCCTATGCCTTTGGCAGAGGGCAAGAGCTGTCTCTGGCGGCGATTTTGGAGCGCCTGAAGACCTTCCCTCCCTGCCAGATGGTCGAGCTCACCGGTGGTGAGCCCATGCTGCAAGCGGCCGCGGTGCCGCTGATGCAGGTGTTGTTGGACAAAGGTTATCGGGTCTTGCTCGAGACCAACGGCACCTTGGATCTGCGCCAGGTGCCGCGGGCGGTGACCAAGATCGTGGACATCAAGCCCCCGAGCGCTGGCATTGACCCGGGGGCGCTGTGGAAGAACTTGGATGGTCTCTCGCCGCACGACGAGGTGAAGTGCGTGATCACGAGCCACGCCGATTATGCCTGGGCGCGGGACAAGGTCTTGGATTTGGGCTTATTGGATTTGCTGACGGTGAGTTTCAGCCCGGTATGGGGTGAAGTGGATGCGCGGGATTTGAGTCGCTGGATTTTGGCGGATGGCTTGCCGATTCGGCTCAATCTGCAGTTGCACAAGTTCATCTGGGGTGCAGGGGTGGCCGGTGTGTGACGGGTTCTGGGCGAGCTCGGGTCAGTCGTAGAGGAGGGTGCGCAAGGTGGAGTTGAGGAAGATGTTTCGTTTCGAGGCGGCTCACCGGCTGCCACAGGTTCCGGTGGGGCACAAGTGCCATCGTCTGCATGGGCACAGCTACCGCATCGAAGTGGTGATCGAAGGTGCCGTGGACCCGCAGATGGGTTGGGTCGTGGACTTTGCGGACATTGCTGCGGCGTGGCAGCCCCTGCACGAACAGCTCGACCACTACTATTTGAACGAGGTGGTGGGACTGGAGAACCCCACATCAGAGGTGTTGGCCGTGTGGATTTACGAGCGTCTCCAGGCAGCTCTGCCGCAGCTCAAGGCGATCATCGTGCATGAGACCTGTACGGCGAGTGCGATCTACTCGGGGCCGCAGCCATGAGCGGGGAGCAGGCAGGGTTGCGGGCGGTGGTGTTGGCGGCAGGGCAGGGCACTCGGATGCGTTCGGCTTTGCCCAAGGTGATGCACCGCATCGTGGGGCGTCCGCTGGTGGACCACGTGCTGCTGGCGGCCCAGGCCGCGGGGGTCGCGGAGGCGGTGGTGGTGGTGGGGCACGGGCGAGAGCAGGTCGAGGCTTATCTGGGCGCGACTTGGGCCGCGGGGGATGTGGCCATTGCCTTTGCGCATCAAGTCGAGCAATTGGGGACGGCCGATGCCGTGCGTTGTGCGCTGGAGGTGCTCGGCGAGGCCGATGGACCGGTGTTGATCCTCTATGGCGATGTTCCCAACCTGCAGGGTGAGACCCTCGGCCGCTTGGTGGCGGCACTGCCCGCGGGAGGGCTGTCCTTGCTGACGGCGGTGGTGCCCGATCCTTCTGGCTATGGCCGGATCGTGAGGCGCGCTGGTGCGGTGATGGGGATCGTGGAGGATCGCGACTGCAGCGCCACGGAGCGAGAGATTTGCGAGGTGAATGCGGGCGTCTACTGCGTGGCGCTGAGCTTCTTGCGCGAGCATCTGCGCGGGGTGACGTCCACGAACGCGGCGCGCGAGTTTTACCTGACCGATTTGGTCGCCGTGGCCGCAGCGCAAGGGGGCGCCCAGGCGTTGGTGGTGACAGATGCGGCTGAAGTGGCGGGTGTCAACGACAGGGTTCAGCTTGCTGCGGCGGCGCGTTGGGCCCAGCAACGGGTGAACGCGCGGTGGATGCAGGCAGGGGTGAGCATGGCGAGTCCGGAGACGACCCACATCGATGTGGACGCGTGTCTGGCGCCGGGGGTGGCGCTGGGGCCCGGGGTCTGTGTCTTGGGGAGGAGTCGTCTGGGTGCCGGGGTGGTGGTTGGGGCCAACGCGGTCTTGGAAGACGTGGTGCTCGAGCCGGGTGAAGTGGTGGCGCCTTTGAGTTTGCGTCGGCCTGTCGTGTGAAGGTGGTGGGGCGCTTGTCCACTGGAGGGGTGGTTGGCCAGGCGTGCGCCGCGGTTGTGGCCTCCGATGGGGGCGGTTGCGTTGGGAGTTGGTGGGTTAAAGGCTTTTTTGATTGGGGTGTTAGCGCGTGTCGGCCGGGTTGGCACGGAGTCTGCTGTGGAGGGCGCTCCGTGCCCAATGGCTAGGGTCATCAACCGCTTTTGTTCGAGGAGCAAAGACATGAGCTACGCATCCATGCCTTCATTCAGGGTCAATACCCTTCGCAGCGGTCGCGTTTCGGTTTTCGTGCTGTTGGGCCTGGTGCTTTTACTGGCGTCGGCCTGCAATCCCGTGTACTCGCCGCCGATGCGCACGACCCATTACGGTGCGCCGGGCCATGTGACACCGGGTCAGGGGCGCATTGGTGTGGCGGCGACCTCAGTGGGCTCCTTTGGACCGAGTTTCGACTGGCCCCTATCTGAGAACTGGCTCATCGAGGCCAGCGGTGATTTGCGATTCGATTACGATGGCGACTGGATGATGGGTGCCTTAGGGGCGCGCCATACCTTTCGCGACCTCTTTGGGGTGGATGCGACGCGGGTCAACGGTCTGCATGTGGATGTCGCCTTTGGTGTCGGGGTTGGGGTGGGAGGTGCCAGCGGGAATGAGGCGTGGGAAGGGGAAGACGGCTCGAGCTCCTATGGCTTCGTGAGTGACGGCAAGACGAACCTGGAGCGGACGGCGCTGGGTGGCTATGCCGAGGTGGGTCTGGGTTATAGGATGAGCGATCTGTTTTCGCCCTTTGTTCGGTCCCGCTTCCAGGTGTCCACGGCGGAGGGCTTGCCGGTGACGCTGTTCACCTCGGCGCTGGCGGGCATCGATTTTACGTTTGGCCCGGTGGCGTTGTACCTGGCGGGTGGGTTCGCGGGGTACGAGAATGAGGTGGATGGCAACTGGGGCTTCATGGCTGACGCCGGTTTGTCGCTTCGCTTCTCAGCCCACTAGGGCTTGGCGGCGCGCGGGGGCGGGTCAGAGCAGGAAGGTGCTGAGCTCGGGTCTTTCCTGGAGGAGCTCGGAGTTGTCGCGGTTCCACATTTGGATGAAGTGCCCGAACTGGCTGCGCTCATAGTTCGAGGGGTGCCAGCATTCGATGCAGAGGTCCCCATCGGGGTCGGCGTAGAAGCGGGCGACGGCCGCGTTCTGGTTGAGGGCGTTGACGAAGCCAAGATACTGCAGGGGTTCGGTTTTGGCTTGATCCGAGCTTTTGAAGTAGACCGTGAAGAGGACGCCGCCCGCGAAGGGGCGCATGATGAAGTTCACGCGCGCCGTGTGGCTGACGGCATAGCGTTGCTCCTCTTGTGGCTCGACGGCGTAGCCCAAGAATTCGAGATGAGTGCGGATACTCTCCAAGACCAGATCTGACACAGCCTACCTCCTCTACGTCGTGGCCGTTTGGTCAGGTATAACAGCCTGCGGTGGAGGCGGCAAGCGAGGGCTGGCGACGCAGGTTGACAGGGGGTGTGGGGGCAGGCTTTCATCGGTTAGGTCAAGGCCCGCCGGCAGGGGGGCCGTGAGTGGAGGTGGCTTTGAGCCTGTTCAGTTGGCCTGAGCGGAACAAGACGGAGGCGGGGGCGCCGCTGGCGGCACGGATGCGGCCACGGACCTTGCAGGACTTCGTGGGTCAGGGGCACATCTTGGCGCCAGGTCGTTTGTTGCGTCGCGCGATTGAGGCGGATCAGCTCTCGTCGGTGATCTTTTTTGGTCCTCCCGGGACGGGTAAGACTACCCTGGCGCGGATCATCGCCAACACGACGCAGGCGCGGTTTTTGTCGCTGAACGCGGTGTTGGCGGGCATCAAGGACATCCGCGAGGCCATCGAGACGGCGCGGCGGGTGCGGGCCGAGCTGGATCAGCGCAGCATCTTGTTCATCGATGAGGTGCACCGCTTCAACAAGGCGCAGCAGGATGCGCTGTTGCCTTGGGTGGAGAACGGGACGGTGATCCTCATTGGGGCGACGACGGAGAACCCCTACTTCGAGGTGAACAAGGCGCTGGTGTCGCGCTCGCGCGTCTTCCAGTTGACCCCCTTGGAGGCGGAGGATTTGGTGCAGATAGCGCATTTGGCGTTGCGCGATGTCGAACGCGGCCTGGGGGAGTTGGCGGTGACGGTGGATGCCGACGCCTTGGCCCATTTGGTGGACGTGGCCAATGGGGACGCGCGCGCCCTCCTCAACGCGTTGGAGCTGGCGGTGACGACGACGGCGCCGGATGCGGAGGATGGCTTGATCCGCGTCACCTTGGCCGTGGCGGAGGAGTCGATTCAACAGCGGGCGGTGCTCTACGACAAAGAGGGTGACGTCCACTTCGACACGATCAGCGCGTTCATCAAGAGCGTGCGTGGTTCCGATCCGGACGCGGCGCTCTATTGGTTGGCCAGGATGGTTCATGCTGGCGAGAGCCCGAGTTTCATTTTTCGTCGGCTGTTGATCCTCGCTGCAGAGGACGTTGGGTTAGCGGATCCGCAAGCCATTGCAGTGGTCCACGCTTGCGCCGACACCTACGACCGGATTGGGTTGCCCGAGGGTCGCTATCATCTGGCCCAGGCGACGCTTTATTTGGCGACGGCGCCGAAGTCCAATTCGACGATGGCCTTTTTTGACGCGCTGGCGGTGGTGGAGAAAGAGCAGGGGCACGAGATCCCGGCGCATCTTCAAGACGCGAACCGCGATGGTGCGGCCCTGGGGCATGGGGCGGGTTACCTCTATCCGCACGCCTATCGCGATCACTGGGTGGCGCAGCAGTATCTGCCGCGGGCCCTGCAGGGGCGGGTCTTCTACAAAGCGTCGGATCAGGGCTACGAGGCTGGGCTCCGAGAGGGAGTGGAGCGCCGCCGTGAAGCCGAGGTGGCGGCCATGGACGAGGGTCCCAACCCCATTTTCACAGCGTCGCCCCAGGACAAGCAGCTCGATGGGTGGTTGCAACGGACCATCGATGGCGGTGGCCAGCGGGCGGCCCGGGTGCGGGATGAGGTGTTCGCCATGGCCAAGGCGGCTCGCCATGATGTGATCCTCGATTTGGATGCGGCCTCGGGGCTGTTGACGTGGGAGGCGATCCGGGCGGTGCCCGAGGGGGGCGTCTTTGCCATCGCCGAGGCGGCGCATTTGGAGAGCCTGCGCCGGGTGGCGGAGCGTGTCCCGAGCTTGCGTCGGCCGCACTTCGTGAGCGCGGCGCCCGAGGGCTTGCTGGCGACGCTGCAGCAGTGGTCGCTGCCACAGCGCTTCGACAGGATCATCGGTCGCAATGTGTTGTTGCGCTGTGGTGACAAGGCGGCCCTGCTGGGGGCCCTGCTGCGGCTGCTCGCGCCGGAGGGTCGCATCGTGTTGGCCGAGGCGGTGGCGCGGCGGGGGCCGCGGGTTTACCGCTGGGCCGAGGGCCTGGGGGGTGTGGCGCCCGAGCTGATGGCGAAGTGGGCAGCAGCGGAGGAGGCGATTTACGCCGATCCCGCCGATCCCGTGGTCAACTGGGAGCCCGAGACGCTGGCCGAGATGGCGCGCGCCCACGGTCTAGGGGTTCAGCTCCAGACTTTTGAGGTGGCGACGACCTTGACCCTGACCCAGAGTCTCCTGACGCGGTGGTTGACGCGGGCGGGTGAGGTGCCATCGTACCTGGACAAGCTCGCCCGTGTCCTGACGGTGGAAGAGAGCGATAGGGTGGCGCAGATCGTGCGGCAGCATTTTGGCGGTAAAACCCTGCCGTGGGCGACGCAGATTGTGATTTTGGGTGCGTCGTTTGCCTCTGCTCGAGGCATCTCCTAGGCTGCGGGAGAGCAGTGTGGGGCTCCCAGGGTTGATGAAGGGGAGGGGCGCGATGGCGAATCAAGATGGGATGCGGGCAGGCGAAGCGGTCATGGCGCGGGCACGGCACATCCGGCACGGGGGTTATGTCTTTTTCGGCGGGCTGGTGCTGTGGCTGGTGATCTCACTGATCGGCAGCGTTGGCCCTGCGTTGTCCACGGGAGAAGCTCGGGATCCCTTTACCAACCTCACCTTTTCGTCGGTGCAGGAGGCCTGCGGCGCGTGGGAACGCGAGCTCAACCTTCGCCACGAGGAGGCGCCCCTGAGCCAAGTGCAGCGTCGCGCTTGGCAGCGGCGGTGCGAGCGGGTGCGCTAACCTTTGACGACGCCCAGGGGGCGCAGCCTGACGACGCGGCGGGCGATGCCTGCCGCTTCGACGACGTCGACGACGTGGGCGACGTCTTTGTAGGCCGCGGGCATCTCTTCGGCCAGAGTCTTGTGGCTATAGGCGCGCACGGTGACGCCTCGCGCGCTGAGCTCCTCGGTGATCTTTCGTCCTTTGGCAGCTTTGAGAGCGGCGCTGCGCGAGAGCAAGCGGCCAGCGCCGTGACAGCAGGAGGTGAAGGTCTCTGTCGCCGCGGCGGCGCAGCCGGCCAAGACGTAGGAGTAGCGGCCCATGTCTCCGGGCACGAGGACTGGCTGGCCCGTCGTGGCATAGCCAGGCGGCAGCTCAGGATGGTGCGGGGGGAGGGCCCGGGTAGCGCCTTTGCGGTGGACACAGAGGCGACGGCTGGCGCCGTCGACGAGGTGGCGCTCCATTTTGGCGATGTTGTGGGCGACGTCGTAGACCAGATCGACCTTGACGCTAGGGCCGAGGACGTCGCTGCAGGCCTGGCGCACCTGGTGGGTGATGACCTGGCGGTTGGCGAAGGCGAAGTTGGCCGCGGCGGTCATGGTGGCGAGGTAGGCGCGCCCCTCTGGGCTGCCCAGGGGGGCGCAGCAGAGCTGTCGGTCTGGCAGGGTGATGGCGTAACGGGATGCGGCCTTGATCATGGTGGCGAGGTGATCGTCACAGACCTGATAGCCCAGGCCGCGGCTGCCCGTGTGGATGAAGATCGTCAGGGTGTCCATGGCCAGGCCAAAGGACTGGGCGGTCGCAGCATCGAAGACCGCGTCGACCCAGCCGATCTCGCAGAAGTGGTTGCCACTGCCCAGGGTGCCGAGCTGATCTCTGCCGCGTTCATAGGCGCGCTTGGAAGGGATTTGGGGATCGGCGCCCGGGAGGGTGCCCCTGCTCTCACAGTGATCGAGGTCTGCCGCTTCACCCATGCCTTGGGCCACGGCCCAGGCCGCTCCCTGGACCATGACTTGGCTGAGGGCTTTGGGGCCCAGGGTGAGGTCGCGGCGGGCCGAGCCGACGCCGCTGGGGACGTGGGCGTAGAGGGCGTCGAGGAGAGCGCCGAGCAAGGCGGGGTCTTGGTTGAGCTGGGTTCGTGTCAGGGAGGTGCGCAGGAGGCGGACGCCGCAGTTGATGTCGTAGCCGACGCCGCCCGGGGAGATGACGCCGTCGTCGGCGTCAAAGGCGGCGACGCCGCCGATGGGGAAACCGTAACCCCAATGGATGTCGGGCATGGCCATTGCCGAGCCAACGATACCGGGCAAATGGGCGACATTGGCCACTTGATCCAGGCAGGGATCTTGGCGCATGGCTTCCATCATGGCGGCGTTGGCAAAGATGAGGCCATCGGTGCGCATGGCGCCGCGCTTGGCGATGCGCCAGCGGCAATCATCGATGGGCTCGGCGCTGTATTTGGCGCGTTCGGGCATGGGTGTCTCTCGGGGTTGGGCGGCCTTTGGGTCTGGGCCGCGGAAGCGGTCGTTGGCTGGTCTTGGGGCTTCGGGTGGACGGGGGTCTTGGGTTCACAGGTCGAAAAAGACCCGCCCTCGCCATTTGTCAGCAGGCGCCGCATCCTCTGGAGGGAGGACTTGGACCCGGTGATAGGTGACGGCTTTGACTTCGGTCAAGTCCAAGTCGAGGTCGCGGGGTAGGGGATGAGCGGCGCCGTCGACCTCGGCCTGCCATCCAGAGGCGTCGCGGTGGACGACTATCGCGAGGGGCCCAGCGAGGTAGTGGCCGTCGATGCACCACCTGGCGAGGGCTTCGGCGAGGAGGCGGACCAAGAGGTCCTCCAGGTCGAGGCCGCTGCAGGTCCAGCGTTGGCTCTGGGTCCCAGGCGGCAGGGGTGGTGTACCGATGAGGTGGAAGAGGCCTTTGATGGCATCGGCCAAGAGCAGCTCGAGGCTGTCTCCCTCGAGGTCGAGGCCGACATCGGCGGTGTGTTCGATCACGGTGTAAGGCATGGTGGTAATGAGTCAGATGTGGGTGTTGCTGCGCCCCTGACGCCGCGGGCGCTGTGGCTCAGGTGTGGCGGCGCGGCCCAGTCTGGCGCATGGGATCGAGGGCTTGGTCGATCTGCTCGCGGGAGACCAGGTTGGCCTCGTAGGCCAGCTCGCGCACGGTGCGGCCCGAGGTCCAGGCTTCTTTGGCGATCTGGGCGGCGGCGTCGTAGCCGATGACCGGGGCCAGGGCGGTGACCATGGAGAGGGACTGTTCGATGAAGGCCATGGCGCGCTCGGGGTTGGCCGTGAGCCCGGTGACGCAGAAGCGGACGAAGGCGTCCGCTGCGGCGGCCAGGATGGCGATGGATTCGAGGAGGTTGGAGGCGAGCATGGGCATCATGACGTTGAGCTCGAAGTTGCCGTGTTGCCCGCCGATGGTGATGGCCAAATCGTTGCCGGTGATCTGGGCACAGACCATCATCATGGCCTCGGGCAGCACGGGATTGACCTTGCCGGGCATGATGGATGAGCCAGGTTGCTGGGAAGGCAGGGTGATTTCGCCGATGCCACAGCGGGGACCACTGGAGAGCCAGCGGAGGTCGTTGGCGATTTTCATCAAGCTGGTCGCGACGGTCTTGAGTTGGCCGCTGAGGGCCACGGCGGCGTCGCGGGCGGCGAGGGCTTCGAAGAGGTTGGGCGCCTGGACGAAGGGGAGTTGGGTCAGGGCGGCGACGTGGGCGATGACTTGGTCGGCGAAGCCGGGCGGGGCGTTGAGCCCTGTGCCCACGGCGGTGCCGCCGAGGGCGAGCTCGGCCAGGTGGGGGGTGGCGCCTTCGATGCGGTGGATGCCATTGGCGATCTGCGCGGCGTAGCCACTGAACTCTTGGCCAAGGCGGATGGGGACGGCGTCCATGAGGTGGGTGCGGCCAATTTTGATGACGTGATCGAAGGCCATCGCCTTTTCATCGAGTGCGGCGTGGAGCTTGCGCAAGGCCGGCAGGAGCTGGTGGGTCACCGCTTCGAGGACGGCGATGTGGATGGCCGTGGGGATGATGTCATTGCTGGACTGGCCCATGTTGACATGGTCGTTGGGGTGGACGGGCTTCTTGCTGCCGACCTCGCCGCCGAGGCGGGCGATGGCGCGGTTGGCGATGACCTCGTTGGCGTTCATGTTGGTCGAGGTACCCGAGCCGGTCTGAAAGATGTCGACGACGAAGTGGTCGTCGAGCTCGCCGTCGATGACTTCTTGGGCGGCGGCGAGGATGGCGTCAGCGAGTTCCAGCGGGAGGCGGCCCGCGTCGCGGTTGACTTGGGCGGCGCAGTATTTCAGGAGTCCCATGGCGCGGATGAAGCCTCGGGGGAAGCGGCGGGTCGAGATGGGGAAGTTGTCGACGGCGCGTTGGGTCTGGGCGCCGAAGTAGGCGTCCTGGGGTACGAGGACTTGGCCGAGGGAATCGCTTTCGGTGCGAAAGGTGGACATGCTGACCTCCAGAGGTGACGCGCTGGGGAGCCCCCAGGGCAGAGAACGCGCGATGGATGGCAAGGTAAGTAGGGGCCGTTGCCGTGGCAACAGCGAAGGTGTGTGGGGACAGTGTAGCAGTGTCACTGGCGAGTTGCGACGGTCGCGGCGGCTGGGCGCGATGGCGTTGGCTCCTCAGGGGCCGTGGGGGTCACGGGGCGGGGCGAGGGGATCGAGGCGGAGCAGATGGGCGTGGTGGGTGGGGCCCGCGGCGGTGATGGCGACGAGGTGTTCCTGGCGATCGCCAAAGAGGATGAGGTCGGCGATGGGGTGGCGTGGGTGGTCGAAGTCGAGGGGCTCGGGGTGGGGCGCGGCGCGGCGCCATTGCCACAGGGGTTGGGGTTGGCCAGGGGTGATGGCTTGTCCCAGGAGGGTGCCGTCGCGGCTGATGGCCCAAGCGCGGTGGCGTTGAGAGGGTTGGCTGCGGTCGTCGATGAGCCAGCGCCCGTGTTGGCGGCCAGCGGTGGTGAGGCGGCGTCCCTGGTGGGTGGTGGCGGCCCAGTGGCGCCAGGCGGGGTCGACGACGAAGGCGTCGGGTGGCGCCCCGAGGACGAGGTTGTCGACCTGGTGGCCGTTGCGGAGGTCGTAGAAGGCCAGTCCGTTGGGGGCGGGCAGGGCGAGGTGGGCGCCGTCTGGGGCGAGGGCCCATTGCTGGTGGGAGGGGATGCCTTGGGGAAGGCGCAACGCCACTTGGAGGTGGCTCCCAGAGCAGGTGGTGATGGCCGCCATGGTGGCGATGAGGAGGGATTGGTCGGGGAGGAAGGCGGCAGCGGTGGCGAAGTCGACCGGGAGGGGCGTGGGGTTGGGCGTTGAGCTGAGTTCGACGTGCCAAGTGTCGGCGCCGGTGGAGACGATGGCGCGGCTGGCGTCGGCGCTGACGGCGTGCAGGGCGGTGATGGCTTTCAGCGTTGGCGGCAAGGGGATGGCGGTGACGCTGCCGTCGCGGAAGTCGAGGCTTTGGAGGGCGGTGTCGAGGAGGAAGAGGGTGTGCGGTGGGTTGCAGGCCCAGGTGTGGCAGGGGATGCGCATGTCAGCGGCGGCAGCGGTGGTCGCCAGGCGGGCAAGTGAAGCGGACGTGCATGTGTTGACTGTGACCTGGCCAGTGACGGATGAGGGCGTGGCTTTTGTTGCGTTGGGGAAAGATCTGGTCGAGCTCCTCGGGGCTGAGGTGAGCGGCGGCGGCTTTTTTGATGGCGGGGAGGAGGCGGCGGTCGGTGTAGATGGCTTCGACGTGGCCGGTGTCGAGCATGGCGTGCATGAGGCACCAGGTGCGTTCGGCGTCGAAGTGCTTGGTGGAGACTTTGACCCAGTCGTAGTGCATGATGGATTCGTCTGGGGCGAAGTAGCCGAGGTCGATGTCGCGGCCGCTGGTGTGGGAGCGATGTGGCTTGGCGCGTCCGCCGTTGCGTTTGGAGAGGTTGCCGACGCGGATGTCTTGGGAGCCTGGGCAGTGTTGGTTGAAGTGGGTGAAGGCGGTGGTGAGGGCGTGGATGGTGTGGGCCGTGGCCCAGTAGAGGCGGCGGTTGTCGCGCAGGCGCCAGCCCTCTCCTTCGGGGAAGGGGACGGCGTTGAGGAGGCGCCCGCTCTGCGGGCGGCCGATGGAGCGGGAGGGCTTGTCGGGGTCGAAGGCGTAGACCAGGAGGCGTGTGTGGGCGGGGACGTGGTCGCCGTAGGAGAATGTGGGGTTGAGGGCGATGAGGTCGCCGCTGCGCAGGCCCCAGAGTGAGGCGATCTGCTCGATGGTGGCGGCCTCGCCGACGGTCCAGTGGACCTGCTGGGGGTGGAGGGAGGCAGGGCTGGGCTCGGCCGGCGCTAGGGTGGCCCGGGCCCCATCACAGAGGGAGTAGGTGGCCGCGGCGAGCTGGATGCTGAGGCTGGCGAAGTTGGGTCCGAGGGGGAGGGCGCTGGCGACGTTGAGGGAGAAGGTCGTGCAGAGCGCAAGAGCGGCGGCGCAGGCGATGGCGCGGCCGCAGCGGCGGTCGTGGGTTGACATGAGTTCCCTCGGTGAAGGCAGCGCGCCGCAGGGGGCGGCGAGCTTGGCCATGGTGGCCAATGGCCGCCCCCTTGTCAATGCGGGCCCAGGGCTGGCGCAGGGGAGGGGGCGCGGTGGCGGCGCGCTCGAGCGCGCGGCGTGGGCGGCGGAGCGAGGGCCGCTGGGGCGCTCAGGGCGCGCTCTCGAGGATGCGCTTGCGGGTGTAGGCGATGAGGCCGCCAGCGTCGATGATGGCTTGGCGCTCAGGGGGGAGTGGCAGGGTGGGGAAGCGCTGGCCCGTGCGCACATTGATGACGGCGTCGGCTTGGATGTCGAGCTCATCGCCTTCTTCGGCGTCGATGGTGGGGCAGATGATGAGGTTGAGGCCGAGGTTGATGGCGTTCTGGAGGAAGATGCGGGCGATGCTCTTGGCGACGATGACGAGCGCGTTGCCCTTGATGGTGCTGGCGGCCTGTTCACGGCTGGAGCCGCAGCCAAAGTTTTCGTCGGCGACGACGACGCTGCCCGGTGGGATGGTTTTGGCCTGGAGCCTGGTGTTGAACTCCGTGCGGTTGAAGAAGCAGAATTGTGGCGTTTCCGTGGGCAGGACGGTGGCCATGAACCTACCTGGGTAGATGTCGTCGGTGCTGATGTCTCTGCCGAGCTTCATTACGACTGTGCCCATTAGAATCCCCCTTGGCGCGGATCGGTGATGACGCCGGTGATGGCGCTGGCGGCGGCGACGGCAGGGCTGCAGAGGTAGACCTCGGCTTTGGGATTGCCCATGCGGCCTTTGAAGTTGCGGTTGGTGGTGGCCAGGGCGACCTCGGCGTCGCCGAGGGCGCCTTGGTGGATGCCGAGGCAAGGCCCACAGCCGGGGTTCATGACCACCGCGCCGGCGTTCATGAAATCGGCGATGTAGCCGGCTTCGAGGGCCTGGGAGTAGATTTTGGTGGAGGCGGGAAAGACCAGCATGCGGGTGCTCTCAGCGACCTTCTTGCCTTTGAGGATCTTGGCGGCGACGGCGAGGTCGTCGAGGCGCCCGTTGGTGCAGCTCCCGATGACGATCTGCTGGATGGCGGTGCCCGTCACGGCGTCGATGTCTTTGACGTTGTCGACGGTGTGGGGGCAGGCGATCTGGGGGACGAGGTTGGAGACGTCGAGCTCGATGACGCGCTCATAGATCGCGTCGGGGTCGGGGGTGACGCGGTCGATGGGGCCTTGGTAGCCGGCCTCGTCGCGGAGGTAGCGTTCGGTCTCGTCATCGGCGGGGACGATGCCTCCCGTGGCGCCGGCCTCGACGCTCATGTTGGCGAGGACCAAGCGGCCGCTGGTGGACATGCTGCGGATGGCTTCGCCGTGGAACTCGAGGACGCGGAAGTTGGCGCCCTGGGCGCTGACCTTACCGATGAGATGCAGGATGAGGTCCTTGGCGCCGACGTGCTGGTTGAAGTGGCCGTTGACGACGACCTTGATGGTCGGTGGGACCTCGATGTTGAGGGCGACGCCGAGGGCCCAGACGGTGGCCATCTCGGTGGCGCCGATGCCGAAGGCGAAGGCACCCAGCGCGCCGTGGCTGGTGGTGTGGCTGTCGGTGCCGACGACGACCATGCCGGGGCGGACGTAACCGTATTCGGGGAGGATCTGGTGGCAGATGCCGCCGCGGTCGCCGCGGATGTCGTGAAATTTGGCGATGCCGTGTTGGGCGACGAAGGCGCGGATGAGTTTGTGGTTGGTCGCCGTCTTGGGGCTCTCGGCGGGGACGCGGTGGTCGAAGATGATGGCGATGTTGTCAGGGTTCCAGATTTTGGGCTCCCTGTGGGTGCCCTCGTAGATGCTGTGGAACTGATTGATGACCAGGGCGCCATTCTCGTGGGACATGGCGAGGTCGACGCTCGGCTCGACGATTTGCAGGGCCTTGACGGCAGGGGTGCCTGCGGCGCGGGCCAGGATTTTCTCAACGACGGTCATTCCCATGGATCTTCCTCGCTGGTGTGGGGGTCAGATGACGGCTTTTTCCTTGAGCTCGGCGAGCTGCTCCGGGGTGTAGCCCAAGCGGCCCAGGATTTCTTCGTTGTGCTGGCCGAGCCGCGGCGGTGGGGTGGTGACGTTGCCGTCACTGTGGCTGAAGAGTGCGGTGAGTCCGAAGACCTCGATTTCGCCGATGCCAGGGACGTAGACTTTTTGGAGGACGTTGCGGTGGACGATCTGTGGCTGGCGCAGGGCATCGTGGAGGCTCAAGATATCGCCGCTGGGGACGTTGTGGGCGTTGAGGGCCTCGACCCAGTGGCGGGTCGCTTTCTGGCAGAGCTTGGCTTCGAGCAAGGGGGTCAGCGCTTGGCGATTCTTTTTGCGGGTGTCCCTTTCCTGGAAGCGGGGGTCGGTCTTGAGGTGGGTGAGCTCGAGGACGTCACAGACGGCTTCCCACTGTTCTTGCTTGTTGGCGGCGATGTTGATGTGGCCATCTTGGGTCTTGAAGGCGCCGCTGGGAGCGGCGGTGAAGTTGTCGTTGCCCATGACCACAGGGGCTTGGCCACCGATGAGGAGGTTGGCGACGACCCAGCCCATGAGGGGCATGATGGCGTCGAGGAGGGCGACGTCGATGGACTGTCCTTGGCCGGTGCGTTCGCGGTGGAAGAGGGCGGCCATGACGGCGAAAGCGGCGTTGAGGCCACCGACGGTGTCGCAGACGGGGAAGCCGGCGCGCAGGGGGGTGAGACGCTCGTCGCCGTTGATGGACATCTCGCCGGAGAGCCCCTGGATGATCTGGTCGTAGGCGGGCTTTTTGGCGTCGGGGCCGCTTTGGCCGAAGCCGGAGATGGCGCAATAGATGAGCTTGGGGTTGATCTCGCGCAGGACCTCATAGCCGAGTCCGAGTCGCTCCATGACGCCGGGGCGGAAGTTCTCGATGACGACGTCGGCGTCCTTGACGAGGGCCTTGAAGATCTCTTTGCCCTCTGGGCTCTTGGTGTTGAGGGTGACAGAGCGCTTGTTGCAGTTCTGGGCGAGGAAACTCGTGCCCATGAGCTGTTGATTGTACTCGGGGACGATGCCGAGCTTGCGGGCGAGATCGCCGTCCTTGGGGTTTTCGATTTTGATGACCTCGGCGCCCAGGAGGGCGAGGTGGAGCGAGGCGAAGGGGCCCGAGAGGACGTTGGTGAGGTCGAGGACCCTGATGCCTTCGAGGATGGGGGTTTTGGTCGTCATCGGTACACCTGTTTAGTAGGAGAGGGGGCCGCTCTGATAGACTCTGCCGGGCATGGTGCGCGCGAAGTAGGCGGCCACGTCTTTGGCGATGGTGGTGAGGCCGGCCAGATCGATGTGGCGGACTAGGCCTTGGCGCTGGAGGGCGTGGACGAGGTCTTCCGTGGCGACGTTGCCTGCGGCGACCTTGGTGAAGGGGCAGCCGCCGAGTCCAGCGAAGGAGGTCTCGAAGTGGGTGACGCCCGCTTGGATGGCGGCGAAAATGTTGGCCATGCCGAGGCCGTAGGTGTCGTGGAAGTGGCAGGTACACTGCAAGTTTGGAGAGAGCGCGCGGATTTTGCCAAATAGTTTGAGCACCTGTTCGGGGTGGGCGTGGCCGGCGGTGTCGGCGAGGCTGATCTGGGTGAGGCCAGCGTCGAGGTAGGCGCTGACGATGGCCAGGACGCGTTCTTCTGGGATGGGGCCTTCGAAACCGCAGCCAAAGGCGCTCTGTACGGAGACCTGGACGCGTTTGCCCTCGTGGATGGCCCGTTGGGCGGTGGCGATGATGCGGCGCTGGGCTTCGGCGGAGCTCATGCCGGTGTTCTTCTGGGAGTGGGTCTCCGAGGCGGAGACGCCGAGGCAGAACATCTCGACGCCGCATGCCAGGCCGCGCTCGAGGCCGCGCTCGTTGAGGACCAGGCCGGAGAGGGTGGTGCCGGGGTGGGGCTCTTGGGCGAGGCTGCGGAAGAGTTGGTCCGTGTCGGCCATCTGAGGCATTTTTTCGAGGTGGACGAAGGAGCCGACCTGGACGATGTCGACCTTGGCGGCGATGAGCGCGCGGAGCCAGGCGAGCTTTTTGGGCGAGGGGACGCTTTGTTTCTCCGCTTGGAGGCCATCGCGGGGGCCGACTTCGTGGATGATGATCTCAGACATACTCATCTCCGAGTTGCGGGCGTTGTCATGCAGGTCCTATCACCTTGTGCGGTTGGGGCCAAGGGGGGGCTGCGTGGGGGTCGCCGTTGGCGCTGGCGTGGCCTCGAGGGGAGGGCCCTTCTTTGGAGCGCATGACGAAGCGGTGGGTGGTGAGGGCAATCGGTCATGCAGGTGGGGTGACGCGGTCTAAGAGCGGCGGTGTTGAGCAAGTGGTGTTTGACCGCCACGTGTGCGGCAGCAAGGAGTGGGCAGACGTCTTCTCCTTTGCCTTGCGGCGTTGGGGTATTTTCGATAGGGCGGCGCGCCACCTGCGCTTGGTGCGGTGGGCGGGGGAGTCGAGCGTCAAAGGGAGGGGTGCGGTGGCGGCGGTCGTCGCGGCGGATGTTAGGGTTGGTGGGGAAAGTGTGAAAGTTTCGTGTTTGTGAAAATTATCACGAAGGCATGCGCTTGGTTGCCTGTGGCCTTGGTTTGTGAATAAGTTCACGAATGGATGTGATGTATTGTTGCTGAAATTGTTGACACATGCGGACCGGCGCGACATGGTGTGTGGTGCGTGGGGGTGGCTGGCGCGGTGGAGGATCGGGCCAGCGCCGCGGCGCGTACGCCCAGAGGTGGGTGGATCCCAAAAGAAAAGAGGAGATGGATATGCTGCGGAGATGGGGTTGGAGACAAGGTGGGGTGGTGTTGTTGGCGTTGGTGCTCGTAGGGGGGCTGGCGGCTTGTGGCGATGACGACGGCAAGGGGCCGGGCATGGCGACGGTGCGGATTCACAATGATTTTGACAATCCCGATCTGCCGCGGCAGCCGCCGTGGACGATCTGTCATGCGTGGTACAATGGGACCTATTTCGACAAGGTGGGGTGGGGAGAGACGAGTGAGGCTCTCGAGGTGCGGGCGGGGCTGGGTTTGGTGTATATGATCGCCGCGTGGGATGATCCGACGTGCAGCGAGGCGAAGATGCTGCCCATCGCGTCGAAGATCGAGGAGGAGACCCTGGTGGGGCAGGAGCGGACCATTACGATAGGCTTGACCAATCATCAGGGTCCGTGTCCCCCAGAAGGGGTGCAGCCCATCCCTGAGGAAGCCTATGAGCAGGTGCGTTCTTTGTGGGCGCAGTATACGTTCAAGCCCTACGCGGAGCGGACCGAGAACCCGCAGTGTTTGGCGGACTAGGGAGCGCAGGTGATGGGGGAGTGGGGTGTGGCATGGGCGGCGCGGCGATGGTGGGTGCTTTGGCTGGGGTCTTTGGCCTGCCTGAGCGCTGGTGGCTGCGTGGAGCTCTATCCGCAGGTGGTGATTTTGCACGCCTTGGGTGAGGAGATTGCCATCAAGGATGTGAGCTTCAGTGGTTGTTTGTGGGCAGAGGTCTTGGCCGAGGGGGAGACGAGTCGGGTGGGTGAGTGTTTGCCCGGGACGGATCACGTGCACTTCAAGCGCTTCGATGGGGCGAAGTTCGCGGCGGGCGACTACGACGATTTCAAGCCGCGGTGGTTCAATTACCGGACGCGCGCCACTTTTACGGTTCACGCCGGTCAGGGGGTGCAGGTCTTCACGCTGCGCGCTGCCGACATAGAGCAGGATTTCGATGTGGCTGGCCCTTATTCGCACTGAGGTAGCGTGGCGCCGGGCCGCGTTGGCGGCGCTGGTGGTCGCGGCCTGTGTTGGCTGGGGCGGCGCGGCCTGGGCCGATGGGGCTGGCCTGGGAGAGGCCGTGGCGGCGGGCTTTGGGCGCGGTGCAGCCGTGGCGAGGTCCGCGGGCGCTGCGGTGGGCGGCGGTGCTGCCCCGGTTGCGCCGCTGGTGGATGCGGCGCCCATGCAGGCTGGGGAGGCTTTGCCAGGGGCGGCGGCAGGCTGTGGCGGGAGGGTCGTGGCTGCGGCGACGCAGGCGGCTGGGGTGGGGCTGTGTGCCCGGGCGGCCTTGCCGCTGTTGGTCTATGAGACCTTGAGCCGCCCGGCGCCGACGCGCAGTGATCCCAGCTCTGCGGCGGAGGTCGTTGGGGCCGAGGCGTTGGCTCGGGAGACCCAGACCTCGCTCATGGAGCGTCTGGCGCGGCGAACGGCCTCCCTCTATGTGACCTCGCGCGGGACCACGCTGCACGGCATCGGTCAAGGGAGCAGCGGCGGCTTCAGCGTCCGTGGTCTAGGGGGTGCGCCCAACGTCCAGGTCTTGGTGCTGGTGGACGACGTGCCGGATCTGGCGGGGATTTTTGGCCATCCGCTGCCCGACGTCTATGTGCCGGCGTTGGTGGATCACGTGGAGGTGATTCCCGGTGGCGACTCAGTGGCCTTTGGCTCCAACGCCATGGGCGGCGTGGTGCGGATCACGAGCGCCTGGGGGCAGGAGCGCGGCGAAGAGGTGACCTTGCACGCGGGCTTTGGCTCCTTTGAGACCTATCTCATCGAGCCGGTCTTTCAGGGGCGCTATGACGGGTGGGATGTCGCCGCGGCGGCCCATTTGCGTCACAGCGATGGTCACCGCGACGGGATGGCGGGGGATCTCCAGAGCGGCCAGGTGGCGGCGCGGGTGCGGCTGGCAGAGGGGCATGAGCTCACGGTGCGGACGCGCTTGAGCCGCTTGCGTGGGGCCGATCCTGGGCCGGCGACGCACCCGCGCCTGGGGGAGACCTTCTCTGCCTTGCGCCACGGGTTGTCGGTGTCGCTGCGCAATGCTTGGCCCGCGTGGGAGGGTCGATCCATGGTCTACGTCAACTGGGGCCGGCACGCCTTTCACGATGGTTTTCGGAGTCTCGACGCGCTGGCGGGCGCCAAGAGTGAGTGGACGTGGCAGGCCTTGCCGTCTCTGGACTTGAGCCAAGGGGTAGAGGTCGAGGGCCTGGTGGCCGAGGCCAAGAACGAGGTCACCCAGGTCGCCTATGGGATCCCCACTGAGGCCGGGGTGGCGCTCTTCCAGAGCGCGACCTTTCGCCCGTGGTCGCCTTTGACTTTGGTCGCAGGCTGGCGGGTCCTGGTGCACGACCGCGACGGCTGGGTAGGGCTCTTCAAGGTCGGCGGTGCCCTGACGCTGTGGTCGGGCGCAGAGCTGCGGTCGCGGGTGGCCCGCAATTACCGCCGCCCGACCTTGCGCGAGCGCTGGCTCCCCTTCCCCGTGGCCAATCCCGAGCTGCGCCCCGAGACCTCTCTGACCACGGAGCTGACCTTGGCGCAGCGCTTGGGCCAAGATTTGGAAGTGCGGGTGACGGGCTACCACACGCTGGCGCGGGACATGATCAAGACCTTCGGCATTTTTCCCGCCGCCCAGACGGTGAACATCGACGAGGCCCCGATCTGGGGGGTGGAGGGCGGCCTGCGCGCGCGCATCGGGCCCTACTTCTCGCTCGAGGTCTCGGGCGCCTGGCAGGACGTGGGGCGCTACACCCGGCAGAACCCCAGCCACCGGGTCACGGGGAGCGCGGTCTTCAGCCACGCCGGCTTGACCTTGGCCTTGAGCGGCGAGTGGGTGGGTGGACTGCACATGGCCAACTACGGGCGCGACCCCATGGCGGACGTGGCCCAGCTCGATCTGCACGCGGCCTACGCCGGATTCGAGCTCCCCATCGAGGTCTATGTGGACGCCCGCAACCTGACCCACGCCGACAACGCCTACGTCAAGGGCTATCCCATGCCGGGCTTCTCCCTGTTCGGGGGGCTGCGAGCGCGGGTGTGGTGAGCCAGCGCGACCGAGGGCGTCTCTTGCTCAGCGTTTTTTCTTTTTTGGAGCCACGCTCTTTTTCTTGGCGCGCTGCTTTTTGTTCTGGCGCACGGCGCGGCGCTCCTCGGGGGTGGCTTGCACCTGGAGGCTTTTCAAGGTCTCGCTGCGCAGCCCCGGTCGATGTTCCGCCAGCGCCAGCTCCCCGTTGGCCAAGACCTCGCCGAGGATTCTTGCGCCTTGGTCGAGGCCGTTGCGGCCGCGGCGCGCTGCCAACACGATGACCCACGCGCTGTGGGCCTCGCGGTCTTCGAGGTAGATGAGGTCGCTGAACCAGTTCTCGGCGAAGCCCGGCTTGTGCATGAGGAAGAGATCGCCTCTGCCGTAGCCGGCGCGCAGGGCGTCGACGGCTTCCATGCCGCGCTTGCGCTGCGCGGCGAGGGCTTGGCGCAACAGGGCGATTTCGGGATCACCCAAGAGGAGGCGCTGTTCCGGAGGGAGGCGCTCATGGAGGCCGATGCGGCGCATCACCTCGGCGAGGTCTTGGAGGTGGGTGCAGGCCGAGCCGGCACAGCGCGGCGTGCTCACGCCCTGGGCGGGCTCTCTCTCCCAGAGGCGCTCCCCTTCTTGCACGGCGATGGCTGGGGCGAAGCTGAGGTCCTTCGACTCACCGCGGCGACGCCAGTTGCTGATTTCGTAGGCGCCGTTGATGGCTGAGGCCGCCGGCCCGCTGCGTTCGTCGAAAAAGTGCTCATTGAGCCAATCGTACCCGGCGAGCTGCACCAGGCGGTTGTAGGACATGTTGCCGCTCTTGGTGATGGCGTCGTGGATGATCTCGGTCATGGACCAAGTTTCCTCCTGGCGTCCGCGGAAGGTGGCCACGGCGTCAGGGGTGAAGCCCTGCTGATGGAGGCGGCTGAGGGCGGCGGCGGCGGCGAAGACCTTGACCGTGGAGCCAGGGTTCCAGCCCCAGATGCGGGCGCTGGTGTCGTCCCAGTCGAAGGCGCGCTCGCCGATGACCACGGGCAAGGTGGGGGAGAAGGTGATCTCCAGGACGAAGGCCCTGAAGGTGACACCCGGTTCAAAGCCTCGGGCGAGGAGGAGCTCGGGGAGGGCGGCGTGATCGACGCCATGCTGCCGCCAGTGCTCAGGGTAGGAGAAGGTCGGTGGCGCGTCGTCGTCGACGTCTTGGAGGAGGGTGCCGAGGGCGGCGGGTGCCGCGGCGTCGGCCGCCGACGGCAAGGGGTGCGCGATGGTGGCGGCGCTTCTGGCGGCGCCGAAAAAGGGTGGGTCGCTGGTCTGACTGGGGATGGCGCTGCTACACCCGGAGAGGGTGAGGGCGGCGATCCAGATGGGGAGCGTGCGGAGCATGAGATCCGTGGTGGCAAGTGCTTGACCGAGGGCTGGCGCCAGTGGCAGCCCAGGCGACGCCTAGCCTAAGGCCTGGAGCGCATGGTGTCAAAGCAGGCCACAATCCACGACCAAAGCCGGCATGGGGCTTGCTCGTTGTGAATTATTGTG
>CAYVQF010000026.1:0-10108 GCA_964454015.1 uncultured Myxococcales bacterium
CCTAGGGCCTCAAGGTTCGAAGCCACGGGCGGCGATTTCGAAGGCGCCGTTGCCGTCCATGTCGTCTTCCCAGGCGACGAAGAGGGCGCCATTGGGGGTGCAGGCCAGCCCAGGGGCGCGCTGTTCGCCAGCGGTGACCCGGTTGACCGTGAAAGGCGCCGCGGGTGTGCCGTCCACGCCGTAGCGGCGGGCGCGGACGTCGAAGGTGCCGGCGCTGCTGGCGTCGTCGGCCCAGGTGGCGATGAAGGCGCCGTCGTCCAGGGCGCACAGGCCCACGGCTCCGTGGGTGCCCGTGGTGGCCGAGATGGTGAAGTCGGCGATGCGCTCTTGGCCAGCGGCGGTGAAGGCGCGGGCCATGATGATGTAGCGGCCGTTGCGGGTGGCGTCGTCTTCCCAGGCGACGACGAAGTCGCCGCTGGGAGTGCCGGCGATGGCCGGACGCTGTTGTTGACCCGGGGCGGCGGTGTTGACGGTGATGCGGCCAAAGCGGTTGGTGCCGTCGGCGTTGAATCCGCGGGCGTGGACCTGCATGACGCCGTTACCGTCGCTGTCGTCTTCCCAGGCGACGACGAAGCGGGCGTCGCGGTCGAGGAAGAGGGCGGGCGCGACCCGGGTGCCCACGAAGTCATCGTGGACGCTGCGGTCGGGGAAGCGCTGGCTGCCGTCGGGGTTGAAGCCGCGGACGAAGATCTGAGGGCTGCCGGCGCCCTGGGATTCATCTTCCCAGGCGACGACGAAGCGGCCATCGGGGGCCATGGCGATGGCCGGGCGGAGTTGCTGTCCCGTCGAGACGCTGTTGACGCGCACCCGGGGGAAGCGCTCGCTGCCGTCGGCGTAGAAGCCGCGGGCGTGGATCTCGAAGTAGCCGTTGCCGTCGGCGTCGTCGGCGTAGACGACGACGAAGTTGCCGTCGGCGTCCATGGCGATGTCGGGTGAGGCCTGGTGGCCTGCGGCGTTGGTGTTGACCCGCAGGTCGGGGAAGGCTTCGCAGCCGCCGGGGAAGAAGCCGCGGGCGTGGATGTCGTGGTTGCCCGTGCCGTCGCTCTTATCGGAGTCGTCTTGCCAGACCACGACGAAGGCGCCCGAGGGGGCGGCGGCTACCTTGGGGACGAGCTGGTTGCCGGCACCGACGCTGTTGACGATGCGGTCGAAGAAGGCCAGGCGGCCGTCGTCTTGGTTTTGGTAGGCGGCGTTGGCAAAGAAGTCGTAGGGGAAGGAGAAGACGTGGTCTTGGTGTTGGGGGTTGGCCGCGTAGTAGTTGCCGCCCGTTGCATCCGGCGAGGGTGGATCAAAGCGCTCACTGCAGAAGAGCTCGGGTTGACCCTGGGGGAAGAAGCGGGTGTTGCCGGCTTCGACTGTGAGGGTTTTGGCGTCGATGCGGCCGGCGCGGGGATGGAAGACGAGTTGGCGGAGCCAGCCGTTGCCGTGGTAGGTGCCGGTGCGGCAGTGGTTGGTGCAGAGGTTGGGGCTGCTCAGGCCGCATTCGGCTTCGAATTGGTAGTCGACGAGTATTTCGTGGACCAGGTGTCCCGCGAGGCCTTGGCGGGCGCCGTACTCGGAGCCGCCGATGTGGCCGCAGAGGACGAGGAAGACGTTGGAGTGGCGCGAGACGAGCTCGTCCCAGATGCTGCCGCCAGCGGCGCCAATGGCGTTGTACTTGGCGTCGGGGCAGCCCCGGGCGAAGCCACCGCCGCGGGTGGTGTAACAGTGGGTGGCGATGATGACCTGGTGGTTGGGGTGCTGGGCGATGATGCCTTCGGCCTCGCAGAGGCTGTCTTTGCGGGGGGCGTACTCGACGCTGAGGACCATGAAGTCGAGGTCGCCGTAGCTGAAGTAGGTGACGTTATTGAGGCCGCCGCTGCCGAAGGCGCCCCCGTACCACGCTTTGCCGGCGAAGCGGGCGGGCGAGAAGTAGTCGTTGAAGAGGCTGCCGCCGCGCTTGAAGGTGCCGTCGACGAGGTAGTCGTGGTTGCCCGTGACGACGCTGTAGGGGATGTCGGCGGCGTCGAGCATGGCGTGGGCGCCATCGGCGATGGTCCACTCGCTGACGCGGTTGTTGTGGGTGATGTCGCCGACGTGAATGACGAAGCGGATGTTTTCTTGGGCCTGGTGGTCGATGATCCACTGCATCTGTTTGCGGTAGGTGTTGTTGGCGCCGTCGCTCTGCTTGTTGGTGTAGTACTGGGTGTCGGGGAGGACGATGACCGAGAAGGGCTCGCAGAAATCGCCACAGGCTTCGACGCAGGTGAGTTGCTCTGGGTCACAGCGCCAGCCCTCGCCGCAGGTCTCACTCAGGGCCCAGGTGCGGCAGGGCAGGAGGGGGTCGTTTTGGCAGACGTAGACGTCGTTGTCGCGACAGATCATGAGCCCCAGGGTGGGGCAGGTGTCGGTACAGGTTGGCGGCACATCGGCTTGGCCTTGGTCGGGCTCTGGGGCGTCAGTGGCGGTATCGCTGTCGGCCGCGGTGTCGGCGTTGGCGTCGGTGCCCAGGTCCTGGTCGCCGTCAGGCGGCGTTTCCATGTCGTCTTGCGTTTCAGCGTCGGTGAGATCTAAGCCATCTTCCGCGCCGAGGTCTTGTGTATTTTGGGGAGGGACCTCGACGCAGGCCGTGGCCGCGCAGAAGGCCAGGAGGACGAGGAGGGAGAGGGCGTGGGTGGGGTGGTGCATGGATCAGCCCGCTGATGAGAGGGGGTGGTGCGTGGGGGTACCGAGCAGCTCGGGGTGAGCGCAAGGATCTTGCATATAGAACACCATATCGGCGCGCTTGCCAGGCTGCAAATCACCGAGATCTTCGCTTAGGCCGATGGCGGCGGCGCTCTCGTGGGTGGCGGCGCGCAAGAGCCGGGCACCGTAAAAGTACTCGGGCAGCAACGTGTTGAGCAGTCGGTACTCCACGTCCAGGCTCGCCGGGAGCAGCGGCGGGACGCCGCCGTCGTTGGCGCAGGCGATGCGGCCGCCAGCGGCGGCGATGCGGCGGAGATTGGCGAGGCCATGGGTAGCGATGGCGCCGTAGTAGGTGAAGACGCGGCGCGCCGGGAGGAGGCCGAAGATGCGGGTGTGTCCGGCGCGGAGGCGGCGCGCGCCGTTGTGGGCGATGGGGGCCAGCTCCGGGTTCCAGCTCAGGTCGATCCACGGGGCGAGGAGCGCGTCGCGGAGGGCGGCGATGGTGGCGGCGTCGGGGCAGGTGCGCACCTGGGGGTCGAAGGGCCAGGCATAGCCCAAGAGCAGCGAGAGGGTGGGCTCGATGATGGTTCGTTGGTCGACGAAGCGGGTGATATCGGCGTCGCTGAGGGCAGCGTCCCGGGGGAGATGGGCGAAGGTGTCCACGCGCGCGGCGAGGCAGCGGCGGAAGGACTCGACGCTGACCACGTGGGCCGTGACGGGCACGCCGAGGGCGTGGGCGGCCTCGACCACGGCCTGGAGCTCGGCCTCGCTCATGAGGGGCGCGCCAGGGCGGTAGCTGAGCATGTGCTCGCGCTGTTCGTAGACCTTGATGCAGTGGGCGCCGCGCTCCTCAACGGCGCGGCGCACGGCGTCACGGGCGGCGGTTGGGCCGGCGTCGCGGCCAAAGACCACCATGCCGCAGCGGGGGTCGGTGTAGGGCAGGCTGGCGATGCCGGCGAGCTTCTCGATGAGGCGGCGGCCCAGGGTGCGGCGCGGGGTGAAGGCGGCGCCCAAGGGGCCGACGACGACGCTGCGGCGCAGGCGCAGCGGGGCGAGGCTGGCGACTTGGTCCAAGGCGGCCAAGTCGCCAGCCCAGGCGTCGCGCACGGTGTGGATGCCGCGGGCCAGGCAGTCGTCGACGCTCTTCTGCCACTGCGCGCTGGGGTCGGCGCGGCGCAGACGGAGAAAGTCGGCGACGCCCATGACCACGGCTGGGTTGTTGAGGGTGAGGTGGCAGTGGGTGTTGATGAGGCCCGGGATGACGTAAGCGCCGTCGAGATCGATGACTCGGTTGGCGCGCGCCGCCGCCAGGGCCTCTGGTGGCGGCCCTTCGCTGAGAGAGGCGATGTGGTCGCCGTGGACGACGAGGGTCGCCTGGGGCCCGCGCCAGGCGAGACGCTCGTTACACCAGAAGTGTGCGTTGTGATATATTTTTATTGTTTCGTCTGCGCGCTGCATCGCCACCTGCATGGGTGAGAGACGCCGCGGCTCAGGGCCCGCCGCGCCGTTGCTGTTTGCGGGGATAGTGCAAGGTCGCCAGGGAAGCAAGGGTGGCGTCTGAAGCCGGCGCGGGCGCCCCTCGGGCAGGGTGAGAGAAAAAATTGGCGGGGTGGGCCGCGACAAAATTCTTGACTCGTTTTGCCAGGGCGTGTTATCAGGGGCCTCGTTGCGGCGAGGCTGGGTGCTCGTGTCGAATGAGGCAGGGCGAGGAGCGGTCGTTGCGACAATGGGGCGTTAACTCAGTGGGAGAGTGCCACCTTCACACGGTGGAAGTCGCAAGTTCAAATCTTGCACGCCCCATGCCTCGAAAGCCTCGGTCATGCCGGGGCTTTCGTGTTTCTTGCCCGGCCCAGAGGTACAACCTTTTCGGTCGTTCCGGGCATGCAGGTACAACCGAGGTACAACCAGGACGTTCATCCTGACTTGCTTATCTGCCGCCAGCGCCGCTTCGAAAGCGGTGACTGCTTTGGCTTTACGCTCGTAGTCGATTCCTGAGTACAACGCAGTCATCTTTGGGTCCGAGTGACCGATCATGGCGTGGAGCGTTGCCATGTCGGTCAGGTCCTTCATGATGGTGTTGTAAGTCCTACGGAGCACTTGGGGGCCTGCACTGGTCCAGCGTGAAGGCGACCCGTGAGGGTTGAACAATGGCGACTCGGTCGTGAGTTGTCACGCTGCGGTAGCCGCATGTCGATGCTGACGCCGGAGTTCTCTTCCGGGGGGCGCTGGTATCGTATTTGGCGGGGCATGGGTGAAGAGTTTACGACGCAGGGATGGCACCTATCTGCTCGGCGGTGTACGACTGACTGGCGTCGTGCTGGTCTTGCTGTTGGTCAAAGCGATTTATGTGTTCCTCGGCATTATGGGGCTAAATGGAGTCTCGTTGCAACTGGACCGGTACAGGTCCTGACGCGCGGCGCGCGTCTTGCGGACTTGCATCTGCTGCCTTTGGAACTCGGCGAAGTGCTTGGAAGCGTACTCAATATCCCTTTCATTGGGCAAGTCCTGGAGAAGCTCAGCTCTTGAGAACCCGGCGCGAGCGCATCGTGGCCGGTGGTTGATGGTGCGCCCCGCGCCCGCCTGCCTCTTACGGGCCCGCGGCCCCCGACCGCATAACCCGGACCTAAGTGGCCGGTCTTTCGGCCCCCTCACGGATGGTTGGTGGTGCGACAAGAGCAGGTATGAGTTCTCGTGCGAACCCCTGCCGTGAAGCATGGGTCTTCGGAGAGTGGGACACAAACGCTCCAATCACTGCTCTGCGGTGGTGGACATGCGCATGATGCAGAGCCACTACATGCAGAGGTATCGAGCTCGTGGCACGATGGCGAACAACCAATGCTGCCACCTCCGGCGAAGCCAAGACTGAAGCAATCGACGGCGGCACTGTTGAGCGCCCCGTCGCAGATCTCACCATCGTCAAGGACACCGTTGCCACAGAGTTCAGTTTGCCAACACATGCTCGTGTCGAATCCTCTGCAATCGCTCAAACACTGCAGGAGGCCTCCCTCATACCCCAAGCTCTTGCAGCTCGCGCCTCCGAGCGCGAGAGCGTCGCAGACTTCGCCGTCCTCTTTGTCGAGCACACCATCACCGCAGATGGGGCAGTGCTCGGTCGTGCAGCGAGCACAAATCTCTCCGCGGGCCGGCACGCAGATCGATCGGTGGATGGATTCAGGTATACAGGCGTAGCCTGTAGGGCAGGGCGTTTCAGTGCAGTTGCGCGCGCAAAACGGCTCGCCATCATAGGCCACACACGATGAATCCTCATCGACGCAGTCTTCGGCGCCCTGGCAGGGCTGACAGAGTTCTGCGCTTGGTGGGCAAGGCAGACATGCCGCGCCGACACAGCCGCAGGGACAAAGGTTGCGATCACACTTGCTTGCCGTAGAGTACACATCACTTACGATGGCGGCTTGGAGCAACGCGCGAGTCAGGTAGCTTTCGCTGATATACGCATATCCCTGATCGCCCCATTCATGGCCCCAGGAGTTCTTCGCGATGAAGTACCACCTCTGGCTCCCATCTCTTCCGGTCATCCTGAGGTAGCCGACCAACAGCAGAGCATGGGCGTACCCTGACACCGGGCCC
Organism: uncultured Myxococcales bacterium; assembly: GCA_964454015.1. GTDB lineage: Bacteria > Myxococcota_A > Bradymonadia > UBA4248 > UBA4248 > CAYVQF01. The sequence goes on from CAYVQF010000026.1 coordinate 6,253, forward strand.
CAGAAGTCCTCGACCATGCCTGTTGCCGACCACGCAGCTTCGGCATAGGAGAGTGCAACAACGATATTGGTGGTATTTGCGCTCGCTAGGTGCGCCCGCATCGTGTCGATTGTAGGGTTGGCAATGGCTCTCCAATCTAGCGAACAACGTTCGCTTTGATCCCAGCCCGGAGGAGCATAAGGTTGTCCAAGCGGCCACACGCTCTCTTCGGGGATGGCTGTTGCGCGTGCGGCGTTCAAGCCCGCTTCGAGTGTCGTCTCGGTGTGGATCGAGTAGAGCGCCTGCTCGGAAAGATCTGCCGGCATATCGATGAACTTGTGGTAGGCCTCCATCCCCGCAACCACCGCAAAATCGACACAAAGCAACGCGCTACCCTGGTCCCGAACGGGGGTTTGGAAAGGCCTGTGGTCGACAGAAACCGGTAATAACGCACCAAATACCGGCGTTGCTGCATACATGGAGGGAGGCAGATCCTCGCTCCATTTCTGACTCTCTGCGGGAAGAAGGCGATAGAGTCGCCCGTTCTGGCAGGTGCTTCCCGGGCCTGCTTGGCAGTTGACCTGGACTGTCTCGATGCTGTCTCCCTGATGACCAAAATCGCCGTCCCACTCTGTCGACCCGGCGTAGTCGTCAAAACACCCAGTGAAGCACAGCGTTGCTACAAGCAAAAGAATATGTCCCTGTTTGTTCATGTTCCTGTCCATCACTTTCTCCGTTGCGGACGTTAAACAACAACCTTTAGTTCGCACCGACTGCGTAACAAAGGCCGACTAAGAACGGGTGGATTGCACTTTGCGTACGGCCTGCTTCCCATCTGCAGATAAGCCGCAGGGCGTTGCCGTGAAGGGTCCAAAGCGCCCTCATGGGTGCTCTCACTTGTTCTATGCGACTGACTAGCAAGCCCGCCAAACGCTCAAACAGCCTAACTGCTCTTGTCGCACAACCGACCATCCGTGAGGGGGCCGAAAGCCCGGACACTCTCGTCCGGGTCATGCCGCCCTCACAGAGGAGGTTTTCATGGCGACACGAGCGACACGACGCTACACGGCGCAGGATAAGCGCGACGCAATCCACTTGGCCAAGGAGGTCGGTCCTGCGGCTGCGGCTTGCCGACTGAGCATGCCCATATCCCGTTGAACGCAAACGCCCCTACAGGCAGAAGCGGGCACTCGACGACAGGAGCGCCGACATCCATGGCGCCAATTGGGGCACCCCTCCAGAGGATGGGAAGGCGACCACCCCGCCCCTGCGGGGCACCCCTCCAGAGGAAGGGAAGGCGACCACCCCGCCCCTGCGGGGCACCCCTCCAGAGGAGGGGAATTTCGCCACCTCGCCCCTATGGCGTAACCATGACTGGCGGCAGACCCGCAAGGCGTTTTTGCGGCCACACAGCGTCAGCGCAAAGCATCCTTAAGTGAAACACGTCAAAACGTTAATGGCTTGGAAAAGACCGCCATTTGTGGCTATTTGCCAGTGGCATGTGCCACCAAGGCCGCTACCAAGAGTGCAGAGCACCCGCAATGACTGAAAAACAATCGAACATAGCTTCATCGGAATACTGGCGGGGCTTAAATACGAATGCCGCCTGGCACCAGCTCGCCACCGCCCTCCTGCAAGGCTTCGTGGACGGCATCTTGCAGCGCATGATCTTCGACGGCGAGCAATTGAGCGACCTCATGGCCCCGCTGGATCTCGGCTGGAAAGCCCGCACCCAGGCCGAGCTAGCCCTCATGGCCGACCTGCACCCCCTCCTCACCAAACGCGCCGGGGGCCGCGACACCTCAGGACTCAGCGCGTATGAGGCGTAAGAAGACACCTATGTCTGCTAAGAAGAAAGCAGCACCACCCGCCGTTTCTGGAGACTTTGACTCGCTGGTATCCTCCATCGTCCACATCCATCAGCAGACGCAGGATTTTGCCGCCAAAGCCGTCAATGTCGCGCTGACCTTGCGGAACTGGCTCATCGGCTACCGCATCGTGGAATTCGAGCAGCAGGGAAAAGACCGGGCGGCCTATGGCGAGAGTCTCATGGATACCCTTGCCCTACGCCTTGCCAGCCACGGATTGACGAGGGTCACGCCCCGGGAGCTTCGTCGCTATCGGCAGCTCTACCTAGTTTATCCACAAATCTGGGAGTCACTGGCTCCCAAATCTCTGGCACAGCACGGTTACGGCCCCCTCCTGCACCTGCTTCCCCCGCTGCCCATTCCAATTCGGGAGTCAGTGACTCCCGAATCCGAGATTGTGGAGACAGCGCCTCCACCATTGATCCACCGGCTCTCCTTCACCCACCTCAGCGAACTCATTCAAGTTCCCGACGACACCCAGCGCCACTTTTACGAGATTGAGTGCATCCGTGGAAACTGGTCCGTTCGTGAGCTGCGCCGCCAAATCGCCAGCCTCTACTATCAGCGCAGCGGCCTCTCCAAAGATAAATCCAAGCTGTCTGCCATGGCCCATGCGGCTGCGGAGACGCTCCAGCCAGCCCACATCATCCGTGATCCCTACGTCTTCGAGTTCCTCGGCTTACGTTCCCGGGATGTCATGGCTGAATCCGACCTGGAAGATGCCTTGTTGAATCGTCTTCAGGAATTTCTCCTTGAGCTGGGGCACGGCTTCTGCTTCGAGGCTCGGCAAAAGCGCATCCTCATCGGCGACGAGCATTTCTTCATAGATCTCGTCTTCTACCACCGCATCCTCAAGTGTCACATCCTTGTCGAACTCAAGACCGATACCTTCCGCCACGAGCACCTTGGCCAACTCAACACCTACGTCGCCTACTACAAAAAATGCCAGATGACCCCGGGCGACCTGCCTCCCATCGGCATCCTCCTCTGCACCCACAAGAATGACGCCCTCGTCGAGTTCGCCCTCGGTGACTTGAGCAACCAGGTCTTCGTCTCCCGCTATGCCGTCGAGCTGCCCCGGAAAGCGGAAATGGAACGCTTCATCGCGCAAATCGGCAAGGAGTTGGGAACATGAGTCGTAAGACTGCAAGCACCGCCACGAAGGAAGAGGTAAGGCCCGCGCTGGTACCAAAGCTGCGCTTTCCGGCGTTTTGGGAGGCGGAGTAGTGGCAGGCGAAGCCTGACGGGGTGGTAAATGGCACGGCGAGACATGAAAGCGACCACCCCGCCCCTGCGGGGCACCCCTCCCGAGGAAGGGAATTTCGCCACCACCCAGCGACGGCGTAACCCTTCCGAGTTGCGTTCACGCTGGACCAGCTCAGTCCGCTGCTGCCTGCAGATTCGAAATCACCTCACCGACGAGTCTCAAGTCTGGCTCGAGATCCTCGGGTAACGCATTCGCTTGATCGTAAAAGGCATTCAGCACGTCGCAGATGTCGAAAAACTCATGCCGAATCATGACATGGAGCACACCGTTCAGGGGCTCATATTCCTCCGCCATGACGTCGTAGTCTTCGATGATCTGCCCGCCCCGGTAGACCATTACGAAAAATCCGATGGCGTGATCCCAGCCGTATGCGGCAGTGATTTGAGGGTCGGTCGGGTGATTGATTTTGTATCGCATGGTCTATGCCTCCCCATTGGTGGTGTGCTCGGCCTGAGCCCAAGCCCTGCGCGCAAGCGCGAGGCTGAGGGCGGTGTCGGGGTTAGTGGAAAGGTCGTCGGGGTCCAAGCTGACGATCTCGTCACTGCGGAAATCCAGCTACAGGCGAGCCAGATCCCCTCGTCGGCTCCACCCGAAGAAATGCAGCCGGGGTGGCGCCCAGGGTGCGTTTTGCTGTCGCTCCTCTCTGCGCTCGCGCAGGCGTTGGCGGCGGCGAACGGCACGCCTTCGGGCACGGTACGCCGTGCCCCTAGGGTGGGGAACGGCACGCCTTCGGGCACGGTAC
>CAYVQF010000026.1:10208-69029 GCA_964454015.1 uncultured Myxococcales bacterium
GGCACGGTACGCCGTGCCCCTAGGGTGGGGAACGGCACGCCTTCGGGCACGGTACGCCGTGCCCCTAGGGTGGGGAACGGCACGCCTTCGGGCACGGTACACCGTGCCCCTAGCACGGTACGCCGTGCCCCTAGGGTGGGGAACGGCACGCCTTCGGGCACGGTACGCCGTGCCCCTATTGGGGGGCGCAGCTCGTGGGTCCCAGCGCCAACAACGCGGACGTGGACCACAGCTCATAGACGTCGGGGTAGACCAAGAAGAGGCGCTGGGCGTCAGGTGAGATGGCCGCCCGGATCGGGGGCGTGGCGCGCGCGGGGACACAGGCCAAGGGCTGGAGGGTGGTGCGGTCGAGGAGGCCGGCGCGCTCGCCTTGGGCAAAGAACCACTCTTGGTCGGCGACGGCGATGACGTCGTGGGCGTCGGTGAAGGGGGCGGGCAGAGGGGGCACTTCGACGATCTCTGGCTTGTCGTTCTGGTCGTTGGTGTAGGGGATCATGGCGAAGATGTGCGGCCCATAGGTGTCCGGCGCGGCGGCATAGGCCTGGCTGTCCCAGTGAATTTCCCAGGCGCGACCGCGCAACACCAGGCGCTCCGTGGCGTCGTCCCAGTGGGCGTCGTCGAGGAAGCCCGAGGCCAAGCGGTCGCGGCCACCGAAATCTTCGTCTTCGTCTTCGACATCGGCGTCCTCGTCGTCGTCTTCGTCCGCGTCGTCGGGCGAGTCTGGGCTGGGGTCGCTGCTTTGTGCCTCGGGCTGGCGCCGTGGCAGGACGTAGCCCCACTTCAAGGCTCTGGGGTCTCGCTCGGTGATCTGCACCTGTTCGTGCCAATGGGTCAGTCGGGCGCCGCTCTCGAGATCATAGGTATAGAGGCTTATCCACTCGTCGCCACCGCCGCAGCCCGCGCTCCAGTAGCGCGATTCGTAGTAGAGGAGGAGCTTGGCCGTGGGTGAGAAGTGCAGGCCCGCTGAGTAGGTCATGAGCTCGGGTCCGGTCCGGTTGGTGGGTAGAGGCCAGCGCCGCAGCAGGTCGCCGCTCTCACTGTGGCGCAGCTCGATGTGGCGCGCCACTCGAGCAACAGGCCAGGACAGGGACGGGTCGCGGTCGTCGTGGACGGCGGCGAAGGTGCGGCCGTCAGGCGAGAAGGTCGCGTGTTGCCAGGTCCCGGGCGGGAGTGGCTGCACCACTTCAGCGCTGGGCCAGTGGAGGAGGGCGAGGTCACCGTTGGTGATGAGGAGCCTGGTGTAGGCGGGGTCGATGCGGGCATCGACAGTGCGCCAAAGCTCTTCGCGGGCGGCGCCGTTGACGATGGTCGGTGTGGCAGTGTCGAAGGCGAGGACCTCCCAGTGCTGGTCGACCTCGCTGTGGACAAAGACGTGGTTTTGGCTGATGAAGCGTAGATGCACGGTCTCGTCGGGGTCGGCGACGCGCCAGCGCGGGATCACCTGCACGGCTGGGTTGGCAGGGTCGGTCGCGCTGGTGCCCACGGCTTGGCTTTGGGCGCCGCCACAGGCGCTGAGGGCCGTCCAGAGGCCGAAGACGCAGAGCAGGGGCAGGGAAGGTTGCGACCAGAGACGTGCAGGCATGGGCATTCCTCGTGGGCGGGTGAGGCCGTCGATGGAGAGGTCAGGCTAGTGGCATTGGGGCGGCAGATCCAGGGCGCGTCGGGTCTTGTCGTAAGCCATTTGGTAGGCTTGGGCGCCGAGCTCCAGGCGATGGGGTCCGACCCTGGGGAGGTCGGGGATGACCAGTGACCACAGGTTGGGGCGTTGGGGGAGCTGTAGTGCCGGGCTCGAGGCCCGGCGCCAGGGGGATTTGGAGGCGAGGTGGTGGTAGAAGACCCGCTCGTCGGTTTTTAGTGGGGCTTGGGCGCGGCGATCGAGGATGCCGCCATCCCACATGGGGCGGCGGTTAATCCAAACGGGTTGGAAGAGCCCTGGGACGGCGCAAGAGGCGACGACGGCGGGCACCAAGGGCCCATGGTCGATGACGCGCGTGGCCAAGCGGAGGCCATCGAAGACCGAGACGGCGAGGGGGATGGGGCAGTGGGCGAAGGTGTGGACGGGCAGTAGGCCGTGGAGGAGCTTCGCGAAGCGGCGCCCGCCCAGAAGGCCGAGGCCGGGACGTGGATCCCAGAAGTCCTGGCGACGCAGTGCGAGGAGGGCGCTTTTGATGTGTTGGGGGTGGCGTCCGGCGGCCCAGCAGGCGCCGATGAGGGCGCCGGCGCTGGAGCCGACGATGCGCGCGGGGATGAGGTCGCGCTCGTGCAGGGCGGTCACCATGCCGGCGTGGGCAAAAAAGCCGAAGAATCCAGAGGACATGGCGAGGGTGAACGGTGCCTTCGCCAGGACCTCAGCCAGGGTGCTCGCGTCAGGTGGCGTGGGCACGGCTAGATGGCTTCCAGGGCGGCCAGGAGCATGCCGTCGATTTCTTGGGCCAAGGGGGCGATGGCGGCGTTGTCCACCAGGCCGAAGAGGGCGCTGGGGCGGGGCGTCTGCACCACCACTTCGCCTTGTTCTCCCTCGAAGAGGTTGACGTTGCAAGGCAAGAAGACGCCGATGGGCGCCTCGGCCTGGAGGGCCATGTGGGCGAGCTTTGGGTTGCAAGCGCCGAGAATTAGGTAGGGTTTGCGTTCCACGCCCAGCTTGGTGTGCAGGGTTTTTTGGACATCGATTTCGGTGAGGACGCCAAAGCCTTGGGCGGTGAGGGCGGCGCGGACCCGGGGGAGCAAGTCCGGGAGGGTGCTGTTGGAAAAGACCTTGGTGTAAGCGTAATCTCTTTCGTACATGGCGCTCTCTCCTGCTTGAGTGAATCAGCTTGGCTGCCGCTGGAAGCATACATTAAGATGCCCCGTGCTGCGGCACAAGGCCCGGCCCAGTGGTTGGCCGTGATTTGGAGTAGAGATGATGCGCATGGTTTCCTTTGGCGTGGTGTGGGTGAGCGCCCTGTTTTTGGGCGCCTGTGGCCCGTCTTTCATGAGCACCAGTGAGGCCACTTCGTTCTTGATCGAGCAGCTCACGACGGAGGACGCGGCGGTGCTGGCGATCTGTAGGCAGCTCGAGGCGGTGCCGGCGTCATCGGCGCAGATCGCGCTTTCAGAGCGGGCGCGGGCGGCGGTGGCGGAGGAGTCGGCGCAGAGTCTCGCGGCGCTTTTGCAGGCGTTGGGGGTAGAGCGCGGGGTCTGCGACCCCCAGAGGATGTTGGCGGGAGAGGCCGCGCCGGCTTGTGAGGGCAGTATCCAGGCGCGTTTTTTGGCGCTGGGTGAGGGTCTGGAGGGCGAACGCGGGCAGCCCAAGGAGGCAGAGCGGCAGGCGCAGCGCCTCTATCGGGCGCTGCGCAACGCCGGGGTGGACGCCGCGGCGCTGGTGAGCCAGCCCATGGCGGTGGTGCAGGCCATGGATCTTTCGCCAGCGGTGGTGGCTGGCGTGGTCTATTTTGCAGACCAGACGTCGCGTTACGTGGGTGAGATGGTGGGTTCGCTGGGGTTGGCTTCGGGCTTGGCGCGGCTCGCGGCGGAGCAGATCGCGGCAGAGATGCTGGCGGTGACCATCCAGGCCGTGCTGGACGCGTTGGAGCAACAGGGTTTGGTGCAGCGCTCGTCGGCCGCGCGGGCCGCCTGTCATCTCTATGTGGGGGCCAGCTCGCGGCCGGTGGTGACGGTGCGGCTGCTCAAGCGCCTGGTGTTGCGTTTCCAGAGCCAAGCGCACACCACCTACGCCATAGCCGGCCCGTGCAAGCGCTACTCGGGTGTATGCGATACGCTCATCGATGCGGCGGGCCTGCCCGAGTCGCGCTTTCCCACGGGCACCCTTCTGCCGACGGCGCCCAGCACTTATGACGCGTTGGTGCCGACGCTGGAGAGCCCCCCGGGGCCGCAGCCAGTGTTGGCGGCCCAGGAGCAAGTGGCTAGCCAGGCGCATGCCCTGCTCAACGCCACAGATCACTGCGGTGATCAGTGTGATCTGGCGGCCATTGGCGCTGGCGCTGGGGCGTTCTTGGTGGCGCAGGCGCTGGGCGGCGACACCTCGGCGGCGCGCATCGCCGAGCAGGTTGAGGAGGCCGAGAGAAGCGTCGCCTCCAACCTCGATCTGCAGCAGGATCTGGCTGGGCTGAGCCAAGATGTGGCGCGCCTGCAGGCCAAGGTCGAGAGCACGCGCAGCCAGCTCAGTATTCAAGGCCTCGCGGCCGAACGTTTCCAGCGCGACGTGATGACGGTGCTGCTGCGCCTCTCCAAATGTGAGGCCCAGATCGAGGCAGTGGTGCGGGAGCGGGTGCGCATCGCGCGGGAGACTCTGGGTGTGGCCGAAGCCATTGACTGTGGCCGCCCCAAGGCGGCGTTGGATTACGCTTCGGCGCGTTTCCCTGGCCTGCGCGTCGAGCACGAGGCCATCTGCGAGCCGACGCGGACCTTCGACATCTCCTTCACCACTGACGACCTCTTCCCGGTTTGTTCGGACCAGATGGCGCCCGAGAAGGGCGAGGCCATGGATGACCTCTTCCGAATCTTGGTGACCCTGCAGCCGGCGAGCGTGCTCCTCATCGGTCACGCGGATCAACGCCCGATCACGTCGGGGACGTGCTTGCGTCGTTTCCGGGACAATCACGGTCTGTCGCAAGCGCGGGCCGAGGCGGTGCGTGACGCGCTCAACTTGCGGCTGGCGGCCACCCAGCGCAGCCTGGCTCTGGAGGCGATGGGCTTTGGCGCCGAGCGTGTGCTGCGGGACTGCTCGCATGACGACACCGAAGCCTGTCACGGGAGCAACCGGCGGATCACCTTGCAGATCGTGGGTGCGCGCTCGGTGGATTTCGACTTCTCCTGTGTCTCGGCGCGCTAGGGCGCGCGCGGTGTTGCGCTGGCGTCGCACGCTTGCCAGCGGTGCGGCTTGGGGTTAGAGAGACGCGGCGCCCGCGCGCGTTCACGGCCTTTCTGTTTCAGGTGTGCCCCACATGAGCCCTCCAACGCCCAAGGTTGCCATCCCCGAGCCGGTTCTGCTCACCATTTTCTTTCTCTCCGGCATGGCTGCGCTCCTCTACCAGCTCATCTGGCAGCGGGCGCTGTTCACCATCTACGGGACCAACACGGAGTCGGTGACCATCGTGGTGGCGGCGTTCATGCTGGGGCTGGGGGTGGGATCCCTGCTGGGTGGTGAGTTTTCCAAGCGCGTTCCCAAGTATTTGGTCTTGGCCTTCGCGTTGATCGAGGTGGCCATTGGGCTTTACGGCGCGGTGTCGCTGTATGTGTTCACCCAGGTGGGCTTGGCGACCTTAGGGGCGTCGACTTGGATGACGGGGCTGTTGTCTTTCGGGGTGGTGCTGGTGCCGACGGCGCTGATGGGGGCGACTTTGCCGCTCCTGGTGGCGCACCTGGTGGGGCAGAATCCGAACGTGGGTCGCTCGGTGGGGCGGCTCTATTTCGCGAACACCATCGGCTCGGCCATGGCTTGCTTCGCCGCGGCGCACTTGGTTTTCGTTCATTTGGGGATGCACGCGGCGGTTTGGCTTGCCGTGGCGCTCAATCTATTGGTGGCGGCCACGATCCTGGCGCTGCACTACCTGCGGAGGGCGCCGAGATGCGCTTAGGCGTTGCGTGCCTCTTGGTGGCCCTCAGTGGCTTCATCGCCTTGTCCTATGAGATCCTGTGGTTCAGGGTCTTCTCTTTTGCATCGGGTGGTGCGGCGCCGGCCTTTGCGACCATGCTGGGGGCCTACCTCTTGGGCATCGCGCTGGGGGCGCGGGTGGCTGGGCGGGTGTGTCGCGGCGATCGCACCTGCGATCCGGGGCAGCTTCGTCTGGTGGCCTTCTTCGTGTTGGCGGGGAACCTGGCTGGTTTTGCGTCGGTGCCGCTGTGTGCCTTCTTTTTTGCGCAGCTTGCCGGGGCGTGGATCCCCTTGGCCATCGTGGTCTTGGTGGCGGGCTTGTTGGGGGCCCAGTTTCCGCTCATCGCCCACTATGGCGTGGCGGCCGACCATCTGGCTGGGGCGCGCATCTCCTATCTTTATGTGTGCAACATCGCCGGCTCGGTCTCGGGTTCGCTGCTGACGGGCTTCGTGTTGATGGATCATCTGAGTCTGGCGACCATTGCCATGCTGCTGACCATGCTGGGGGTGTTGACGGCGGCGGGGATGCTGGCCTTTTTGGGGGCTCAGCCAGCGGGGCGCCGGGCGCTGGTGGTGGTGGGTGGCTTGGCGGTGGTGGCGGTGCTTTGGCTGTCGACGCCGCTGCTCTTCGCGGGGCTCTTCGAGCGGCTGCAGTACCGGCAGGACTACGCAGGGCAGCGTTTCAAGCATGTCATCGAAACCAAGAGCGGGGTGATCACGGTCACGCAAGACGACGAGGTCTTTGGCGGCGGGGTCTACGACGGGGTCTTCAACCTGGACTTGGTGCACGATCGCAATGGTCTGATCCGGCCGTTGAGCTTGGGTCTGGTGCACCCCGCGCCGAAGCGGGTGTTGCTCATCGGTCTGGCCTCGGGATCGTGGACGGCGGTGGTGGCCAACCACCCGGGGGTCGAGTCGGTGACGGTGGTGGAGATCAACCCGGGCTACTTGGAGCTGATTCGCCTCTACCCGGAGCACGCGCACCTGCTGGAGGACCCCAAGGTCGAGATCATCATCGACGACGGGCGGCGCTGGCTCAATCGCAACCCGGGGCGGCACTTCGACGCCATCATCTCCAACACGACTTGGCACTGGCGGGACCAGATTTCGAACCTCCTCTCCCTGGAGTTTCACCAGCTCATCGCCGACCACTTGGCACCCGATGGGGTCTTTCTCTTCAACACCACTTCATCGGAGCGCGCCATGCGCACGGCGCTGGAGGTCTTTCCCCACGGCCTGCGCATTCGCAACAACTTGTGGGTGTCGAAGGCTCCCATCGTTCTCGACGCGGCGCGCTGGGAGCAGCAATTGCGCACTTACGAGGTCTACGATCACGCCCTATTCAATCTCGAGGATCCACGCCATGTTGAACGCATGCGCGAGATCCTCGGACTGGTGGATACGCTGGCGTTGGCAGCGCCCGACCCCGATGGCTTGGAAGCGGGTGCGTCGGTGCGGGCGCGGACGCAGCACTTGCGTCCCATCACGGACGACAACATGGGGCACGAGTGGCGCCGTTGATGGCGGCACGGGCTAGGCCCCTTTGGGCTGCGTTGTTTGGCCATGGCGGCCGTGGCGGTGAGGTTGTTTTGCCGCGTTTGGGGAGGTAGGGCAGATGTGTTTTTCGGCGACAGGATCCTTCATCATGGGAGGTGGTCTCATCGCCGCAGGCGTGGTGAGCACTCGGCTGGCGTTGACGCGTCGCCGTTCTTATCTCGCGCTGGCGGTCTTGCCGCTGTTGTTTGGGGTGCAGCAGTTGGCCGAAGGGGTGGTGTGGCTGCGGCTGTTGGAAGGTGATGTGGCAGGGGCTCGGCCGTCGGCGCTGGCCTTCATGTTCTTCTCCCATTTTTTTTGGTTGTTCTGGGTGCCCCTGGGGGTGGCAATGAGCGAGCGAGTGGCTTGGCGGCGGCGTTTGTTTTGGGGGGTGACGGCGGCGGGCTTTTTGTTTGGCGCGGGGATGTGGGTGCCCTTGGTTTTGGATCCTGGCTTGCCGCGGGCGGAGATCGTCCAGTCGTCGATTTTTTACGGGGTGGATTTGATCTATGACGGGGTGATGCCGCGGGATCTCTCCCACGCGCTCTATGCGTTTTTCACGCTCTTTGCGCTGTTGGCGGCGTCGGATCGGCGGCTGGTGGTGCTGGGGGGGCTGATGGCGGTGTCGGCGGCGGGGACCTTGGTGTTCTTCCTCTATGCCTTTGCATCGGTGTGGTGCTTTTTTGCCGCCTTCTTGTCGCTCTACGTGATTGATGTGGTGCGACAAGGGGCAGGGCACGCCCCCCGGCCCGTGGTTGCAAAGGCCGCCTAAGGGGTGCCGAGGTTGAAGGTGTGGCGGTAGCCGGCGCTGCGGTTTTCGATGGTGACGGAGACGGCGCCGTCGGTGTCGTAGCGGTAGGTTTCGACGATTTCTTGGGGGCTGAGGCCGTCGAGGCGCTGGGGTGGGTGTTTGGCGAGGTCTTTGACTTCGGCCAGGGCGGGATCGTAGGGGAAGTGGACCTCGCGCCAGGGCATGATGTCGCCCGTGGGTTGGCCGTCGGGGCCGAGGGTCCCGCACTCCATGAAGCGCAGATGTCCGAGATCGTGGGCGGGGTGATAGACGCGCTCGACGACGAGGGGGGCGTCGTTTTCGGGGCGGGTGCCCTTCTCGAGGATGATGTCGAAGATTTTGTCAGCGCCGGCTTCGGCCTCGCGCCAGACGCCGATGTGGCGGGTGGTGGCTTCGCGGACGAGGATGCCCGCTTGATCGTCGCCAGCGATGGCCAGGCCGACGGCAGTGGCGGCGTGGGGTTGGGGGGCGAGCTGGATTTTGCGTTTGAATTGGTTGCGGAGTTCTTTGCCGACCAGGGGGAAGAGGACGCCGCCGCCGACGAGGTAGAGGCCGCCGAGCTCGCGCGGGTTGAGGGGGTCGATGCCGTGGCTTTCGAGGGCCGCGAAGACGCTGTGAATGAGCTCTAGGCTTTGTTCGACCAGGGGGAGGCAGCGCTCGTAGAGGTCGTTGACGTCGAGGACTGCTGGGGTGGTGTCGGGGATGACGCGGCTGAGATCGACCATGAGCTTGCGGGAGGTGGGTCGCAGGGATTCTTTGGCTTCGCGGCAGCTCTCGAGGAGGCGTTCTTGGAGGCTGCGGTTTTCGGGGAGGGGCAGCCCGAGGGCTTCCATGGCCAGGTCGAGGATGGCGGCATCGAAATCATCACCGCCGAGGCGGGCGATGCCTTCGGAGACGAGTAGCTCGAAGGAACGTCCTTCGAGGGAGACGGCGGTGGTGTCGAAGGTGCCGCCGCCGAGATCGTAGACGACGACGTAGCGTTTGGGGCTGCGGTCGCTGATGGCGGTGCGGTTTTGGTAGGCGAACTCGATGGCGGCGGCGGTGGGCTCGTTGAGCATGCGCTCGGTTTTGAAGCCGGCGCGTTTGAAGGCTTCGAGGGTGAGATAACGCTGGCGGCTGTTGGCGTTGGCCGGGACGGAGATGTCGGCGGTGAGCTTGGCGCGCTTGTTGAGTTCGAGGTTGCTGCGATGGAGGACCATTTTCTTGACGTAGGTCAAGAACGCCGTCAGCAGCTCGATGGCGGTGATCTCGAAGGGCGCGAGCTCGGGCACGAGGGCGTCGACTTCGAGGGCGCTGATGACGCGCTTGATGGAGCGCAGGACGATTTGGACTTGACTGCTATCGTCCTCGATGGCGGCGACGGCGTCCCAGCCGAAGCGGAGCTGTTGGTTCTGCAAGACGGCAATGCTGGGGAGATACTCGCGGTACTCTCCGTTGACGTCAAAGGACGCGACGGCATAGCGGCCGTCCATGGCGGCGGCGACGATGGTGCGCGTGGTGCCGAAATCTACTCCCAACCTCATGCTTCCTCCCAAGGCATTGGCCTGATGACCGCGGCGAGAGGCGCGGTGATGCGGGCCAAGTGAGTCCCGAGGGCGGTGCGCTGGCTTGCAGCGCGGGTCGCACGCGGGATCCGATTGCAGCTTCAGGCTGCAAGAAGAAAAGACCCCCGTTTTGTGGTGGTCAGGGGTCGACCGCGGTCCTTGTAACACTTCGATGGTCAATGCGCACCTGGCCAGCGCGTGGCGTCTGGGATGATGTCGTTGCCGATGGGGGGTGGCGGATTTGGCCGAGATCGGCTGCAAAAATTTCTCGCTCCGGGTATGGTGCGCCGGGGTGAGGTTGTGAATGGTTCCACTGAAAGGAGCAGAGGACATGGGAGACGAAGAACGGGTTCGGCGCGCTTGGCATAGCTTGGAAGCCCTCGCCGTGGGAGATGGCTTTGGCGAGTGCTTTTTCAGCGAACCGAGTCGTCACCGTCGCTGGTTGAGTCATCGTGAGTTGCCGCCGGGGCCTTGGCGCGTGACCGATGACACCGTGATGGCCCTGTCAGTGTTGGAGACGCTCATCGCCGTTGGCCACGTGGATCCAGATGCGCTGGCCAAGCGTTTTGCCGATCGTTATCGCTTGGAGCCACAACGCGGCTATGGCCGTATGGCGCATGAGATTTTGCGGCGTATAGGGCGAGGCGAGCGCTGGCAGGAGGTCAGCGCGAGTGTCTTCGACGGGATGGGCTCCATGGGCAATGGGGCGGCCATGCGGGTGGCACCTCTTGGGGCCTTTTTTTGCGACGATTACGCGCGGGTGGTGCAGGAGGCGCAGACCTCAGCCGTGGTGACCCACTGTCATCCCGAGGGTCAGGCCGGTGCGGTCGCCGTGGCCATGGGGGCGGCGTGGGTGGGGAGGGGTGAAAAGCACGCGCCAGACCTTTTTGCGGCGGTTTTGGAGCATACGCCGCGGGGTGCGACCTGGGACGGGATCTTCCGCGCGGCGCAGTTGGGGCTCGACGAGAGCATCGAGGCGGCGGTGGCGGCGGTGGGCAATGGGTCTCGGGTGTTGGCGGAGGACACGGTGCCCTTTACCTTGTGGTGTGTGGCGCGCCACCTGGGCGATTTCGAGGCGGCCATGTGGACGACCGTAGCCGGTCGTGGCGACCGCGACACGACCTGTGCCATCGTTGCGGGGATCTTGGGTGCAGATCCGGCGTGTGAGATTCCAGCGTCGTGGTTGGAGGCTTGCCCCGAGGCGCGAGAAGTGGGGCAAGAGCCGGAAGCGCAAGAATCGCTGGACTGAGTTGCTCTGGCGGGGGTGGTTCCCAGAGTGGCCAAGGCTGAAGGCGTTGTGTGAGGGAGTGGCGCAGATGGCAGGGCGTGGGCGAGGGGTGCTGAGCTTGGAGGCGTACGAGGCGGGTGTGCGGGCTGGGGAGCGCGGGGTGATGGGGCGTGCCATCACCTTGTTGGAGTCGACTCGGGCGGAGCACGAGGTCTTGGCGCAGGCGTTGTTGCAGCGCCTGATGCCAGCGACGGGTGGGGCGCTGCGGGTGGGAATCACCGGTGTGCCTGGTGCTGGCAAGAGCACGTTCATCGAGGCTTTGGGGACGATGCTCACTGGCCAGGGGCATCGGGTGGCGGTGCTGGCGGTGGATCCATCGTCGGCGCGCAGCGGTGGCAGCATTTTGGGTGACAAGACGCGGATGGCGCGGCTCAGTGTCGATCCGCGGGCCTTCATCAGGCCCTCGCCGTCGTCGTGCACCTTGGGTGGCGTGGCGACTAAGACCCGGGAGACGATGCTGTTGTGTGAGGCGGCCGGCTATGACGTGGTGCTGGTGGAGACCGTGGGGGTGGGGCAGTCGGAGACCATGGTCGCCGGGATGACCGATGTCTTTTTGATGTTGATGCTGACGGGGGCCGGCGACGAGCTGCAGGGGATCAAGCGGGGGGTGATGGAGATGGCCGACATCGCGGTGATCAACAAGGCGGATGGGGACAACGTGGTGCCGGCGCAGGCGGCGGCGCAGCAGGTCGCTGGGGCCCTGCGGATGTTGCACGGCAGCGGGTCGGCGTGGGAGGTGCCCGTATTGACCTGTTCTTCGCTGAGCGGCGAGGGGGTCGCGGCGGTCTGGAGCATGGTGCAGCATTATCGTGAAGTGCATCAGGCCAATGGCGCGTGGGCGGCGCGGCGGCGGGCCCAGGACCGACGCTGGATGTGGGATTTGGTGGAGGAGGGCTTGCGGCGCGAGTTGCATGCGCGCCCGGCGGCGGCGGCGGCCGCCGCCGCGGCGGAGGTGGCAGTGACGGAAGGTCGCGAGCCGGCGCCTTTGGCGGCGGCGCGGGTCCTGCGCGCTTTCAAAGAGGCGTTGGTTGCTGGCGCGATGGGTGGAGGAGATGAGGGATGATGGACGACGACAAGGAGCGCAAATCCTGGCGTGAGATCGACCAGGCCAAGGATCGCTCCAAGCACCGCAGCGAGCGCCCGGAGACGAAGGGCGGCAAAGACTTGAGCACGACGCACGCTTATCGCGCGTTCAAGCGCAAAGCGGAGCAAGTTTTCAGTGGCCAGGAGGCCTTGCCCGAGGCGTGGGCGAAGAAGTTGGGGCCATCCAAAGGCCCCAGCCTCAAGGCGCGCCAGAGCGCCTTGAAGACCCTCATGGTGACGCCTACGGCTGAGCTGGCGGCGGCGCTGCAGTCTTTCGAGGCGGAGCATGGTTTTCCGCGGAGCGAGGAGGCGCTAGGGCGCCTCCTCGAGCTCAAGGCGACGGCGGACCTCGTGCGGGTGCTCGACGCCATCGTCGAGGAGGCCGAGGCTGCCAACGTGGCCCATCCCGGCCGATTGATCACGCGCTTGCAGACGCTGCGGCTCATGCACGAGAGCCCCAAGATGCAGGCACGGATCGATGCCTGTGTCGCGGCTTTGCGGCGTTGATGGCGGCGCTCGACCGCCTGGTGGGCTGAGGCTGCTTGGGGAGGGACAGCGCGCCACTGGGTGAGGAGAAGATGTGCAGGGGAGGAGGCGCCCTGAAGGCTGCCCACGCGGGTTTGCGCCAGATGGGTGGGCAAGGCTAGACTAGGCGAGTTCACCTGAAGGCGCCCGGGCGGCGTCGGGGTATTGGGTTCTTGGTTTTCCACGCAAGGGTAGAGCGCATGCGCACTTCAAGCTTCTCGCCTCGCCGTTTCTTCTTTCTCCTCATCGCTGTCATGCTGGCGTTCTGTGCTTGTGGTGGTGGCGATGATGCCGCCACTGAGGGCGATAAGTCCGAGAGCCCGAAGGGCCCGAAAGACAGCCGCATGACCCTGTGGCCGCCGACGTTGCCGAGCCCGGCGGAGGGAGAGATCGTGCTGGGCGCGGCGGGCCAAGTGCGGTACACGCCGGTGTATAAGGATCCCGTGCTGGAGTCGCTGCGTGCCGAGAACGAAGCGGTGCGTCGCGCTGCGGCAGCGGCGGGTGCAGAGGTGCGCAAGCGCCAACAAGAGATGGCTGCTGCGACCAAGGCGGCGCGGCGTGAGTTGGTGGCCTCTCTGGCGCCGGGCGAGTACCCGGCCTCGCCGGAGCAGTTCACGCGCTTGCCCCACCAGCCGCCGACAGCCCAGTACTTGAGCGGCACGTGCTGGGCCTTTGCGGCGGTTTCTTTGCTGGAATCTGAGGCGATGCGGCTCAAAGGGGTCGACGTGAAGCTCTCGGAGATCTACCCGGTCTATTATGAGTATTTGGCCAAAGCCGAGGGCTATATCGCCGAACGGGGTGAGCTTCACTGGGGTGAAGGCTCGCAAGACAACGCGGTCTTTCGCGCCATCGCGGCTTTTGGTTTGGTGCCAGAGTCGGCCTACAGTGGCAGCCGTCGCTTCGATCAACGACACAATCACGGCCTTCTTTTCGAAGACCTGACGTCCATTCTCCAGCTCGCCAAGCGCGACGACATGCGCGACCCCAACTTCCACCTCGATCTCGTGCGGGTGGTCCTCAACCGCCACTTGGGCGCCCCGCCTGAGACCTTCGCCTGGGGCGACGTGACCTATACGCCACAGGCCTTCATGAGCGAGGTGCTCGGCATCGATCCCAGCGCTTACGTGGACTTCATCTCGACGGCGGCCCAGCCCTTTTACAAGAAGGGGGTCTACGACGTGCCAGACAACTGGTGGCGCGACGCCAATTACCACAACTTGCCGCTCGATGAGTTCATGGGTGCTTTCAAGCGGGCCATCGAGCGCGGTTTCACCGTCACCATCGCGATTGATACCTCGGAGCCGGGCCGTGACGCCGAGAACGACGTCATGTTCATTCCCGACTTCGATATCCCGCCCAACCGTATCGATCAGGTGGCGCGCGAGATGCGGTTGGCCAATGGCAGCACCACGGACGATCACGGGGTGCACGTGGTGGGGACGACCCATCACCAAGGGCACATGTGGTATTTGGCCAAAGACTCGGGACGTTCGGCGCGTCGGGGCAGGCACGCCGGTTACTACTTCATCCGCGAGGACTACCTGCGGCTGAAGATGCTGGCCTTTTCGGTGCACCGCGACGCTGTGCCCGAGTTTCTGACCCATTTCTGATGTTGGCGCGTCTCAGCCGCAGCCACAACGTCGGCCCAGCCAAGGTCGCTGCGCAGGATCTGTCATGAGCTCCGTGATTCGCATCCACCAGCCGCATCTCTTTCTTTTGGGCGATGTCCATGGGCGGGGTGAGGAGGTGGCGCAGTTGCTCGCAGCGCGCGGTTTGAGTGCAGGGTCGCTCTGGTGTGGGAGCCCGGAGCAGGCCTTGGTGCAGGTGGGGGACCTCATCGATTTCGCGGCGTTTCCCGCCGTGGACGCCGAGGAGAAGCTGGGCCCGCTGCTCCAGTTGGCGGCAGACCGCCACTTGGGTGAGTCGGACTTGCTGCTGCCGGGGTTGGCGGGTGACAGTGAATATGGTCTGCGTGACCTTCTGGCAGGACGGGTCGCTTTTTCTCAGGCCTTGCAACAGCAAGAGAGGGTTGCCCTCTACGGTGCGTTGCAGTCTCTGGCCACGCTGCGCCTTTTTCGGCGTTGGGATACGGCGGCGGTGGCCTCCTCGGACAGGGGTCGCGTTTGCTGCCTGCTGGGCAACCACGATTTGGACTTGCTGCGCGGTCGCTTTCTCTACGCGCGCAGGCAGAAGTGCTTTCTCATGGCTCTCTGTGGCGTGCCGCTGCGCGAGGTGCTTCGACACGCCGCCCACGGCCTGCCTTGTGCCGAGTGGGTGCATAGCTCGCCGGAGCTAGAGTGGTTGCACGCCTTGCCCATGGTGGCCATCGCCGGGTCGACGCTGTTGGTGCATGGTGGCCCACCGCGGGCGTGGGTGGCGAGCATGGAGGTTCTGGGGATAGATGGCCCCGATGGGTTGGCTTCTTACCTCGACGCAGCGCGGGCCGAGGGTTTTGAACACCCGGCCTTTGCCGAGGGGCTCTCTCTCTTCTCGCCCGATGCGCCTGACGACGACTGGCTCCGCCTGCCTGCCCCTGCGGCGCGCTTCCTGGAGCGGATGGGGGTAGCGCAGATGGCCGTTGGGCACTCGCCTTTTCTCCATTTCCCCAAAGGGCGTTGGCAGGATCTGAACCAGGACGAGGTGCGTTTCAAGATCGACAGGCCGGCGCGGTTGGGGACCCAGGTCGAGATCATCAAGCTCGACACCAACCTCAAGCGCGCGGGTTTGTTGTGGCTGGTGGAGCGGCGGCCAAGCGCAGAGGGGAGCCAGAGCTGGTGGGCTTGGCGTCCAGAGGAGGAGGTGGCGCTGCCACCTGCCGAGGTCGATGGTGCGGCGCAGGGGCTGAGCACGGAGGTGCAGCTCCCTGAAGAGGGCATGGATGGCGATGACTATATGGCGCTCTTGGGGGCCCTAGAGGCGCTGGAAGGGGAAGAGACGCAGGCCGTGCGGGACGCCCTGGAGGCCGACTTTGGTCGCTTTATCGCCGTGGGGGCGACCGATTTGTTGCCTCTGCTGGCGGCGGCGCGTTTGGCGCGCAAGAAGGGGCTCGCGGCGTTGGATGGGGTGGAGATGTTCCTGGCCGTTGCGGAGCAACGCTACGCGGCCATGTGGGCCGCCGTGGCGCGTGCGGATCGACCGCGGCGCGGGGTGCTGTTGCTGCCGGGGCTGGAGGCGTGCACCGTTCAGGGACGCTTATTGTTGGTGGCGGCGCGGGTGGCGCAGGACTACTGCCAGGGCGCTGGCGCGGCTGCGCTGGCGCGTGGTCCGGTGTTGACCGTGACCTGCCATCAGCGCGAGGGTGAGGCCTGGATGAAGGCCAGCCTCTTTGGCCCAAAGCGTGCGCCCGAGGAGGCGCTACGCCCCATCGCGACGTGGCCCCCAGATCGCGAGAGCATGCAGGCGATGGCCTTGGCGTTGGGCGAGGGTTGCGCCGAGGTGGAAGGTTGGAGTGTGGTCGAGGGGCTGGAGTCGGTCGAGGCGGGGGTGGGCGCGGCTTTGCGTCAGGCCGGGGCGCAGCGGCGGGAAGGCGCGCGCTGGGAGCGAGAGGCTGTCGAGAAGCTGGGGCCGACGGCGCGGGTGCGGCTGGGGCCGGCGGTGGAGGCGGCGGCGGTGTTGGGTCGTTTGGCGCGGTGGGCGGAAGCCAACGGCCTGGGTGATGCCGTGGGTTCAGGCGGGTTGCGCCAGGCGGCGACGGTGAGCGGTGCCGTCATGGCGGACCGATACATCGTGGAGGCTTGTGCGGGCACCTTTTTAGTGTTGGATTTGCCCGACGGGGTCGTGGTTCCAGCCAACACGGCTTTCGTCGCCCCCGAGGCTCGCTTCACCGTGCAGGGGCGCGGTGGTGCGGTGTCACACGCCGCCTATCTGCTGAGCCACCTGCCGGACACGAGGGTGCGTCTGTACAGCGCGGTGACGGAGTCGGTCGCGGCGCTGTTGGCGACGCAGGAATTCGAGCGCCTGGGTCTGGCTGCGGTTCAGGGACCAGGGTGGCGGCGTGGGCGTTACCTTTTCACGACGCCCTATCCCGACGTGTTGCGCTATTTTTACAACAAAGACCTGCGGTTGAGCTTTGCTGTGCCACGGGCCGCGTTGTCATCGGCGCTGCATGCGGGTCTGGTGAACATCAATCTCTTCTTATCGGACCAGGGCGAGGACTTGGCTGGCAGCCCCGCGCTCGGCGGTGCCGACGTCGGGCTCGAGGTCGTGGCCCTCGGGGCCGATGGGATCGCCTGGCTGTGGGAGCACCGGGAAGCCTAGCGGGGTGGCCGCGGCGGTGACCCTGTGACGGCTGCGCGGTGCGCTGGGCTCAGGTCATTGGGGGATGCCGCGCACGAAATCAGCCCAGGCGCGCTTGAGGTTCGCGCCGAGGTGCAGGGGGGGCACCCGGGCGGCGCTGGCACCTGCGGAGCGGGTGCGGAAGTTGCGGCGGACCTGATAGACGAAGGTGTCGAGGGTGGCCTGGTCTACGGGATCGCCCGTGAGGGCGAGGGTGAGGGCGTAGAGGCCGTGGCGCTCGGCGGTGTGAAAGAAGTGGGCTTCAGCGACTTTGCTTGGCATGCACTCCAGAGGGGCGACGCTGAGGACGCCGTCGAGCCCCCCCTGTTCCCACTCGTGAATGGCACCGCCCAGGGTCAAGGCGGCCTCGCCCTCGAGTTGAAAGCGCACGTAGGGGGCGGCGGCTTCGACGCTGTCTTGGGCGCGTGCCGCCGGCGGCCACAGTAGGGCTCGCGCCATGATCTGGGTGGTGCTGCGCTGGATGTGGGCTTGAACCTTGGCGGAGAACCAGGAACGCCAGCTATGGGGGATGCCGACCTGGGTGTTGATGAACTCCTGGTAATCGAGCCACTCGTGGAAGGGAGCGAGGCGGACGCGGGTGCCTTCGGCCTGGAGGCGATCGATGACGAAGTCGTTCGAGAAGGGATCGCTGCGGACGTAGATCTCGCCGACGACCAGGACCGTCGGCAGCTCGCCGGGCTTGCGAATGGCGGCAAAGGCCTCGGCCGCGCGGCGCAAGAGGGGCCCACAGCCAAAGAGGTTGCCCGTGGCAACTTGGCTCAGGGCGTTGGTTACGCTCAGGTCGCCAGCGCCTGCAGAGGCCATACAGGCCTCGAGCTCGTCGACGAAAGCCTCGTAACAGCGCAGGGCGGCGCCGTCCTCTCGCTCGGCCGGTCGTACGTCATAGAGGGCGGCCAGGAGGAGATCTGCGGTCATGATCCCGGCGAAGACCAGGACGGTGATGCCAGCGGGGATGCCTTCGAAGTAATCGTCATCTTTGGGGGACCAAATTTGGACGCGCTCCTCGAGGCCGAGGCGCTCGATGGTGAGCTTGTGGATTTGATTGTAGACGCCGAAGCGGCAGGGCCCGCGGGCGCCGGGCATGAGGAAGGCGAAGCGTCGCTGGGGATCGGGCTCATTGTTGATCTTGTCGAGGAGGGAGCCCAAGGTGAGGCAGAGGGGGACGCACTCCTTGCCCGAGGTGTGGCGCCGGCCGATTTCGAGGGCGTTGCGGTCTGGGAGGGGCAGGGCTTCTGCTGAGATGCCGAAGCCTCGCAAGGCCGCCGCCAGCGCCGCCGCCCCTGGGCCGAGGCGGGGGATGAGGAGGTGGCGTTGGGTGCGGCGGACGTCATCGAGTTGCAGTTTTTTGGCTTCGAGGGCACTCAATGAGGTGAGGGACTCTTGTTGCTCCCGTGGTGGCGTGGCGAGGTCTTCCCGCAAGCAGTGGAGGAAGGCTTCGACCCGGGTCCGGGTCCCGGCGTCGCCCGAGTGGCCGTCGGTCTCGATGACGGCGTAGGGCTTGCCCTCCATGGCGTAGGCGTAGAGGTGGAGGGTGAAGGAGTCGGGTCCGCAGGCGTAGTTGCTGCACCACATGGAGTAGACGCCTGGGGTGCGCCTGATCTGGTGGGCGGCGCGCAAGTTGCGCTGGCCGTAGCCCCAATACATGTCATCGAAGAGGGGGACGTCATCGTCGACGGGATAGCAGTCGACGGGGATGGCGACGGCGCCTTGTTCGCGCAGGATGGTGGGGACGTTGGAGTTGAGGATTTGATTGTAGATGGTGTAGGTGCGTCCCAGGACCACCACGGGGATGAGCTGGTCTTTTTTGCAGGCTTCGAGGGCGCGCCGGCCGGCGGCGCGGCTCTCTTCTTCAAAGGCGTGCTGGGCCAAGAGGGCGAGATCGAAGGCGGCACCAAAGTCCGCCTGGGGCACGCCGAGCTCGTGGGCCATGTCCCACATGGTGGCGCGAAAGCGATCGCTGCTATAGGCGCCGGGCTGGAAATCGATGACCGGTGAGAGGAGCCGCTGCGCTGCTTGGCCGCGGGCGGCGAGATCCCAGCGGTTGAGGTCCGCGGCGCCTTGGACCATGGGGCAGAGGACCGAGCGGCCTTCGCCGCGGACCGCTGGGGTGGAGAGCAGCATGGGGACGAAAATGACGTCGGCGCCGGACTCGACCATGGTCGAGACGACGCCGTGGAAGAGCTGCATGGGGGCGCAGAAGGGGATGTTGGCCTCTTCGATGCCGCGCTTGAGGATCTTCTGGTCGGCGCCATGGGTGACCTCGACCTGATAGCCGAGGTGGGCAAAGAAGGTGGCAAAGAGGGGGACCAAGCCCTTGAGCATGAACTCATCGCTCATGGCGAGACGGCGGCCGTTGGTGCCAGGCGGGAGCTGCCCGAGGAGGTTCGCGAGCCAGGCCGCTTGTTCGCGGAAGGGGTCGGGGGTGAGATCGGGGAGCTTGCGCCGCCCGGTACCGCGGTCGTAGAGCGAGCACCCGCCGCCCCAAGTGAAGCGCCCCTCTTGGCCGACGACGCGGGTGACGATGCGCTCGATGCGACACTTGTTGCCGGCGCCGCCGCAGCCTTTGGTCGATTTGCAGATGAAGTGATCCCGGCGGATGACCTCGGCGCTGAGGAAGTCGTTGAGATCGAGTCCGGCGTGACCTTCGACGCTGCGTTCGCGCCGGGTGAGGCGGGCGATGCCGAGGGCGCCAATGGTTCCGGGATGCGGGGGGACGATGACCTCGGCCCCGGTGCGGCGGGCGACGGCGGCCGCGAGGGCGTCGGCGGCGAAGGGCATTCCCTGGCAGAAGATGACCTTGCCGACGCTGCGGTTGCCCTTGACGCGGTTGAGGTAGTTCTGCACCACGGCGTCATAGATGCCGGCGATGATGCTGTCGCGCGGCAGGTTGGCGGCGACGGCTTCGTCGATGATCTCCGCCATGAAGACGGAGCAGTGTTGTCCCAAGGAGACGGCATCGGCGGCGGCGAGGGCCAGCTCGCCGAGCTGGACCACATCGCGGACACCGGCGAAGCGTCGGCCTTGCTCTTCGATGAAGGAGCCCGTGCCGGCGCTGCAGGCCTCATTCATGGCGGCGTCGACGACGCGGCCGTCGTCGAGGCGGATGTACTTGGCATCTTGACCGCCGATTTCGAAGATGGTGTCGACGCGGGGATCGTAGTGGGTGGCGCCTTCGGCGTGGGCGGCGATCTCGTTGAGGACGAAGACGCGCTCTGCGCCGTAGCAGGCCATGAGGAGAGAGCCTGCGATTTCGCGGCCCGATCCAGTGGCGCCGACGGCCAGGACGGGGAAGCGGCCCCAAGGGGAGTCGAGGAAGTCGCGGGTGAGGGCTTGGGCCGCGCCCACGGGATCGCCGTTGGTTGGGCGATAGGCGTGCCACAGCATTTGCCCGTCGTGGCCATGGAGGAGCACGGCTTTGGCGCCCGTGGATCCCAGATCATAGCCGAGAATGGCGGGCGCCGGGGTCAGGGCGGTGGGATCGGGTAGGGGTGGGGCGCTGAGGCGGTGGACCCGGGCGCGGGCGGTGGCTGGCGCTGGCAAGCGCTCGAGTTTTTGGTGTACCGCGGCGCCAAAGAGCAGGTTCAGGGGGGGCAAGTGGGTGCTGGTGCCATCGCTGCTGGCGAGGAGGGCGCAGCCCAAGGCGTCGACATAGCGCGCTTCTTCAGGGTCGAGCTCGAGGATGTCCATGCCGTGGCGTGCGGCGAAGGTGGCGAAGTGACGCCGGATGCGCTCGGAGCGGGCGACGCCGCCGAGCAAGGCCAGGCGTCGTGGGCTGAGGGCGGGCTTGACCAAGACCTGGACGTTCTCTGCCACGGCGTCATAGAGGCCTGCCAAGATGCGGGCGTGGGAGGTGCCATGGTTGGCCAGGTGGGTCATGTCGGTTTTGAGGATGACTGGGCAACGCCCCGAGAGCGGGGCCGGGTCGGAGACGTCCAGGCAGAGGGCGCTGGCGGCTTCGATGTCGAGGTTGAAGCGTTCGACGAGCTGCCGCAAGAAGTTGCCCGTGCCTTGGGAGCAGCGATTGTTCTCGCGGAAGACTTCGAGATCGCCGCCGCGCAGCTCCAGGACCGAGAAGCCGTGGCTGCCGATGGCGACGAGGGTGGCAGGGTCGTCGTCCTGGACGAAGCGGAAGCCCGTGGCCCGGGCCTGTTTTTCTGGGACGCGGGGCAGGCGCAGCACCCGGCTCAGGCGCCCAGTGACGGCGGCGTCGGTGATGGAGGGCCAATCCCAGAGGGCAAGCAGTTCTGCCAGGGCGGGCTCAGGGGCCTTGTGGTGTTCGAGCAAGGCGCGGCGGGTCCAGGTGGCTTGCCCGTCGCGGTGGGTGATTTCAACGGCCTTGATCGTCTCGGCGCCGACGTCGATACCAATGGTGCGCGCACTCATGCCAATCCTTGTCATGCATAGGGTCGCGGTGAATTGCGAAGAGGGGCGACCCGAAAACAGGGGGGCATTGTACGAAACTTTTCTGTTTGAGCTAGCTTCAGCGCCCGGAATTTCCCAGGGCGCGCTTGAGAGGCGGCGCGACGAAGGGGCGCGCGCTCAAGGGGTAGGGAAGAGCTTGGCCAGGAGGGCCGAGAGATCATGGACGGTGTAGGGCTTGGGCAGGACCGCGCAGAAGCCGTGGTCGCCGTACTCGGCCATGATGGGATCGTTCGAGTAACCGCTAGAGACCACCGCTCTGATGTCTGGGTCGATTTCCCTGAGACGTTGCATGGCTTGGGCGCCGCCCATGCCTCCGGGGACGGTGAGATCGAGGATGGTCAGATCGTAGGGCAGCCCGGCTTGCTGGGCGGCGCAATAGGCTTCGATGGCCTGCGCGCCATCGTGGACGCAGTCGCATTGATAGCCTAAGTGACGCAGCATGTTGCCAACCATCTGGGCGAGGGGTGCCTGGTCATCCATGACCAGGACCTTGCCGTGTCCGCGGTGTCGGCTCGGCGCGATGGGCGCGGGTTCGGCGGCGGCGACCTGGAGGGTTGCTGGGAGGAGGAGGCTGAAAGTGCAGCCGGCTCCCGGGCGTGAATGCACGGTGATGTGCCCGTGGTGGCGGTGAACGATGGAATAGGTCGTGGCCAGGCCGAGACCGCTGCCTTGGCGCTTGGTAGAGAAGAAGGGGTCGAAGACGCGAGGGAGCTGCTCCTCTGGGATGCCTGGTCCTTGATCCGTGACGTCGATCTGGACGTAGTGGCCCGCCGGTAGGCCCATGGGCGGCGGCGCTGTGTACGCTACGTTGTGGCAGTGGATGTGGATGATCCCGCCGTGGGGCACGGCCTGGATGGCGTTGATGAGGATGTTGCTGAGGGCCTGATTGATCTGGCCAGGATCGACTTCGGCTGCCCAGAGGCCTTCTTGGCAGTCGATATGGCAACGCGAGGTGGAGCCACGGGTGACGAAGCCGGCACAGTCGGTGACGAGCTGACTCAAGTCGAGCAGCTTTTTGATGGGCTCACCGCCCCGGGCGAAGGTGAGGAGTTGACCCGTCAAGGTCTGGGCTTGCTGAGCGCCTTTTTGGACGTCTTCGAGTACCTCACGGAGCTCACTGCTGGCTTCGACCTGGCACAGGGCGAAAGAGACGTTGCCCAGGATGACCCCGAGCATGTTGTTGAAATCGTGGGCGATACCACCAGCGAGCATGCCGATGGCCTCCATTTTCTGACTCTGCTGCAGCGCGGCCAGGGTCTGGATCTGAGTCGAAATGTCGCTGAACATGACGCCGATGCGGCGCGGTGCCATGCGAAAGGCCGTGACTTCGAAGATCCCCTTGATTTCGCCGGATTGATAAGGGACTTGACCGCGCCAGACCTCACCGTGGACGGCGGCGCGGCGAAAGTGGTAGGGGACCTCCGTTTCGAGCAAGGGTGGGAAGATCTCATCGAGGGTGCTACCCACGAAGTCCCCATGGTCGATGCCAATGATGTGGTCGGCCGCTGGGTTGGCGCCTTGAAAGACCAGTTGGTCGTCCGGGCTGAGCTCGTAGAGGTAGATGCCCATGGGCGACGACTCGACGAGGCTGCGGAAAGTCTCCTCACTCTTGCGCAGCGCTTCTTGAACACGGTAGGCCTCGGTGACGTCGCGGAAGACCAAAACCACCCCCACGGTGCGACCTGTGGCGTCGAGAATGGGGGCAGCCGAGTCGGCGATCTGCACCTCATTACCCGAACGGGCGATGAGCGTGGTGTGGTTGGCCAAGCCGACCACCGTGCCGCTCGCCAATACCAGTTGCGCCGGGTTGGGCGCGCGGACGCCGCTGAAGGCATTGACGATGTGGAAGACCTCCTCCAGAGGCCGGCCTTGGGCCTCGGGCAAAGACCATCCCGTGAGGCTCTCGGCGACGGGGTTCATCCGCACCACGCGCCCAGCGACGTCGACGGCCATCACCGCGTCGCCGATAGAGTCGAGGGTGATGCGGAGCTGCTCTTCACTCTCGCGGAGCGCGTCTTCTGCGGCGCGCCAGGCGGTGATGTTGGTGAGGGTGCCCATCATGCGCCGCGGTGTCCCCGCGTCGCTTCGGGTCACGACCCGTCCCCGCGCGCGCAGCCAGATCCAGTGGCCCTCTTGGTGGCGGATGCGAAAGGACACGTCGAGGCCCCGACTGTCGCCTTCGATGTGCGCGGAGAAGG
This sequence comes from uncultured Myxococcales bacterium, assembly GCA_964454015.1. Taxonomy (GTDB): domain Bacteria; phylum Myxococcota_A; class Bradymonadia; order UBA4248; family UBA4248; genus CAYVQF01. Next base: position 33,481 of record CAYVQF010000026.1, read on the forward strand.
CGTCCTCGAAGGCGGTGCGATCCGCGGGATGGAGGTGCTCGAACCAGGCAGCGAAGGTGCTGGGGAAGGCGTCTGGGGCGTAGCCCGTCAGGCGGTAACAGCCGGCGTCGAAGAAGAGTTCTTGGGTCATCAGATCCCAGTCCCAGATCCCGTCGTTGACCGCTGCCAGGGCAAGATCGTAGCGCTCTTGGGCGGCCTGGAGGGCGTCGGCCATGCGCTGCTTTTCATCGACGTCTTTGACGATCCCAACGATCGAGAGGTGTCCGTCGGGATGCTCAATCACACGCCCGGAGAGGCTGAGATACTTGTAGATCCCATCCTGGCGTCGCGCGCGCACGACCTCACCCTTCACGGTGCGGGATTGGAGCGCCTGCTGAACGAGGTCCTGTAGCTTGCCGACGTCATCGGGGTGGACGAAGTCGTAGGCAGGGGCTTCCCAGAATGCCTCTCGCGGATAGCCGAGGATCTCCGTAAGCTGGGGGGAGCAAAAAATGATTTTTGCGTCTAGAGTGATCTCGACGATGGCGTCAGAGAGGTTCTCCAGGAGCGTGCGATACTTGGTTTCGTTGGCTTGGAGAGCGTCGAAGAGCCGACCGATGCGCAGGGCGCTCTCGTGATAGTGGGCGAGGTTCTGCGCCTGCTCATGGAGACTCTGCTTTGCCTCGGCGCGCAGGCAGAGGTTGTCGTTGTGATGCGCGGCGACGCGTTGCAAGAGATCCAGAAAGGAGGACGCCATGGGCTGCGCGTCGTCGTACATCACCGGCGGCAGCTCGAGGTGCCACAGGGTGGGCGCCAGCTCGTGCTTCTGAAACGATGTTGCTGGCGTGAGGACGAGGCCGCAAATCCTTGGAAGGAGCGGCACGATGTGCGGCTGGATGGCCGAGAGGCTTGCCGCCCAGATGGCGATGGGCCCCCCTAGGAGATCGGCCTTGGTGGGAGTGCGTTCGACAAAGCCCGGCGGCGCGTCGCTGCCGATGCAAAGAAAGCGTGGCGTCACGACGCATCCTCCTCGCCGATGGCGACGACCACCAGGGTCATGTTGTGCAAGAGCGAGGCGCTATAGCCGCTCTGTTGTCGCAAAGGCGCGATCTCGCCGAAGGAGGGAAAGCCTGCCATGGCGGCGAGGGGGGGGGCGCTCTCGAGGAAGGCTCGCGCCTCCTCCCGGAGGTCGCCGCCCAAGACGTACTTACGTCCGGCACAACTGATGATCAAGGCGGCCACGGGCTTGAAGGGGAGCTTGGTGAGGTGGTGCCCCAGGGCGCGCACATCCTGGAGGATCGCTTCAGGTGAACTGAGGCAGAGTGAACCCTGTCACCCTCTTCGATGCTGCCAAAGAGCTTGACGTCCGTGGCAGCCTCACGGCCCGTGGGGAGACGGAGCGAGCGGACGAGATGGTGGCGCAAGCCACGGCGCGTGATCTGAAAGGCCGTGATCCCTTCGTCGATGTTGACGAAGTGTTTGCCCAACTGGGCCTCGACGAAGCGCATGGCTGCCTGGTCGTCGATGCTCTGCACATGGTTGGCGGCACATCGGGTGACGACGCCCGCTTTGCCGACTCGCTCAAAGGTGTGGGCCAGATGGATGGTGTAGGCCAGCGCGCCTTGGGCGGCCAAGAGCACGACGCTGTCGGTGTAAACTTCGCGGTTGGCGAAGACGAAGGCTTCCTTGAAAGCGCGACTGTCCGCAGCCAAGCCCCCCACGATAGGGGCCGCAGCGCGCTGGCGTAGGGCGTGGATCAGGGCGGAGGAGTCGCTGCGGAAATCGGCGGCGGCGAAGAAGATGGACGCTTCGTTCCTGGCCTCTGCCGGCAAGCATTCCCAACAGCGGGCGACGGCCGCTTCCGGGTCCTGGGCCAGGCCCTCACCCACGCCGAGGCGCCAGCGCACCCGCGCATCGCTGTTCAGGGCCAGGGCCGAGACGCCGATGTTCGCCGACCCTTCTTGGGCAAAACAGCCGTCACCAGAGTTCCCAAAGAGCACCATGTCGGGCCGCCCCACGGCGTCATAAAGGCCTTCGGCCAGCTCCGGCGAGCCACCGTAGTGAATGGTCGGGAAGAGAAAGACCACCTCCGGTGCCATGGGCGCGAAGGCCTGGCCCAACTCAAAGCCCGCCTTATACGGATCGAGCTGACGGGAATACACCGACTTGGCTTGCATGCGGCTCCTTGAGCACAGCCTATGGGCAGCGTGTCCACTGGTGCAGGATAGCATAGACCTGGCTTGGCAGGAAACGAAGGATGTAGGGCATGTGTCTCGACATCTGGTCAGTGTTCGTCCTTTTGTGACCACGTGCGTCTAGATCGTCGCCGTCCAATGACTTTCTTCGGGGCAAGTGCCCGTGCGCGTGACGCCGCGCCCGGGGGCCGGAGGGGAGCCTGCGCGCTAGGGCAACGCATCGGGGACTGGGAGCTCCTCTTCGACGAAGGATGCGAGCCAGGCCGGACGCGGCGGCACTTCACCCGATTCGAGGCGTTGGGCCCAGGCGTCGTCGGTCATGCGCTCTGACATGGGGTGTTCGAAGGCATAGAAAGAGAAGATCGCGCCCTGGGTCATGCTCTGGTAGGGACCGTCGGGCACGGCGACGTAGAAATCGAGGAGCCGGCCCACGCCGAGTTGGAGAACTCTGGCCTGCTGGAGGTTGGTGTGCACATCGGTCACCAAGGCCACGCCGCGTTCGGCCCGGGCGTTACCCCCCATTTGAAAGCCCATTTGGGCGTGATCCAACGTGAGCTTCTCCATCAGCGCGCCCGCCCATTCGATCCAGCGATGGTCTGCGTCGCTCAGGGGTTGGGCGTCGCGGATCCCTTGCGCGAGTTGGGCGAGCCTGTCGATGAAGGCGACGACACTCTCATCCTGCGCGGCTTCGTCGTCATTCTCCGGTGTCAGGCGCTGTGCCGTGACGCGGGCGAGCTTCGCTAGGGCCGTGAAGAACTCGGGCATGGGATCGACAAAGCCCCGGGGACGCGGGAGATAGGGTTGCTCGACCATGGCCAAGTAGCTCTCGTCGGGTCCACACTCCACGCTCATGTCCTGCATGTTGTAAAGCACGGCGCTGTGCTTGAGCTGGGTGTAGCTGGCGAGGGCCGTGGAGAGCAGGCGGTCTTGCCAGGCCGTGGTCGCGGCGAATGCCAGCACGGCGTCAGCGCTGAGGCCGGCTTCGGTGACCAGGACGGCGAGCACGGCGAGCCAACTGTGGTAGAGGTCGGTGCTCCAATAGGCGCTCTCTCGCCCGGGGAGCTCAGCCACCACCTTGCGCAGCGCCTGGTCATAGGCTTCACGCTGCTTCTCGGGCGCCGCGGCGATGGCGTGTTCCAGGGCGCGGTCGCTGCCGAGCACTGCCATGACGTCGAGCGGGTTGGGCATGCCGCGCAAGGGGACGTCGGGGTGGGTCAGGCCGCGAAAGAAGGTGGTGTCCAGACCCTGACGCTTGGGAAAGAGGGTGATCTTCAGGGCCATAGCCGCGGCACCGCTCTCGGCGGCCTCGGCGTCGCGCAGGCGAATGGGACCCCGCAGGGTCTCGAGCTGCTCGCGCAGCTCGGCCGCAGCAAAGGGCGCAAAGAGCGTGGCCTGCGCGGTGTGGACTTGGACTAGGTGGGCTGGGGTGGCGTCGACGGGGCGACCCATGAACGCGCCGATGATGTCATCGACGTAGCGCCAATGGGCCAAAGGCGTGCTGCCCTCTGCATCGGGTTGCTGGAGGGCCTCGATGAGGGTGTGCAGCGAGGCGTCAAAGGGCAACGGGGCTTGGGCATACCAGCTCAAAGCGAGGAAGTAGCCTGCCAGGGCGTTTTCGGCGTAGGGACCGCGCACCTGGAACTGACTCCAATCGATGCGTGCCGGCCGCTCCCGGCCTGGCACGGCGAGGTCGCCAACCCCTTGATGGGCGAAAATGTCGTCCAGGTGCGCCCGGGTCGCTTGGCGGATGGGCGCCGGAAAAGCCTCGGGCAAGTCGTCCAGAGCGGCGCGGGTCAGCGCCGGCAGGCGCTCCATGATGGGGCGTTGTAGCTCGGCTAGGCGTTGGGCCTCTTCGGTGTCGATTTCATCGGGGAAGTAGGCGAGGTGGTTGAGGGTCATGGCGTCATCGAAGGTGAGACGCTCCATGTTGGCCGCAGCGTGGAGGGGAGCCCAGGCGACGGCGAAGAGGGTCGCGTAATAGAGGTCGTGCGGGTTCGGCGCGACGCGATAGCGGGCAGTGAAGTGGTGCAAGAGCTGCTCCGTGAAGGCTAGCAGGTGTTCACTTGCGCGCACCTCGGCGTGCTGAATACGGCGTTGAAAGTCGTCGCGAAACAACTGCAGGGCCGCGTCGGCCGTGATGAACTGTGGGCGGCGCTGGTAGCGGAGGCGCTCATGGACGGCGTAAAACTCTCGACCTTGGCCAGGGCGCGCGACGAAGCGGTTGGCCTGCAAGCGCTCCGAGGTGCCTTTGACGTAGAGTTCTGGAAAATCGATGAGGTTGCGCACCTCTTGCAAATAATGGTCGCTCTCGGCCCAGGCGATGCGCCGGCCCTCTGCTTCTGGCATGTCGTAGGCGATGCGTTTGCCGTCGGGAGACCAGATGAGGTTGGCCAGCCCTTCACCTTGAATGGGCAGAGCTTGCCACGCTGAGTGGGTCTGCCAGCGCTCGCGCCAGACGCCATGTCCATCGCGGGTGGCGATGAGAAAGATCTGGTTGTTGGAGATCGACGGTGTGCTGAGTCGATCCCTGGGGTCGGATTTGCTGACGCCATGAAAGCTGGCGTAGGAGCGAGGTAGGGTGGCCAAGCACGCCGCGTCGCCATGATCACAACCCGGGCGCGTGTCATCCAGCGCGAGGTTGGCCACAGCCTGGGTGAAGCTCTGGGTCCACTCGGCCGTGGCATCATAGACCACGCCCTCGGGGTCGCTGCACACCCACACCAGGCTGGTACCGTCGGGGGCGCTACTGGGGGCGTGGCAGCGATGGCCCAGCGGTGATATGCGGCCGTGGTGGGTGTTGTGGGGTGATGGCGGGAAATCGGGGTCCGCGTGGGAAGAGGGAGGCGGAACATCGGGCTTCAAGGAGGCGAACCAGATCTCCTGACGCTCTTGGTCGTGGTAAGTGAAGAAGACCTTCTCGTAGAAATCGGTCTGCCATTTGAGGTCACCAGGACCGCACGCATCGGCGCCGATGGCGTAGAATCCGTAGAGGAGCGGACTGAGAGAGGGTTCGCGTGCGTCGCCGGGAAATTGGGTGACTTGCTCGGGTGCGCCGCCGCTGGCGGCGACCACCCAGAGATCATAGGTGCCAGCCCGGCGCGAGGCGTAGACCACTCGGCTGCCGTCGTGGTTCCAGGTGGGTTCACAGTGGTCGCCCGGTCCCTCGGTGAGGGCGCGAACATCCGTGCCATCGGCGTTCATGACGTAGACTTGGCGTTCGCCCTCGGGACCAGCGTGAAAGGCGATGTGCCGTCCGTCAGGGCTGAAACGGGGTCGCTCCTGGTGCGTTGGTGCCAGTGGCAGAGGTGAGGGGGGGGCGGTGGGCGCCTTGGGGTGGTCGTTGGTCGTTGGTTGGCAACCCGCGGCCATCAGGAGCAACCACAGGAGGACGAAAGCGGCGCGTTTCATATGAGCACCATGGGCGTTGCGGTCGCGTTGAAGCGATGCCTGGGGAAGCCTGGCATGATGCCAGCGAGCTTGCGTACGTTGGAAAGTGTGCGTGAGGCGGTGCGTGTGGTCAAGACGCAAAAATGGGGGGCGAGCCGGGAGGAAAACGGATCAAGGGGCAGACAACGATTGCGGGCGCAGCGGGACTTGTGTAGATCGGCGCCGCTTTCATGCCGGTGACCGAGGTCGCCGCGGGCACGAGGGGGCCGTTGGCAGTTGCGAGATGATGGGGACTTCGATGAGTGCGACGAAAACGCGTGTGTTGTTCGACTATTTTTTCATCACCGTCGGGGCCTTTCTCATGGCGTTGGGCATCGGCGTCTTTCTCGTCGATGCCCAGGTGGTGCCTGGCGGTGTCTCGGGTCTGAGCATGGCGCTGCACTACCTCTCGGGCTACACCCTCCCCGTGGGGTTGATGATGTGGGCCCTCAACGTGCCGCTCTATATCTGGGGTGTGCGTGAGCTGGGGCGAAGCTTTGGCTTTAGAACCTTTTATGGCTTCACGGCGAACTCCCTCTTCATCGATCTCCTGCGCGGTGATTTTCCGGGCCTGGGCTTTATCCGGGCGCAGGACAGCGCGGCAGTTCAGTACCTGCTGGGCCACGATTTCTTCTTCCTCATTCTCTTGGGGGCGATGCTCTTGGGGCTGGGCTTGGGCATCATCTTTCGCTTCAAAGGGACCACCGCCGGCAGCGATATCATCGCGGCGATCGCCCAGAAACGCTGGGGCGCACGTCCGGGCCAGACCATCATGTTCGTGGACTTCTTCGTCATCTCCTTCGCCGGGTTCATCATCCACTACAAGGATCTCTCTGCTGAGAAACCCGCCCTGGCCTTGACCCTCTACGCCTTCATGCTCCTCTTCGTTTCGTCGAAGCTCATCGACATGGTGATCGACGGTTTCGATTACGCGCGCAGCGCCTTCATCATCTCCGACCGCAATCAAGAGATCGGAGCCTGCATCATGCATCAATTGAACCGTGGCGCGACGGCTCTGCACGGGCGCGGGCTCTATCGTGGCCTCGAGCGTGATGTCCTCTTTACGGTGGTCAATCGCAAGGAGGTTCAGATCTTGACGGAGCTGGTGCGCGCTATCGATCCGAAGGCCTTCATCATCGTGTCCAATGTTTATGAGGTACAAGGCGAGGGCTTTAGGCCCCGAGGCTATCTGGACCTGCAGACTTTCCGCAAGAAAAGCAATGGCAATGGCCATGGCCATGGCCATGATGGAGAGGAGGCCAAGGCCACGGCGACGGGGGCTGGGCCGGGAGAGGCGGCGCCCGATCAGTAGACCAAGGGGGTGTTCTTGGTGATGCGTTTGCGGAAGACCCAGTAGGTCCAGCCTTGGTAGAGCAAGACCAGAGGCAGCAGGCAGAGGGCGACCAGGGTCATCAGGGAGAGGGTGTAGGTGCTGGCCGAGGCGCTGTAGATGGTCATGTTGAAGTCGCTGCCCAGGCTGGAAATCATGACGTTGGGGAAGATGGCGATGAAGACCGTCATGGTGATGAAGGCGATGGTCAGCCCGGTCATGACGAAGGCCCAGCCAGGGCGCTGCTGGTGAAGGAACCAGCGCACCGAGGCGATGGTGGCCAGCGAGGCGATGGGGATGACGCCGGGGTTCACCCCGAGGGCGGGGAGGGTGTCCGTCTCGATGTAAGACCAGACGATGAGCAGCCCCAGGGCGATGACCAAGGGCAACCACAGGCGTTCAGCCAAGCGGGCGGCGCGCACCTCGATGCCGCTCCCCACTTTGAGGGTGAGAAAGAGCGCGCCGTGCAGGGTGAAGAGACCGAGGGTGACGACGCCGCCCAACAAGGCGTGTGGTTGCAAGAGATCGAAGAAGGTGCCGACATAGTGCATGTCGCCGTCGATAGGGACGCCGCGTAGGATATTGGTCATGGCGACGCCCCAGAGGAGCGCCGCGGTGGCGCTGCTGCCGAAAATGGCCCAATCCCAGAGCTTGTGCCAGCCCGGGGCGTCGACTTTGGAGCGAAACTCGAGGCCGACCCCACGGATGATCAGCGCCAAGAGGAGCAGGACCAAGGCCAGATAGAAGCCGCTGAAGAGGGTGGCATACCAGTGAGGGAAGGCCGCAAAGAGCGCCCCCCCGGCGGTGATCATCCACACCTCGTTGCCGTCCCAGACGGGGCCGATGCTGTTGAGCACCATGCGCCGCTCGTGGTTGTCGCGGCCGAGCCACGGCAGGAGGATGCCGACGCCGTAGTCGAAGCCTTCGAGGAAGAAGAAGCCGATGAAGAGCACGCAAATCAAGACGAACCACAAAATGTTCAGATCCATGGTGTCTCCTCCTCAATGGCTCGCGGTTGGGGTGGTCGTGGCGTCGTCACAGGCAGCGGGCGCAGCCTCTGGAGCCTCCTCTGGGGCGTCGTCGGGGTCGTCCAGGGGCGCCAAGGGGATGCCTGCGATGGCGTAGCGGCGCAGCAGGTAGACATCGACCACCATGAGCAGGCCGTAGAGCAGGCTGAAGGCGATGAGGGAGAACAAGACCTCGCCGCCGCTCACCGTGGGGGAGACGGCGTCTTCTGTTTTCTGGAGGCCGTAGACAATCCACGGTTGGCGTCCCACCTCGGTGAATATCCAGCCGGTGGAGTTGGCGATGTAGGGCAGGGAGATGGCGGCCGTCATCAGGGACAAAAAGCGCGGGCGGGATGTCAGGGTGTTCTTGCCGCTGAAGAAGAGGGCCAGGGCCGCGAGGAAGAGCATGGCGAAGCCGGCGCCGACCATGGCGCGGAAGGTCCAATAGCTCAGGGCCACGGGCGGAATGTAGTTCCCTGGTCCATATTTCTGGCTGAACTCTTCCTGCAAGTTGCGGATGCCTTTGACCTCGCCGTCGAGGCGGTTGTGGGCCAGCAGCGAGAGCAGGCGGGGGATCTTGATGGCGAAGCGATCCCGCAGCTCGCTCTCGTCACCGATGGTGAAGAGCGAGAGGTCGGCAGGGTCCGCTGTCTCCCACAGGGCTTCAGCGGCGGCCATCTTCATCGGCTGGGCCCGGATCATGTGTTGGGCCTGGGTGTGCCCCACCAGGATGACCAGGACGATGGCGATTAGGCCGTAGACAGCAGCGAACTTGAAGGATTTTTCGAAGAGCGGGGCGTCCTTGGTGCCCTTGCGAATGTGCCAGGCGCTGATGCCCATGACGAAGAAGGCGGCCGTGGCCATGCCCGAAGTGATGACGTGGGGAAACTGGACCCAGACGTGGGGATTGGTCAGCAGGGCGATGAAGGAGTCCATCTCGGCGCGGCCGTTGCGCAGCACATAGCCCACGGGCTCATGCATGAAAGAGTTGGCCACCAGAATCCAAAAGGCCGACAGCAGCGAGCCGAAGGCCACCAACCAAGCTACTGTAGCGTGGGCCCGCGGGGTGAGCTTGTCCCAGCCGAAGATCCACACCCCGATGAAGACCGACTCGATGAAGAAGGCGGCCAACGCCTCGATGGCCAGGGGCGCCCCGAAGATGTCGCCCATGAAGCGCGCATACTCGGACCAGTTCATGCCAAACTGGAACTCTTGCAAAATCCCCGTCACCACGCCGAGGGCAAAGTTAATCAAGAAGAGCTTGCCCCAGAACTTGGCCAGGTCGCGGTACTTCCTATCCCCCGTGCGGACGTAAAGGGTCTCGACGAAGGCCACGAAGAGGGCCAGGCCCAGGGTGAGGGGAACGAAAAAGAAGTGATAGACCGTGGTGATGGCGAACTGCAAGCGAGCCAACAGCAAGGCATCCAATTCCATAGGGCGGCCCTCCGGTGCGGGTTCTTAGGTGCACGGTTCATAACGAACACCTTAAACGTGCGTTGTAGTGCATGGCGTCCGGAAGCAGCAAGGGTGTCGCCGGGGACGGCTGGGACCACGTCCCAAGGGCGCGCGCCCGGCTGCTCGCCGTGGGGCGAGTGGAACCCGAGGGCGGACGTTTGCTGCTGCCAAAAATAGGAGACGCTGCGCCTATGCGGCCTGGTCGTTGAGCGCGGTTTGCAAGCGCCAGCGGAAAGAAGCCAAGAAGCGCGGGAGATCCCGCCAGCGGAAGAAGGTCACCGAGCGAGATACCAGGGCACTATCCTGGAGTCGCGTCAAGGTCCCGCAGCAGGTCGTATGCGAGTGGGGGAGATTCCACAAGCGGATATTGACCTTGGCGGCTTGCACCCGATAGCGTTCCCCTTGGGCGGTGAAGTCGAAGACATAGCGCAGCTCGCGCTGCGAGAAGTAGCGCAGCTCGAGCTGGCCTGCGATCTCGGCCCCCTGGCACAGGCCATCGATGTGCACTTGGCCGTGGAGAGGCTGGCTGAGGAAGTCGGGGGAGCCTGGGTGGAGCCAGCCCAGAAGATCCTGGGGGCCCCAGGTGATGTGAAAGGACATGGGACGCAGCCCTGGCGGCCCAAAGCCAGCTTGGAATTCGTGGTAGCCGATCATCTGCTCGACGAGGTCGAAGCCGAGGCGATGACCCCACTGGGTGAGGGCGGCGAAGGGGCTGTGCATGGCGGTTCTCCAGGGCGAAGGGTACACGAATGGAGACTAAGGTGCGCCAGCGGTGGCGCGCGGCCTCACGAGGAGCGCTGTGCCCACGCGTCCCACGGCGTCGGCGAGAGGTGGAAAGAGGCGCATATAGTAACCGAACAGATTAAAGGGAGATATCCAGGCAACCTTGCGTTTGACGCGCATGGCCTGCAGGGTACGCCGGGCTACCCTGGCCGGCGACATGGCGTAGTAGGGCATCAGCTTGACCGACCAGCGCCCAAGCGAGGTCTCGGCGTCGATGCCGCCGTAGAAGCCCGTGTCGGCCAAGAAAGGATAGACCGTGGTGACATGAATGGACTGACGCTCGAGCTCGAGGCCGAGCAACTCCGAGTAGGCTGCGAGGGCGACCTTGCTGCACGCGTAGGCTCCCCAAGACGGCAGTCGGAAAAAAGCTTGGCCCGATGAGATGTTGACGATGTGCCCGCGGCCCGCGGCCTGCATCATGGGGAGAAAGGCTTCGACGTGGCGAATGGGGCCGAGGAGATTGACCCTGAACAGGGCTTCCCATTGGGTGATGGGGGTGTCTTGGATCGCGCCGTTATGGCCGATGCCCGCGTTGTTGATCAGGATATCGAGGCCGCCCCAAATCTCGGTGACTTTTGCCGCGAGCCCGGCGATGGCCTCGCCGTCGCCAGCATCGCAAGCCTGGGCGTGAACCTCAGCGCCGCCCAAGGATGCGGCCACATCCTGCAGCGCTTCCCCGCGCAGATCCGTCAGAAAGAGGCGCGCGCCGCGCTGCGCGAGCTGGGTGGCTAGGGCCGCGCCGATGCCGCCAGCGGCGCCAGTGATCAGGACCCTTTGGCCGCGAAAAGACTTGGACTGCAGCATGATGAGCTCCTCAGGGCCCTGCCTGCAGGGCCCGCACAGGCGACCTCAGCGCGGACCCACACAGCCCTGGGGCGCCAGACCGCAGAAAACGAAGTCGATGATCTCGACGCTGAGCGCTTCGGCGTCGCGCAGTGGGAGCGCGTTCTTCCACCACAGGCTGATGACGCGCTGGGCTTGGCCGACGATGCACTGGGCGACCAGCTCTGTCTGACAGGGACGAGCGAAGCCATGGGCGATGGCGTGCTCCAGATAGAAGCGGGCCAGGTCCGCGAGCTGGTTCGTCATCTCGTCGAGCTTGGCCTCGAACTCCGAATCCACGGCATAGGCTTCGCGTAAGATGATGCCGATCACGGCGCGCCGACTCTCCAAGATGGCGATGAGGCTGCGTACGGCTTGCAGCGAGGCGGCGCGGTACTCTTCGAGGTTCTGCGGCAGGTGCTCGCTCATGTCACTGAACTGGCGCAGCGCATCGGCGACGAAGTCTTCGAAGATGACCTCGATGACTTCGCGCTTGGAGCCAAAATAGCGGTAGAACGTGCCTTGCCCCACCCCAGCCTCGGCGACGATGTCGGAGATGAGGGTGTGGTGGTAGCCGCGTTTGGCAAAGGCGATGATGGCGGCTTCGAGGAGCGAACGTTTGGTGCGCTCTTTGCGCTGGTGATCGACTTCGCGGCGAAGGTCAGAGGGCATGCAGGGGTCTCCTCGGGCGACAGGACAGGGAGGCGTCAAGCGCGACTGTGCTGAAAGTAGTCGATGCGGACGGACGAGTCAATCTCAAAATTGACTCGCGTAAGACGCGACGCGTCAAGTGGCGAATAGGGTGGCACTTGCGGCCTTGTAGCAGCCGTGCTAAGCAGGAGCAAGGGTTGGTGTCGTCTCCAACCCGGTGAACCGCAGCGCGTGCCCCATTGGGGAAGGCCAGTGCTTGCCTATGGTTAAGAAGAAGGGTGTGGGCGAACAGGCGTTGGTGGTGCCCATCGAGCTATCGACGGCGGGGGTCATCGGTTTTGCGATCCGTTCGGAGTACGATGCCTTTCGCTTCTATAGCGCCATGAGCGAGCGGGTCAGCGACGCGGCCCTGTCGCGGATGTTGCAGGATTTGGCCGCGGCCGAGCTGAAGCACATGGAGCGGCTGCAGGCTTTCTTTTCTCAACTGTCACCGGGCAGTCACGCCGATGCGGTGGGTCGCATCCGCGCCGGGACCATGGGCTATTTGTCAATCGACAAGCGCTTGGGGCCTCTGGCGAAGATGGGAGAGATCGAGGTGGTGACCGTGGCGATGTGGGAGGAGCTGCGGGCGCGGGATTTTTATGCCGGCGCGTTGCGTGATGCCGACGAGAAGCCCTTGCAGGAGATCCTGGAGTGGCTCGTGGGGATGGAAGACGAGCATTTCAAGATGCTCCAGCGTTTCCGCGAGCGGAGCATCGAGTGGGCGACGTGAGCGTTGGGGTCATGCCGTGAGGGAGGGTGCAGATGCCAGGAATCGGTGTCATCAGTAATCGCAACGCGCGGCTCAACCGCCTCAACCCGAAGCTGAAGAATCGTTTGGCCTTCATGATCGGGCGGGGTGGGGACGTGGCCTCGACGGCGTCATTGGACGACGCCCACAAGGCCATCGAGGAGTTCAAGCGGGTGGACATCGACATGGTGGCCATCAGCGGTGGTGACGGTACGGCCCATCGGACCCTGGAGGTGATGATGGAGGTCTATGGTGATGCCAAGCTGCCGCCGATCTTGCTGCTGCCGACGGGGACGCAGAACATGGTCCCGCGCTCCTTTGGCATCCACGACTCTGGTGTGGCGACCTTGGCGTTGGCCGTCGCGCGTTATCGCCACAACATCCCCATGCGTTGTGTCAAGCGCAATTTGTTGCGGGTCAATGGCCATTATTCTTTCATGTTTGGTCTGGGGATCGCGCCGCGTTTTTTGGAGCCCTATTATGGCCGGGGTGATACGACTCCCAAGGGTGCGGCCAAGCTCCTGGCCGAGCTGGCAGTGGACGCGCTGCGGGGTGGTGATGTGGCACGGCGGATGACCGAGCCGCTCGAGATGGAAGTGCAGCAGGACGGTGGCCCGGCGCTCAGCCGCGAGGTGCACACGGTCTTCTGCAGTTTTGTCGAGGAGTTGGCGCTGCGCTTCAAGGTATTTCCGCGCTCGGGTTGGGATGCCAACGTCTTCGAGGTGGTCATGTGCCATGGCCCAGCGGGTTTGATGGCCAAGGCGCTGCCGGCGTTGTGGAAGGGCTCGACGCGTTCGCTGAAGGGCCTGGAGCGTTCCCTGGCGCGGACACTGGAGCTGCGCTTGGAGCATCCCGAGCCCTATACTTTGGATGGCGATGTCTATGATCCAGTGGATCATTTTCAGATCAGCGCGGGTCCAGAGTTGGACTTGGTGGTGCCGGGCTTGAAGCTGCGACGCATGGATGGGCGCCTGCGTTATGGCAAGGCGGGCCCATGGGACATGCGCTTTTTCGTGTAGAGGAGAGACGATGGAACAGGGTGCCAAAGAACGCGCCATATTTCGAGCGCTCCTTCGCTCCGTTCGGGTCCACGAGGAAGAGCTGGCCTGGCTGCGCTGTCGCTTCGACCCGCGCTGGCTCGAGGACGAGCTGGCGGGTTTGGCGGCGGCCCAGGGGGTCGAGGTCGACCGGTCGGCCTTGACGGACTATGCCGAGACGTTGAGCCAGCGTTATGAGATTAGGGTGTTGCGTCGCGACGACGTGACCTTCTCGGTGGGCGGGGTGCAGCCGGGGCTGCCGCGGTGGGTGCTGGGAGAGGCCTTGGGCGCGCTGGGGGCGAACCTCTTTCCCTCGCGGCAGCGGGCGCTGCGCGCGGCCATCGAGAGCGCGCGCGAGTTGGTCTACTTTGGTTGTGGCCCCCTGGACAAGCAGGTCGCCACGGATCCCATGCACACGGCGGCGGCGCTGCTCTTTGGGCCTAGCGACGCGGGCGAAGGTGGCGCGGTGGTTTTTCGCGACCTGCGGGCCGAGCGAGCGCGGCGGGCAACGGCCGAAGAGATGTTGGCCTTGGATCGCTATTTTTCTCGCTCCTTGAGCGGGGAAGGGGCCATCGAGGCCTTTCAGCGGCGGCTCCGGGAGGATCCCATCGATGGTGCCGTGGTGGAGCGTCTGCGGGATTACTTCTCGCGGCGGGCGACGGTGGGCGTGCGCGACGCGGCGCGCTGGCTCTTGGGCTCGCGTCATCCTTGGTTCGACTGGCCGCGGGCGCGCACGCTCATCAGCCAGGCCTTCGCGGCCTGGGGACAGGAGAGTTTCTTGGCGCCACGCCTCATTGCCTATGGCTACGACGTGAGCGTGACCGAGGAGGAGATCAGCCGCGTGGGCGAAGAGAACCAGCGCACGGTCGCGGCGCTGGCAGCGGAGCTGCGCCGTGGCTTGGGCCCCATCGCCGAGTCGTTGCCGGCCGAGACCTTGCCGTTTTTGGCAGCCGAGGCGCTCGACGCGCACCACGATCACCCGGACTTCGACGTCGAGTCCGAAGGCAGCCAGTCGGGTGAGATTCACGCGGCCTTCTTGGGTCATTCTCTCTGGAGCTCTATGCGGGCCGGGGTCGCCGGGGCCGAGTGGACCCCCCGGCGCAACTTCAATATCGCCGCTCACCTGGTCGCATCGGGGGCCGATCGCTGCCTGGCGCACCTCTCGGCTGAGGCCCAGGAGACCCTGTGGGCGGTCTTGACGCGGACCATTCGCCTCTACGCGCGTGGCGGGCTGACGGATGGCTTGGGGCGCCCCTATGTCTATCGGCGTCTGCCGTGTACGGTGGTCAGTTTTCAAGACTTTGGTGGCCCTTTGCCCAACGCTGGGGAGGCGGTGGTCGACACCTTCAGCCTCTCCGATTTGAGCGCGCCCCAGCACGGTGTGCATCTGCGGGACAACCCGGAGATCATCAGCAAACTGGTCGTCTTCTTCACCTTGGTGCTGCGCCACTATGTCGACACCCAGCACGTCCCCGATCTGCGGCCACGGCGCTGGGCCCGTGATTTCATGCTTTTGGGGCTGTGGGGGACCAACACCCCGAACTTGATGGTCAACATCTACCAGAATCAGGAAGGCACCCGGCGCAGCGAGATCTGTTTCGTGGGCAAGTCCCAGTTGCGCAGCTACCGGCTGGAGGTGGACCACAAACACGAGGCGGCCTTGGCGCGCTTGGTGGTCTCTCAGCTTGGCCCGCTCCTGGAGCCGAGCGTTCTGCGGGCGCTAGCCACTTTCGTCATGGCCGCCGAGGAGCAAGCGCAAGGGGCCCGAGAGCAATCTCTGGATGGGGTGGATATCGCCAAATATGGCCTGGATGTTTTTCGCGAGGCGGCACGGGTGGCGGTGAAGGGGACCCTGGTCGACACGGCGACGGTCTTTGAGTTGCTCCTGGACCGCACCGTCGATTTTGCCCAACGCAAGGTCGAGCACGCGGGCGAGCTGAGTGCGAGCTGGAAGAAGTGGCGCCAGCGTTGACGGCGTGTCCTCTTTGGGGGGGCGTCGCTGCGGTACGATGGCCGATCAGAGGAAGACCGACGCCAGGATAGAGGCACAGGCGACGCAGACGATGGCGAAGACCGCCCAAGCGATGATGACGGCGCGCTTCTCGCTGTTTTCGTGTTCGGGGCTGAGGGTCGTGATGGGGGCGGAGAGTGGCCCCGAGGCGTTGGCATCGATGGGGGCGGCGAAGGGGGAAGAGGGGGTCAAGGGTGCCGCCAGCGGGTTGGCCAAGGGTGAAGAGATGGGCTTGGAGGGGGTGGATGGGGCCTTGTTCTTGGGGAGAGAGCGGGTGGGGGCGTTGGTGTCGATGTCGCGCTTGGGGGCAGGTGCTGCCGCGCTTTCGCGGCCGGGTCCGGGGTCTTTGCTGAGGTCGAGGGCGGCCAGGGCCTCATGAAACGCGATGGCGTCGGGGAAGCGTTCCTGTGGGGCTTTGGCCGTGGCTTGGAGGATGATTTTCCCCAGGGGGGTATCGATCAACCACGGCGGCAACGGCACCGCTTTGAGGGCCTGTTTGGCATAGACTTCGAAGATGGTGTCAGCGGCCATGGCTTGCTGGCCCGTGAGCATCTCGAAAAGGATCAAGCCCAAGGAGTAGACATCGGAGAAGGGACCGACACCTTTCCCTTTGAGGACTTCTGCCGGCGAATAGTGTGGCGTGGCCTGAGAGTCGCCAAAGGCGCCGGTGACGTCTTGGAGTTTTTGGTCTTCGTCGTCGCCGAGGGCCTTGCCGATGCCAAAGTCGAAGACCTTGACGTGCTCGGCGCCATCGGCGTCGTAGACGCACATGATGTTGCTGGGCTTGAGGTCGCGGTGGACGATCTTCAGCCGGTGCGCTGCGGCGATGGCGTCGAGGCATTGTAGCATCAGGCGCTGGGCTCGCAGGGGAGTGAGGGCGCCATCGCGTTTGATGACCTTGGTCAGCTCCTCGCCGTTGACCAGCTCCATGGCCATCCACAGCCAGTGTTCAGGGCTCTCGCCGTGGTCGAAGAGGCGCACGGCGTTGGGGTGAACGATGCGGCGCGCGATGTTGACCTCACGCAGGAAGCGTGGCCCCATGCTCGGGATGCGCTCGACGACGTCGGGGAGGATGATTTTTACC
Organism: uncultured Myxococcales bacterium; assembly: GCA_964454015.1. Taxonomy (GTDB): domain Bacteria; phylum Myxococcota_A; class Bradymonadia; order UBA4248; family UBA4248; genus CAYVQF01. The sequence continues at coordinate 50,051 of CAYVQF010000026.1, forward strand.
GCGGCGCGCCGTTGTGAGCCCTGCTCGATGGCCTCGAAGACCGTGCCCGTGCCGCCCTGTCCGAGGTGCTTGACCAAAGTGAATCGGCCGAGGAGGTCACCGGCCTGAGGGAGTTTGGATGGGGCCATCACGTTCCTGGGCAGGGAGCGCGGTGTGCCGTCAGCGGTGACGTGGCGGCACATCGTTTGCGATGGGTCCAGAGTTGCCGAAATCGAAATCCAGCGCAAGTGACGTGCTCGGGGCGAGGAGAGGGCGCTCAGGGAGAAATGCGCCATAATTCAAGCGCAAAACGGTTGACAAGGGGGGACGAGTGGAACATTAGGGGGGGCACGCGCGGTGCTCGGGTGTGCGCCTCCTTTTGCTGGATCGCGACTGGAAGGGGGCTTAGGCGCTGGGTGCTGTGGCTTCGTTCTGCGCAACCTGCGGTGATTGACGACGCATCATCATGCGGCCGGCTCTGAGGCGTTGTCGCGCTGTGGTTGGGGATGCCGCGACGACCTTCATGGGTGACGCTAGAGGTGCTGATGGCCTCGAGGCCAGTGGCACGAGAGGAGCTGAAGGATGGCAAGCGAGACGGATGGCGAGAAGAAGCCTGGGATGCAGGACAAGATCGATGACTTGCGGGCTCGCCGGGCGCGCCACATCGCCGGTGGCGGCGAGGCGCGCATCGCCAAGCAGCATGCCGATGGCAAGCTCACGGCGCGCGAGCGGCTGGCGCTCTTGGTCGACAGCGAGACCTTCCAAGAGAGCAACCTCTTCATGGGGCACCACTGCAGCAATTTTGGCATGGCAGGCAAGGAGTTCCCTAGCGAAGGGGTGGTGACGGGCTTTGGACTGGTGGAGGGCCGCGCGGTCCACGTGGCCAGCCAGGATTTCACCGTCTCGGGGGGCTCCGTTGGCAGCGCGACGGCGCGCAAGATCTGGCACATCATGGACCAAGCGCTGAAGACGGGTTCGCCTTTCGTCTTCATCAACGATGGCGCTGGCGCCAGGATCCAGGAGGGCGTCGAGGCCCTCTCGGGTTATGGCGGTATCTTCTACCGCAACGTCCTCCTCTCTGGGGTGGTGCCGCAGATCAGTATCGTGGCTGGCCCCTGTGCCGGTGGTGCTGCCTACTCACCGGCCCTGACGGATTTCATCATTCAGGTGCGCAACGAAGGCCAGATGTATGTGACGGGCCCCAAGGTCATCAAGGAGGTCACGGGCGAAGAGATCACTGCCGAAGATCTGGGTGGCGTCTCGTGTCACGCGACGTATTCGGGGGTCGTGCATTTCGTCGCCGAAGACGATGCCCACGCCGTCGAGATGACCAAGCGTTTGTTGGCCTTCTTGCCCAGCAACAACACCGAAGAGCCGCCCTACGTCCCCAACTGCGAGAACGCCTTCGTCGTGCCCGATGTCTCCCTGAACGACATCGTGCCGGCCGATCCGCGGGTGGCCTATGACATGCACGAGGTCATCGTGCGCCTGGTCGACTGCGGGGATTTTTTGGAAGTACAGGCCCACTTCGCCGAGAACATCATCGTCGGCTTTGGTCGCGTGGTCGGGCGCACCGTGGGCATCGTGGCCAACCAGCCCGCGGTGCGCGCGGGGGTGTTGGACATCGACTCTTCGGACAAAGGGGCGCGCTTCATTCGCTTCTGTAATGCCTTCAACATCCCCATCGTCTCTCTCGTCGATGTACCTGGCTTTTTGCCGGGGGTGCGCCAAGAGATGGGGGGTATCATCCGCCACGGTGCGAAGATGCTCTTCGCCTATGCTGCCACGACCTCGCCCAAGATCACCGTGGTCATCCGCAAGGCCTACGGGGGCGCCTATTTGGCCATGTGTGCCAAAGACCTGGGCGCGGACTGTGTGGCGGCATGGCCCACGGGGGAGATCGCCGTCATGGGAGCGGCCGGCGCGGTGAACGTCCTCTACCGTGAGGACATCAAGAAGTCGGAGCACCCCAAGGTCACCTTGGCCGAGAAGACCCGGGAGTACGATGACAAGTTCGCGAACCCCTATGAGGCTGCCAAAGCCGGTTTGGTCGACGCGGTGATCGAGCCAGCAGAGACCCGCGCCTATGTGGCGACGGCGATAGAGTTTTTGCGCACCAAGCGCGAGCTGCGCCCGCAGAAGAAGCACGGCTTGATTCCTCTCTGAACCTGGGGCGCGGGTCATGGCGCGGCGCGGGTCGCGTCATGGCGGGTGATTCGCTGGCATGCGTCGTCTGAAGGGAGAAGCTCATGTTCGTAGAAGCGCTGGTCATCATGGCGATAGGGGTGGGGGTGGTCTTTGTGGTGCTGGGCCTCTTGACCTTGACCATCGGTGGATTGCGTCGCTGTGACGCTGCCCTGGAGGCTTGGGGCAAGGGCAAGGCCAAGTCGGTGGACGCGGAGCCAGCGCCAGCCTTGCCGGCCACGGAGACGGCGCTGGATGATGTCACCCTGGTGGCCATCACCGCCGCGGTGGCAGCGGTGGTGCAGAGACGCTTTGCCATCCGTGCCATCCATCGCCTTCCCACAGCGCGCGGTGATTCGCCCTGGGCGGCGCGTGGCCGGGCAGAGGTGCAGGGCTCACACGTGGTGTTGCGACGAGGCTGAAGACGGTGTCGCTGGGAAGTGCGCCGCAGTGGCGATGGGTTCCATCAGGGCGCACGTTTGCAAGAGGGGAAGATTGTGAAGCTCAGGATTAGCGTTCGCGGTGAGAGTTACGAAGTGGATGTGGAGGTCTTGGACCCAGGGGAGGCCTTCCTTGGGAGTAGCGCCCTGCCCGACGTGCGGACCTTGCGCCCGGCGGCGCCTGCGCCTGAGCCGGTGGTGCCGGCGCGTGCGGCGGCGCAGCCTGCGGCCCCCGTGGCCCGCGGCGGTGGCAATGAGCTCCTGTCGCCTGTCGCTGGCACGATCGTCGAAGTCTGCTGTGCCGTGGGTGACGAGGTCAAAGCCGGGCAGACCCTGTTGGTGATCGAGGCGATGAAGATGAACACGGACATCAAGGCAAGCGCGGCGGCCAAGATCGCCAGTATCTCTGCCAAGTCGGGTGTGGCCGTGCGCGAGGGCGAGCCTCTCATCACCTTTGCCTAGCCCCCAAGGGGTGAGGCGTCATGGCGACCCTGATTGCCTTTCTCCAGGTGGGTGCGGTGGGCACATGACCTGGGGGCGATGACCGTCTCCTCGGCCATGCTCGCCAATCCCAAGGGCATCCTCCTCGGTGCCGCCGCCCAGGCTGGCGTCCTCTTCGCCGCCTCCTTCTGAAGCCTGCGCCGACTCGGCCTTTACCCGCCTGGGACGCGCCATTATAGTGGTCATCGTGCTGTGTAGGGTGACTTCTCTGCTTCCACCCTCGGGAGGACAGCGGGCCCGAGGCCACCGGCGCGGCGTACTCAGGCGCCACTGACCTCAGCAGGAGCGACACAGATGCATCTCCGAACCCCCCTCAGGTGCTTGCTCGGGCGCCGGACTGTACCCTGGGTGCTCGGCGTCTTGCTGCTGACGCCAGGGTGTGAGCTCCTGCCGCTGGAGGGCCAGAGCTTTGACACGAGCGACGCCCCCGAGACCTGGGTCGAGGCGGACGGGGGCGTTGATGGGAGCAACGGCGGCTTCGTCTTGAACGCCGAGGAGGCCGAGCTCTACCGCTTGATCAACGCCTACCGCGCCGAGCGCGGCCTGCCGGCCATCGCGCTGTCGCCCTCGCTGACGACGGTGGCGCGCGCCCACGTCCAGGACCACATCGCCAATGCTGCCACCCTCCTGGTGGGCGGCTGCAACCTCCACAGTTGGTCCAACAGCGGCGCTTGGCAGGGCTGCTGCTACACTGCGGACCACGCCCAGGCGGCGTGCATGTGGAACAAGCCCCGTGAGCTGACGGTGTACCCCGGCAACGGCTATGAGATTTCCGTCTCGGGTGCCTTCAGCGCCGCAGAGGCCCTCAGCTCGTGGCAGGGCTCACCGGGACACGACAACGTCATCATCAACCAAGGCGGATGGACCGAGCCCTGGCGGGCGATCGGCGTGGGTATCGGGGGCGGTTACGCCCATGTGTGGTTTGGCAACGAGGCCGATCCGCAATAGGAGGCACCATGCGAGGCGTGAAGGGGTGCGCTGGAGGAGAAGACCGTCGTGGCTGGTGGTGGGTGCTAGTGCTCCTCTTGGTCAGCGTGGGTGTCGCCTGTGGCGAGAATGAGGCGACCTTGCCGCCGCCCGACGGCAGCGATCAGAGCGCTGCCGATGGTACGGTTCCAGACGTACCGGTGGCCCTCGACCAGGATGAGACGGCTGCCGAGGTGAGTGACGATGCGACGGGCGACTTGCCGTCGGAGGCGGACCTCGCCCGGGACGCGCCGGTGGACCTGGTGCCCGATGGCGCTGAGGTCGGGCCTGCCGATGTGGCGCCGGATTTGGCGCCCGATGCGGTGACCGACCTCGGAGAGGACGCCCCTGCGGACGTGGCCCCAGACAGCCCGGCCGATGGCGTGGCGGAGGTGAGCCAGGATGTGGCGCCAGAGGTGACGCAGGACGTCGCGCCCGAGGTGATTGAGGTGCCCTTCCCCCCCCACGGGTGAGGCGGCGGCGCTCTATGACCTCATCATGGCTTATCGCGCCGACAACGGGCTGCCGAGCATTCCACTGTCGCGTTCACTGACCATCGTCGCCCAGACCCATGTGGAGGATCTCATTGCGTACCGCAGCGAGGTGCTCGTGGGGACCTGCAACCTACATAGTTGGTCGAACCACGGCCCGTGGCAGGGCTGCTGCTATACGCCGGACCATGCGCAGGCGTCGTGTATGTGGAACAAGCCCCGTGAGCTGACGGTGTACACGGGGGACGGCTATGAGATTTCGGCCTCTGGCGTGTCCCAGGCGCAGAGCGCGCTCAATTTGTGGAAGAACTCTTCTGGGCACAACGCGGTGATCCTCAACCAAGGGTCGTGGTCCACGCCGTGGAAGGCCATCGGCATTGGCATGGGCGGTGGCTATGCCCACGTGTGGTTTGGTCGCAACGTCGACCCAGGGTGAGGCTGTCGGGGAGCCGTCGTCAGGCGGTGACGCTGGCTCGCCGCCGGCGCAGGACGAGCCAGAGCAAGAAGAGGGTGAGGGCCGCGGCGATGAGGGCGACGCCCGTCGTGATGGTGGCGAAGTAGTAGACCGTCTGAACCTGGACGAAGTGCTCGCCCGTGCGCTTGGGCAAGAGACGGAGCGAGGGGTCCTCTGCGGGTTGGATGATCTGCGCCGGGTCGACGAAGAGCAGGGCCAGAGGCTCGCCCTCGGGGCTGCCGTAGATGGCGACCACGCTGTCGTCCCATTCGTCTTCGCCAAAGGACCACTGGTTGAAGGCGATGAGGTTGTCATCCCAGAGGCGGACCTGCTGCACCGTGACGGCCTGACGAGCGAGGAGCGCGGCGACGGGAAAGGCTGCGATGCCCGTCGCGAGGGCGAGGGCGAAGAGGATTTTGAGGGTCAGGGTGAGGGTTGAGCGGGATCCTTTCATGGGCCAGTCCTCCGGGTGGAAGTGCCGCCGTCAATCAAGGCGCGGTGGTGCCCCAGATATCGACGGAGACTTTCCAGGTGCTGCTGACCTTCATCCCCAGGCCTTCGGGGATGATGAGCCCGAAATCGGCGAGGTTGACCTCGAAGTCGGACTTGACGTTGACCCACTTGCCGGCGCCGAGCTGGAAGCGCTCGGCTTGGGCGGCGTCGACGAAGCGCAAGCGCGCTTCCCCTTTGAGAGGCTTGGTGACGCCGCGGATGGTGATGCTCCCCTCGTAGTCCCAGATTTTGCCGCCGCTGCGGGCGGTGATCTTGCTGAGTTTGAGCTCGATCTTGGGATATTTGGCAGCGTTCAGCCATTTGTCGTCGCGCAGGTGCTCATCGCGCAGGGGGATGCCCGTGTCGAGGTTGGCTACGTCGACGCTGAGGACGGTCTCGCCCTGGGCGGCCTTGTCGCCGAGGCGAAGCACGCCACTGATCTTGTTGGTGAAGCCGTGGATGGTTTCGAGATCGGCTTCGCCGACGAAGCTGATGTTGGTGCGGGCTTCGAAGGTGCCAAGAGTGTAGGTGCCTTCACTGGCCATGAGCGGGGCGTGGGCGAGCAAAACGATTGTGGTTACAGCAGGAATGATGAAGGAGAGCTTTTTCATGGGTAGAGCCTCTACGCGCTTGGTTCAGGAACCAAGGGAGTTTTTTGAAAGTGCTGGCCACGTGGTGTGGCGCAGCTAAGACAAGATGGAGTACGTCGCTTTCCGGGAAAGCGTTTGCTGGGCCAGAGAAAGGCCCCGCGAGCCAAGGCGTGCCGCCAAGGTGTCTGTTGCGGGAACGAAGGGCGAAACTTTGCCTGCCAGGGTCATTCGCGGCATGGCTAGCCCAGTCGGGCCAGGGGCAAGAAGTCAGTGGCGACCCGGGGCGGGGGAGCGACGGTTTTGGCGATGAGAGCTGAAAAAGCCCCCCCTTCGCTGGCGCTGGGAGAAAAAAAAGACGCAGAGATGAGGGGGCGTCTTCTGCTGTTGCGAGCGAAAATGTTGTGGATATTTAAACTGTTGCGAAGAAAATCCAGCGTGTTTCAAGAAATCACGTGTCGCCTTGGAATCTTTTCCAATCCGAACAGGGTTGATTTTTTCTCTGCAACTAGGGTATGGACATTTTTCATCGACGTCGGGTCGATTCGAGGGCCGAAACGCGGTGTAGCCGTTCGGTGTCTTTTTTGTCCCTAAAGTCGTGCCGAAATTTGCACGCAAACGACGGTACCTACGTACCACCCACGCAAGGAGCCTGTAAATGAGCCGTAATTTCAAGATTTTGTTCGCCCTTCTCGCCGCCTTCCTTTTGATTGGTCTCAGCGGCTGCAAGAGCGACGAAGAGAAGCTCGTGTCCTACATGGAAGAGATGGCCAGCATCGTCGACAAGAACAAAGACGACTGTGACAAGATGGGCGACGAGCTCGACAAGTGGGCCAAGTCCAACAGCAAAGAGATGAAAGAGCTCGAGAAGAAGCTGAAAGACAAACCCGAAGCCGACCAGAAAGCCGCCGAAGAGAAATACGGCAAGCGCATCGAAGCCGCCATGGAAAAAATGATGCCCGGCATCATGAAGTGCATGGACAACGAGAAAGTCGGCAAAGCCATGGAAAACATGTAAGCCGAAAGCTGCGCTCCTCGACCATGGGTCGAGGGCCGCGCTGGTGCTGATGGCGTCACCTCAGGGTGGCGCTTTTTTTTTGTGCCTTTGACACCTGCGCCGCGCGTGGCCTCGGGGGGCGCGCGGCCCCACGCGGCTTTGCGTGGCCATGGCCGCCTTGGGGGAGGAGACGAAGGGCCCGGGCTAATAGCGCCCGCTCACGCTGAGGACGGCGTTGGTGCCGGGGCCGTAGAGGCCGCTGCCGTGGGTCTTGAAGCGGGCGTTCAATAGGTTTTCGACCTGGAGAGCCACCTGGAGGTAGGGCAACGGTGCGACGGAGGCCTGCAAGTTCCACACGGCCCAGCCCGGCGTGCCACCCAGGGGAATGCGCGGATCGCGCAGGTCGTCCGGCGAGAGGCGCCGTTGTGGGCCTGCGAAGTGGAGGGAGGTCTCGCAGCGGGCGCGCCATGGCCACTGGGCTGGCGTGCGATAGCCCAGGCTCACCGCCCCAAAGATTGGGGGGATTCGGGTCAGGGGGGTGCGCGTGCCATCGCTCTCGCTCTCGCCCCAAGTGTAGGTCAGGGAGCCGCTCAGGTGCAGGCCTAGGCCCACTTCGAGCAGCGCCTGTCCTTCAGCGCCCCAGACTTGGGCGGCGTCGGCGTTGGTGTTGCGCTCGACGGGTTTCCCCGCGACTTCTTCCAGGCCCTGCCAGGTGGCGGGTTCGCGGCGGATGAAGTCTTGGAGCAGGGTGACATAGCCCGAGGCTTCCAGGGCCAGGGGGCCGAGGCGGAGGCGGCTGAGCAGCTCGAAGGTATCGGAGCGCTCGGGGCCCAGCTCGGGGTTGGGGATGTGGAAGATCTTGCCGTCGTCGCCCAAGCCGACGGCTTCGTTGAGGTTGGGGGCGCGAAAGCCCTGGGAGAAGGAGAGGGCGGTGTTGAAGCGGTCAGCGTAGGCATAGTCGAGGGAGGCCATGCCCACCCAGCCGAGGTGGTCCCAGGTGTTGGCCCGCAGCGCGCCGTTGGCTGGGGCGCCGCCGCCGATGTGCTGCAAGCGCAGCCCGCCCTGGACTTCGAGGTGGTGGATCGAGGCAGGGTCGAGCAGCGCGACGGTGGCGTTTACATGCGCGCCGGTGCTGGCGAAGGTCGAGCCGTCGGGGTAGGGCGTCTCAACAAGCGCGCGCCAGGGCGGACTCTCCTGGCGCTGCCAGCGCTGGGCGCCTACCCAGTCGTGGTAGAAGTCCACGCCACCGTGCAGGCGCAGCGGCGTCCACGGCTGGCTGTGCCCCGCGAGCACCAGCCCGAGGCTGTGTACGCCCACCTCGTCGCGGGTCGCGCTGACCAGGTTTTGGTGGCTGGCGTCGCGCCGTTGGGAGCGCTTCTCTTCCCAGAAATACTGGTGTGACACCGTGAGGGAGACTTCGCTGTCACTGGGCAGAGGGCCGCCTAGGCGCACCCAGCTCAGGTGGCTCTGGTTGTCGTAGAAATGGAGGGTGTGGCGGCTGGCGAGCTGGTCGGCGCGGCCGGCGTCGTCCATGCGGGTGAAGAGGGTGGTGGCCTCAGCGCGCCACTGGTCCAGGGGGCCGCCAGCGATGGCGTAGCCCAGGCGTGCTGCGGCCGAGAGGCTCTGGTAGCTCGAGTAGGGCTGGAGGCCAACGCCGCGCCCGCCGTCGAGGTCGGCGAAGCTGCGCAAAGTGGCCCCAGCCCGCGCCGCGAAAGCGTCGGCTTCGTAGCCGAGCTTGACGTGGCCGCTGCGCTCCAGGTCGGCCGAGGCGCTGCGCAGCAGCGCTTCGGCGCTGAACTCCTGCCCAGCTTGGCTGTGCTCACGCAGGGCTGCCGGCGTGATGGCGATGACCCCGCCCATGGCGTCCGAGCCGTAGCGCACCGAACCCGGCCCGCGCAAGACCTCGATGCGCTCGATGAAGAAAGGATCGACGAGGTTGAGATACTGATTGGGCCCGGTGCGGTGGACGGCGTTGTTGAAGCGCACGCCGTCGATGAGGATGAGATTCTGCGGTCCCAAGAGGCCGCGGATGATGGGTGTGCCGGCGCCGTGGTTGGTCTTCTGCACGAAGATCCCTGGGGCGTGACTCAAAGCTTCTGGGGTGGTCCGCGGCGCACGCAGGGCCAGCGTCTCGGCGTCGATGACGGTGACCGCCCGGGCGCTGGTGAAGGCCTGGCTTTCATGGCCGTCGGCGACGACCACGACGGGCGGCAAGACCATGGTTTGTGGCGCGGGGGGCGGGTCAAGCTCAGCCGCGTCTGGCGCATCGCTTTGCCCGCGCGCAGGCGGCACGGCGAGGATCAGGGCAAAGAGCAAAAAGAGGGGCTGAATGGCGATATGACGGGGCGACATGTGGGATTTCACCCAGTAGATGTGCCACAAGGGGCATGGATGACGGGTGGCAAACGCTGCTTGACTTTAATGGAGCGAAGCCGGCGCGTCGAGTAGACGGTGCTAGGGCGCGGTTCCAACTCAGCGCCTGAATCAGGCATGGCGCCTCCAGCGGCGGAGTTCTTCTCCAATGGGCTTGGCTGTGGCATGCTGGCTGCTCGTGGCTCAGAACGACTGGGTTGCTTGGCCTGTTTCGTCATTGCTCTCTGATCAAAGGTGTGAACATGCAAAAGACGTGGTTGGTGGTGTTGTTGATGCTCCTGTTGCCTGGTGCGGCCATGGCCCAGTCTTCGGTGCGATCCGGTACTTGGGGCTACGAGGCCATCGACGCGGGGGTCTTTGAGATCTCCGTCGACAACATGCTGCTCCTCGGCTACTCCAAGCAGAACCTCGATGAGGATGGCGACGCTTGGGCTTCGGAGCTTCGCGTGGCCTACATCGGCGGTGTGACGCCGCGCTACTTCGTGGCCAAGAATGTCAGCGTCGCCCTCAACCTCAACCTCTTCTTGGGGCAGGACGCGCAAACCACCAAGGTGGGCGATAGCGAAGAGACGCAGACCTCGACAGACGTGGGTTTTTTGGGAACCGTGATGGCCCACTATTATCTCCGCTTGGGCAACTCCATGTTTCTGAAGCCTGGTCTTGGCGGCGGCGCTTTCTTTGGCACCCGCAGCGTCCCCGGAATGGAAGAGGGGACCAAGATCGAGCACAAGCTCTCGGGCGGGATCGGCCGGCTCGACATTGGCCTGGTCTACTACGCGAGTAAGAATTTCAACATGAAAGCCGGCATCGACACCCTGATGTGGTTCGGCTCGGTCACGAACCCCGCCGACGAGAGCCGCGGCTACTTCTCGATCGATGCCGGCTTCAACGTCGGTCTGGCTTACTCCTTCTAGGTGAGGAGGGGCGCCGCAAAAATTTCTTCACCTCCCAACGAAGAAAAGTCCGCCTCAGGGGTATGAGTGGGTGACTCACCGGCGCCGGTGTGCTTTCGTTCATTCACCTCGAGCCCGCGCGGCTCACCCCGTTGGAGGTCGTCATGCGTCGTTTCGCCTTTCTCGCTCTCTTTTTGCTGCCTGTCGCTGCTTGGTCTTGCAAGGAGGCGCCGCCAGCGCCGCCGCAGGTGATCCACGTCCAGCCGGCGAGCCACGAGGCAGGGCCGGCGCCAGCCCCGTCCCCGGCCCTACCGCATGGTCCCGGCGCCCTGCCGGTGCCCGAGCTGCGGCCGCTCTTGCAGAGCTACGACCTGCCCAAGGGCCACGAGAAGCGCGCCTTTGGCATGTTGCGCAGCGTCCTGGCCAGCGGCGATGACGCCATCGGTCGCATCTCCATGGGGCCTGGTGGCAAGGCGGTGATTTTGGCGCCGGCCTCCATCCACGCCGGCATCGCCCAGGTCATCCAAGAACTCGCGGCGGTGCCTACGGAGCAAGCGGTCTTGGCCATCCGCCTGGACTTCTGGTTGGTGCTGGGGCGGCAGAGCGAGGCCTCCATGATCGAGATCCCCGAGCTGGCCCCGGTCTTGACCTCCTTGGTCGAGGCGCAAGGCCCCATGCGCTTCACTCTCTTGGAGAAAGTCTCCCTCCTCTCGGGGGACGGCGAGCGCGCCAGCGGCAACGGGCGGGTGCTGTGGGTGGAGCAGAACACGTCCCTGGTCGAGAACGGCGCCGTCATGGTCGAACTCAACCTCCACGCCAACCGTCAGGTCGAAGGGCGCGCGAGCCAGGTGCAGAAGCTCAATACTCGCCTGGTCTTGGCCCCCGAGCGCACCGTGATTTTGGGCCAGGTCGGCGTCGAGGACGTCATGCACTTGCGCGGCGGCAGCGAGCTACAGGTCGGCGCCGCCGAAGGGACCCTCTTCTACGTGGTGCGTGCGACCCTCATCAGAGAGTGAGGGCTACCCTCGGGCTGGTAACGGTGGCGGGCGCAGCACTCTCATTGGGCGAAACTGAGGCGATGACATGGCCCTGGCGCGGCAAGAAATCGAGGCGCTCTATGTGCAATGGGAGCGCCCCCTCTACAACCTGGTCTACCGCTGGTTGTGGCAGCGCGACGAGGCGGCCGACGTGGTACAAGAGGCCTTCGCGCGTTTGTGGCAGATGGGCGAGCGTGTCCGCCCCGAGTCCGCCAAAGCCCTGCTCTTTCGCATCGCCGTCAATGTGGCCTCCAAACGCCGCCGCGCGCGCCGCCTCTGGGGCTGGGTCGGCCTCGAGGCCCTCGGCGCCGTGGAGCCCCGTAGCTTTGCTACCAACGCCCCCGAGGCGCTGCTCGACCAGGAGCGCCAGCAGGCTCTGATGGTGGCCATCGAGGCCTTGCCCGAGAAGCTGCGCCGGGTGGTGCTGCTGTGCGAGCTGGCCGAGTGTGGTTATGCCGAGGTGGCCGAGATTCTTGCCATTCCACTGGGGACGGTGGCGTCGCGCCGCAACGCCGCGGTCAAACGCCTGCGTCAAGCCATGGCCGGTTGGGAGGTGAACCATGTGTGAGCGCGAGCGCCCATTGGGGCCCGACTATTTTCCCATTTTGGATCCACCTCCGGGGGGCTTGGCGCGGCTGCGGCGGCACCTCGACGCCCCCCAGCCGCGCGGCGCCGCCGCCGCCCTTTGGCGGCGCCGCGCGGCTGGGTTGCTTGCCTGTGCGGCGGCCTGCGCCCTGCTCTTCGCCGGGCTCTGGCCCCCCGGGCGAAGTGTGCCGCCGACCCTCATCATCGTCGCCCCGCCACCCGCCGTAGCCGGCGTCCTCCCCGGGAGCAGCGCCAGCGGCGAGGCAGGCTGGCCCGAGAGCGCCGCCGCCGCCGCCGCGCCCGACCCACTCACCCTGGCCTTCGAGAACGACGCCGTGACCTTCTACTGGGTCGCCCCGCACAGCGACTGAGCGGCGCGCGAGGGCGGCCATGCACCGGCCACTTGGCGCGAGCTTGCACCGCAGCTTGCGTAGTGTAGCACCTCGTGTCACATCGTGGTGTGGCTTTGGTGTGGCCGTGCGCTGACCGTGGAGTGCCGAGGAGCCAACATGGAAGACCAGACTCAGGGGACCTTGCCCGTAGAGACCTTGCTGGCCGAGAAGTACCGGATCAAGGGCGTGCTGGGTGCAGGCGGTATGGGCGTGGTCTATGGGGGGCTCAACGAGTGGACTGGCCGCCCGGTGGCGCTCAAGGTGCTGCGGCGCGACGTGAGCTCACCCTCGGCGCTGCAGCGCTTCTTTCGCGAGGCCAGGGTCTCATCCCTTTTGGACCACCCGCACATCGTCAAGGTCATCGATCTCGGGCGCGCCGAGGACGGCGCCTGGTTCATCGTCCAGGAGTTGCTACAGGGCGAAGCGTTGGACGCCTGGCTCGAGGGCAAAGGCGCCATTGCGTTGCGTCAGACCGTCGAGATCTGTGTCCCTATCATGAGCGCACTGGTGGCAGCCCATCGCGCGGGGATCGTCCACCGCGACCTCAAACCTGGCAACATCTTCCTCGCCAAGCGCGACCGGCGCGTCGATCCCGTGCTCATCGACTTCGGCATCTCCAAAATCATCGACGCCTCGGCCCCCTCGGCATCCCTGACCCAGGAGTGGATTGGGACGCCAGCCTATATGGCGCCGGAGCAGGTCATGGGGGAGCGCGACTTGGGGCCCCAGGCCGACGTCTATGCCATGGGTGCCGTGCTCTACCGGATGCTCGCCGGGCGCCCAGTCTTTACGGGCGATGCCCTGCCCGTGGCGGTGCTCACCGCTTCGAGCGACGCCGAACCCCTGGAAAAGTGGGCCCCGACCCTCCCCGAATCCATTACGCGCATCGTCCACCGCGCCCTGGCCCGCGAGCGGTCCGAGCGCACCCCCGACATGAGCACCCTCCTGGCGGAGCTTCTGGTCTCCCCCTCGGTGCACGGCAGCACCTGGGGCCTGGCTCTGCGCACGCGTTTCCAAGACAGCGCCTCCCTCGACCTGACCTTGTCCGACAACGCGGCCCTCGACCTCGACGGCGAGAGCCTGGCAGAGATCCTGATGATGCGCGCTGGCGCAACCCTGGAGGGCCCCTGCGATACGGCGCCGGTCGACGAGATGCAGCCCCAGCATCAAGCCCACACCCTGCGCGGCCCACACCCAGCGCGCGGCGAAGTCACCGGCCCGCCTCGAGACGGCGCTTACGGCCAAGGCCGGCGCGCCTGGACCCAGTGGCGGCGGCACGTGGCCCTTGGCCTGCTTCTGCTCCTGGTCGGGCTGCTCGTCTGGTGGCTGAGGGGCGGGCCGGATCCGGCAACGGATCGCCACGCCGACTCAGGGTCTTGGCTGGCGTTGGCCGTAGCGAATGCGGAGGCTGCGGTCACTTTCTCTGCGGCGGCGACGCGCTGGTCCACGGCGTTGCTCGAGTCCCAGGAGGCCAGCGGGGCCTTCCAAGCTATCCCGCATCTGCCTGCCACGGGCTGGTCCACGGCCCAAGTCTTGGCGGCTCTGGTGAGCAGCTACCGGGCGCGGGTCTTTGCGAACGAGGCGGCGCTGCGCCAGGGCTTCGTCGCCTTGGACGGCTTTGAGCGCGAGCACGGCTGGGGCGAGTATGTGCAGGGCCGCGAGAGCGCCGCCGCGGCGTGGGTGATCCTGGCGGCGAGCGACTTGGCGCGGGTGGACCCAGCCTTTGCCATGCCCTACCTCAGCCGCGGGCGGGACTACCTCTTGGCGGCGCAGCAGGCAGACGGAGGCTTCGCCGATCCCCCCTTCACCCAGGGGCAGCCCTACCAGAGCGGCATGGCGCTGTTGGCGCTGCTCGCGGCGCAGGGCGTCGCGCCCATGGCGTCGACCGAGGCGATTGACGTGGGGCTCGACTGGTTGCGTCGCCGCTTGGCCTTGGCCCTGGCCGACGACGGGGACGACTTCTTGTCCACCCGCGGCCTGAGCGCCCTGCTGGCGGTGCCCCTGCTCTTGGCGGCCGAGCAGGGGCTGGCGGCGGAGGCCGACCCGGCGTTGCTCGCGGCCCTCGTGGCGCGCATGGCCGCCGACTGTGGCTTCGGCGCAGAGGGATGTCGGCGTCGGGTTCACGACAATGCCATGCGCGCCATCCACAGCCCCAACGACACCCGCTCCGGCCTGATCGCTGTGGTCTGGTTTCCCTGGACCCTGCTCGCGGCGCACCTGGCCGCAGCCGCCCCCGACCTGCCGCCGGAGAGCCGCGCCCTGGCCCAGCGCCTGCAGGCGTGGTCTGCGCGTTCGCTGGGCGCGCACCTCGAGCCCATCGCCATCGGCAGCGGCTTCATCCTGGCCGAGTGGACCTTCGTCGCGGCCCGGCTGGCGCATGCGCAGCCCTTCTGAGCGGCGCGCGAGGGCGGGCGCGTCGCCCTTGGCGGTGGCCGGGCCTTCGCCAACACCGCCTTGACCTCCCACGGGCTTGCACCGCATAACGAGTGGGATCGCCAGACCCTACGGCGGCCTGCCCTGGGGCCGCCGCGCCACCGCCGAGGAGAGAATGCCCGTGCCGCCGCATCAGACGCCCATCGACTTCTCGGCTGCCCTGCCCTTTGCCGACTTCGCCCAAGCCTGCCTCTACGACCCCGAGTGGGGCTACTACAGCAGCGGCAAGGTGACTTTTGGCCGGGACGCCCACTTCTGGACCTACCCTCAGCGCATGCGCCCCCTCTTTGGCTGGATGGTGGCCGAGGCGGCCCGCACCCTCTTCGCGGCCCTGATCGAGAGCGGTCGGGTACCGCCCGAGGCGCCCCTGCACCTCCTGGAGCTGGGCGGCGGTAACGCCGACCTCGCCGGTGACACCTTGGACTACATCGTCGCACACGCCGCCGAGGCGCCCTGGACGGGCATCGCCGGGCGGGTGCGCTACGTCCTGGGGGAGCACGCGTCGGAGCTGCGGGTGCGGCAGCGCGCGCGCCTGGCCGAGCACATCGCCGCCGGGCGCGCCGAGGTGCGCGCCGTCGACGCCAGCGACCTGCGCTGGGAGGGGCCCTTTTACGGCATGCTCGTGGCCAACGAGCTCGTGGACGCCTTCCCCTGCGAGGTGCTGCGCATCAGCGCCGCGGAGGAGGTGGCGCGCCTGCACGTGGTGGCCCGCGACGCCGCGGGCGCCCAGATCTCACGCGAGGCGCTGTGGGAGCGCCTGCGCCAGCCGTCCCAGGCGGTGGACACGGCGCCACGGCTTGCCTTGTGCCCCCGGCCGCTGGCCGCGGGTTGGCAGGCGGCCGATGGCCGCGACGGCCCGGTGCCGGCGGCGCTACAGTCCTATTTGGCGCGCCTCCAGCCTCTGGTCACCGACTTGGCGCGGTGCGACCTCTTGCCGGTGGACCTGTGCTGGGCCGCGGCCACGCCGCGTTTCGTCCGCGGGGTGGCGGCCCTCTTGTCGGGGCCCGAGCGCTGCGGCGCCGCCCTGCTCATCGACTACGGCGGGAGCAGCCGCCACGTCCTGGATCCCCGGGCGATGAACAAGCACCTGCGGGTCTATGGCCCCGACGGCGACTTGGCCCACAGCGACGCCGTCCTCCATCAGCCGGGTCACTACGACATCACCTGGGACGTGGATTTCAGCGACCTGGCGGCGCTGGCCCGCGCCCACGGCCTGGCGGTGCCCTTCTATGGCCACCAGCAGGTTCTGGAGCGCGATCCCATCGTGCTCTGGTCCAAGGCGGCGCAGCGCCTGCTCTTGGCCGGCCGCCACGCCGAGGGGTTGGAAGGGATGCAGGCCCTCATCGAGGCGCACGAGCTGGTGATGCGCTTCCGCGAGGCCGGGGGCTTCCGCCTCATGGCCCTGAGCGCCCCCGACTTCCCCTTTCCCGCAGAAATCTTCGGACCCAGCGACGCCTTCGACGGCCTCGGCTTGGCGACGGTGGCGGCGGCGGCTACCCCAGAACTCCTCGGCGCGGCCCTGCAGGCGGCGGGCTTGCCCGAGGATTTGGCCGCGCACCTCAAGCCCTGCGGCGATCCCGTGGCAGACCTCTCGGACCGCCGGTCCTACCATCTGCGGGCGCAGGTCTTGGCCGTACTCGCCCTGCGGGGCTGGTTGGTGGCCCAGCTCTGAGGCGTCGTGGCGCTAGGAAACTTTTTTCGGCAAGATGGTTCAGGCGCGCGGCGCTGGACGCGTCAGCGCTGACGGCCGTTGGCAGGGATGCTCTCTCTTTGCGGGGTGTTATGTTTTGGGATCCACGGGCCAGGTTTTGTCGTGTCGCGCGAGGCGTTGGGCTGACGCGGGCCCGGCGCGTCCAGGCAACGCGCGCTGTACTGACGCTGTGCCTGCTGCTAGGGCTCGGCGTGGCTTGCACCCAGGCGGAGGTGCAGGTGGGGGCCCCGGTCTTCTTTCCGCCGCCCGGGACTTATGGGCCGACGCAGGCCATAGCGCTGGTGGCCGAGCCGAGGCAGGCGGCCATCAGGTATGCCATCGCGGGCGGCGCGCACGCCCAAGAGGAGGTGGAATACCAAGGACCCTTCGTGTTGCCAGAGGGAAGGCACGAGGTGGCGGCTTATGCCGAGTGGGCCGGGCGACGTTCGGCGCTGGTGCAGGCGACTTATGTGATTCGCGCTGGGGCGGTGGACCCGCCCGATGGGGTGGACGCTGCTGCGGAGCTGAGCGATGGGGACGTGGGCGTCGATGCGGAGGCGGAGGCGGAGGCGGACGGCGCGGAGCCTGGGCCGGCGCCGCACCCCTGGGACGCGCTGGTGATTTATCAGGTGATGGTTGGGACCTACCGCAGCGGGGACGAGGCCTTGGGCTTTGGTGTGGGTTATGGGAGCGGCCATATGAAGGGGGACCTGCGCGGGATCATCGAGGCCTTGGATTATATCGCCGATTTGGGGGTGAACGCCCTGTGGTTGACCCCGATTTTTGCGACCGGGGGCGACGGGCGCTTGGACGCGACGGGCTATTTTGCCCAGGATTACTTTGCCGTGGACCCGCACTTCGGCACCTTGGCGGACGCGCGGGAGCTGGTGGACGCGGCGCATGCCCGGGGGCTCTACGTTTTCTTCGATGGGGTCTTTGGCCATCACCGGGACGGCGAGGTGGCGGCCTCGCCGGGGGGACACCGACCGCAGGGGGGGCATGACCCGGTGGATTATGGGCAGGCGGAGACCTTGGCCTTCTACAAGGAGGTGGCCACCTGGTGGATCGAGGCGCTGGGCATCGACGGCTGGCGCTTGGACCAGGCTTACCAGGTGCCGGTGTGGGCTTGGGGGGAGATCGTGGCGGCGGTGGAGGCGGCGGCGGCGGCGCGGGCGGCGGCCGGTGAGCCCTGGGGGACGCTGGGCTACATGGTGGGGGAGGTGTGGCGCGACGAGGCGCAGATCAAGGCGCTGTGCTTCGGCGGGGAGGCGTTGGTGGCCTTGGGATCGTGCTTTGATTTTCCCTTGCGCTACCGGCTGGTGCGGGTCTTGGCGACCCAGGAGCGCATCGATGAGCCCGAGCCGAGCGGGCGGCCGGCGATGGAGCTGGCCGAGGGGCTGGCGGGGCGGGAGAGCTATCCGCCTGGGGCGCGGCCCAACCTGATGTTGGGCAACCACGACCTGGTGCGTTTTGGGGACCTGATCCAGCGCGCGGGTTATCCCGGTCCGGAAGACGAGAGCTACTGGGCGCGGCACCGGGCGGCCTTCTCGTTCATGGTGCAGGTGAGTGGGCCGCTGACGCTGTACTACGGGGAGGAGATCGGGGCGGAGGTGCCGGGTTTCGTCTATCATCGGGATTTGGGGCTGAACGACGACCACGCGGCGCGGGACGCCGGGCGCATTGACGGGTTTTCGCCACAGGAGCAGGCGCTGCGCGACTACGTGCAGTCCCTGCTGGCGCTGCGGGCGGCGCACCCGGCGCTCTATGCCGGGGAGCGGGAGTTGCTGCTGGCCGACGCGACGCGCCTGGTGCAGGTGAAGCGCTGGGGCGCCGAGCGGATACTCTATGTGTTGAACACGGGATCTGAGCCGGCGACCTACACGCTGGACGCGGCGGCGCACGGGGTGGTGGCGCTGCGGGAGGCCTTGACGGGGGCGCGCCTGAGCATCGGGGCCAACGGGGAGATCGCTGTGAGCGTGCCGGGGCTGAGCGGAGGCTTCTGGGTGATGGAGTAGGGGCCGACCGGGTGAGACCTGAGACTTGAGGCCTGAGGCTGGAGACTGGAGGTCCGTTTTGCGGGGGTCTTGATGGGGCGAGGGGCGCGTAGGGGCCGACCTATGTGTCGGCCCGTTTTGCGGGGGTTTTGATGGAACGAGGGGCGCGTAGGGGCCGACCTATGTGTCGGCCCGTTTTGCGGGGGTTTTGATGGGGCGAGGGGGCCTGGATGATTGTCTGGGGCTTGGGTGAGGCGGTGTTGCGTTGAATCGGCCGACACCTGGATTGGCTGGAGGTTTGGATGATTGTCTGGGGCTTGGGTGAGGCGGTGTTGCGTTGAATCGGCCGACACCTGGATTGGCTGGAGGTTTGGATGATTGTCTGGGGCTTGGGTGAGGCGGTGTTGCGTTGAATCGGCCGACACATAGGTCGGCCGGTACGGATCGATTTTCGGGTACGGATCGATTTTCGGGTACGGATCGATTTTCGG
>CAYVQF010000026.1:69129-70675 GCA_964454015.1 uncultured Myxococcales bacterium
TTCGGGTACGGATCGATTTTCGGGTACGGATCGATTTTCGGGTACGGATCGATTTGCCGGCGGCTGTGTGTGGTTCCTTCCTGCGGCAGCTCTAGCGTCCGATGAAAGTGAAGGTGCTATGACGATCTGTCGCACAAAGGAAATGATCTTCCGTTGCTCCACTTGCTGTGCACGGCTAGCTTCATCCCGGATGCAATGCATGTGCTTGGATTACGATGGGTGTGAATGCTTTCTCAGCAGCCGCCCGTGCGTGGGGGGAGTGAGTATGCGGTATGTGGCCAATGTTGTGGCGTTTTGTGTGATTATCGTGTGCGGTGCCCATGATGCAACGGCCAACCCTTGGAGTTTCCTGGGCGGTTCGGAGTCATCAGACGAGGCAGAGCAGGTTTCCCCGACAAAGGCGAAAACAGAGGCTGAGATCAAGGAAGCGCCGCCGCAATTGGGTAGTGGGCCGTCGATTACCATGGTCGAACGCGCAGCCTTTGGGAAAGCGGTGTTCGTCGTATTGCCTAACCAGGTTTGTGAGGCAAGCCACGATCATGGAGGTGAGCAGCGCCCATTGGATTGTTCTTCAGCCTATGTCGTGGTGTGTGATGCCGAAAACCCTAATGCACCGTTGTGCGTGATTCGCTGAGGTGGCTATGTCAAGGTGGTCCCGATATACAGTTCTGGCGATCCTTCTCTACGTGTTTGGCGGTGGTGCGGCCTGCTCGTTTTTTGGCGCGGGGGGGACACCGGCACAAGAGTCCCCCGTTAGACAGGTCAAGATGGAGCCGGAGCGCGTCAAGATCACGACGGATCTCGTCACGGTGACGCTGGTTTCGATGAACCTCATCCCAACACAGGGGGGGCTTACCGCGGCGCCGAGAACAGAGGCTACCATGCGCGCGGATGAGGATGCTGGATCATGGTTTTTACGAACGCTTTCAGTGCCAGACGCCAGTGGTTACAAACGCGTTCCTGAACAGGTAGAGGTGCTCTTCTGCCCTTCGATGCGAACACGCTGGGATGGATGCCGCGCCCAGGTTGTTTGGCGACGTGGCGTGCATCCATCGGCTTCGAAGCAGGCTAAACAGAACGTTGAGAGTTCTGAGGAGCCCGACCCGGCACCTAACCCCAAGTCCCGCACCCGACGGTAGCCTACTGAGTTCAAAGGTGGCTGCTTCGAGACCCAAATGTTGTGCTGGTATTTGGGTCTACCATTGGCAGAAGTGTCTTAAGGCAATCATCAATGCAGCCACATGGCGCATTCAATTTTCCTGCAGAGAGGCTCTGGTGGGTACAGCGGTTGTTGGTGCGCGTAAGTGCATGTGACTATTTGGCTATCGCCTCCCCCCCGGCCGCGGGAAATGCGTGAGAGCGAGGCTAGTTCGATGATTGTACCCAGGACGCTGCCATGCCGATGCTTCCTCTGCACAACGGAACCACACTCGGGAACGGCCGCTATCGCATCGACGGTCTTATGGGCTCTGGTGATTACGGCATCACCTACTGTACCGGTCCAGTTGCAACGAGACTCCATTTCGCTCCATAATGCGGAGCAGCA
>CAYVQF010000027.1:0-69842 GCA_964454015.1 uncultured Myxococcales bacterium
ATGATGTATTTGGGCACGATCCGTCTGCCTGGCGACGAGCGCAGCATCGAGATCCCTGTTGGCAGCATCGAGCGGGACCGGGAGTACAGTTATCTGGTGACCTTCACGGTGCCACAGCGGGAAGTGGGTGACGCGCGCGCCATCAAGGCGGAGCTCCTCTACGATGTGCCCGCCCTTGGTGTGGTCAATGGCCAGAGCCAGCAGAGCATCGTGGTGCGTTACAGTGATGATCCGGACGAGGCGACGGTGTTCAACGGTGAGGTGGAGCGCGCCTTCGACGAGGTCGAGATCGGGCGTATGGTCGAAGAGTTGGACCGGGCCATGCAGCAGGATGACAACAAACGGGTCTTGCTTTTCCTCGATGTGCTGGCGCGACGCTATGCCGAGCTGGGTGACCGCGAGATGGCGGATCATTACGACACCCTGAAGCAGCGCTTTGTCCAGGACAAGAAGTTGTCGATGGAAGACATGAACTACAACCGTCACCGTTCGACGCAGAAGAAGGATGGCGGGGTGAAATTGGTGGATGCGTCGGATTTATTTTAGTGCTTGCGGATGGTGTGGCCTCTGCTGTGGGGCCGATGGGTTGATGCGCTGGGGATCGAGAGGTGAGTGATGGGTGAGAAGCTGTGTCCCGTTTGTGAGAGCCCAAACCCAACGAGCGCCAAACACTGTGATCTGTGCGGTGAGCGGTTGGTGGTGGGGGCGGGGCCGTCCATGGCCGTGGTTGGCGATGAGCCTGGGGTTGCTGGAGGGAGCCTCGATGAAGAGCTGGCCCATTCAGCATTGCTGGCGGCGCAGGTGGCAGCGCCGGCTGAGCCAGACCTGAGCGAGTTGGCGGCTTTCGACCGTCTGCTGGCGGGCGAGGAGGCGGGGGGCAATGGCGGCTTCAGCCGGGAGGCTGAGCGCACCATCGTCGACAACAGTCCGCCCTCCTTTGAAGATTTGCGTGGTTATGGCAGCGCATCAGAGGCGCGGCTAGATCGCATCGAGGCGACCTTCGCGGCAGAGGAGGCTGCTGGGTTGGTGGCGGATGACGACTTGGCCGAGGCGACACCGGCCGACGCGATGCCCGCGCTCGACGACTTTGGCGCATCGGTGACGGTGGCCAAGGTGAGTGTTTATGTGCGGCGCCAACCCGTGCACAGCCATGAGATCGTTCATGACGAGACGTTGATAGGCCGTTACGACCCGGTGAGCAATGCTTATCCGGAGTTGGACCTGACGCCTTACGATGCGGACCGGGTGGTCTCACGCAAGCACGCCTACATCTATCGCGAGGGTGGCGCCTATTTCCTGTGTCCCGTCTCCGGCGGGGGCACCCAGCACAACAAACGGCTGTTGAACCTCGGTGAGAAGGTGAAGTTGATCGACGGCGACGCCATCATCATTGGTGGTGCCATTGCGCTGCGTTTCGAGTTGGGATGAGCCTAGGGGGCTGAGGCTTGGCGGCGGGCAGGGAGAGCTCGGGGGGCTGGCTGAGCCAAGAGGAGAGGCGTGATGCAGCGATGGCCAGTTCTCAATGGGCGCTATGCCATCCAAGGCGTCTTCGCGGACAGCGGTGGGATGGGGGTGATCTACGAAGCCCTGGACAGGCGTTGCGCCGACAACGTGGTCTTGGTCAAGGCGACGCGTTACGACGGGGGAAGAAACGCCAAGGCTTTTGCTTACACCGAGGCCGAGGCGGTCAAGCACATCGAGAAGATGCGCAAGATTCTGGAGTGGGAGAAGAAGATCCTGGTGCGGCTCAAGAACGAGCAGGTTGGCAATGTGCCCAGCCCCAACGATTTTTTCTACGACCGCTCCATGCTGCTCAAGGACGCTTATCAAGGCCGCCTGGGGCCCTATCAACTGGCCGCCGAGATCACCGAGCGTGAACCGTACTTGGTGATGGAGCGCATCGAAGGTGAGCCTCTGGATCGTGCCATGCAGCGCCCGTCCTTTCGCGCCGCTTTGGAAGGGAACGTGTTGCAGATCGCGCGGGAGGTGTTGACCATTTTCATCAAGCTGCACCGCAAGGTACAGCTCGGTCAGGTTGAGGGCTACTTCATCTATCAAGATCTCAAGCCGGCCAACATTCTGCTGAGCCCAGGCGAGTACATGACCCTCATCGATTTGGGGGCGGTGACCCTGCGCTTGGCCACGCGCACGACGGATCCGACGGCAGGGTGCATCACCGCTGGCTATGCGGCGCCCGAGGCGGCCGACGGGCGGGAGACCACCATCGATCAGCGCTTCGACCTCTACACGCTCGGGGTGACTCTGTGGCAGGTGGTGACCCAGCGGGATCCACAAGCGCTGGGTGGTGAATTTCCGCACATTCCGGTGGAGGCCTTGCGGTCGAGCGCGTTGCCGCCTGCGACCTTGCGTATCATTGCCCGGGCCCTGGAGAGAGACCCGGCGCGCCGCTACCAGAGCGCCGCCGAGATGCGGCGGGAGGTGATGGGGCGGCTAAGTGCGGTGGCGCGCTAGGGAGGGAGTGAGCAGGGATGTGGTTGCCAACACAGCACAGAGTCGAGGAGGTGGGGCACGGGCGCGGTCGCTTCTTTGTGGAGGATTTGCTGGTCCAAGGGCAGCGGCACGACCTCTACCTGGCCCGAGACGAGCACTTGGACGCGAAGGTGGTCTGTATCAAGGCGATCCGCTACGGCTCTGCGCCGGAGCGCGCGGAGATTGAATGGCGCCGGGCGGCGCTGCGCGAGGAGCTCGGTCACCTGACGCTGGCCCACCCCATGGTGCCGGAGCCGCTGGACTATTTGACCGTGGTCAACCCGCACTTTGCGGCGTCCTCGCCGTGGCGCGACAGCGAACCCTTGTTGGTCATGGAGATGCAGCCGGGGGAGGTCTTGAGCACCAGAATGGCACGTATGGAGGCGGGCATCGAGCTCAGGCACGCGCTGGTCATGTTGCGCGAGTTGGCCCTGATGCTGAGCGCCCTGCATCGGCAAGGTGCGGTGTTCTGCGACCTCCACCCGGCCCACGTGATCATTGGCTTGGATGATGTGATGCACGTGGTGGGCTGGGGCAATGTGCGGCGCCTGGGGAGCGCCGTCCGGACCGATGCGTGGTCCCTGTCGGGCTACATGGCGCCCGAGCTGCACAGGGGCGGCGCACCGACGCCCGGAGTGGACGTCTATGGGCTCGGGGCGCTCTTGGCCACCTTGTTGACCGGCCTGGCGCCCCAAGCCGGCGCGCGGCCATTGGCGGCGGAAGCGCAGGGGCGTCTGGCGCGTCATGATCCTGGGGTGCAGGCGGTGTTGGCAGCGGCGCTGTGGCCGGATCCCGCTCGGCGTTGGCCGGCCTTGGCGCCGCTGTTGGCGGCCATGGAGGCGCTGGCGGCGGGCGCCCAGCCCGAAGCGCCGCACTTGGCTTGGCAGGACTTGTTTGGGAGCGGCGCGGCCCTGGGCGCGGTGGCGACGGTGGCCGTGATGCCGAGCGGCGCCGCTGCATCGGAGCAGGCTGATGTGGCGGTGGAGCGCGCCGAGGCGACGGCGGTGGCGGAAGTGACGGCCGCGGCGCAGGCCGACGGGGCGCTAGCCCGGGCGCCTGGTCGGGGGTGGATCCTGGCCGCGGTGATCACCTGTAGCGTGGCCGCTTTGGCCGTGTTGGGGTTGATCCTGGCGCTGGTGCTGCGCCGCTGAGCTACATGGCCAGCGACCGTCCATCCGTGGCCAGCGCTGCTTCTTTGATGGCTTCGCCGAGGTTGGGGTGGGCGTGACAGGTGCGATAGAGATCTTCGGCGGAGGCGCCAAATTCCATGGCCAGGACGACTTCGGCGATGAGATCGCCGGCGCGGGGGCCGACGATGTGGGCGCCGAGGATGCGGTCGCTGTCGCGCTCGACGAGGATTTTGACCATGCCGTCGGTTTGGGCCATGGCTTTGGCGCGGCCATTGGCGAGGAAGGGGAAAGTGCCTTTGCGGTAGGGGATGCCTTGGGCCTGGAGGTGGTCCTCGGTGTGGCCGACGCCGGCGATTTCCGGTTGGGTATAGGCGATGTAGGGGATGGTGTGGTGGTTGACGAGGCTCGCCATGCCGCGTAGGCCTTCGACGCAGGTGATGGCGTCGTGCTCGGCTTTGTGGG
This sequence comes from uncultured Myxococcales bacterium, assembly GCA_964454015.1. Classification (GTDB taxonomy): domain Bacteria; phylum Myxococcota_A; class Bradymonadia; order UBA4248; family UBA4248; genus CAYVQF01. The sequence goes on from CAYVQF010000027.1 coordinate 4,083, forward strand.
CGAGCATGGGGCCGGCGATGACGTCGCCCACGGCGTAGACCCCGGGGACGGCGGTTGCGAAGTGGTCGTCGACGGGGATGCGGCCGCGTTCGTCGAGGCTGAGGCCGATGCGGTCGAGGTCGAGTCCCTGGGTGTAGGGTTGGCGGCCGACGGCGACCAGGAGGCGATCGCCGACGATTTGGTGGCTGCCCTTGGGGCTTTGGTAGGTGACGGTGACCTGAGCGGCGTCGGGATCGATGGTGGCGTCTTGGACTTTGGCGTCGAGGAAGAAGTCCATGCCCTGTTTTTTGAAGTAGCGCATGGCGTGGCGACAGATCTCGCTGTCGTTGGCGCCGAGGATTTTGGGCATGGCTTCGATGAAGGAGACCTTGGCCCCCAGGCGCGCCCAAACCGAGCCCAGCTCGAGGCCGATGACGCCGGCGCCGACGACGATGAGGTGTTTGGGGACCTCGGTGAAAGAGAGGGCGCCCGTGCTGCTGACGATGAAGGGGGCGTTGAAGGGGAGGTGGGGCAGGGGGGTGGGTTTGGAGCCGGTGGCGATGATGATGCGGTCGGCGCGGACGATTTCTTCGGCGTCTTGGTGGCGGACGCGCAGGGTGTGGGGGTCGATGAAGGCGGCGTGGCCGGTGATGCGGGTGATCTTATTTTTTTTGAAGAGGTGGTTGATGCCGTTGGTGAGTTGGGTGACGACGTCGCTTTTGCGCTGGAGGAGGGTGGTCAGGTCGAGGTCGACCTGGGCGACCCGGACGCCGTGGCTGGCGAGGTCTTTGCGGGCGGTGGCGAAGTGCTCACTGGACTCGAGGAGGGCCTTGGAGGGGATGCAGCCGACGTTGAGGCAGGTGCCGCCGAGGCTGGGGTAGCGCTCGACGCAGGCGGTCTTGAAGCCGAGCTGGGCGGCGCGGATGGCCCCGACGTATCCCGCGGGTCCCCCACCGATGAAGAGGAGGTCAAAGGCGTGGTCAGACATGTTCAGATCTCCAAGAGGAGGCGTTCGGGGGCTTCGATGCTTTCTTTGAGGTGCACCAGGAAGGTGACGGCCTCGCGCCCATCGATGATGCGGTGGTCATAGGAGAGGGCGAGGTACATCATGGGCCGGATGAGGACCTGGCCGTCGCGGGCGACGGGGCGTTCGGTGATGTTGTGGAGGCCGAGGATGCCCGACTGGGGTGGGTTGAGGATGGGGGTGGAGAGCATGGAGCCATAGACGCCGCCATTGGAGATGGTGAAGGTGCCGTGCTGGAGCTCTTCGATGCTGAGGCGGTTGTTGCGCGCTTTTTCGGCGCGGTCGACGATGATGCGCTCGATGGTGGGTAGGGAGAGGCGGTCGGCGAAGTGGATGACGGGGACGACGAGGCCGCGTCCGCCGCCGACGGCGACGCCGATGTGGATGTCCGTTTTGTAGACGAGGTCGTCACCGCGGATTTCGGCGTTGACGGCGGGGAAGGCTTTGAGGGCGGCGACGGCGGCTTTGACGAAGAAGCCCATGAAGGAGAGGCGGACGCCGTGTTTGGCAACGAAGGCCTCCTGGTGGGCCTTGCGGATGGCCATGATGGGGCTCATGTCGACTTCGTTGAAGGTGGTGAGGATGGCGGCGTTGGCCTGGGCCTGGAGGAGGCGTTGGGCGATGCGTTTGCGGATGGGGCTCATGGGGGTGAGGTGCTCGGCGGCGGGCGCTGGGGCGTAGCCGAGGGGGAGTGGAGTGGCGGCGGTGGTCGTTTCCTGGGGTGCCACGCTCGCCGCCCCAGCGCCGGCCACCGCGCCGCCCTGGGGGGCGGCAGCGGCCGCTGCCTGGGGGGGCGCTTTGGGGCTTGGTGGTGTTTGGCTGGCGGCGTTGTGCATGGCCTGGAGGACATCACCCTTGGCGAGTCGCCCCCCCGGCGCGGTGGCCTTGATGGTGTGGGGGTCCAGCCCCGACTCGGCGAGCAGGCGCCGGGCGGCCGGGCCGGGTTGCGGCGCCGGGCTTGGCTCGGCAGAGTGTGGCGCGGCGGCAGGCGCCGCGCTTTCAGCCTGGGTGGGCCCGGCCGCCGGGAGCGTAGCCCCGGCCGTGTCGATGACCAAGATCGCCTCGCCGATGGCCACGGTCGCGCCGACGGGGCGCAAGAGCTCGAGCACCTGGCCAGCTTGGGGCGAGGGCACGACGACGGTCACTTTGTCCGTCTCGAGCTCGACCAGGGGGGCGTCGAGGGCGACGGCATCGCCCGCTTTGACTTCCCAGCGCGCGATGAGGGCTTCAGTGATGGATTCGCCGAGAGCGGGGACGGTGACGGGGACACGCATGAGGACCTCGGGGGGGCAAGGGTGGCGTTCGGGGGCCAGGTGCCGGTGAGACCGTGCCGAGCGCTGGCGCGAGCCGCGGCGACGCTGCCTATGGTGCCCACTGGGACCTAGGGCGTCAATTGGCAAGGGCTATCGCATTGTCGCGCGGCCCTTCATGTCGCGCCACAGGCGATCTATGCTGGCCGCCGGGCGACGCGACGCGGGAGCGTCGCGGCCTAAAGGAGTGGAGGGTCGTGGCAGAGGCGAAATTGATCTTGCAGGAGGCGCACCGCTTCGAGGCGGAGATCAAACGCAGCCGCTTCATCGCGCATGCGTACCCCGTGGCCGATGCGGACGCGGCCATGCAACGGTTGGACGCGGTGCGTGATCCCGAGGCGACCCACAACTGTTGGGCTTTTCGCTGCGGTGAGCGCTACCGCTTCTCCGACGACGGCGAGCCTGGGGGTAGCGCTGGGCGACCCATACTCGCGGCGATCGATGGCCAGGGGGTGGACCAGGTGCTGGTGGTGGTGGTGCGCCACTTTGGCGGGACCAAGCTCGGGGTGGGCGGCCTGGTGCGGGCCTATGGCAACACGGCGGCCTCTTGTCTGCGGGAGGCCCCCAAGGCCGAGGTGCGGCACCTGGTGACCCTGCGCATTTTTCTTCCCTTCGCCGAGGCCAACGCGCTCTACTTGGTGTTGCAGCGTGTGGGCGGTGAGAAGGGAGAAGAAGACTACGGCGCCGATGGCCTCAGGCTCGCCGTGAGCCTCGACGCGGCGCTGGTCCCGGACTTCGTGCGGCAACTCAACGACGCCTGCCGGGGCAAGGCGCAGATCGCCGTGGATGACGCCGCCGCGGGTTGAGCTTGGGCGCTGCGGTGGTGGGGCTGGCGCCGCGCTGGGGTGGGCCGGGCGCCGACCCGGCGCGGCTGGGAATAACGAGAAGATAGGTTGACAGCTTTGGAAGGGCGTCCCTATATTGCAGCGGCCTTTTTGGCGCGCAAAAATCAACGAGCGCACCAAAGAAACTGTCAACTCGGACACGGTCAGGGCTCGTGAGTGCAGGCCGCGTATGAAGGAGCAATGAGGATGAACGCCAGAGACTTTCTTTTTACCAGCGAGTCCGTGACCGAAGGCCACCCCGACAAGATGGCCGATCAGATCAGCGACGCGGTGCTCGACGAGATCATCGGCAAGGATCCGCAGTGTCGGGTGGCCTGCGAGACCCTGCTCAAGACGGGCTTCGTGGTGGTGGCCGGTGAGGTGACGACCAACGTGTGGGTGGACATCCCGTCCATCGTGCGGCGGACCATCGCCGGGATCGGCTACAACTCGTCCATGGCGGGCTTCGATTACGAGACCTGCGGGGTGCTGGTGGCGGTCGAGGCCCAGAGCCCGGACATCGCCCAGGGCGTGGACCCCGCCAAGGGGGTGGTGGCCGAGCAGGGTGCGGGCGATCAGGGTCTGATGTTTGGCTATGCCTGTGACGAGACGGACGCCTTGATGCCGGCGCCCATCGTCTATGCCCATCAGCTCACCCAGCAGTTGGCGCAGGTGCGCAAGGATGGCCGCGCGCCGTTTTTGCGTCCCGATGGCAAGAGCCAGGTGACGCTGCGCTATGAGGGCGGCCGCCCGGTGGCCATCGATGCGGTGGTGGTGTCGTCGCAGCACGCGCCCGATGTCGCGCAAGAGACCCTGCGTGAGGCGGTGATGGAGCTGGTGATCAAGCCGGTGCTGCCGGCCAAGTTGCTGACGGCCGGGACCAAGTACCACATCAACCCGACGGGTCGCTTCGTCGTGGGCGGACCCCAGGGCGACTCGGGGCTGACGGGCCGCAAGATCATCGTCGACACCTACGGTGGGATGGGGCGGCACGGCGGCGGCGCCTTCAGTGGTAAGGATCCTTCCAAGGTGGATCGCTCGGCCACTTACATGGCGCGCTACGTGGCGAAGAACGTGGTGGCCGCCGGATTGGCGACGCGCTGTGAGGTGCAGTTGGCCTATGCCATTGGCGTGGCGGAGCCCGTGTCCGTGCTGGTGGACACCTTTGGCACCCACACCATCCCCGAGGCGGAGATCGAGCGTCGGGTCAAGGCGACTTTCGAGTTGAAGCCTGCGGGGATCATCCGCAGCTTGGATTTGCTGCGTCCCATCTATCTGCCGACGGCGGCCTATGGCCACTTCGGGCGCAGCGAGGCGAGCTTCACCTGGGAGCGAACGGACAAGGTGGCGGCGCTGCGCGGCTGAGCGCGCGGGCCGTGGCGCGAGGCCACGGGTGGAGGGCCGCGCACGCCTCAGGGCCGTGGTCAAAAAAAAGAAGGCCGAGGCTCACGGGGCCTCACTCGGCGGCGCTCATGGTTGGGCGCGGCTAGGGGTTGGGGGCCACGGTGAGGCGCTCGATGTGGGCGCCGAGGCTGCGGAGCTTCTCGTCGACCCGCTCGTAGCCGCGATCGATGTGGCGGACATTGTAGATGGTGGACTGGCCACGTGCGGTGAGGGCTGCGATGAGGAGGGCCATGCCGGCACGGACGTCGGGGCTCTCGAGGCGGCAGCCGATGAGGGGGGTGGGTCCGGCGGCGACGACCCGGTGGGGGTCGCAGAGGATGAGCTGGGCGCCCATGTTGATGAGGCTGTCGACAAAGAACATGCGGCCTTCGAACATTTTTTCGAAGAAGAGCACCGTGCCTTTGCACTGGGTGGCCACGGTGATGACGATGCTCATGAGGTCCGTGGGGAAGGCGGGCCAGGGGGCGTCGTCGATTTTGGGGATGGCGTTGTGGAGGTCGGTGCGGATGACCAGTTCTTGGTCGGCCGGGACGTGGATGGCGTTGTCCTGGACCTGGACTCTGACCCCGAGTTTTTCGAAGACCATGAGGATCATGCGGAGGTCTTGGGGGCGGATGTCTTGGATGGTGATGTCAGAGCCGGTGACGGCGGCGAGTCCGATGTAGGAGCCGGCTTCGAGGTAATCTGGGCCGATTTTGTGTTCCGTGCCGTGGAGTCCGCCCGTGCCGTGGATGGTGAGGGTGTTGGTGCCGACGCCTTCGATGTGGGCGCCCATGCTGTTGAGCATGCGGCAGAGGCCTTGGACGTGGGGCTCACAGGCGACATTGCGGAGCACGGTCTCGCCGCGGGCCAAGACGGCGGCCATAAGGACGTTCTCCGTGCCGGTGACGGAGGGTTCGTCCATGAAGATGTCGGCGGCGACGAGGTGTTTGGTGGCCAGTTGGTAGCTCTGGCCGACGTCGATGGAGGCGCCGAGGGCGGAGAAGCCGAGGAAGTGGGTGTCGAGGCGGCGGCGGCCGATGACATCGCCCCCGGGGGGCGGGAGGTTGCAGCGGCGGTGCCTGGCGAGCATGGGCCCGGCAAAGAGGATGGAGGCGCGCACCCTGCGGCAGAGCTCGGGTGAGAGGTCGGTCTTGTTGACGCCGGCGGCGCAGACGCGCACCATGTTGTCGTCGACGAAGGCGGCCTCGGCGCCGAGATCCTGGAGGACCTCGAGCATGACCTCGACGTCTTTGATGCGGGGTACGTTATAGAGGAGGACCTCTTCATCCGTGAGGAGCGTCGCGGCCAGGGCCGGGAGCACTTCGTTCTTGTTGCCACCTGGCCGAACGATGCCGCTGAGCTTGTGACCACCTTCAATGACGAATTTTTCCATTGCACCATCCTTGGCCATGGCTGCCCGCCGTGACGCGCAGTGCGTCGCAGCGGTGTCGCGCGCTGTGCGGCGCTTGTCGGCCGCCTGCCCCCAGGCTGGTGCATAGCACGGGTGGCTGGTCTTGGCAAGGGTGTTGTCTGCCTCACTTTTTTCTGGGATCCACCTCCGGAGGGCGTGCGCGTGGGGTGGTCGCGCCGGGAATAAAGGCGGGCGAGGTTGACATTGCGGGCGTGGTCTGGGAATTTGCGTTTCCGGTGGCCCCATGGGTGACGAGGTGGCCGCGGAACCGCAGCTTTGAGCCCGCTATGATACAACCAGTGATCGTGGGTATTGCCGGGGGAACCGGCTCAGGTAAGACGACCTTGGCGCGGCGTATCCGTGAGGGGATAGGCGCCGGGAGCTGCCTCATCCAGCATGATTGGTATTACCGCGACCTGGTGGGTGTGCCCATGGAGAGGCGGGAAGATGTGAATTTCGATCACCCCGATGCTCTGGAGAGCGAGCTGCTCGAGTCCCACCTGGCGGCGCTCAAAGCGGGTCAGGGGGTGGACGTGCCCTTTTACGACTTCAAGACGCACACGCGTCAGCGGGAGACGCGGCGGATCGAGCCGCACCCGATCATCGTGGTCGAGGGTATATTGCTGTTTTGTATCGAGGAGTTGCGCAAGAGGTTCGACATCAAGCTCTATGTCGACACGGACTCGGACATCCGCGCCTTCAGGCGGATTCGGCGCGACATGCGCGAACGCGGCCGGGATTTCAATTCGATTCGGCGGCAATACTACAAGACGGTGCGCCCGATGCACTTGGAGTTCGTGGAGCCCTCGAAGCGCCACGCCGACTTGATCATCCCCGAAGGCGGTGACAACCTCATCGCCCTGGATGTGATCATCGAGCGCCTGAAGCAGTACGTCAAGACGGGCTAGGCGGCGGCGCGGGTGATGCCTCACCCAGGGCAAGGTGCGCGGCGCGTGACTTTTTGTTATAGCTGCAGGCTGCGACGGTGGTGAGCGGTCTCGGTGGCGTCCCAGAGGCGCTCGAGGGCCGCGCCGTTGGGGGGTGTGGTGGCCAGCGGCGCGCTGTGCCGGCACCCGGGCCGTGGAGTAGGGATGAACGCGCTGGTCGAGAGCCATAAAGTCTTGGTGTTGGATGCAGACGCCCTTCGGCGGCGGCGCTGCGTGCAGATATTGGCGGGGGAGGGCTATTGGCCCTTGGAGGCGGTGTCGCGCGAGGAGCTGTGGTCACTGTTGGCGGCGCATCAGCCGGCGGCTTTGGTGTTGAGTCTCTTTTTCGAGGAGGGTTCGGCGCTGTCGCTATTGGAGGACCCGCGGCTGCGCGGCTTGGTGGTCATCGGGGTGGCGCACATTCTCGAAGGGGCGACGGTGCGGATGGAGGTGCAGGGGCGCTTTGGTGTCGCTGATGTGCTGGAGCCTCCGGTGACGGGTGGTGAGCTGATCGGGATCCTGCGCGAGCACTTGGGTCGTCCGATGCAGGGCGGTTGTGCCTGTCAGTTGGTGGATGATGCCAATCGGGTGTGGCAGCGCGACGCAGAGGAGACGACTTGGGTGGGCAAGATGCCTCTGCTGAGCGATGGGGAGGGGCGCGCGGGGGCCGAGGAGGCCTCGGTCTCGCAGGGGGCGGCATCTTTTGGTCGTGTGCGGACGGCGCCCAAGCTGCGGGCCGTGGGTCGCGGTCCCGTGCCAGGCCGTTTGAGTTGGCGCGCGGCGCCCGACGCGGGTTTGCTGCGCCAGGTCAGTTTTGGGGCGCTCTTGGCGCGTTGTCTCCATACGCGCTTCAGCGGTGTTCTGACCTTGTGGCGGCAGCGGGTGAAGAAGACCGTCTATTTGGAGGGCGGTTGTCCTGTGGCGATTCGTTCCAACCTCCGCCACGAGTGTTTGGGCAGCCTGCTGGTGCGTGAAGGGCTGTTGTCTTGGGAGCAGTGTGGGGAGACGGTGGGGGCGGCGCAGGCCGAAGGGCGTCGGCATGGTGAGGTGTTGTTGGCCAGGGGACTGTTGACCCAGGCCCAGCTCGGCGCTTTTTTGGCGCTGCAGATGCGCGAGCGTCTGCTGGATGTCTTTGCCTGGTCCGAGGGCCGCTATCAAATGCATGAGGGCGGGTCTTTTCCGACGATCAGCCCCATGGATCGCGCCGAGGCGCTGCGGATTATCGTCGAAGGGGTCATGACCCACGTTCCCTTGTCGCGTTTGTTGACGGACCTGGCGCCGTGCGGCGCCTATGCCTTGCGGCTTGACGTTGAAGAGGCGCTGCTCAATACGGTAGGTTGGAACGAAGCGCAGCGCGAGATTGTTGCCGCCCTGATCGATGGCGGCTCTTTGGTGGAGCTGGTTGCTCACTTTCCCTTGCCCTATCCTGTGCATTCAGTGCTTTACGCGCTCTTTGTGCTCGGTTTCGTTTCGTTGGATCTTTGAGGTACTTTGGTTACGTAGGAGGCTCTCGTGCCTACCCAAGTCGATGAACAGATGGCTCGCCGGGGTCCCATCACCTTCGTGGGCCGCTCGCAGGCCGATGCCAAGCGCAAGGCGTTGAATTTCTGGTACATGAATCAGGAGATGCTCCAGCTTTCGATTCGCGATTTCAGCGCCTGTCTCGCTCTCCTGCCCGATGGCAAGACCATCGCTTTTAGCCCCCACCTGTTGCGTAAAGGTTAGCCTCGTCAGGACCATGACTTCCCATGAGCAGTGAAACCAGCACCGTCTCCATCGAACACTTTCAGGCGCTGCGTCTGCGCAAGTACACCCTCACCGTCGAAAGTGAGCCGCAGCTCAAGGTTCAGCTCGAGCAGCGCTTGGTGTTTTTGGGCACCAACCCCGACAACGACGTGTGCGTGGATGATGCTTCGGTGTCGCGGGTGCACGCCAAGATCGAGGTGGATGACGTCGGCTACCGCTTGGTGGATCTGGCGTCCAAGAACGGCACCTTCATCGGTTCCCTGCGGGTGCGGGAAGTATATCTCGAGCCAGGGACCACTTTTCGCTTGGGCCGGCAGGCGCTGCGCTTTGATCTGACGGCGGACGAGGTCGAGCTGTCTTTGGCCAAGAGTCATCGTTTTGCCAACCTGATCGGGCAGTCTTTGGTCATGCGCGAGATTTTTGGGCTGCTGCAGCGCGTGGCCCCCATCCCGGCGACGGTGTTGATCGAAGGGGAGTCGGGTACGGGCAAGGAGCTGGTGGCTGAGGCCATTCACCAGTTTTCCGGTCGCAAGGACAAGCCTTTCGTGGTTTTCGATTGCTCCGCCGTGTCGCGGGAGCTCATCGAGAGCGAGCTCTTTGGCCACGTCAAGGGCAGCTTCACTGGGGCCGTGGGCAACCGCAAGGGCGCCTTCGAGCAAGCCCATGGGGGTACGCTCTTTCTCGACGAGCTGGGGGAGCTGGCCTTGGATCTACAGCCCAAACTGCTGCGAGTCATCGAGAAGCGCGAGGTGCGGCCAGTGGGGGGCGAGCGGACCATTCCCGTGGACGTGCGGGTGATCGCTGCGACCAACCGCTCTTTGGTGCGCGAGGTCGAGCAGGGGGCCTTTCGCGAGGATCTCTACTATCGTTTTGCCGTGATTCGCGTGCAGCTCCCTCCCTTGCGGAAACGTCCCGAGGATATCCCCCTCTTGGCGGAGCATTTCCTGCGTGAGGCCGCGGCGCGCTTCAACCGGCCCAACTTGCAGATCTCCTACACTACCATCGACAAGCTCAAGCGCTATACCTGGCCCGGCAATGTGCGGGAGCTCAAGAACTACATCGAGAGGGCGGCGCTCTTGGCCAAGGACGAGCGCTTGGAGACGCGCTTTCTCAACGCGAATGATGCGGCGCCAGAAGAGGTCCGGGTGCCCGATGCGGTGGCCGATGAGGCCGACGCCATCGTCAACGCCGCGCTCGACGAAGCGTTGCCCTTCAAAGATGCCAAGCAGCGTCTGGTGGAAGCCTTCGAGAAGAGCTACTGGTCGCGCCTGCTGGAGCGCACCGACGGCAACGTCTCGAAGGCGGCGCGCATTGCTGGGGTGCACCGCAAGAGCGTGGAGTACATCCTGCGCAAGCTGGAGCTGACGCGGGACGACATCATCGGTTGAGGGGATTTAGGCCTTGGGTTCGGGGGTGTGGGGCGCGGCGTCGGGTGGCGCGGCGTTGGGCGCGGCAGCCGTCTCGCGGTGCGGCGCCGCGGTGGCCTGGGGTGGCGGTGTGGTGAGGGTCGCGCCGCGCCGCAGTAGCCGCTTTTGCCGTGTCAGGTAGGCTTGATAGCGGGCTTCTTCGGCGCGGCGGAAGCGTTTGCGTTCGCGGTGCCACCGTTGGCGTCGGGTTGGGCTGAAGCGGTTGAGGAGGCCGTAGGGGCCTTCGAGGGTGGGTGGGCTTGGGGGCAGGAGGCGTTCGTCGCCTTCGTCCATGGTCTGGAGCGTGGGGGCCGCGTGGCCATCGGGCATGGGGGTCGGGAGGAAGTCAGCGGCCCGCTCCTCGAGCCACTCTCCGATGAGGGGGAAGCACTCCGTGGCGGCGTCGCGGCCGATGAGGAGGTCCGTGTGTCCGTAGTCATCCACCTGCCCATGGCGTCGTCCGAGGATGTGGAGGGTGGCGTTGTCTTGCATGTGCTCGAGGACGCGGCGGGCGTCGCTCGGGGGGGCGACGGGGTCGGCTTCGCCGGCGATGAGGAGGGTGGGGGTGCGGATGGTGGCGAGGCCACTCTGGACGTCGTGCTGGTCCATGTCCCACTTGGCTTCTTGGACCCAGCGGCTCATGGTGCGGACGACCCTGGTGCTGAGGTTGGCGAGGGCCAAGCTGAGGAAGCGGCGCAGCACGGGTCCTTCGACGTTGCCGACGTGAAGGAAGGTCAGGCGCAGGCGCATGGAGAGCGCCATGGGGGCGAGCAAGCGGGCGAAGGTGCGGGTGGGGATGGAGCGGCGCCAGCGCAAGAGGTGGCTGAGGCTGAGTAAGCCCAAGAGAGGGTGGCCGACCTCGAAAAAGGCAGGTGCGGCGATGGCGGTGAAGGAGCGGATGCGTTTGGCGCCAGGGCCCTGGAGGTAAGGGTACATGAGGAGGGCCCCCATGGAATGACCGATCCAATGCAGGGCAGGGCTGTGGGTGCGCTGGCAGACGTATTCGATGGCGGCGGGGATATCGTGTTCGAGGTAGTCCTCGACGTTCCAGGACCACTGGCGCTGGTTGAAGGGTGTGGGTTGCTCGGAGGTGCCAACGCCGCGCAGGTCGAGGAGCCAGACGTCCCAGCCGCGTTTTTTGAGGTAGCGCGCCAGCGAGACCCGGGGCGCGACGTCGAAGATGAAGTGGTTGGCACCCAGGCCATGGCAGAGCAGCAGGGGTTGGCCGCGGGGGGTGTCGCCGCGATAGCGGGTCAAGGCGAGACGCCAGCCATCATCGGTGGTGAGCCAGTGGACTTCGTCGACGGCGCTGTCGTCGTGGGCGTAGTAGCGGCTCCAGAACCAGAGATGGAGTGCGACCATGAAGCCAAGGGCGGCGATGGCGATGACCAGCAATCCCACGTAGAGCATAGAAGCACACCAGGTGTGAGGCAGGGCGAGGCAATGGGGGGCAGGCCAGTGAAGGCCTGGCGTCGCCTCGGAGCATAGCGCAGCTTGCTCTAGGGGGCCAAAGGCGGACCTAGGCGATGGTTGGGTGGTGCAGGGCCGTGGCGCTGTCGCGGGTCGAGGAGGTCTTTGGCCAGCTCATGGACCCTGGGCGGAGGGCCGCGCACGCCACTGGGGCGTGGCTCCTAGTCGAACTTGACGCTGCCGAAAGCTTGGCCACAGGTGTTGATGCGGTCGTCGCGGCGGCTTTTTTCCATGGTGCAGGTGAGGACGAGGGAGTTTTTGGGGCCCGACATGAGGGCTTGGAAGAGCACCAGCTCGTAGTCGAGGAGCTTGTAGGTGGCGAGGATTTTGACGGCAGAGTGGGGGCCGTACTGGGCCATCTCAAAGGCTTCGAGGTTGAAGCTCTCGAACATGGACTCGTACTGTTGGGTGAGGATGCGTTGGAGTTCTTCGACCAGCTCCGGCGAGAGGGGGATGACGTCGTCGAGGACGACGACGTTGAGGTTGTCTTTGAAGGCGTCGTCTTTGCCACTGAGGTCCATGAACATGGCGTCGGTGGTGTTCGGATCGTAGTGCTCGCGAATGGTCTGAGGCAGTCTCTCCAGCTCTGCTGGCTCGAGCTCGCCCGTGACCCACTCCCAGCCGCTGGGAGGCTGGACGGCGTAGCCCTTGTTACTCTTGTAGGGCGTCGCGTCTTGGGCGGTGGCGGCCGAGACGACACAGAGAAGGAAGAAAAGCGCCAACCCAACAGAAAGCGTGCGTTGCAACATGTGAGGACCCCTTTGGTAACCAGAACACCGTTTGCTGCGGAACGCCGTGGGCGACGCGCGGCCGCCCCCTGTACGTCGTTCCGAAGAAAAGAGGTAGCAAAGGGCGGTGGTGGCGTCAACCCGTAGCCTTTGTCCGTGAGGTGGGCAATGGGCCGGCGCAGTTGGGGTCAGCTCGGGAATGCCAGGCGATGCACCCGGTGGTCGGCGGTGAGCTCGGGGTGGAAGGTGGCACCGAGGATGTGATTGCTGCGTACGAGGATGGCTTCATCCTGGAAACGGACGAGGACCTGAACGTCGCTGCCCACGCGCAAGATCCTGGGGGCGCGGATGAAGAGCAGGGGGAGCTGGGCGAGCTCTGGGCAGCCTGGGGCGGCCTGGCCGATGGCTTCAAAGCTGTCGATTTGGCGTCCCCAGGCGTTGCGAGCGACGTCGACATCGAGCAGAGCGAAGCTCTCTTGCGCAGGTTGGGTCGCGTTTGCGGCGATGAGGATGAGCCCGGCGCAGGTGGCGAGCACTGGCGCGCCGGCGCGCACCAAGGCGCGCAGGTCCTCTTGGAGTTCGGCGCGGGCCAGGAGTTTGAGCTGGGTGGTGCTCTCACCGCCGGGAAGGATGAGGCCGTCGACCTTGGCCAGCGCGTGGCGGTCGCGCACTTCGATGGGCTGGTGTCCGATCTCGCGCAGGACTCGCATGTGGGAGGCGAAGCCGCCCTGCAAGGCCAGGACTCCGATCCGCATCACCAACCTCGCTCAGAGAGACGCTGGGTTGGGCTGAGAGCCGCCATCTCGATGCCGGGCATGGGGACGCCGAGGCCGCGGCTGATCTCCATGAGTTTGGCAGGCTCTTGCCACCAAGTGGTGGCTTCGACGATGGCTTTGGCGCGCCGAGCGGGATCTTCGCTTTTGAAGATGCCGCTGCCGACGAAGACCGCCTCGGCGCCGAGGGCCATGCAGAGGGCTGCGTCGGCAGGGGTGGCGATGCCGCCGGCGGCGAAGTTGGGGACGGGCAACTTGCCCGTCTTGGCGACTTCACAGACCAGCTCATAGGGCGCTCCGTGGCGTTTGGCTTCGGCCATCAGCTCATCGGCGTCGAGCAAGGTCAGGAGGCGGATGCCTTTGCGGAGGGTGCGCAGGTGGCGCACGCCCTCGACGATGTTGCCCGTGCCTGCTTCCCCCTTGGTGCGCATCATGGCCGCTCCTTCTCCGATGCGGCGCAAGGCCTCGCCGAGATCGCGGCAGCCACAGACGAAGGGCACTTTGAAGGCGTGTTTGTCGATGTGGTGTTCATCGTCAGCGGGGGTGAGGACTTCGCTTTCGTCGATGAAATCGACGGCGAGGGCCTCTAGGATGCGGGCTTCCATGAAGTGGCCGATGCGGCACTTGGCCATGACCGGGATGGAGACGGCGGCTTGAATGGCCATGATCATCTCGGGATCGCTGGCGCGGGCGACGCCGCCGTCACGGCGGATGTCCGAGGGGACGCGTTCGAGCGCCATGACTGCGGATGCGCCCGCATCTTCGGCGACCTTGGCCTGCTCAGCGTTGACCACGTCCATGATCACGCCGCCTTTGAGCATCTCAGCTAGGCCGACTTTTGCTTTGAATGTTCCACGATCCATTGCAGACCTCCAAATTTCGCAGGATGGCGCCACCTTCCGCGCTGTGCCCGGAGCGTAGCTATGTCTGGGACAGACCTTTACTCCTGAACGGCGCTGGCGACAAGCTGAGATGGCTGATTCGTTTGGCCGAGGGTGAGCCCGCGATGGCGTTGTCAGGAGAGGGTTGGGGTGACTAAAGTGGTGGGGTCGGCGCAACGACGCGCAGTGGAGGAGAGCTGATGCCAAGGTGGATGGGTTTCGTGTGGTTGGTTCTGATGGGAGCGGTCTTCGTTGGCTGCACTGAGGGGAGCAAGCACCAGGCAGAGCTCGGGGAAGATGGGACCGAGCTCAGCGACGGTGAGGTGGATGTGGCCGCGCTGGATGCCCACGATATGGAGGACGTGGCCGATGTGCCAGCGGAGAACGACCTGGGGGTCGAGGTAGAGGTCACCGATGCGGGCGCGGACGGCGCGGATCATATTGATGAAGAGAGCGCCTCGGACTTGGAGGAGGACACGGTGGCGCCCTGTGAGCGCGTTCCCCTTGCTGAGGATGCGCCGCGTTTGGTGGTGGTGGCGCAACCCTACCGGGCGGATGCGAGCAAGGGGCAGAGCTATCGGACCTTCTGGTTGTCGCCTGAGGGGGATCTGTCGGCGGAGGTGCAACGCTTCGAGATGGGCCGTGCCATGTGGGGCTCGATCGTGTTTACGTCGGATGGGCGTTTGGGCTTCGTCGCCCAGGAGGATGGCAGCGTGGGGGTTTTCCGGGTGGGGGACGATGGCGTGGTGACGGTGGTGGATGCTGGCTATGCGGGGACCTATACGGGGGAGGTAGCGCTGTCGGCGGATGAGGAACACCTCTTTCTGTTGAATCCCAACTGGGTGGAGAACGGCGGCGCCATCTATCAGGTGCGCATTGGCTGTGATGGTGTGCTCTCGGATCTGCACAAGGTCAGCGACGCCAAGCTGGCGCGTGCCATGACGGTGGTGCCCAACGCGACGGAAGGCGGGCGTTACGCCGTGGCGGCAGCGGGGCTCTCTCCGGCTGGTGCAGAGGGGGCATCAGGTCACCTCGTGCACATCGACGCGCAAGGCTCGCTGACCTATTTGGGCGGCGTGGATGCCTTTGGTGACGATGAGGCGAGTGTGAGCGCCGCTGCGGTGACGCCTGACGGTCGCTATTTTTTGGTGGCCGACAACTCAGGCTTCGCGTCGGTGCCCAACCGGGTGGCGGTGGTGGCCTTGGATGGCCCGGAGCCGACGGTGGCGCAGACGCTGACGCCCTTTGACGATCCCGCGGCGGTGGTGGTGTCTCCGTACAACAACGCCGCCATGGTGTTGGCGCTGCAGGAGGATGCGCTGTGGTCCTTTGCCTATGATCCCGCTGCGGCCCTTCCCTTCGAGGCCCGTGGCCAGGTCGCCTATCAGGGCCCGCGGCCCCAGCTTCCCGGCGGCGCGGCGCTGCTGTCGCGAGGACCTTTGCGGGGGTTGACGCTGGTGACGGAGAACGCGGCCGTGCGGCGGGTGCGCTTCACCGCCGATGGGGACATCGAAGACTGGGGCCCGACCTCCATGGGTGAGGGTTATGAGGCGATCTGTGGGGCGATTGGTGTGCAGCCTTGAGCTGATGCGGAGGACGGTGATGAAGATGGGTTGCCCTTGGCGGTTAATGGGTGGGTCTTTGCTGGTGCTCTTGGGGGTGAGCTTGGCTTGGGGGGCGGAGAAGCCGCGCAGCGGCGTGCCTGCCGATGCTCCCCGCTTGGATTTCGAGCCGCGCTTCGTGAGCAAGGCCTTCGTGCGCGTCGACGGCGGTATCGATGAATGGGAGGGAGTGGCCGAGGTGGCGGTGACGACGCTGACCGCAGGTGAGTATGAGTATGACTGGTCGGGACCGCGGGATCTGAGCGCCAAGGTCCGGGTGCAGTATAGCGAAGAGGCCTTCTTCGTTTTGGTTCAGGTGCGGGACAACGTGGTGACCGGGCCCAAGAAGAAGTGGGGCGGCGACAAGGTCGATCTGTGGTTCGACACGGGCGAGTTGGCGCTGGTGAAAGGCGGCCCGGTGATGTTGTCGGTGGATCCGTCGCCTTTGGCAGAGGGAAGAAAGCCCACGGCGCAGTGGGGCGAGCCAGCGGCGTGGCGCAAGCGCAGCCTCGGCGAGGTGGCGGTGGCGGGCTTCCGCACCGAGGACGGCTACGATTTGGAAGTGAAGGTGCCCTTTGCGGAGATCGCCAAAGCGTCCCCGTTGATGGAGAGCATGGGCTTTTGCGTCGTGGTGCGGGACTGGGACCACGATGATCCCAACGAAGCAGAGGCTGCGGTCTCTTCTTGCCCCTTGGATTTTCGCCGCAACAAGAAACGCAAGACTGAAGACCTGGGCCGGGTGAAGTGGCAGATGCGTGAGGCGATCTGGGCTGGGGTGCTGAAGACCTATCCCGAGCTGGCTGAGGCGCCGCAGTTGCGTGCCCAGGGCAATGTGGGCGGGGACGAGAGCCGCGAGGAGGTGGTGGTGGTGGGTGGCAAGCTCATCGTGATGGGCTTGGGGCTGGGCCCAGGTGCTTGGTTTTTCTCAGCCCTGCCTTTTGGGGAAGCGCACAAGGTGACAGAGCTGCTCCTCCAGGACGTGACTCATGATGGTTTCGCGGACATCATCGTCGTCAGCCGTGGCCCCTGCGGCACGCACGATGCCTGGGAAGTGGAGCATTGGACCCTCTTTGGCTTCGACGAAGGGCTCACGGAAGCGCTGGCCATTTTCGAGCGGGGCCGTTTCTCGACCCAGAGCGACGCTCGGGTGGTGAACACGCTGAGCTTTGCCAAGGGGAAGCTCAGCATCAAGCCCGAAGCCCAGGGCGTGGACGCCTCGTCACTGCCGAGCTGTATGCCCCTCGACTCGGAGGTGCTGCAGCCCTTGGTCTTGCCCTGGGAGAAGGGGCGGAGCCGGGTTCTGACCTATGAGGATGGAGCGTTTCAGTAGATGTTGGGCCAGGGTGCAGCAGCAGAGAGGGCGAGGCGATGGCGCTGACCTATCCTGAGATCGCGTGGGTGGTGTCCTCTCTCCAGGGGCTTCTCGCCGGTGCGGTATTGCGCAAGTGCCACGACAGCGAGGCGGGCGTGTACCTGCGTCTGTGGCAGCCCGGTGCTGGGGAGTCGCTGCTGCTGCTGGCTTTGAACGAGGGCGCGACGCGGCTGCACTTGGTCGCCGAGCGCCCGGCGGCGTCAGGGCCACCGAGCGCCTTTGTTGGCTTGCTGCGCAAGCATCTCATTGGGGCCCGGTTGCGGTCCCTGGAGGTGGCGCCTGACGATCGGCGGGTGAGCCTTGTTTTTGTCAGTTCTCACGGGGAGTGGAGCTTGGTCCACGAGTTGGTGCCGCGGCGCGGCGCCCTCTACCTCCTCGATGGCGCAGCAAAGGTTTTGGGTGGTCTTGGCGCGGGGCGCCGCCACCAGGTGGGTGAGGCCTACCGGGCGCCGGCGGTCGAGGCCGGGCGGGTACGAGGTCAGAGGCATCGCTTCATCTCGCAAGCCGATGCCGGTGAGGTGGCGAGTGCGGTCATTGCTGCGGCCTATGCGGCGGTGGGCGGCGACCAGATGCTCGCCGAGAGGCGGGCGGAGTTGTCGCGTGGGCTGCGGCGCGAAGGGAAACGGGCGGAGCGCTTGCGGGAGGCGCTGGAGCGGGACGCGGCCCGGGCTCGCGAAGCGCAACGCTTCAAGGCTTATGGGGATCTGCTTTCGGCGCACTTCTCCATGCTGGTCAAGGGTCAAGCACAGATCGCGTTGCCTTGCTTCGAGCGGCCAGAGGAAGATGTGCACATCGCGTTGGATCCGGCGCGCAGTCCTCGCGAGAACATCAGCCACTATTACCGCCAATACAAAAGGATGAGCGGCGCGCTGGCACAGATAGAGTTGCGTCTCGCGCAGGCGGTGGAGCGGGCGACACGCTTGGCCCAGTCTTTGGCAGCGGTGGAGGCTGCCGGGGAGGTGGAGGCGCTGGAGCGGTGCGCCGCGGAGATAGCCGCCCTGGGCCTGCGGGCGCCCGTGGGGGGGGCTGGCGAGCGGGGCCAGCGCGGGCGTGGCGAGCAGCGGCCGAAGCTGCCCTATCGCATCGCCACGACGGCGCAAGGTTTGGCGATTTGGATTGGGAGGAGCGCGCGGGACAACGACTTGCTCACCTTTAGGCACGCCAAAGGGGAAGACCTGTGGTTCCACGCGGCAGGCTACGCTGGGTCGCATGTGGTGTTGCGCGTGGTGAACAAGCGCCCGCCGGATTCGACCTCGGTGATGGACGCGGCCCTGCTGGCCCTGCACTTCAGTCAGAGTCCGCGCGCGGCGGAGTTCTTGGAGGTGCACACGACGTCGTGCAAGTACGTGCGTCGTGCCCGCGGGAGTGGGCCAGGAGCGGTGCAGCTTGCGGGGGCCAAGGTGCTGCGGGTGCAGGTAGACCGAGCGCGTTTGGCGCGTCTGTTGGAGACCTTGGGATGAGCCTCTGGTGGGTGCTGCGGCGGTGTGGGGCTCAGGGTATGGTTGACCAAGATCGCCGAGGGGGGCTATCTTGGCGCGAGAATCGAGTTGAGTCGTTGCGCTACAGAAGGCGTCGGGCTCAGCTCCACCATGAGCTCATGCGCACATGAGTCGAACACCGTACAAAGTCCATCACTGGACCGTGGGCTCGCGCTTCTCCGTGCCGCTTCCGGCGACGCACATCGATGATTTCACCATCGAGCGGGAGCCGAACAGCGGGCAGATTTTTTGTGCTTGGGTGGAGGATCGCGGCGATGGCCGGATGTCGGTGCGTTGGTCGCGGGCGCCGGAGCTCTATGCGGCCTGGCGGGCGCCGAGCTCGGTGGCGCACGTCCTCGGCGAGGTCTTTGCGCCAGAGCTCCACTTCTCCAAAGATCGGGTGCTGCTGACCTACTTGCTGTCTTCTGGGCCGGGGGGCGTTGGTCAGGGGGTAGGCGAGTGTGTGCTGCATTGGAAACGGATCAACGGGGGGCCCTGGAGCGAGGGTGTTTTGGTGCGGCGCAGCGTGGCGCCGACGCCGGGAGAGGCGAGCTTTCCCTATGCCAACCGCCTGCACTGTGCGACCAGCATCGACGGTCGCACTTGGGCGCTGTTGGCCACGGAGCGTTTCGTCGAGCCGACCTATGGCCTCTATCCGCTGAACGCGTTGGAGCGCTCCCTGATCCCGGCCAACCCGTGGGAAGACGAGGTCATTTACACGGGTGTCATCGCGACGCCAGCGGACAAGGCGCGCCTGGTATGCGAGAAAGACACGTGGCACATCGTGCGTCGCTGTTACGATGACCGTCTCAATGCCTATCAGCTCGAGGCCATCGCCTTGGACCTGTCCATTTTGCGACATGATTGCAACGACGACGGGCAGAGTGATGTGGTGGACGCCATCTTGGATGTCTACAACACGGATCTGACCTATCTGTTGTGGGCCGAGTGCGACTACCGCCAGCTCTTCAAAGAGGTGGGGACGGTGGTGGCGGTGCGCTCGCCCAACCAGCGTTCAGGGCGGGTGGATCCGTCAGCGCGTCACGTGTTTGAGACCGCCGCGAGCTTGGCCCATGTGCGCCTGGATCATCCGCGGGGCACGCCACCGCTGCTCGAGGTGGTTGGCCATGGGCAACAGATGCCCATCGAGTCGATTCGCATGGCGGCGAGCCCAGTGGCGGAGGCGACTCAGTGGCAGCAGCGTCGCCCCGATTCGGTGACCTATGCGGTGGAGTGCAGTGTGCGGGCCGACGGGCGCAAGTGGCTGCAGCCAGGGATGATCATCGCCGAGGCGGGTGTCTTTGCCAACGCCTTGCGATTCGAGGCCTTGGTCGAGTGGCACGGGGCGCCTCTCGATGCCGGCTGGCGCGGGCACGTGCACTCTCTTGGGAGCACTGTGGCGGCGCAGATCGCGCGGGTGGACGTGCTGAAGCCACCGTCGCGCCATCGTTCTGCGACTTGGATCGGCAAGCTCTACACCCACCGGATCAGTGTGGTCTTGGTAGAGCCACTCCCGCTGACCCCGTCTCTGCGGCTTTCGTTATGCGTCTTCCACGATGGGAGCCAGTTCAGCGTCTTGGGCTGCGCCAAGGTGACTCGAATCGACTAGTCCTCTTCATCCGCATCGGGGAAGGTGAGGCCCGTGTGCTCGGTGTAGCACACGTAGAAGGAGCTGTCGGCCTTGATCACGGCCAGAATGTGGTCATCACCGACGGCTTCTTCTTCGGTCTTGGCGTCATCGCCTGCTTCCGTGCTGAAGACATGGTTGAGGGGCATGTATTGATTGAGCAGGTGCACGACGGAGATGGCAGGTAGCTGGGTGCCACTAAAGGACAAGCGGCCACTGGAGATGATGGCGTAGCGTTCATCGTAAGGGGTTTTGCCGAAGATGGTGTCGATGAAGCGCAGAGAGGAGGAGGTGGTAGAGCCGTGGTGGCCCACTTTGAGGATGTTGGTGTTGAGCCTTGGCTCAGCGGTCCTCTCGCTGAAATCTCGCAAGAGCTCAAACTCGACGTCTTCCTCGGCGTCGCCCATGAGCATGATGGAGCGTCCGTGGTAGACGAGGCGGAAGACGAGGGAGGTGTTGTTGATCTTCGAGCCCTGGGAGGAGCCTAGGCGCAGGGTGCTCTCTCCGGCCAAGAGCCAGGCTTGGACATCGGGTCCGAAGACGAAATCGGGCACTCTTCCACCGCGTTCGGCGACCAAGGCGTTGGATGTGCCGATGGCAGGGCGGAAGACGCGCTCGGCGTTGTTGGTGAGTCGGGTGACGAGGGAGTCGTAAGAGACGGCGGCACCGTTGACGCCGGGGTCAATGTAGGTGTGATGGCCGTAATTGTTGGTGAGCTTGATGAAGCCGCCGTAGTGATCGGAGTGGGGATGGGTGACGACGATGGTGTCGAAGGTGGCGCCCGGTGGGAAGCCGTTTTTGGTCAGGTAATTGGTGACGATGGGGGCTGCATCGGTGCGGCCGAAAAAGCCGCCGTCGCCGGCGTCGACGAGGATGTTGCGGCCGTCAGGGCTCTGTACCCAGATGGCGTCCCCCTGGCCGACGTCGATGAAGTGGACCCGCAGGGCGTTGGCCGGCGGTGAGAGTTGCTCAGGCGTGCAGGGTTGTCCTGCTTTGACGGCGGTGAGGCCGTCTCCGTCGGGCAGGGGTGGCAGGCCGGAGTCACGGCGGAACCAGGAAGGCTCGGTGGTATCGAGGCAGGCGGAGACCGCGAAGGTCATGATGCCCAGGGCGATGATCAGGAGCCAGCGGGAGACGAGATTGTTGCGCATGGGATTCACCAGCAGGAGGTTGGAAGGGCAGAAGCCCTCACCCCTACAATATCAGGCGTCCCGGTGTTGAAGTCAATTGCCGCTCGGCGGGCGGCCGCAGCCAAGGCAGCGCGCCGGCTGGGGATTGGTGAAGACGACCCCAAGATATATCGGTGGTTTACAGGAGTTTCGGACAGTGCTAGTCTGCGCAGAACCTTTGGACTGGGGCGAGCCCCATCAATGGTGTCGGGAAGGCGTTTGCCGCGTTGGGTGGTGCGCGCCGGGTTCAATCGTGCAAGAGGCGTGGAGGTAGCTTATGTCTGAGTTTTTCGATGAGTATGGCCCAATGCTCGTTGGTTATGCGCTGCAGGTGGTGGGCGTGGCGGTGGTCTTCTTCGTCGCCTGGCTCTTTGCCGGTTGGGCGCGACGTATCGTGCGGCGTTCGTTGATCAAAGCCAAGATCGAACAGACCATCGCCAAGTTCATCTCGAACGTGGTGCGGTGGGTCATTCTGGCGGCGGCGATTCTCGGCTGCTTGGGCTACTTTGGGATTGAGACCACGAGCTTCGCGGCTCTCATCGGTGCCGCCGGCTTGGCCATCGGTCTGTCCTTCCAGGGCGCGCTGTCGAACCTGGCGGCTGGGGTGATGCTGCTCATTTTCCGCCCCTTCAAAGTGTCGGACGTGGTGAAGATTCAAGGTGAGCTGGGCAAAGTGGATGAGATCGACCTCTTTGTGACGAGCCTCGATACCTTTGACAACCGTCGTTTGATTCTGCCCAACAGCCAGGTTTTCGGGGCCAAGATTGAGAATCTCTCGCACCATGCCCAGCGCCGGGTCGATGTGGATGTCGGGGTGTCCTACGGCGCTTCGATGCAGGAGACGCGCAAGGTTCTCACGCAAGCGATCACCAAGGTCGACAACGTCTTGGAGTCGCCCGAGAGCCAAGTGCTGCTGACCAACCTGGGCGATTCTTCGGTGCAATGGCAGGTCCGGGTGTGGGTAGAGTCTGCCAATTTCCACCCGGTGCGTGAAGCTTTGGTGGGGGCGATCAAGAGCTCCCTCGACGAGGCGGGGATCGAGATTCCTTTCCCGCAGATGTCGGTGCATTTGCCCAAGGCCTGAGACCTTGCCTCCACCCGGGGCCTCAGGGGCCCAGGTGCTCGTCGATGATGTCCAGGGCGCGGCAAGCTTCGCTCTCGCCGGCTTTGCAGGCGCCGTCCAGAAGGGCTTTGCCGCGATGGACGTCTGGGGTGATGCCTTTGCCCTGGACCAAGAGGATGCCGAGAAAGAAGCAGCCCGTGCGGTGGCCGGCGTCGCAGGCCATCTCATAGAGGCCGGCGACGTCTTCGCGGCTGTCGTCGTCATCGAGGGCGCGGTCGAGGAGGAGGGCGAGGGCGGTGCAGCCGGCCCATTCGCGTTCTTGGCATGCGGCGGCGAAGAACTCTGCTGCGCGCGTGGGGTCGGGCGCGCCGGTGTAGCCATCTTGGAAGAAGGTGGCCAAGGCGTAGCACGCCTCGCCGTGGCCGTGTTTACAGCCCTGGAGGGCCGCTTGTTGGGCCCGCGCCGGGCTGGGTTGAGAGGCTCCCGGGGTTCGGGCGCTGAGGGCGATGCGGTAGCATCCTTCGGGGTCGCCGCCTTGGCAAGCGCGCTCGAGGAGCGCGGCAGCGCGCGCGGCGTCATCGGGCGTCGCTTCGGTGCCCGCGAGGCTTTGGGCAGCAGTGGTGCAGGCAGGGGCCCATCCGCCCTGACAGGCTTGGTCGAGGAGAGGGATGGCCGTGGCGGTGTCCCCGCGCTGTAGTTGGATGCGGGCCAGCTCGTGACAGGCCAGGAGGTGTGCTTCGGCGCAGCCTTTGGCGAAGATGGCGAGGGCGCGGTCCTCGCCCTCGTCTTGGCTGGCGTGGAGATGCGCCAAGTCGACACAGGCCGCGGCGAGTCCGGCTTGACAGGCGGCCTCGAGGAGGGCAAGGGCGCGTTGTCGGGGTGGATGAGCGAGGTCGTCCTGGCCCGCGCTGGCGAGGTGGGCGCAGGCGAGTCCCGCCAGGTGCTGGTCCATGGGGTCGAGCTCGGCGCGGAGGTGGTCGCCAGCGAATGCGGCGCTGCAGGCTTGGCGGAAGTGGTTGAGGGCGCGCACCTCATCGCGGGGTTGTCCCTTGCCTTGGTCTTCGATGAGGGCCAGGGGATAGGCGGCGAAGGGATCGCCCGCGTCGAGGGTTTGCTGGAGGATGCGGCGGGCGCTGGCGTAGTCGACGGGGGTGCCCGTGCCTTGGAGGTAGGCCAGGGCCAGGAGGCGACAGGCGGCGGCATTTTGGGCCTGGCAGCCGGTCTGGGCGAGGGCCAGGGCGGCGTGGAGGTCGGCGTGGCTGCCTTCGCCGCTCAGTAAGAGGTAGGCGCCGCGGGCGCAGGCCCAGTGATCACCGAGATGGCAAGCTTGGGTACAGTGTTGGTGATGGGTCGGGGTGATGGGCCGGTCAGCGCAGGTGGCGGTGAGCGGTGGGGGGGCGGCGGTTGGGGTGGTAGTGGCGGGTTGGCGGAGGAGGGCATAGAAGGCGAGGGCGAGCAGGGTCAAGGAGACGGCGGTGATGGCAGCGAGGAGGGCGATACGCTGGCGGTGCTGGCGGGTGGGGGCTTGGTTGGGGGAGGCGGGCGCCCCAGGGGAGGTGGATCCCGAAGAGAGGTGGGTGGGAATGGCGAGGGCATCGAGGTCGGCGAGCATTTGCTCGGCCGTTGAGTAGCGCCCTTCTGGGGTCTTGGCGCAGGCGCGTTCGATGATGTGAGCGAAGGGGGATTGGCGGATTTCTGGTGGAATGTAGAGGGGTTCGGTGATCTGCTTGACGGCGGTTTCGACGCCGGTGGCGCCTTGGACGGCGCGCTGTCCCGTGAGGCATTCGAGGAAGATGAGGCCGATGGCGTAGAGGTCGGAGCGGGGGCTGGAGAGCTGTTGGGAGAGTTGCTCTGGGGCCATATAGGCGGCGGTGCCGATGACGACGCCCGTCTCGGTGAGGCGTTGCCAGCCTTCGGCGGGTTGTTCCGTGAGGGTGGCGATGCCGAAGTCGAGGACTTTGACGACGGGCCGCAGGGCGTTGCCGCAGAGCATGATGTTGGCGGGCTTGAGGTCGCGGTGGATGATGCCGCGTTGGTGGGCGGTGCCGACGGCTTCGAGGACCTGGGTGATGACGCGACGGGCGAGGTTGAAGTCGAGGGGTCCGCTGTCGCGGAGGCGCTCTTCGAGTTCTTGGCCTTCGACGAACTCCATGACCATGACGGGTGCGCCGTCGAATTCGCCCGTGTCTTTGAGTTGGACGATGTTGGGGTGGGTGAGCTCGGCGACCAGGGCCATTTCGCGGTAGAAGCGTTCCTTTTCGCGCGCGGCGCTCAGGTGGTCGTAGATTCTGGCGCCGTGGAGGACTTTGAGGGCGACGGCTTGTCCCGTGTTGATCTGCATGGCCCGGTAGACGACGCCGTAGCCGCCGACGCCGATCTGGGCTTGGATTTGGTAGCGACCGAAGAGGAGGTCTCCCGTGGACAGGAAGCGAGGGTTCATCCAAGGCTCCTCGGGTTAGAGCGCGCCGCTTGTTGCGCGGCTAGGGCGCGTCACTGTCGCAGGACGACTTCTATGGCTTTGGGATACTTTTTCCCTTCAGAGCCACCGTAGGCGAAGTGGACCGGGAGGGTGTCGCCCTGGTTGAAGGCCAGGAGGCGTTGGTGCAGTTCTTCGTGGGCGACGCTGACGATGTGGAAGAAGTATTTTTGGCCGCTGATTTCTTCGATGAAGCCGAAGCCTTTGTCGGCGAAGTAGGCGACGATGGTGCCTTCGAGTCTGCTGGTGGCGTGGTGTTCGGCGTCGTGGCTTTCTTTGCGGAGGCGGCGCACGTTTTCTTCGATGTCGAAGTAGTGGAAGGAGGTGTCTTCAAAGATGCGCAGCCCCATGGCCTTGGCGGCCTGGAAGCGTCGGTCGAAGTAGAAGGTGAGGGCAGCGGCATAGGTGACGGGGATGATGCCCGTGTCGAAGTGGATGGCGCAGACTTCGATGTAGAAGCTCTTGGTGACGACGCTGCGCCGGGCTGCTTCGAGGAGCATTTCTTGGCAACTGAACTGATCGGTCTGGGTGGTGACGTGGACGCCGAGGTGCAGGGCGGCGTGGATGCCAGCGACTTTGGAGATGGTGAAGTCGATACAGTAGCGATCACGGTAGGCGCGATCGATGTCGAGGCGGCAGCCGCTCTCGGTGAGGTGCTGCTGAAAGGCATCGACCAAGGCGCTCGAGGTTGCCGCAAGTTTCGGCGATTCGGTCATGCTGGCTCCAAGTCCCAGGGTCTCGAATTAAAACGACGTCTTCGAGAGCAAGCGCGGGTCACCGTGGGTGGTGGCGTGGCGTTGTAGTCCCTTGTCTGTCGCAGCAGTTTAGGGGGGTGGCGTGGCAGTGTCAACCAGGGCAACGGGTTGAGGCGTTGGTGTGGCAGGATGCGGCCGTGCCTCAGATCCACTCGCAGGTGACGAGCTTTCCCTGTCGCTCCAGGAGCTGCATCAGCAGTGGGATGACGACGCGTCTGGGTTGAATGCCTTGTTGGAGGAAGGAGATGTCTTGGGCGCCCAGGTTGGGTGCCTGGCCGACCCAGAAGTCGACCCGGTCGGCCTCGAGGAGGGCGCGTGCCAGGTGACTCACGGGTGAGTCGGGTTCAAAGCGGTTCGGGTCCTGATCGAGGATGTTGAGGACCTGGTTGAGGGTGATGACCCCCTCGGTGACGAGATCGATGCCCTCGATGAAGTAGCGGGGCGGCGTAATGGCCGAGGGCAGGTGTTGATCGACCTGGAGCTGGACGCCGAGGTGGCGGGCGAGCATTTTGGCGGTGGAGGCGCCGCAGACGGCCTTGGTGCCAGGGGTGGCGAGGAAGTCGCGGATGACGCTGGCGTCATCGCTGCGCCGCATGGGGGTGCCGGTGAGAATGGCGAGGGAGTGCCCCTGACGGGCGAGCAAGGACAGGGCGGTGACGTCGTCGCCGCGGACCTTGTTCCAGAGTCGCCGCGCTTGGTCATGGACCTCGCGGCCGAGTTGCTGCATGACGATGCCTTCGCGCAGGCGCGTCTTGAGGAAGTGGACGACCCCTGGGAGGGTCCAGCCGGTGGTGAGTCCTTGGCCCAAGCCCGCTTGGGTGACGCCATCGGAGAAGAGGAGGAGGGCCTCACCGGCTTCGAGGAAGGCGCTCGATTCGAGGACCAGTGGCTGGCCTTCGGGGAGGGCTCGTCCGGGGAGGTCGGTGACCTGGGTGCGGCTGAGGAAGACGGGGTTGGGGGCGTCGTAGGTGAGGATGGTGGCTTCGCCGTTGGTGCGGATGCGTGCGGCGATGAGGGCGGCGTAGGGGAGATCGCAGGTGCGGTTGGCGTGTACCGTGGCGGCGACGGTGCAGAAGGCTTCGCGAAAGGAGTAGTTGAGGCCCAGGAGTCGTTGGAGGCGGCTGGTGTGAAGCGTCGCCTGCAGGTTGGCCTTGATGCCGTGGCCGAGCCCGTCGGCGAGGATGACCCAGGTGCAGTCGCGGGTGCGCCAGGCGGAGACGACATCGCCACAGGCGTCTCCGGGGACTTTGGCGGAGGCTGCGGTCTCGAGATCGAAGTGCAAGTAGGCCATGGCTCGGCGCTCTCCGTCGGTGGGTCAGCGGTCGTGATGATCGTCGGTGGCGACGGCGAGCTGGAGGAGGTTCTTGACGAGCGCTTCCCCCTGGGCGGTGCTGTCACCGAGGAAGCGCGCCATTTGTTGGGCCATTTGGAGTTGGTGGCGGAGCAGTTCTTGGGCCTGTTGGATGGTGTGGCTGCGCAGCTCATGCAGCTTTTCTTTGTTCTGCTGGGAGTGGGTGATGTTGACGAAGATCCCGACGAACTGTTTTTCTTCGCGCAGGGCGTAGAAGATTTCGTGGCAGACCAGGTGATAGGCGTCGTGACGGGAGGTGCGCTCCACTTGGAGCGTGGTGCCGGCGGCGAGCTGCTCGAAGGGGTCTGGGTCGAAGAGGTAGGCGATTTTTTTACCCAAGACGGCGTCAGAGCAGAGGAAGAAGCGGCGGAAGGTGGGGTTCATGTGGAGAATGGTGAGGCGCTCGTCGACGATGACGATGCCGTTGGGGCTGCTCTCGATGATGCGATCGGTGCGTTTTTCGGCGAGGCGCCGCATCAAGGGGAGGCACATTTCGCGTTCGGCCATGCCGAGCAAGACGGCTCGGGCTTTGTCGATGCAGGTGGCATAGCCACAAGCGCCGCAGTTGAGCCGGTCCTCGGGGCGGGCTTTGCCCGTTTCTTCGAGGAGGCTGCGGATGGCTTCATCAGTGACGTCGTGTTGGGGCGGACGTTCGTGGCGAAAGTCGGCGTGGGTGAGGTGGGTCTCCAGGGGGGGCGCTTCTGTCGTTGTCGGCTGGCGTCGGGCGTAGTCCAAGACGGCGAGGCGACGGTCGAAGAGGGGGAGGGCGGCTGAGATGCCGGGGCCGTTGATGCAGCCATGGGGGCAGAAGAGGCCCTCCACGAGCAGATCGTGCGGGTGTTCTTGAAGGCTGTCGAGGGCGTCGCGAATTTCGGCGAAGCCCGTGACGCAGAGGTGTCGAGGTGAGAGGAGGTGCTCGTGGTGCATGCCGCTGGCTTCGACGAGGCCTCCCGGGAGGGGGAAGAGGGCTGCCGTTTGGGGGACGGGATCGTCGAAGGTTGACTCTTCGAGGGTCGCCAAGTCAACGCCTTCTTGCGCGAACCACTCTTGGACTTCGGTGAAGGTGAGGGCGGCATCGACGCTCCCCTCAGACGCTTCGGCCTCGACCTTCTTGGCGACGCAGGGGCCGATGAAGACCACCAGGAGCTCGGGGCGGCGCGCTTTTAGCCAGCGGGCGTGGCTCACCATGGGCGAGCTGACGGGGAGCAGCCATTTGGCGAGGGGGGGGCGGTAGGCGGTGACGTAGCGCACCATGGAGGGGCAAGCGGTGCAGAGCTTGGGTTGGTCGGGTGCGGTGGCGGCGAGCTGGGCGCTTTGCAGGGCGACGTGCCAGGCGCCGATGGCGGTTTCGCTGATGTGGGCGAAGCCGAGCTGGCGCAAGCCGGCAGCGAGGCGGTGGCGTTCCCAGGGCTGGAGGACGCCGGCGAAGGAGGGCGCGACGCTGGCGGCGACGGGTTGGCCGCTGCGAATGAGTTGGCGCACGAGGGCGACGTCGTTGCGGAAGTGTTTGGCCCCCTGGGGGCACTCGCGGATGCAGGTGCCGCAGGCGATGCAGAGGTCGGCGACGACCGAAGCTTGTCCGCCCTCGAGGCGAATGGCCTTGACGGGACAGAGTCGCAGACATCGATAGCAGTCGCGGCACTGGGCCTTTTCGGTATAGACCACAGGGCGGTGTTCATCCTGCATGGTTGAGCTCCTAGGGGGAACAGTGTTCGCAGCGGTGGGTTGCGGGCTCGGGCGCGGCTTGTGGTGTTTGGCTCAGCTTGCGGTCGAGGGTGGCGGTGGCGGCCTCGAAGGTGCAGTGGTGGATGACCTGGTCGGCGATGCGCACGCTAGGACCGCGGTCACACTGCTCGAAGCAGAAGGTCGCTTGTACATCGACGCGGGCGTCCAAGTCATGGTCGTGGACGTGACGAATGAGGCGGTGTAGCAAGTCTTGGGCGCCGCGGAGGTGGCAGTTGGTGCCGACGCAGACGCGCAAGTCCAAGGCGTTGTCGTTCCCTTGGCCGAGGCTGATGACCTCGTTGTCGATGCGCTTGCGGTGGTGGTAGTGGGTGTGCAGGAGTTGGTGGGCGCCCTCGCCGCCGCAGGGGCCGATTTCGTCGCGGTAGAGTTCGGCGACGATGTGGTTTTCCTGTGATTTGTGGAGTTGGAGGGTGCGGTCGGCGTCGTAGAGGGCGCGGGTGCGGCGCTGGATGTCCTCGGGGCAGTGGGTCACAGGTTGGCCGGCGCCGCCGACGCAGCCGCCAGGGCAGGCCATGATCTCGACGAGGTCGGCCTGGACTTCGCCGCGTTCGAGCTGAGCGAGCAGGGTCTTGGCGTTGGCCAAGCCGTGGGCGATGGCCAAGCGGAGGGTGCGCTCGCCGAAGCGGATTTCGGCCTCTTTGATACCGCTGGCGCCGCGGACGGCGTTGAACTCGAGGGTCCCCTGGCGGTGGCCGCAGAGCTTCTCCCCGGCGTAGCGCAGGACGGCCTCGGAGACGCCGCCGCTGGCACCGAAGATGACACCGGCGCCGGTTTTGAAGCCCAAGGGCAGGTCGAGTGAGGCCGGCACGAGCTCAGTGAAGCGGAGGCCGGCCTGCTCGATCATGTGTGCCAACTCTTGGGTCGTGAGGACGAAGTCCACATCGGCTTGGCCCTGGTCGCGGAACTTCTCCAGGCCGGCTTCGACCTTCTTGGCAGTGCAGGGCATGATGGAGACGACGACCAGATCGGCGCGGTCGATGCCGAGCTGTTTGGGGAGGATGGTGCGCGCCACGGCGCCGAACATTTGCTGGGGCGAGCGGCAGGTGGAGAGCTGGTTCAGGATGGCCGGGTGGTGTCTCTCGGCGTAAGTGACCCAGGCCGGACAGCAGGAGGTGAATTGGGGGAGGCGTTCCTGCTTGTCGAGGCGCGCCATGAACTCGGTGGCTTCTTCGATGACGGTGAGATCGGCGGCGAAGGCGGTGTCAAAGACCTTGGCAAAGCCGATCTGCTTGAGGGCTGCGACGATCTGGCCCATGTTCATGGTGCCCGGGGGGAGGTTGAAGGCTTCGCCGATGGCGACGCGCACGGCGGGCGCGATCTGGGCGACGACGACTTTCTTGGGATCATCGAGGCTTTGCCACACGGCGTCGACCTGGGAGCGCGGGGTGATGGCCGCGGTGGGACAGACGGCAGCGCATTGGCCACAGTTGACACAGTCGACGTCGCGGAGGTTTTTGCCGAAGGCGGGTACGACCTGCACTTGGTGGCCGCGGTGGGCGAAGTCCAGGGCGCCGATGCCCTGGACCTCGTTGCACATGCGAACGCAGTCGCCGCAGAGGATGCACTTGTTGGGATCGCGCACCAGCGCTTCGGAAGAGAGGTCCAGGGCTTTGGGGTGGTGGAGGTTTTTGAAGCGGACCTGGTTGACGCCGAGGCGACGGGCCAGACTCTGGAGTTGGCAGTGGGCGCTCTTGGGACAGGTGGGACAGCTCTGCTCGTGGTTGGCCAGGAGGAGCTCGACGGCGATCTTGCGCATGGAGCGAATCTCTTGGCTGTTGGTGCGGATCTGCATGCCCGCTTCGGGGAGGGTCGAGCAGCTCGTGACCACGCCGCGTCCCTCGATGTCGACGAGGCAGAGGCGGCAGGCGCCATAGACCGAGAGGTGGGAGTGGTAACAGAAGGTGGGGATGTCGATGCCGGCTTTGCGGGCGACCTCCAGAACGTTGCGCTCTTGGTCGAAGGCGACCTCGCGACCGTCGATGATGAGGCTATGTCGTGGGTTCATGGCTCTGTCCTTGCGCCGTAGACGAAGCGGCGCGGCGATGGCGTTGAATGGGGGCGGGGATCAGACACCGACGATGGCGTCGAACTTACAAGCCTCGGCGCAAGCGCCGCAGCGGATGCACAGGCCTGGATCGATGACGTGGGCTTGTCGCTTTTCGCCGTGGATGGCAGCCACGGGGCATTTGCGGATGCAGATGCCACAGCCGCGGCAGGCGACGGGGTCGATGGCGGGTACGGTCAAGGCGTGGCACTGACCGGCGGGGCAGCGTTTCTGGATCACATGTGCTTCATACTCGGCGCGGAAGTGCTCCAGCGTCGAGAGGACTGGGTTGGGGGCGGTCTTACCCAGGCCACAGAGGGAACCTTTCTTAACGGCCAGGCTGAGCTCGCTGAGGAGGTCGAGGGTCTCCATGGTGCCGCGGCCTTCCATGATGTCGTCGAGGAGGGCGAGCATCTGCTTGGTTCCCTCGCGACAGAGGACGCATTTGCCGCAGGATTCGTTTTGGGTGAACTGCATGAAGAAACGGGCGAGCTTGACCATGCAGCTCTTGGCGTTGACCACGACCAGACCCCCAGAGCCAATCATGGCTCCGACCTTTTGGAGGGCGTCGAAATCCAGGGGCATATCGAGGTGATCGCTGGTGAGGCAGCCTCCGGAAGGGCCACCGATCTGGACGGCCTTGAAGCCATCGGGATAGGGGCGTCCGGAGTCTGTGGTGACCCCGCCGCCGATGGCAAAGACGATCTCCCGCAGGGTCGTGCCCAGGGGCACCTCGATGAGACCGGTGTTGGCCACATGGCCGGTGAGGGCGAAGGTCTTGGTGCCCGCAGAGCTGCCATTGCCAAGCTGGCGGAAGGCCGCGGCGCCCATGGCGATGATGAGGGGCACCGTGGCGAGGGTTTCCACGTTGTTGATCACCGTGGGTTGGCCCCAGAGGCCGGACTGGGCCGGGAAGGGCGGCTTGGGCATGGGCATGCCGCGCCGTCCTTCGATACTGGACATCAGGGCGGTCTCCTCACCGCAGACGAAAGCGCCGGCGCCTTCCATGATGTGCACGATGAAGGACTTGCCCGAGCCAAAGACGTTGGGCCCCAGCAATCCGGCGGCTTCTGCGCTGGCGACGGCCGTGCGCAGCCTCTTGACGGCCAGGGGGTATTCGGCCCGGACGTAGATATAGGCCTCGTCGGCTCCGACGGCCCTGCCGGCGATCAAGAGGCCTTCGATGACACAGTGAGGGTCGCCTTCCATGACGGAGCGATCCATGAAAGCCCCGGGATCACCCTCGTCGCCGTTGCAGATGACGTATTTTTTGGCGCTCTTTTGCGCCAAAGTGAGCTGCCATTTGCGACCTGTGGGGAAGCCGCCGCCACCGCGCCCCCGCAGCCCGGCGGCGAGAATCTCCTCACAGATTGCTTCAGGTTGCAGGTGGATGAAGGCCTTGCGCGCCGACTCGTAGCCGCCGTTGGCCACGTACTCGTCGAGGCTCTCGGGATCGATGCGGCCACAAAGGGCGAGGGTCATGCGGTGCTGGCGTTGGTAGAAAGGAATGGTCGCTGGCCCATGGCAACGAGCTTTGGTGTTGGGATCGCGAAAGAGGAGGCGCTCGACGCTGCGCCCGCCGATGAGGGTCTCCGTGACGATGTCTTGGACGTCTGCAGACTTGACTTGGGTATAGAGGAGCCCGTCGGGCTCGATGGCCAGGAGCGGGCCCATCTGGCAGAAGCCTTGGCAACCCGAGCGCGACAACCAGATCCCGCCCATGGGCGGAAGCTCTCTGCTGAGCTCGACCGTCACGCTTAGGCCGGCGGCGGCGATGGCGCGCTCGAGCTCGGCCAGAACGAGCAAAGCGTTGTTGGCGACGCATCCCGTGCCAGCGCAGACGATGACCCGGCGCTGGAAGGCGGCGGTCATCTTGGCGAAGCTCTGCTGCATGATGGCAAAGTCATTGGCGGAACGTAGGGTCATCATGAGTGCACTCCTTCACCGTTGGCAGCTTGCGCGGTGGCCTCTGCTGGCGTGGTGCCGCTGGCTTCACCGGCCTGGACGGCTTTGACGATGGTGACGGCTTTGTCCGAGTTGAGTTGGCCATGCACGTCTTCGTTGACCATGAGCACGGGCGCCAGGCCGCAGGCGCCGACGCAGGAGACGCTCTCGATGGTGAAGAGCATGTCGGCCGTGTTGTCCTTCCCCGAGGGGAGGCGGAGGTGGGTGCGCAGCGCCTTGATCAGGTTCTCCGAACCCTTGACGTGGCAGGCCGTCCCATCGCAGATGCGCAGGACATACTTCCCTTTGGGCTCGAGGGCGAAGTGGGAGTAGAAAGTCGCGACGCCATAGACGCGGGCTGGGGAGATGCCGAGAGCCGTCGCGATGTAGGTCATCACCTCTTCAGGCAAGTAGCGATAGGCGCTCTGCACTTCTTGTAAAATGGGGATGATCTTGGCCGGATCGTTGGCGTGCTTTGCCAAGATATCACACACTTGGCCGAAGTGGCGCGCTGAGGATGGGGTGGGCGTAGGCGTGGCGCACGAAGGGCATCGCGCCTCCGTTGGAGTCGTCGTCATGTCGAGCTCTCCTCGTCGAGAATCAGGGTTGCTTATCTAAGGCCAGACTAAGACCCCGCTTGAGCAAGCCAAGGGTCGAATAGAGCTCCCCATCGACCACCACGATCCCCGGGGGAACGCTGAGACTCGTTGGGGCAAAGTTCCACAAAGCCAGCGCGCCGCCAGCGATGAGTTGGTCGGCGGCGCGTTGCGCCCCGTCGGCGGGCAGGGTCAGCACGCCAATGTGGATGCGCATGCGTTTGGTCAGTGAGGTGAGTTTTTCCATGGGCAAGACCTCCTTGCCGTGGATGACGCGGCCGCATTTGGTTGGGTCATTGTCGAAGGCCGCGACCAGGCGCAGGCCACAGCTCTCCAGGCGTTGATGACCCAAGAGGGCCGAGCCCAGCGCTCCGGCGCCCACCAAGAAGGCCTGGGTGATGTCGTTCCAGCCGAGGAAGGTCTCGATGGCCTCGATGAGCTCATCGACGGCGTAGCCCACTTTGGGTCGGCCGACGATCCCGGTGTAGGCCAGATCCTTGCGGACCTGGGTTGGATCGAGCTTCAGGGCTTCACCGATGTGGCTGGTGGAGACGTTGTCTCGGCCGAGCTGAGCGATGGCGCGCAGGTAATAGACATAGCTGGGTAGGCGTCGCAGGCTAGGCTCGGGGACGGCCTTGAGCGGCAGGTCTTGGGCGCAGTCATCGCCCGAGCTCTCTGCGGCCACGGGGGCCAGCGCCGCCTTTGATCGTAGCTTGTCGTCCATGGTGACCTCCGGTGAATCGAGAAATGGTTATCGAGAACCGTTTCTCTGATTGGCCACTTTAGGACAAAAAAAAGGGCTGTCAAGTTAATAGCGAAAAAATTCCTCAAAGCGCTGGAGCGGAGATAGGGGGAGCGCTTGGAGGCCTTGCCGGCGCGCTATCGCTTGGGTCGGCACACCTTGGTATCGGGCTCGAGGCCGAGGAAGGGGGCGACGTCGACGCGTCGTCCCTGGGGGTCTTCGATGTCGATGTGGACATGGGGCGATGAGGTGGCGATGGCGGTACCGCCCATGAGGCCGATTTCCTGTCCGGCCAGGACGAGGTCGCCCACGGCGAGGCTGGGGTGGATGGCGGCCATGTGCATGTAGCGGATCTGATGGCCTTCTAGGGGCCCACTGAGGGCGCGGGTGGCGATGACCACGCCCGAACGCCAGCGGCCCGGCTTGCGGGTGAAGAAGTAGACCTTGCCGTAACCTGGGATCTCTGCCGAGCGAGGCAAGAGGCGGCCGGCGCGTTCGGTGTGGCCGGGCCTTTTGTCGTAGGTGCCGAAAGCATCGGGATCGTCTTCGGGGCGGCCGATGAGGGTGACGACGGCGTCGGTCATGCTGAAGATCGGGGTCCCGAGGCCGGCGTCGTCGCCAACACCGGCGAGGTCGATGCCGTTGTGCTGGCGCCGACCGCGGCAGTCGCCGAAGGTGCTGATCACGCGCTCGAGGGAGTAGGGCGGGACGACACGGGCCGCGCCCAGATTTCGTTCGGCGTGGGGTGCGTGAACCGCAGGCGCGTTGAAGCCCGGCTCGCCTCTGACGAGCATGCGATAGGATGGGGGCGCGCTCTGGTGGTGCTGTTGTGGGGCGGCGCACGCCGCGAAGGCCACGGCTCCGGCACAGATGGCCCATAGCGTCGCGGTCTTTCGCGGTGTCGAGAGGAGGCGGTTCAACCGGTCCATGGTGGCCTCGATGGGGGGTGTCTACAGCTCGGCACGCATCCCTGGCTGCCAGTTGTCGATGACCACGACCTGATTGGCGTCGCCCAAGAGGTTGGCAAAGCCCGCGAAGAGCTTGCCAGCCATCCCCGATTGCCCGGCGCTGATCCCAGAGGCCCGCAGGACGGTGTTCAAGCGTCCGTTGGGTCCCGCCATCTCACCAGGCTCGGCCAAGTTCATGAAGAAGCGCTGGACACTGCCATCGACATAGGCCAAGAGGGTGACCGTGCCGTTGGCGTCGACGGACTCCACGACGGCGACCAAGGTGTACCAGTCGTTCCAGCGTCCATCGCGGTTGCGGTCGTAGGTGTTGTGGAAGAAGGCCAAGTCCCCCACGGCCGGCACGGCGGCGTGGTAGAGGACGCCCTTGCGGTAGGCATGCTGATAGAGCTCGAGGATGCTGGGGGCACCCTCCGAGAGGACCACCCCGTTGACCCCATAAACGGCGGCGACATAGGCGGCAGCGTGGGCCGTGTCGTAGGCGTTGGCTTCGGGGGCATCAGCGAGCACGGCCAGGGGCCCCTTGGCCTTGGGTTGCCCCTGGGGGGTCTTGCTGGGGGGATCCACGGGCGCTTTGACAGCGGTGGCTGTTGCTTTCGTGGCGGCTTTGGCTGGGGGCGCGGGCTCGGCGACGGGCGTCAAGGGGGCGCTGGCCACTGTAGGTGGGGATGCGGGCTGGGCTTTGGCCACGGCTGCTCTGGCGGCCGTGGGCGCTGGGCTCTGGCGTGTGGTCGTGCTGGCGCCTGCGCCGGCCTCTGGATAGACCAGCCAGCCAAAGGGATCGGCCGTGCCCTTGGTCACCCGGGCGGGCTGGAAGTTGGCGCTGAGCATCGCTTCGGGAAAGAGCATGGAGGTGCCACTGGTGTCGAAGTGGCTACACCCCATGGTGCCCCAAGCCAGGAGAAGGGCGGCGAGGGTGACGATGGTCTGCGGTGAGCGCCGAAAGTGGCGGTGGATGTGGTGTTGGGCGCGCTGGCCTTCCTGAGCCTTTGGACCTTGCATGGTGTTCCCCTATGAGCCGAGGCGAGCCCGCATGGGATCTCGCGTCATGGGGCGAGGATAATGGCCTTTGGCTCAGCTCACAAAGTCTCGATGTCCTACATGTGGTCGCGCGTCCGGTTCAGGGAAGTGCGCGGGCCAGATCCTCGGGGGTGTTGATGTTGCCTACGACGTGTGGGTCGTCGACGGGGATTTGGCGGCGTCTGGTGGCGAAGCGCCGGAGGAAGGCCTGCAAATGCAAGCCTTCCACGGGAAGGAGCGACCACGCGGTCGGGGCCAGCCACAGGGGATGACCCGGACGGCCGAGGTAAGAAGGCTGGATGGCCCATGGCGCACGAGGCGGGGCGGCGTTGGTGCCGGCCTGCTGGAGTTCTTGCAGCGTCAGCGGGCTGACCAGAGGGCAGTCCACGGGCCAGATGAGGCAGGGCGCGTGGGTGCACAGGCGGGGGAGGGCGCAGAGAACGGACTCGAGCATCCCGGTGTGTTCCCAGCGGTGGTTGTGCACCCAGCCGACGGCGGTGTTCGAGTGGCGCTCCCGGACGCGCTCGGCCTGAGCGCCGGTGACGACCAGCACGGGCCCACAGCCGGCGGCGGTGGCGCAGTGGATGATGTGTTCCAGGAAGGTGCGCCCGGCGATCTCCGTGAGCGCTTTGGCTTGGCCCATCCGACGCCCGGCGCCAGCGGCGGGGACGATGAGCATGGGTGCTGGGACGAGCGTAGATGGGGTAGGGTTGACGTCCATGGTCATCTCTGCGGTGGGGTCCCCGTTGTCCGTGGGTGTGCGCGACGCCGGGGGCACGCCGTGGTGGGAGTAGTCCGTCAGCATCGCGGGGCCATGATGACGACCGCCGCGCTGCGGCGCAACGGGTGCCGGTGGCACAGGGGGGGGCGCCGCAGCGGGGGGGGGCTGGTCCAAGGTGTGTCGGGGGGCTGTCTCTTTGGCGGGGCTTGACGAAGTGGTCGAACCACTGCTATGGGGTCTTAGGCCCAGTAGAGGCTAAGCTATTTTTGCTACATGGGTTGGGCATGGGCTGTTGGTCAACCTCTTGGTTGTGCAGTGCATCAACAGGTGCGGGAGAGTAGCGATGAGTACCCGGGCCGATGAAATCTTCGAGGACCTCTTGTGCAAGATCCTGTCGGACGCCTATCCGGCGGGGAAGCGCTTGGATTCAGAGCGAGAGCTGGCGGCGCACTACGAGACGAATCGCAACACCTTGCGCGAAGCGATCCAGCAACTCGAGCACCGACGCCTGGTCTCGGTGCGCCATGGTCAGGGTGTCACGGTGCAGGACTTCCGCAAGACGGCCACCATGGAGTCCCTGAGCGCTTTTTTGGTACATGCCAGTCATTCTGAGGAGCTGCTCTTGGTCGTGGAGGATCTCTTGCACGCCCGCACGCAGGTGCTGTCCCTGTCTTTGGAGCTGGCGGCGAGGCGGGCGACGCCGGAGGATTTGGCGGTCATCGATGCTTTGGTGGAGCGCCAGATGGTCAACTTCGCGGCGCGCAATCGCAACGCCCTGGCGACGACGGACATCGAGTTCATCGATGCGCTCATCGATGCGGCCCATTCTCTGACGGCGCGATGGATCGCCAACACCATCCTCGACGTCTATCGCGCCATGTTGTCGCGGAGCACGGCGTTGTGGGTCTACGACGCGACTTTTCCGGACTACCTGCAGTCGCTGCGGGTGGCCATCGGGAGCGGGGACGCGACCAAGGCCGTCGCGGCGACGCGGGCCTACTTCAAGCGGGTCGATGGGACCCTCATCGAGGCACTGCAAGCTTTGGCGCGGGTGGTCGACGTCCCGTGAGCCCCTGCTTCGGGGTCAGGTTTGGTTCTTCTCCCGGGCGATATCGCGGCTGCGCAGGGTGGCGGCGCGCAGCGTCTCCATGAGGGCGTGGCGTAGGCCAGCGGCCTCGGCCGCGGCCAGGCCGGCGGCGGTGGTGCCTCCGGGCGAGGTGACGGCGTCCTTGAGGAGAGCGGGGTGCCACTCGGCGAGGAGGGCTGCCGTGCCGTGCATGGTGAGGCGGGCCATCTCGAGGGCCGCTGTGCGGGGTAGGCCTTGGGCGACGGCGGCGTCGCTCAAGGCCTCGATGGCCACGGCAAAGAACGCGGGGCCGCTCCCGGTCAGGGCGGTGACGACGTGCATGAGGGCCTCATCGGCGACGCTGAGGACTGGGCCGAGGGCGCTGAAGACGGCTTCGGCGCGGCTGCGATCCGTGGGGCGGTCGTCTGCTTGGTGCAGCATGACCGTCACTCCGGCGCCGCACAGCGCTGGGGTGTTGGGCATGGCGCGGATGATGCGGTGGTGGCTGTGCCGGCGCAGGGCGGCCAGCTCCGTGCCGGCGACGATGGAGATGAGCAGGCTCTCCGGTGCGTTCGCCAGGGCGGTCAACAGCGCAGGGACTACGTCTGGTTTGACGGCCAGGACCGTGGCATCGGCGAGGGCCTGCTCCGGTGTGGTGACGAGGTGAACGAGGTGGTCTTTACCGAGGGCGCGCGCTTGTTCCAGCAGGTCGGCGCTGGCTGCGGGACGTGGATCAAAAACCCAGAGCGGCGTCGGCGCGGCTTGACGCAGGTGGCCGAGGGCGATGGCCTGCCCCATTCTGCCACAGCCAAGGATTCCGATGGATTGCATGGGCTGGTTCCGGAGGGTGAGGGTGGCCAGGGAGGGGCCACGGGTGGCGGTTCAGGGGGCCTGGCGTGGGCCGAAGATGGCTGTGCCGACGCGGATCATGGTGGCGCCTTCTGCGATGGCGATGGGGAAGTCGTCGCTCATGCCCATGGAGAGGTGGTGGAGGCGGCGCTCTGGGGGGCGGGCGAGGTTGATTTCGGCCTGCAGGGCGGCGAGCTGGCGGAAATGATGGCGGCTGTGCTCGGGCGTGGGATCGTAGGGTGGGATGGCCATGAGGCCGAGCACTCGTAGGCGCTGGGTTTTGTCGACCTTTGCGACCAGGTCGCGGCAGTGGTCGATGGCGACGCCTGCCTTGGTGGACTCTTGCCCGAGGTTGACCTCGATGAAGATGGGCAGGGGGGGGGCGTCGAGGGGGCGGCGGCGGCTGATGCGGTTGGCGAGGCTGGCGCTGTCGACGGTGTGGAGGGCGAAGAGGGCGCTCTCGGCGATGATGGGGGCCTTGTTGCTTTGCAGGTGGCCGATGAAGTGCCAGCGGATGTCCTCAGGGAGGGCGGCCATTTTGTCGCGCCATTCTTGGACGTAGTTCTCGCCGAAATCGCGCTGGCCGGCGGCGTAGGCTTCGGCGATGGCGGCGATGGGCTGGTGTTTGGAGACGGCGATGAGGGTGACCGAGTCGGGATCACGGTTGGCTTGGTGACAGGCTGCGGCCACCTGGGCGCGAATATGGGCGAGTCGTTGTGCGATGGTGCTCATGGGAAAGCCTCGGCCGACGCGTGGCGGCTGCTCAGAGGATGGTGCTCAGGTCCAGGGGCGTGGCGCCGATTTCGGCGTCGATGGCGCCAAGGCTCAGCAGCAGTTCGAGCGTCTCGGCGAGGGGCAGGCCGACGACATTGGAATAGGAGCCATGGACTTCGCGCACCAGGACAGTGCCGATCCCCTGAACACCATAGGCGCCGGCTTTGTCAAGGGGCTCGCCTGAGCGGACGTAGCGCTCGAGGCAGCGGTCCGAGACCTTGGCGAAGGTGACGTCGGTGCTGACCACGAGGCGGTGGAGCGCCAGGTCGCGTCGGTCGGCGACGGCGACGCCCGTGAGCACTTGATGGGTGCGGCCGCGCAGTCGGGTGAGCATGGTGAGGGCGGCAGCGGGGGTGTGGGGTTTTTCGAGGAGCTGGCCGTCGAGGACCACGGTGGTGTCTGCGGCGAGGACCCATGGTGCGGGATGGCCGTGGGGGGGGGGCGGCCAGCCCAGCTCGACGGCGACGTGGGTGGCCTTCTCGCTGGCGAGGCGCATGACGTAGGCAGAGGGGGTTTCGTGGGCTTGTGGAATTTCTTCGATGTTGGGGGTGTGCGTGAGGGGATCGTGGCCGAGGCGGCGCAACAGGGCGCGCCGGCGCGGTGAGGCGCTGGCGAGGATGAAGGCGGCCGTCGGAGCTGGGGCGTTGGTTGTCATGATTGGCGTCGGGGTGGGTGGCAGCGTGGGCGCTGCGAGAGGTGGTTGTGGTGGGGGCCGCGGCGAAAGTCAAGTTGGGCTCGTGGCGGGAATGCTTTGACATCCGAACAGGTGTTCAGTTAGGGTGGTGGGGTCATTGGCATAGGGGAGGACGGCGATGAAGAAATTGACGGCGCGCCAGCAAGAGGTCTTGGATTGGGTGGTGCGCAAGACGGATGAGACGGGCTATCCGCCGACGATCAGAGAGATCGGCGCGGCGTTGAACATCAAGTCGACCAACGGGGTTTCGGAGCACCTGCAGGCCTTGGTGCGCAAGGGATATTTGGTGCGTGACGCCGACAAGAGCCGGGCGCTGCGACCGGTGCGTATGGAGGCTAGCGGCGCAGGTGAAGGGAGTGCCGCGCCAAGTGTGGCCGAGCCGGTGGCTTTGAGGCGTGTGCCCGTGCTGGGTCGAATCGCCGCTGGCCAGCCCATCACGGCGGTGGAAGAGCACGAGCAGGTGGTGACCTTGGAGGCGGCGCTTTTCGGGGCGGCGAGAGATGAGATATTTGCGTTGCGGGTGCGAGGGGAGAGCATGATCGGCGACGGCATTTTGCCGGGCGATCTGGTGTTCGTGCGCTCGCAGCCGACGGCGCGTCGCGGCCAGATCGTGGCGTGTCTGCTCGACGATGAGGCGACCTTGAAGCGCTATGAGCCGCGCGGCGATGCGCTGTGGTTGTTGCCATCGAACCCGGCCATGGAGCCGATAGTGGTGCCGAAGGAGCTGGTGGAGGGGGTGCGCATCCTCGGGGTGGTAGTGGGTCTGATGCGGCAGATGTGATGGTGCAGTGCCAAGGCTGTTGCCCGGTGTTGGTGGCGCCTTGACAAGGCTCGGCTCTTTGGGAAGATTCACTGCGTAGTCGGGTGTGGGTCGAGGTGCACGATGGCGCGGGAAAATACACTGAATTTTATGCAGATCGAGCGGGGTCTGGGCGAGGCGCTGGCTGCACTTGGGGAAGGCGGCGCCGAGCAGGAGAGGCTGCGCGCTGGGCTGGTTCAGGTCAGGGATGGCTTGCGTGAGGCGAGTCGTGAGACGGAAAGGGCCTACCTCTCCTGGCGGGACGCGATGCGGGTGCGTCTGGTCGCGGCCAAGGCTTTGTGGGGCGAGCTGGTCGCGGTGCAGGCGGAGGCCGAGGCCAATGGCTTGCAGGGTCCTGCCATGGCCTGCGATGGTTATTGGCGGGTGGCATCGCTTCGAGAAGTCGCTCGAGGGTGGGAGTCGTTCGTGGAGGCCCAGAGTCCAGATGACTTCTTCGAACAGCCGAGCTGGCTGGGCCGCCTCGAGAAGAGCCGGCGGGCTTTAGTGACGGCCTTGCTCGATGAAGAGGCGGCGCTGGCCCTTTTCAGGCGTCTGGCTCCCAAGCGGCGGCAGGCCATTTACCAGGCCCTGGACGCGCTGGATTATGCAGCGGTGCTGCAGCACGAGTCTCGTGCCTAGGCGCGAGGCGTTCTCTCTGCCACGTAGGAGTATGCCTTGATTACCTGTACGAAATGCGGACGGCAGAACGAAAGCCGATACAAGTTCTGCTTGGGTTGTGGGAACCCGTTGACGGCTTCTCAGGCAGTGCTCGAGCCTGCGGGCGCGGTGGTGGGAAGCTACCAGCCGGTGATCTCCGAGGCGGCCCAGTCGAGGGTGCATACGCAACCGCTGGCAGAGGTCAAGGCCGGGGGCTCGTCGCCAGGCCTGCAGCCGCTGCCTTCCGTGGAGGAGATGGAGGAAGGGGACACCCACTTGGAGATGGGGCCGGGTCAGGTGAGTGTGGTGGTCCCGGTAGCGGTGCGGGCCCCGGAAGAAGAAGCGCGGGTGTGTAGCGATTGTGGGACCTTGGTGCCGCCGCAGTTCGTCTTTTGTGGGCGCTGTGGTACGCGCTACGTCGCGGTCGAGCCCGAAGAGGATCGCATCCCCATCGACACGGTGGTGGCCAGTCCGGTGCGGGCGCGCCTGATCGTCATCCACCCCGATGGCCGGGAAGGTGAGGCCATCGCTTTGGTGGACGGGGAGAATGTGATTGGCCGCAAGAGCATCGAGGCGCTCGCGGAGGATCCTTTCGTATCCATGGCGCATGTCCGTCTCCTCTGCGACGAGAGCGGTGTTCTGGTCGAAGACAATCACAGTAGCAATGGTACTTTCGTCCGCATCGTCGCGCCGGTGACCTTGGCGAACCAAGATTGTTTTCGCGTGGGTCAAGAAGTGCTGCGCTTCACGACGGACGCGGCCCGTGAGCCCGTGTTGGTGGCCGACGACGACACGCCTGTGCTGGGAAGCCCCGAGAGCGAGGGTTGGGGCTACCTGCATCTGATGATCGACCC
Organism: uncultured Myxococcales bacterium; assembly: GCA_964454015.1. Classification (GTDB taxonomy): domain Bacteria; phylum Myxococcota_A; class Bradymonadia; order UBA4248; family UBA4248; genus CAYVQF01. The sequence continues at coordinate 46,310 of CAYVQF010000027.1, forward strand.
ACACCAGGATAGCAATGTGTATCGCTTGTGTGGCGATGAGGTCGTCATTGGGCGTGAGCTCGGCGGGGTGGTCTTTCGGGACGACGGTTTCGTTTCGGGTCGGCACGCTCGCCTGATGCCACTGGGCGCGGGGGCGCGCCTGGAGGATTTGGGGTCATCGAATGGGACTTATGTCCGCTTGCGTGGTCCGCTGCAGTTGCAGGATGGGGAGCACCTCCTGATTGGCCGGCAGCTCTTGCGCCTCCATGTGCGGTCGTGAGTGCCGCGGCGGTCAAGCGGGGGTGATGACGTCTGGCAGGTGGGCGCGCAGGAAGGACTCGATGGCGGCGTTGAGGGTGTCGGGGTGCTCGATGGGGAGGGCGTGGGTGGCCCCTTCGATGCACAGGTAGTGACTGTCTGGGATGAGCTGGTGCATCTCCTGTGAGCAGCGCGCTGGCGTGAAGCGGTCTTCCGTCCCGGTGACGATGAGGGTGGGGATGTCGATCTCTGGGAGCCAGGCGCGCGCGCTGTGCTGTGCGGCCTGTTCCAGGACTCTGAAGAAGAGGTCGGGCTCGACGTGGGCCAAGTGTTCGAGGTAGGGCTGGAAGTCGACGCGGTGCACCCGTTTGGGATCGACCTCGGCGACTTGGGCGTAGAGCCAGGTCAGGGGGCTGGGGGTGATTTTCCGCCAGAGCGGGCCAATGGTGTCGGGTGCCCCTTTGACCCAGTCGATCATCATTTGGAAGATGAGGCGATAGAGGTGGGTGCCGTGAAAGGTATCGAGGGGGTATTCGAAGGCGCCACTGATGGGGATGAGGGCGGCGACGGTGTCGGGGTAGAGGTGGTAGTAGTTGAGGATGACCTGGACGCCAAAAGAGTGGCCCAGGAGTACGGCTCGGGAGATGCCGCGCGCTTGGAGGAGGTCGTTCAGGTCATGGGAGAAGTGGTCGAGGCTGAGGGCGTCGTCGCAGGCGGGTCGCTGTGAGTAGCCGTGGCCGCGATAGTGCCAGCGGAAGAGGGCGCAGCGGTCGGCGAAGTGGTCCATGAGATAAGGCCAGGCGAAGCCGTCGCAGCCGATGCCGTCGCAGAGCACGAGTGGGCAGGTGTCGAGGTGATTCCAACCGTGCCAGAGTGAGGTACCGTCTCGAGATATGAGGTGCGCTTCGTGACGCAAAGCTTTGTCCTGGGCCTTTGAGCGTGGCGGGAAATGGGCGCGCGGCGTCGATGGAATTATGGTGGAGGGCGTTGGGTCAGGCAAGCCGTGGCGATGGTACGCGTTTTGGGCGGCCACCTTTGCGCGTTGGGGTGTAAGGAAGTGCAGAGGTGTGCTAGAAGGGAAGAGGTGCCGGCTGTGGGCCGCCAGGAGGTAGCGCCGAGTGGTCATGGCGCGGCGCGAGGATGCCTCAACACGGTGAGAATCAGGGCTGTCTTGACCGCTTCCGCGCGCAGCGTTTACCTTGGCGTAGGGTAGGAGTCGAGGCTGGTAGCGAGGGCGCAAGCGTGCAGAGACGTGAGCGAAATGGCGGAGCTTGGAGGTGGTGGGTGGTGGCCTTGTTGTGCTGTGGCTGCCTGTGCGCCTGTGCCAAAGTAGAGCCCTGGGAGAGCGAGGATCCAGCGGAGGCCCTCAAGGTTTATCTGGCGGCGTTGGAGCTACAGCAACTCGAGGTGGCTTGGTCTTTTTTGTTGCCTCGGGATCAGGCGGTGCTGGCGTCTCTCGCGGCTTCGCTGCAGGAAGAGAGCGGTGTGGTTCGGCCGCCGTGGGAGTTTTTGCGCCCTGGCCACGTAGTGTCGTCGGTGCGGGAGTATCGTGATGTGGCGCAGGTGGGTGCCATGGACGAGGACGGGCGCGTGTCGGTTCGCATAGAGCTGCACGATGGCAGCGCGATCATCGTACCAATGCTGCGCCAAGATGGGCGTTGGTATGTAGAGCTACCTTTGGCTGGCCTCCACCCAGAGGGCGGTGGAGAAGCCACGTTGGACGCAAAGGGGAGCGAGCATGAGTGAGCAAGAAGGACAGCGGACCTTCCAAGTCGGTGAAGTCGTCGCAGGGCGCTTCGAGGTCATGGAGGCGTTGGGTGCCAGCGAAGGTGGGCGTGTGTATTTGGTCCGTGAGACCGAACGGGACCGCCGGATGGTTCTCAAGCACCTGGCCATTCCCTACGTTGGCGACGAAGGTTATGAGGTCCTGCGCAACGAGATCATGGAGGCCTCGGCGATCAGGCACAAGAACCTGGTGCAGGTCTTTGGTCTGGGCAAAGAGGGTGAGGAGCTCTTTTTGGCCATGGAGCACGTCGAAGGCGAGACCTTGGACGCGCACCTCAAGAGTCGGCGCGAGAAGGGCCAGATCATGGGCCTCAAGGCGGCCTACAATGTGATCGCCCACATCTGTAACGCCCTCCAGGCGGTGCACGAGGTCGGCGCCGTGCACGGCGCGCTGACCCCACGCAACATCTACATCACGCGCCAAGGGCGGGTCAAAGTCGCCAACCTGGTTTACGCCAAGTTGGTCAGCCGCTACCTCGCCGCGGAGCAGCGCGGTGCCTATTTCGATAGCCCCTACATTGCGCCGGAAGCCCAGCGTGGCGAGAGCGATCTGGGTCCGCAAGCCGATATGTATTCCTTGGGCTTGATTACGGCGGAGCTGCTCTCTGATGCGCCCCTGGAAGGATCGGGCATGGCGGCCGAGGCCTTCGTCGAGCACGTGGTCAGCGCCCGTTCGCCCGGCATCCAGGAGTTGCTGTTCAGCGCCGTCGTGGCGGTGGCAGAGCATCGCATGAGCTCGGTGAACGACTTCAAGGAGGGTCTCAAGCAGGCCCTCGACGCCCCCAGCGACACGGAGTTGTCCAGTATCGTCATGGGGATGAGCGAGCTGCGCGATATCGCCGGGACCCTCGACTCGGCTGACGACGATGGGCCCACCAAGCGCAAGCCTGATCTCTTCGACATGCCTGGCTTGCCGCCGCCCAAGGGGAGCCGCTTGTTTGGTGGTGATGCCTTTCCCGCGCCCAGCAAGCGCAAGGGCGAGCAGGAGGAGGAGATCTGGCTGGTGCAGAAGGATGGGCTCGACTATGGCCCGTTTACGCGCTTGGCCGTTTTGGAGATGTTGCACAAGGACGAGATCGACGAGTCCACGGCCACGCTGAACATGCTCACCCAGCGGCGCGCTGAGCTGGTGGATATTCCAGACTTTCGCGAGGCCGTGCTGAACTATCTGCCCGTGCGCAACGAGCGGCGGGCCCGCGAGGCGGCAGAGCGAGAGCGCAAGATCGAGAACGTCAAGACCGGTGCCAAGGTCTCAGTGCTGGGGTTGGTGCTGGGGGCAGGGGCGATCATTGCCCTGTCGGTCATCGCCTATCTCCAGCTTCCCGATCCCATCCCCATGGACTTTGCGCCGGCCATCGCTGCCTTCCCCCATACCTTCGAGGTGCCCAAGGTCGAGGAGGTCAACCTCAACGTGGACGCCAAACAGGCGATGGCGCTCTTTGACCCGAAGGCGAGTGATGCCGAGCGCGAGGCCGCCCTGCGGGCGTGGGAAGCAGAGCATACCAAGCGCATCGCTTCCAAGCGCAAGGGGCGCCCTGCCGGCCGCCCCGGTGGTCGCCCTGGCGCGCGTCCCGGCGACGATGACTTCAGCGATATCCAGGAGATCACCTTCGGCGACGAAGATGGCAACGAGGTCGAGCCGCTCTTCGACTGGGAGGTGGAGGAACAGCTCTACAGCGCGCGCTCGCTGCGCCGGCAGTCGGAGTGCTTCCTGCAATACGCCGGTGGGCGGCGGCAGAAGGTGACGGTGGATTTCGTCATCGTTCAGACTGGCCAGGTGCGCCGGGTCACGACCACGGCCAGTGGCGACCTGGATGAGTGTCTGCGCGCGGCGTTCAGTACGCTGCGCTTCCGTTCCTTTGGCGGGACGATCAAGCGGGTGTCCTATCCCATGGACTTCGGTTGATTCGGCTTGGGCTGCGGGTAGGCTGGGACGTTCCGCGGTGGTTGATGGGAGGTGTTGCTCATGGGGTGGCGCAGTGGAAACGTGATTTGGCTCTGGGTGGTGTGCGTCGTCGCGTGCTCAGTGGGGTGTGATGACGGTGCCACCAAGCCCCCGGACGAGGATAGGGATCTCTTGGAGGTGGATGCCCCCGACCAGACGCCAGAGGAGACGGAGGATCCCCTCTGCTCCACGGCGTTGGCGTGTCCAGCGCCCCTGGTCTGCAATGCCGAGGGGCGCTGTGTTGCCCGTTGCCAGCCGGGGGGCTGTGGCGCGGGACTGATTTGCGATGGGGTCAGCGGCCTGTGTGTGGAGGGGACGGCCTGCACCGAGCGCAGCGCCTGTGGTGCTGAGGAGGTGTGCAACACTTGTCGTGGGGTCTGCGTCGCGCGGGAGCCTGGCTGGCAGAGAGACTGCCTCGACGCCGACAACTGCTTCAGCGACGAGTATTGCGATCCCTGCTTTTTGGTGTGCCAGCCTCTGGTTCCCCTGTGTGGGGCCTGCATTTTTCACCATGAGTGCGGTGGGAGCGGCGACTACTGCATCGACATGGTCAGCGCAGGGGGGCGATTCTGTGGTCAGGGCTGCACGACCCTGCTCGATTGTCCCGATGGTTACCTGTGTGAGCGGGTGGGCCAATCCCTCTCGCAATGTGTGCCTGCCAGTGGCGACTGCCGCCACCCGTCGGCCTGTGAGGGCGACGACGATTGCCGCAACCAGACCATCTGTCGTCAAGGTCGCTGCGTCCCTGGGTGCAGCGCCGACTCTTGCCCCGGCGGGATGATCTGCGAACGCGGTCACTGTGTGACCCACTGCACGCAGCGCACCGAGCCTTGCCCGGATCCGCTCATCTGCAATCCCCTCAACGGCCGCTGCGAGGTCGAAGGCGAGTGTGTGTCGAGCCGCGACTGTTTGGCCGCAGAGACCTATTGCGATCTGAGTCAGCACCTCTGTGTGCCTGGGTGCGCGGTCGATGATGACTGCTGGGATGGCACCAAAGAGTGTGTGGACCATGCCTGCGTCAAACGCGGCTGTCAGGCGGCTTGGTCTTGTGGCTTTCAGCAATTCTGCGACGTTGAGAGCAAGGCCTGCGAGGACGCCGAGGGTCCCTACTGTGAAGTGTGTAATCCTGACGAGGAGGGGGCCTGTGGGCCGGAAGCCAACAAGTGCCTCACCCTCGAGGATGATGCGGGCAACCAAGGGGATTTTTGCTTCGTGGCTTGCCAGGACGATCCAGACAACCGCTGCCCCCAAGGGTACCAGTGCGTGGAGTTGAAAGACCAGGACGGGAAACCTGCAGGTGAGGTTTGCTTCAGGGATTGTTTCTTCGATCCATGGTGAGGGTGGCAGGGGTGACAAACGCGAAAGCACAGCGAGACGAGAGCCGATGAACTTGACCCAATTGGAATGCATGTTGAGCGCTTCAGGTTTGGAACTGAGCCGGGATGGTGAGCGTTTTCGTTGCGTGGGTGACGACGTGCTGACTTTTTTTGTCGCCACGGGCGGTGAGCTCGCGCGCTTTGCCAAGGTGGAGGAGATTCACCTGGAGCGGGCCCTGAGTGAGAACGGTCTCGTCGCCCTGGTGCGCGATGGTGCTTACACGGTGATCCGCTTGGAGAGTGTCCTCGCGGTGGAGCGAGGGCGGGACAAAAAAGACAAGAAGCGGACGGGCTTTGTTTGAATCGCTCGCGTGAGCTGGCGAGCGAGGGACGCGGTCAGAGGAAGATGAAGAGCATGCGCAAGTTGCCAATCCCCGGGGTGCGATTTCGGCGCCTGACGCTGCTGGCGTTGCTGTCGCTGGTGCCGCAAGGCGCGTTGGCCTTGGATTGCGTCGTGCCAGAAGTGGAGGGGGCCAATTTCTTTGCCTGGCGTGGCAAGCTCGCGCTCGTCGTCGAAGGTTTGGAGAGCACGGTGGTGCCCGAGCGCGTCAATCGCGTGCGCTGTTTGGCCTCCTTCCCTGTCGCCGATGCGCTGCCGTGGCTGCGCCTGTCCCTAGAGGACCCGGCGGCAGACGTGCAGCTCGCCGCGCTGGAGGCCCTACAGGTGCTGGGGGCGCGGGCGGCGGCGCCGCAAGTGATGGCACTGCTGGAGCACCGGGACAGCGATATCAGGGCGGCGGCGGCGCTGACCCTGGGTGTGCTCTATGAGCGCGATGCCGTTGAGCGCTTGTTGGTGTTGCTGGCAGATGCCAACGCGATGGTGCGATTGGCAGCCGTGCAGGCCCTGGCGGCGCTGCGCGACCCGGTGGCGACGCCGGCTTTGGCGGCGATTCTGAGCGACGATTCGCGAGAGGTGGTCATGGCGGCGCTGGAAGCTCTCGGCGCCCTGGGCGATCCTGCGACGGTCTATGCCGTCCTCGATAAGTGTCGCGATCCGGTGATCTCCATTCGGGTGGCGGCCATCAAAGCCCTCGGTGCCCTGCGCGACCCGCGGGCCCTGTCGACACTGGCGCAGATGCTGCGGGAGCAGCCGACTGAAGTGAAGCGGGCGGCCTTGCGCGCCATCGCCGCCATCGGCGATCCTGCGGCGGTGGACTTGTTGCTGGCCCTGTTGGCCTTCGGTGAAGGCGATGAGGTGCTCAGTGGGGTGATCCGCGTGCTGGGCCAACTGGGGGATGCGCGGGCCGTCGCGCCGCTGCTCTCTTTTGCCCGCCAGAGTGGCTACCACACGGCCATTGGTCAAGCTCTGGCGCGCATTGGGGAGCCTGCGCTGCCCTTGGTGATGAAAGCCTTGGAAGAGAGCGAACAGCTCGAGATCCAGACCATGTTGATCAGGGTTTTGGGGCGCATTCCCAGCGCCACAGCGACTCGGGCCCTCGAAGCGGCGTTGTTGACGGATCGCTATTCCCAGGAGGATCTCCTGCTGGCGCTGGCCCAGAACCGCGATCCCCGGGCGGTGGAGGTCTTGGCGCCTCGCATGCAAGGGATGTCCGAGAAGGTCCTGATGGGGGTGCTGCAGCGTTTGGCCCAAAGGCCCGACGCGCGGGTGATTGCTCCCCTGGTGGAGCGTTACCCTGGCGCCAGCCGCGCCAGCCGTCTGACCATGCTGGCGACCTTTGCCTGGGTCGGGCATAGTAGCGCGCTGCCAATCGTCCTCGAGGAGCTGCAGCAAAGTGATATGGCCCTGCGGCGGCGGGCCATCTTTGCGGCGCAGGCCATTGGCGATGAGGCGGCCCGCGATCCGCTGCTGGCGATCATGAACGAGAAGGATAACGCCCTGCACCATGACGCCGCGGTGGCCCTGGCGCGGCTCGGTCAACGCAAGACCGCCGAGGCGCTGCTGAAAATGGCCAAGGACAGCCAACACCCTGCGCGGCGGGAGGCGATGTGGGCGTTGAGCCTGGTCGTCCGGGATCTCAAATGGGAAGCCCCGCAGGACTTTGCGCGCTCACTTCTCCAAGATCCACAGCACCCCTTGGCTTACCTCGCCCTTGATCTGCTCCTCACCAAGCGCTTGTCTCCCACTGCCGCTCAGGCGGAGATGATTATGGCTGAGGGGCGGATCTCCTTGCAGCGCAAGCTCCTGGAGCTGGTCTCTGTGGTCCGCCCGGCGTGGGGCGCAGAGGTGGTGGCCCAGGCATTGCGCGCTGAAGATGAGGTGGTGGTGGCCGAGGCCGCCTGGGCGGCGGCCTACGTCGAGCTGGCCGATACCAGCCCACTGCTGGACTTGGCCCAGGCGCGCTCGAGCGCCGTCGCTTGCAATGCCCTGGTCAGCCTCGGCCGGCTGGGCTTTGAGCAAGCCGCGGCTTCGGTGGTACAGGGGCGGCTCTTCGACAGCAACCCTTGGGTGGCGGCGTGTGCCGCTTGGGCTTTGCCGCGGGTGCACACCGAACCCGATCACAAGATCCTCGAGGTGCTCCTCTATCGGGCCGAGAATCCTTTCCTACGCCACAACTTGCTCCACGCCCTGGGTCGCGCAGCCGCCGTCGAGGCTGCGCCGAGCGAGGTCCCGTGGGTGGTCATCGACGTGACGGAAGGCGACGAGCGCGTCATCGGCGAAGGTGCGGCGCTGCTCTTGCCTGATGGGAGCGTCAAATTGGTCTTCAGTGACGAGATGGGCAAAATCCGTCTGGAGCTCGAGAGCCCCGGCGAGGTCCGGCAGCTCTACCTGCGCCGGACCTACGTAGACTACCAACGGGAGCTGTTGCGATGGCGGAACGAATACTGAGCACCAGCAGCGCCTACACCGAGGCGTGGGGGCAGCGTCTGGGGGCGTTACTGGCACCGGGCGACAAGGTGGCTCTGACGGGGCCTCTCGGCGCGGGCAAGACCCAGTTGGTGCGTGGCGTGGTGGCGGGTTATTTCGGCGTGGGCCACACGGCCCGGGTCTGCTCGCCGAGCTTCACCGTCATGAACACCTATGATTTTGGGGCCAAACGCGTGCACCACATGGATCTCTACCGTCTGAACTCAGTGGATGATCTGGAATCCACGGGCTACTGGGATGCGCTGGCGGAGAGCCCGGCGGTGGTGCTCATCGAATGGCTGGCGCAAGTCCCCGAGGCTCGGCCAGAAGGGTGCTTGGAGCTGGGCATCGACTTCGTCCCCGACGCTGTCGAGGCACGCACCTTTTCACTGCTTGGCGACGTCTCAGCGACCTGGCGCGACCGCCTCGCGGAGATTTGGGGGCCGTGAGATGACTTTCTCCTTAGCCCAGTCGGTGCCCAAAGACCTGCTCTTGATACGCCATGGAGAGACCGCTTGGAATCGCGAGCGGCGCCTGCAGAGTCACCTCGACATTCCCCTGAGCGCCTCGGGTGAGGAGCAAGTGCGCTGGGCAGGGAAGTGGATCGCCCGCGCCATGCGCCTGTCTACGTCTGCGGCCCTGTGGACGAGCCCTATCGTGCGGGCGCGACAGTCGGCCGCGCTGCTCAGGGAGAGCTTGGCCGACGAGGGATGGCCGCAGCTCGAGGTGCAGGTCCATGCGGGTCTCCGCGAGATCGACGCGGGGGCCTTCACCGGGCGCACCCTGCCGTCGCTGGCCCAGGAGCTGCGCTGGCAGGACTATCTCATTCGCCCTTACGACACGCGATTTCCCGATGGCGAATCGGTGCGCGAGGTGCAGGAGCGGGCCCATGGCGCTTTGCTGGAGATCCTCGACGTGGGGCCCGCGACGGTGATCGCCGTGACCCATGGTGGGATCATCAGGGCGCTCATCGCGGCGCTTCTGGGGCTGCCTGAGTCGGTTTATCACGCCGTGCGGATCGGCAACGCTAGCGTCACCCATTTGCGCTGTGCTCAGGCTGGGGTGCGGGTGCTCTCACTCAACGGCGCAGAGAATGTGGGTGCCCTGTTGGCCGACGCGGCGCTCCCCCCGCGCTAAGGCTGGCGGGGCGGGGGAACGATGATCATGGCCGTGATCTGCGAGGTCTCGGCGTCGGAGATCACCGTGATGCCAGCGAAGCGGGCCCAATGCTGATGTCCATCCGCGAGGGGCGCGCGGACTTGGCGAAGCTGCCGGCGCAGGCGCGGCCAGCCGTCGAAGTAGCTCTTGCGCTTGAGCCACTCTGGGGAGGGGCGTTCACAGTCGCCGGGGCGGGCATCGATGCGGATGGTCTGGGTCCGACCGTCGCGGTAGTAGAGGTGGAGACCATGGCAGTCGTAGTGGTACGACAGGGTGCCAAAGGGGTCTTGGTCCCGGCGCTCGGGCTCGCCGAGCAAGGCGATGTGGTCTTCGGGGCGTTGGCCGAGCTTCAGCGGTCCGACACCGTCACCCGGGCGGAGAGCGTGGCGGCTGCCTCGCTCTGGGTCACTCTGGGCGATTTCTTCTTGGTGGTAGAAGAAGAGGCCGAGCCCTCCGAAGATCAGGCAGAAGAAGACGATGGTTTTCCACTCAGAGCGCAGAAAGTCCTTCATGGCGAGGCCTCTTGACGGGCGATCCTGGGGATTCCTTCATGGATACGGGTGGTGATCTCGTAGTTGATGGTGCCGGCCCACTCGGCCAGGGTCTCGGCGCTGATGCTGGCATCGCCTTGGGGCCCGAGGAGGACCACCTCATCGCCGGCATGTGCTTGCGGGATGTCGGTGAGGTCGACCATGGCCATGTTCATGCAGATGCGACCCCGCAAGGGAGCGCGCTGGCCATGCACCAAGACGTGGGCCAGGTTGGAGAGTGCGCGGTCATAGCCGTCGTAGTAGCCGACGGGGATGACGCCGATGCGGGTTGGGTGGGTGCACTGATAGGTGCAGCCGTAGCCGATGAAGGCACCGACAGGGACCTCCTTGACCTGGGCGAGGCGCGTGGTCCAGGTGAGGGCCGGGCGCAGGTGCAGGTGCTGGCGCCCGACGAGTACGGCCGAGAGCAAGGTCTCCTTGGAGGGCCACATGCCGTAGCAGGCAATCCCCGGCCGGGTCAGCTCGAAGTGGGCATGGGGCCACAGCAGGGTGGCCGCTGAGTTGGCGATGCTGCGGATCTCTGGCGGTGTGCCTTGAGCGGTGAGGGCGTCGGCGATGGCGGCGAAGCGCTGAAGCTGCTCTTGGGCGTAGCGGTGATCCGTGGTGTCTTCGACGTTGGCGAAGTGGGTGGAGATGCCTTCGAGTCGCAGGCTCGGGTTCTGGGCGATGGCGCGGGCGAGGGCCAGGGCATCAGGTGCGGCCAGCCCCTGGCGATGGGTACCGGTCTCAACCTTGATGTGAATGGGAAAGACCGTGCCACGCGCCTGCGCGGCTCGGGCCAAGGCCTCGAGCTGGGCGCCATCGTAGGCGACGGCGCGACAGCCCAGCGCGACGGCGTCGGCGGCGTCGTGCGGTGGTAGGTGCCCGAGCACGAGAATGGGCACTTGAAAGCCGGCCTGGCGGAGGTCGTGGACTTCATGGAGGGAGTCGACGCAGAGCCAGTCGGCGCCAGCTTCAATGAAGGCGGCCGAGCAAATGATTGCGCCGTGTCCGTAGGCGTTGCTCTTGACCACGGGGGCCATCAAGGTGGGGCTAGGCATGGCCGTGCGCAGCGTGAGGAGGTTGTGGCGCAGCGCCGCCGGGTCAATGACACACCAGCTTCTTCGGAGGGCTGAGGAGGAAGTCATCGTAGGGTCGCCATGAAAAAACGAGGAGCGTTCCTGGCGGGCATGGTGTTCATGCCCGCGGGAGAGAAACGCTAGGAGTCGGCAGCAGGGCTGTCAAGGCGCGGCTGGCTGTCAGCGCAGGCGTGGCGCGTAGCGCTTGAAGCGCTCAGTGCCAGCCTCACCGATGGCTTGATAGGCCAGGGACTCGGTGTTGGTGATGATGGCGCCAAATTCGGCCATCTGGTCGAGGCCATTCTGCCAATGCCCCTTCTTGCGGGAGCATACGGCGTCTAGGGGCACGAAGACGGCAGGCGCCTGGTCTTCGCGCTCGTATTCGGCGACGAGGTCGAAAATGGTCAACAAGACGCAGACGTGCGCTTCCATGCCGACGACGATGAGGTAGTCGGGTAGCTCCGGCACGACGCGCTCGAGAAAGTCCGACTCGCCGAGGCAGGAGAAGCTGATTTTCTCGATGCGTTGGGCGTCGCCGAGGCGGGCCCGCAGGCTGGGCACGGTCGCGCCGAGGCCGCGCGGATATTGCTCGGTATAGAAGATGGGGCCGCCCATCTCGCCGACCAGATCGGCCAATAGCTCCACGTTCTTGAGGCACTCTGCGGCCACGGTCGTTGGCATGGCGGCGAGCAGTTTCTCTTGGACGTCGATGATCAGGAGACCGGCTTGGGAAAAATCGGGAATCATGGGATCTCTCTTCGGGGGCTCGAGGTGCTAGTTGATGGAGCACCCGTTGGGGTTTTGGCACTTTTTGATGAAGAAGCGATAGGAGAGGGCGAAGTCGTCGTGGAGGGCTGGCCTGTCGTTGCCGTAAAAGACCATGGCGTTGGTAAATGGATCGTAGCGCCAACCATCGAGGGCTGACGGCTCGATCTCGCGGATCGTGCCGTCGAGGTGATCCCTGACGACCACCTTCATGGTCACGGTGATGGGGGCGTGCCTGGGGTTGAAGGTGGAAGCCAGGCCGCCAGCGGCTTGGATGACCGCAGCGATGACCTTGGGGATGTCGTCCGTGTCGTCGATGTCTCCGCCCACGGCATTGTCGATGCGCGGCGGGGTGTCCATGAAGAGGCGCTCGAAGAGGCGCATGCTGCCGTCGAGCTTGAGGAAGGCAAAGGGGACGGTGCGGCCGCGGTTGGGGTCGGCGTTGGTGATGACGTTGAAGTAGTTCGTGTAGTATTGGGTGCCCTGTTCCACGGTCCAGGCACCAGATTCCACTTGATAGTCTTCTTCATCGGTCATGATGATGACGATGAGCGCTGCTTGGGCGCGCTGACGGTCGCGCATGGGGGCAACGCCAGCGGCGGTGTAGCGGCCCTGAACGTAGTCGATGGCGACCTCGGCGCATTTCAGGCCGTACTCGGCGTGGCCGAAGAAATCGTCCGGAGGCGGATCGCAGTTCTGGATGCCTGCGGGATCTTTGACCTTGCAGAGGAAGTCGTTGACTTGCTCGAAGCTGGCCCAAACGGAACCGTCGGGGCCTTTGGGGTGGTTGAGCATGCCGCAGACGTTGGCGGCGGAGACGCCGCTGTTGCCGTCGTGTTCGACGCTGGCCACGCTCCAGCGGGCTTCGATGAAGGTCTGGGTCACGGCCGCGAAGAGGGAGCTCGCCGCCGCAAAGACCGCGTCTTGTTCTTCCTTCATGGAGGAGGAGTCATCGATGATGAAGATGAAGTCGGCCATGGGGAGCTGGGCGATGGTGAACATCTCGCAGCTTGGGGTGTGTTCGTCTTGGTCTTGGGCCAAAGCGGTGCCGTTGGTCAGGTTGCGGATGGCGAGGGCAATGTCTTCGTCGATGTCTTGGTCCGCAGGGGTGAAGGTCGCGACCACGATGACGCGTTGGGCCGAGCGATAGAGCACGGTGACGCGCATCTCATAGGTGCTGGCAGCTCCGGCGCCGGGACCGGGTAAGCCGGCGATGGTGGCGGCCTCGAGGCCGAGCATGGTGGCCAGCATCTGGTCGCGCATGGCTCGGGTGGAGGTCGCGCCGCTGAGGTGATAGGTCGCGGTGCGGCCTTGGAAGTCATCCCAGGCGCGGAAGGAGCGGGGGAAGAAGGGGGCCAGGCCGAGGCGATCGTCCAGGTAGTCGAGCTCGGTGGCGGCGTCGATGGCGCCGCTCTCGGGTGGCTTCGAAATGACGAAGGCGGCGAGGGGCTGGGTGGCGTCGTCGATGGCCGTGGCCGCGATGTAGGGCGAGCTGACGCCTTGGAGGGTGAGAGGAGAGACCAGGTAGTGGGGTTCGACCAGAAAGAGCCAGTCGCCGCGCTGATCGATGATGGCTTGGGTCGGACGCAGGGTGTCTGTTTTGCACGCGTCTTTGATGGGGTTCTCGGCGTCGGGTTTGCCGGGGTAGGTCTCGGGTGTGGTGGGATCCAGCTCGCCCAGGGCTTCGTCCCAGCGCCCGTTTTTATTGAAGTCTTCCAACCCGTCGGGGAGGGTGTCGCCGTCGGTGTCGGGGTTGCGCGGATCCGTGGCGCCGTTGCGGTAGTCGCTGAATTTTTCGATGGCATCGTTGAGGCCGTCGCCATCGGTGTCGGCGCTGCGGGGATCGCTGGGGCAGGAGAGGGGGTGGTCGAAATCAGCGCAGTGGTTGACCCTACCAGAGCACTCGACGCCGTCGTCGAGGCCATCGCGGTCCGTGTCGGCGCTGCGTGGGTTGGTCTCTCCCTCAGAGAAGATGCCATCGCGGTTGGCGTCTTCGCAGCCGTCATGGAGGCCGTCGCCGTCGGTGTCGGGGTCACAGGGGTTGGTTTCGCCGCTGGCGAGTTGAAAGACGCCATCTCCGTTTTTGTCCTCGATGCCGTCGAGGATACCATCGTCGTCGCTGTCGGGGTTGAGGGGGTCGGTGCAGCTCGCGGCCTCGATGCCGTCGCGGAGGCCATCGGCGTCGGTGTCGGGGTTGAGGGGGTCGGTCTCGCCGGGGTCGACTTGACCGTTGGCGTTGCGGTCTTCACCGGCGACGCAGTGGGGCGCGACGTCGACGCCGCCGTCGCAGAGTCCATCGGCGTCGGTGTCAGCTCGGCGGGGATCGGTCTCGCCGGGGTCGTGCCGGCCGTTGCAGTTGGCGTCTTCGAGGCCGTCGGGGAGGGTGTCACCGTCGCTGTCGGCGTCGTAGGGGTTGGTCCCGGTGCTCAGCTCGATGCCGTCGGGGATGCAGTCGCCGTCGCTGTCCTGGTTGGGGTCCAGGGTTTCGGTTTCCATGTCCTGGTCCGGGGTCAGGTCCGGCGGTGCGGGCGTGTCATCGTGATCGTGCTCGTCTTGGCCGTTGAGATCGGTGGGCTTGACCTGGCCGCTGTTGTCACAGGCGCCAAAGGCGAGGGCCATGGCCGTGCAGGTGGCCAAGGCGGTGAGGAGCGACGAGAGTCGAGAAGGCAGCATGGTCGCCTCATGGGGTGGAGAAGCGCGCGGTTGCACCAGCACGCGGGCCGGCACGGAGGACGGTAGCACAGGGGATGAGGGGCGAACAATAGGGGCCCCGTGATTTGCCGGCGCACGGCTGAGGTAGGTGGACACGAGAAGGGCGAAAGGTGGGTAGGGAAGGCGATGGTAGCGTAAGTGAAGGGGGGGATGGGCGTTAGCAGGGAGGCTGCGGAATAAGGTGAGGCTGCGCCTGGGTTGCGAGCCATGGGCGCGTTGGATTTTCTTTGTTGCGGAGAAAGGGCGTGGGGTGTGAGGGTTGCTTGCGAGGGGCTTTTGAGTGTTCAATGTTCGGGAGCGCGGGCGCGTGGCCTGTGCCCCGTTTGGGTGCTGGGTGACGGCATGAGAGGGTCAATGCGGGCTGCTACCCCGTTTTTTTTTGTGAGGGCAGCATGGCAGTGAGACGAAAGGGAATAGTCGGGAGTGCCTGGGTTGGGGTGGTGTTGGCGCTGCTCGTGGTCGGGTGTGCTGGGCAACGTGCGGTCAATACGGGCCCCATCGCGGTGGACCACGATGCCAGCTCGGGCACGGCCAATGGATTGTTTTTCGACATGCCGCCGGTGGATGATCGGCTCAATGTCGCTGGCGGGGACAGCGAGGATTGGCGTTATATCATCGTGCCGCGTTCGGGTCGGCTCTCGGTGACGCTGAATCTGGACAACCGCGAGATGCCAGGGATGTGGTATCTCTATGATTCGGCGGGCCGGGTGGTGCATTCTCAGGCCTTCAACCCGAGCGAGGGTTATTACGAGTTGACCCACTTTCCCGTGCAAGCGGGGCAGTATCACTTCCGCATCACGGCTACGCGAGGGGCTTCGGTTTACACCGTGGGGGCCTCTTTCGATGCGGACCCCGAGCCGGAGCGGCAGGTGGTCGAGGTGGAGCCCGAGCCCGAGCCCGAGCCCGATCCCGAGCCACGGCGCAGTGGTCGTCGCAGCTCGGGGAGTTCAGAGCGCACGACGACGACGACGAAGAGCACCAAGACCGAGAAGCCGGCCTCTGCTGATGCCGGGACGACGACCAAGGGCAACACGCGGGTCGTGGGGACCATCACCTTGGTGACCATGAAGGACGATGGATCGGCGGACATCAACATCCGCGGTGTGGGCAGCTCCAATGGGGTGCGCACGGGGATGGTGGGCAGCGTCGAGGGGACGAGCTTCAAGCTGCGCACGACGGACTGCAAGGTGACGCGTTGCTCGGCGGTGATTGAGGGCGGGGCGAGCGCCCGCGAATTGCGGCAGAACTCTTCCGTCGTCTTCATGGTGCCGTGAGGCAGTGGAGCCATGTGGTGGGGCAGGGTGGTGTGGCGGGGCGATGGCATCTTGGGTTGATCTTCGCCGTGGTGGGCTGCCTGAGCGGGGCGTGTGACGCGCCGCGTTCTGAGCGGGGCTCGGGATCGGCGGAGCGGGGTGGCGCCGTGCCCATGCTGCGGGATCACGTGGGCACGGAGCGGCTGAGTCCGGAGCAGCGCTTGCAGTTCAGGGTGAGTGATTTTGCGGCGCCCAACGCGCCACGGATTGTCGCCGTCGAGTTGCAGACGCGTGGGATAGGGCGGCATGAGGAGGGTCTCGAAGAGCGCTTGATGGAGTTGCTGCGGCGGCGGGCGCCAGAGCCCTTTGAGATACGCCGCCGCCGTGGTCTGGAGCGGGACGAGGTGGTGTGGGCCCATCTCAAGGTGACGCTGCAGCGGCGGATCGAACGCACGCGCAAGAGCCAGCGGGTGGCGCACCCTCGGGTGGCGTTGCGCATGGAGGTGACCTTCGAGTTGCGGCTGCCGCGGGGAAGCACGAGCAACTGGGAGCGCTTTCACTTCTCCTTCGTCGATGAGCGTGCTGGGGAGGTTTTGGTCGAGTTGGAGGAGATATTTTGGCGCGATTTGGAGCATCAGGTGCCGACGCTGGTGGTGCGCGAGCGGGCGGCCTTGGCCAAGGATGCTGCGGGGATAGACTGGGCGCGGCGTTTGGGATTTCGCGCCGAGTTGGCTGAGGGCGTGCTGCAGCCCATGTTGGCTTTTCCCATGCGCGCCCTCTTTCGCGAGGGCTGTGCGGCGGTGGTCAAGGAGCATCACGTCGAGCTGATTCGTTTGGACAACCCCTTTGCGCCGGGGATCGTCGTCAACGACGGGGCGATCGCCGCAGCGCGTTGCGACGCCCGCGGTGCTTATATCGCGGTGCATCTGACGGACAGGGCGGTGGACGTGTTTTATCGGACGACGAGCCAGGTGCAGTGGCGGACGCGGGTGAGCTTCGAGAACGCCGTGGACCCAGGGCGCTTGCGATTCGTGGCAGGGGGGGAGCAGCTCTGTCTGGTGGGAGAGCGGGTCGATCTGGGCTTTCGCTATGCGAAGATCGTCTGTTTTCACCCGGAGACGGGGGCGGTGCGTTGGGAGTGGACCGAGCCCGGGGCGGACATCAAAGCGCTGGCGCTGCGGCAGGGGCGGGTCTTTCTGGCGGCGGGGCGGCATGTGCGGGTCTTGTCCCAGGAGGGCAAGCTGCTGTGGCATGCCGTGGTCGAGGGGGGGGCGGTATTGGATGAGCGCAGCGGCGCGTGCATGATTGAGGAGAAGCTGATTTTTTCCCATCGTCTGGGACGCGTCTTTGCCCTGGACATGGACACGGGTCGCGGCCTGTGGGAGATCACGACCTTTGGCCGGCGTCCGTTTTTTTGTGACGATGCGCATGGGCTCTATCTCGACGAGGCGGGCGCCCTGTTGGTCGCCATCGACACGGCGCAGATGGAGGCCAAATGGCGATTTCGCCACGGAGGACAGATAGTGGATGCCCTGGCGCACAACGGCATGCTGCTATTGCTGTTGCCGCGCGCGATCTACGTGCTGGGCATCGAGAACGGGAACGTGTATTGGCAGATTCCGCTGCCGGTCTACGCCACGGCTTTCCATCGCTATGCCCGGCGCCTTTTGCTCGAAGCGGACGGGCAGCTCTACGAGCTGACCGACGAGATACGACATTTTCGCTAGCCTTTGTGTGGCGCCCGTGGCAAAGGGAGAGGCCTGGGCGCGGCGCCTTTTTTGGCGCTTTCGTTGCGCTTCATTCACCTCTTCGCACGGTAAGTGACCCATGCACACGGACTCGGTTCTGCTGTCCACCCTTCAGTCACGCATTCTTCTGGTCGACGGCGCCATGGGCACGATGATCCAGCGCGCAGCATTGCAAGAGGCAGATTTTCGTGGCGAAATCCTGGTCGATCATCCGCGCCCGTTGCTGGGCAACAACGATGTGCTCAGCCTGACCCAGCCGCAGCTCATCGAGGACATCCACAGCGCTTACCTGGCGGCCGGGGCCGATATCGTGGAGACGAATACCTTCAACGCCAACGCGCTGTCTCAGGCGGACTATGGCCTCGGGGATTGGGTCTACACGATGAACTTCCAGGCGGCGCGTCTGGCCCGGCAGGCGGTGGCGCAGCCGCGATTTGCCGGGCGTCCGCGCTGGGTCGCTGGTTCCATCGGCCCGACCCATCACACGCTGTCCTTGTCGCCCCAGGTGGACGATCCGGCGTTCAGGCCGGTGGATTTCGACACCATGACCGAGGCCTATGCCGAGCAGGTGCGTGGCCTCATCGACGGTGGCGTGGACATTCTGCTGGTGGAGACCATTTTCGACACGCTGAACGCCAAGGCCGCTGGGTTGGCGTGTCGTCAGGTCATGGGGCACACGCGCACGTTGCCCTTGATGTTTTCGGTGACCGTCTCTGACCGCAGTGGCCGCACCTTGTCGGGGCAGAGCCTCGAGGCCTTTTGGAGTGCCATCGCCCACTTGGAGCCCTTGGCCGTGGGGTTGAACTGTGGATTTGGCGCCGACCAGATGCGTCCCCACCTCCAGGCTTTGGCCCAATGTGCGAGCTGTTACGTCTCGTGTTACCCCAACGCCGGGCTCCCCGATGCCTATGGTCACTACACCCACGACGCGGAGCACATGGCGGCCACCCTCGGTGATTATGCGCGCGCAGGCTGGCTCAATCTGGTGGGTGGCTGCTGTGGCACGACGCCGGAGCACATCGCCCAGCTCGCCGCGGCGATGGGCGATCTGGCCCCTCGCAGCCGTCCGACGGGCCAGCTCTGGCCGACCTTTTCCGGTCTGGACACCTGCGTGGTGACGCCGGAGATGGGCCTGGTGGTGGTGGGCGAGCGGGCCAACGTCACGGGATCGCGGCGTTTCGCGCGTCTGGTGGCCGAGGGTGACGACCAAGGCGCGGTAGCGGTGGCGCGGCAACAGGCTGACGGCGGGGCCAACCTCCTCGATATCTGCATGGATGCGCCCATGCTGGACGCGCCAGCGGCGATGCAGCGCTTTTTGCGTTTGTTGGCGTCGGAGCCAGAGATCGCCCGGCTGCCCGTGGTCATCGACTCCTCGAACTTTGCGGTCATCGAGACGGCGCTCAAGGAGGTGCAGGGCAAGGCTCTGGTCAACTCGATCAGCCTCAAGGGTGGCGAGGAGATGTTCAAGGCCCAAGCGCAGCGGATCCGCGAACTCGGCGGGGCGGCGGTGGTCATGGCCTTCGATGAAGTGGGTCAGGCAGATACGACGGCGCGTCGGGTGGAGATTTTGTGTCGCGCCTACCGCATTTGGGTGGAAGAGCTGGGCTTTGCGCCAGCGGACATTGTCCTCGATCCCAACGTCTTGGCCATTGGGACGGGGATGGACAGTCACGATCAGCAGGGACTTTCGTTCATCGAGACCTGCCGACTGCTGCGGGAGCGCATTCCCGGTGCGCTGATCATTGGCGGGATTTCCAACCTCTCATTTGCTTTTCGGGGGCATGATGCCCTCAGGGAGGCGATGCACAGTGTTTTTCTCTATCACGCACAGCGTGCGGGCTTGGGGGCGGCCATTGTCAACGCCTCTCAGGTGGCGCTCTACGACGTGATCCCCAGTGCGTTGCGGGAGGCCGTGGAGGATTTGGTGCTCTATCGGCGCAGCGACGCCACGGAGCGCTTGGTGGCGTGGGCGCAAGCCAACAGTGGCGCCAAGACGGTGTCGCCCGAGAAGGCCGCGCTGGCTTCGCGCACGCTCGATGAGCGCCTCTTTGACTTGATTGTGCATGGGGAGAGCGGAGACGTAGCGGCGCTGATGGCCGAGGCTCTGGCGCACTATGGCACGCCGCTGGCGGTGGTGGATGGCCCTTTGATGGCGGCGATGAACACGGTCGGTGAGCGTTTTGGCGCTGGGAAGATGTTTTTGCCGCAGGTGGTCAAGAGCGCCCGGGGGATGAAGAGCGCCGTGGGGGTGTTGGCGCCAGCGCTGGAGAGTGAGGCGGCGCAGAGCACGTCGCGCGGTCGGGTGCTTTTGGCGACGGTGCGGGGTGATGTGCATGACATCGGCAAGAACATTGCGGCGGTGGTTTTGGGTTGCAACGGTTACGAGATCCTCGATCTTGGGGTGATGGTGGAGGCGGAGGCCATCGTGCGGGCGGCGTTGGCCGAGTCGGTGGTGGCAGTGGGGCTGAGCGGTCTGATTACGCCCTCCCTGGAGGAGATGGTGCATGTGGCGCAGGCCATGGATGCGGCGGGGCTGCGGGTCCCGCTGCTCATCGGCGGGGCTGCGACGAGCGCGACGCACACGGCGGTGCGTTTGGCGCCGCTCTATGCGGGTCCAGTGGTGCATGTGCCGGATGCGTCGCGGGGGCCGGTGTTGTTGGGGCCTTTGTTGCGTGAGGAGCAGGGCGAGGCGGCGGCGGCGACGCTGCGCGAAGCGCAGGCGTCGCTGCGTGCGCAGCACGGCGGCGCTGGGGTGCGCAGCATTGGGTTGGCGACAGCCCGGACGCGTCGGGTGCCAGCCCAGGCGCCGGCGGCGCCGCCGCCGTGGTTGGGGGTGCGTGAGGTGAGCTGGGATGTGGCCGAGTTGGTGCCCGAGATTCACTGGCCGGCGCTGTTGCGGGCTTGGGACCTGCAACGCGCGCATGTGGGAGGCGACGCGGCGCGCGGCGCCGCGGCGGCAAGCCTGCGGGATGATGCCCAGGCGTTGCTCGCGCGGCTCATCGCGGATGACGCCCTCGAGGCGCGTGGCCTCTATGGTTTCTTTGCCGCCCGAGGTGTTGATGAAGACATTGAGGTCTATGCCGACGCCACGCGGGCGCAGGTCGTACAGACGCTGCATACGGTGCGGGTGCAGCGCGACGAGGCGGTGACGCCCGCCCTGGCGGACTTCGTGGCGCCCGCCGGGGACCACGTGGGTGCTTTCGTGTTGAGCACGGGCTGGGGGGTGGCGGCCCTGCGGCAGCAGGCGGAGGCGGCGGGCGATGTCTATCAGGCGCTCTTGGTGGGCTGCCTCGCCGATGTGTTGGTCGAGGCTTTCTCTGAGGTTCTGCACCGCCGCGTGTCCACCCTGTGGGGGGCGGAAGATGTGTCAGGCGAGCGCCACGTGATTCGACCAGCCATCGGCTACCCCGTCTATCCCGACCACCGGGAGAAAGAGAAGGTGCTCGCCCTCCTGGGGGCGGAGATGATGGGCTTCGAGTTGACCTCTTCCGGGATGATCCAGCCGGCGGCGTCGGTCTGTGGCCTCTACCTTGCCCATCCCGAGGGCCGCTACTTTTCGGCTCTCCCCGTGGGTGCGGATCAAGTCTCGAGCCATGCGCGCCGGGCTGGGCTGACGTGGGCGGAGGCGGCACGCCGCTTGGGGCACGGCTGAGTGATGGCGCTGACGATGGTTTGAAGGGCGGCTGAGGCGAGACGAAGCGGAGCAGTGATGGATGCATTTTCCTGGCTTGGGCGCGTGGTGGTCGACCGGCGCGGGCTAATCGTGGTGCTGTTGGCGGTGGTGACGGTGACCTTGGCGCTCTTCGTGCCAGGGTTGCGTTTTGACTTTCGTCCAGAAGCGATGCTGGAGTTCAGCCCCGAAGAGGAGGCTTTTGCTGCTGATTTCGAGTCGCGTTTTGGGGGACAGGAGGCTACTTTCTTGGTGGTCTTACACACGCCACAGGGGACGATGCTCAGCCGGCAAGGTTTGAACGTCTTGGCACAGCTTTCTTCGCGGCTCGAGGCCTTGGAGGGGGTGGCCGGGGTCTACGCTTTGCCGCGGGTGCCGCGTCGAGAGTTGAGCGCGTTGCTGGGCGCCGAAGGGGGAGGGCGCTGGTTGATGGAGGGCCTCGAGGCGAGCGAAGCGGATCTGGCGCGGGTCAAGGAGCGGGTGGCCGGCTCGAAGCTGTTGCAGGGGGGCTTGATTTCCGCGGATGGTAAGACTGCGTTGATTATGGTGAATCTGGCGCCGGACTTCGTCCACCCCAACGCCTTCGAGCCGCTGTTGCGGCGCCTGGAAGCGGAGGTGCCCGGGTGGGTGAGGGAGGTCGGCGGGGAGGATGTGGAGTTCTTCTTTGGCGGCCTGCCCTACGCGCGGACCATGACCATTCGCTATATGAAGTCGGAGCAGTTGACCCTGTGGCCGCTGGTGGGGGTGATCTACTTCTTTGCGCTTCTGCTGATATTTAGGCGCTTTTTTCAGGCCTTGTTGCCGCTGGTGTCGGTCGGGGCCGTGGTGTTGTGGTCGATTGGGTTGATGGTGCTGATGGATCAGCCGGCGACGATGATCAACAACACCCTGCCATTGCTGATTTTGGTGATTGGGGTGTGCAATGGCATTCACGTCATGATGCGCATTCTGGAAGAGCGTGGCCAAGGGCATGCCGTGGGCGTGGCCATCAGTCGGGGTGTGGCCCGGGTGGGGCTGGCGTCGCTGCTCACGACGTCGACCACGGCCATTGGTTTTGCGTCGCTGGTGGTGGCGCACTCGCGGGTCCTGCGGGATTTCGGCTTGGTCATAGCGATGGCGGTGATGCTGACTTACGTGGCCATCATCGTGGTGCTTCCTGTGCTCTGTACCTTCGTACCGTTGACGCCGCGGATACGGGGCATGCACGCCGGTGGGGCTGTCGATCGGATGTTGTCTCGGGTGGCGCGTTGGGTCTATGGCCACGCGGGCTGGGTCATGGCGGGGTCGCTGGCGACCTTGATGTTGGGTGTGCTCTTGGGGAGCACGGTCCCCTTCGACTCCCGGGTCATGGATGCCTTTGAAGCTTCGCACCCCGTGGTGCAGGCCAATGGTCGTATCGAACGAGACCTGGGGGGGATATTGCCGCTGGCCATTGATCTTCAGGGTCGCCCAGGTCTCTTTGCCCAGGCCGAGACGCTGCGTCAGGTTGCGCTGTTGGAGCAGGAGATCGCTGCGGTCGATGGGGTGTTGTCGACCCTCTCGCTGACGGATCTGTTGCGTGAGAGCGGCTTGGTGGATCCCCCGGGGCAGATGGCGCCGTTGGCGGTTGCGGGCGCCCTGCGGGCGATCGCCAAGGTGCAGCCCGAGGCCCTGAGCGCCTTTGTCAGCAGCGACTTCTCCAACATGGCGATCACCGTGCGCTTGCCCGATGCGGGGATTCAACGGGCCCTGGAGGCGATCGCCGCGATCGATGTTCTGTGTGCTCGCACCTTTGGTCCCGAGGGGGTGGATGCGCGCTACAGGATGACGGGTGTCGCCTACTTATCGGCGGTGGGTTTGGACACTTTCGTGCGCGACCTCTTTTACGGGTTGTTGATGGCGACGCTGATTATTTTCTTGGTCTTGGTGGTGGTGTTTCGTTCGCTGTGGGTGGGGTTGGCGTCGCTGTTGCCGAACTTGTTGCCCCTCGCCGTGACCTTGGGGGCGATGCCGCTCTATGGCTACGAGCTCAACACGACGACGGTGCTGGTGTTTACGATCAGCATTGGCTTGGCCGTGGACAACTCCATCCACATGATCGCCAGATTTCGGCAGGAGTTTGCTCGCCTGGGTCGGGTTGAGGAGGCGGTGGAGGCGACGGTACGCGGCGCTGGCCGCGCGATTATTCTGTCGAATCTGTTGCTGATTTTTGGTTTGGCCGTGCTCCTGGTGTCGAGTTTTGAGCCCATCCGTCGGGTGGGTGTGTTGACGATGACGACGATAGGTGCGGCTCTGGTTTCCGCGTTATTGCTCGTGCCGGCAGAGCTGCGCTGGTTGGGGAAGCGATTGGCGCGGGCCCCCGGCGCGGGTGCTGAGGGGCTCTGATGGGTGAGGTTGCCGGCTTTGTCGCGGAGGGGGTGATGGCGAAGGGGCGTGCCCTGATCCACGGTCAAGAAAAGAAAAAACCCCGTTGTTCTTGGAGAACCAAGA
>CAYVQF010000028.1:0-69503 GCA_964454015.1 uncultured Myxococcales bacterium
GCGAAAGTGTCCGGTCGTGTGCAATGTAAGATGATTGACAAGCGCACATAGGTGACCCGACAAAGGAACTTGCGCCCCTTCGCTGCGAGCAGACCGCTCCCCCCCCCTAGCACCCCAACACCGCAGACTGCCCCACACCCAAGCTCAAGGGCAGACCACGTTCCAGTTCTGCACCGAGTCCAGTGGCGCCAGCGGGAAGTTCGGCCAGCCCGCAAAAGTCGATGACCCGACACCACCGTTCACCCCTGGCGCACCGTTGACCCCATTCTTGGCCGCCACCGTTGCCGTACCGCCAAGCCCCCCCAGACCGCGCTCCCCCGCCGCGGTCAACACCTGGATCGAGGGACTGGCGCCACCGCGCGCGACCACATAAAGCGTCCCACCGTTGCCACCGGCACCGCCGCCACCACCGTGACCGGCCTGCTCTTCCGTCCCCCCCCCGCTGCTATCGCCACCAGCACCACCCTGGCCACCATTGGCGCCGCGCAGATCCACCACCCCATCGCCGATGACCGCACCCCGGCTCTGGATATACACCAACTGCCCGTGGCCACCCCGATAACCACCGCTCGCCATGCCACCCAAAGGCGCACAAACCGGACCATCTTGGCCATCCTCGCCAACCTGCGTCGCCCCGGGGATCACCACACCACTACACCCTAGCCCTTGGCCACTCGCAAATTGGCTCGCGTTGCCATGACAGCCACCACCATTACCAAAGTATGCAGCCCCCTTGTAATCGCCCTTGCCCGTACAGGCTCCCCCATTGGCCTGGGCAAAGCTCCGCCGCAAAGCCGCCGGCGACACCACGTGGTCACCACACTTGTTCGGCACCACCGCCTGGATCTGGGCTGGGGTCATCGCGTAGCCAAAGTCGGCACCCCGCGCCACGATGCTGCCAAAAAGCTCGACATTGCCCGAAGCACCCAGGGTGGTCCAACTCACATTCCCCGGCAAAATCTCCAGCACCCCATCGGCGTCGATGATGATCTCCGAAAAATCGTAGACCTGTCCCGACGCCAGCGTCACGTGCGCCTGGCCAAAGCGCGAACCCACCTGCAACGGACCCAGCGTGCCATAGGGCCAAGCATGGCAATTCGTCCAGTTGAAGGTCCCGTTGGCATTACACGTCACCGTGCCGCTGCCATAACCGGACTTGGCACAGGTCACCCCATGCAGCTCCGAGCCGGCACAAGGCATGGTCCGCGCCACCCGGAACCCCACCAGGTTGTCGGCCGTGGCTGGGGCCTTGGTGAACTTACGCACCGCCAAGCGGGCGTTCTCGACATGGGCATACCAATGACCACCGCGGGTAATACGGTTGCCCGCCGCCGTCGGCCCCTTGTAGTCCACCGGCGTCGGCGGATAACCTGTGCTCGTCACGCTCCACACCCACTCCGCCACGTTGCCCAACATATCGTAGAGCCCCCAAGCGTTGGGTGCCCGCGTACCCACCGTGTGGGTGCTGAAGTTGGCGTTGCCGCAGTGCCACGCGATCAAGTCCAGCTGCGGATCTAGGCTGCAGCCCGTCGCGCTGATCTCGCCGTTGTAGAAAGCATCGGGCGAACCGGCCCGCGCCGCATACTCCCACTCGAAATCCGTCGGCAATCGATAGCCATTGCAGTCCATGGAGAAGTCGATGGTGCCCGTGCAGGTGAAGTTCCCCGCACCAGGCGTCCCCGTGCACCCCGCCACCGCCAACCCATAACAAGGCATCAAACCATAGGCCTCGGAAAGCGCGTTGGCATAAGCCAACGCATCGAACCAGCGCACGTTCTCCACGGGACAATCCATACCACACGCCGCCCCCACGCCATCTGGCGAAAAGTAAGACGGGTTGTTCCCCATCAGCGCCAGCCACTCACCCTGGGTCACCTCGGTCTGCTTCATGAAAAACGGCCGCGAGATGAACGCATAGTGATAAGGCTCCGACGTGGGGTCAGAGCCCAGCTCTCCCGGACGCGCCCCCTTGAAATAACCACCGGGATAGATCGCCACCATCGTCGCGTCCGGCGCGCACACCCCGCCCATGCACGCCTCACCCTGGCCACACACAGTACCGCAAGCACCGCAGTTCGTGCGCTGTCGCAGGTCCGTCTCGCAACCCGTGGCCAAATCGTTGTCGCAGTTGCCCCAGTTCTCCAAACACATCAGCGCACAGCTCCCACTGGCACAGTTGCCCATGGCATTGTCCCCAGCACAGGGCACCCCACAAGCACCACAGTGCACCACCGTCCGCAGGCTCTCTTCGCAGCCATCGTCCCAAGTGCCGTTGCAGTTCCCCCAGCCATCCTCGCAGGCCAAGCTGCACGTCTGATTCGCACATGTCCCCAACGCATGCTCGGCAGCACATACCTGATCACAGCCACCACAATGGGCCGAAGAGTTCAGATCCGCCTCGCATCCATTGCTCTCGTCGCCGTCACAGTCCGCAAAACCAACCTCACACACCAACACCGAGCTCTCACAACCCGGCACAAGCGGGTCAATATCAGCCCAGCCCGCCTCACATTCGTAGCGACAAACACCGCCAACACAGCTCGTCCCCGCCGCCACCACGTTGGCGTGGGTGCGACAATCGTTGTCACAGTCACCACAATGCCCAATCTCGGTCCGCGTGTTGAACCACTCCTGATGACATACCTTGTCCGAACCCGTGCAGACCCCACCACCACAGAAAGAGTCACAGCGCTGATCACAGGCGCCACAGTGCGCCAAATCCGCCTGGATATTCACCCACGTATCGCCACACAGCACCGTCCCCGTGCTGCACCGACCGTTGGTGCATGCCCCCGAGCACAACTGGTCACAGCCACCACAGTGCTCACGATCCGTCGCCGTGTTCACACACTGCTCACCGCACACCGTAAAGGGACAACCCGTGTCCTCCTCGATCTCCACCACATCCGGCGTCACCTCGACGATGTCCGGCGTCACCTCCACCACATCCGGCGCGTCGCACACGCAGCTCACCCACTGCCCTTGCTCGTCACAGCGCTGACCTTGGCCCGCACCGGGCGCACAGGCGCAGTTGCCTTGCGTCGCCACGTTGCACTCCGGAGGCAGCGGTCGCACCCGCTCCTTCTCATCACACGCCACCAACAGCAGAGCCATTGCCAATGCCCAAAGACTCGCGCCATACACCCACTTCAAACTCGCCATCGCGACCTCCGCCCTTGCCTCTCCCGCCCTCGGATTGCATCGATCTCCACCGATCCCCGTCATTGTGCACAACAATCAACCAAGCTTCAACGATCTCTGCGATTTTACACGCCCACACCGCTCGCCCTGAGCCACCATCGCCTCCACATTTTTACGCACGACGCCGCCGCCCCCACGGATAACCTCTCTGCGCGCACCTGCTGTGCCCCCCCCTTTGCCTCTTCTGATTCCACTCCCCACAGGCGTGCGCACCTCCTGGCTCCCACACCAACCCAACCCATGCGCCACGTCCTCCCCCCAAGAATCCACCACAGCCACGAGTGAAACAACCACCCTCTCGGCGCATCTCCACCCCATCGAGGCCACCATGCTCGCGACCATCACCAGCGGCGCTGTCATCGGCATCCAAGGCTACCGTGTCGAAATCGAAGTCCAGATGGGCGTCGGCATGGTCAACTTCTTCACCGTCGGACTCCCCGAGGGCGCCGTCAAAGAGGCGCGCATCCGCGTCCGCTCCGCCCTCATCGAGAGCGGCTTCGACTGGCCCCTGCGCTCCATCACGGTCAACCTCGCCCCGGCCGATATCCGCAAGGACGGCAGCGCCTTCGATCTCCCCATGGCCATCGCCCTCCTCGCCGCCGACGACCGCATCCCCTGCCACGGCGGCCGCGTCCTCCCCCAGGCCATGGTCGTCGGCGAGCTCGGTCTCTCGGGCGAAGTGCGCCCCGTGCGCGGCGTCCTCCCCCTCACCGTCGCCGCCCGCGACGCCGGCCTGCGCAGCATCTTCGTCCCCGCCGCCAACGCCGCCGAGGCCGCCCTCGTCGCCGACATGGAGGTCTTCGCCGTGGAAAACCTGGCCCAATTCGTCGCCCACCTCCGCGGCCACGCCCCCATGAGCACCACCCTCCCGCGCCACGCCACCTACCAACGCGCCCCAGGCGCCCTCGACATGGCCGACGTCAAGGGACAGAGCCACGCCAAACGCGCCTGTGAGGTCGCCGCCGCCGGCGGCCACAACCTCCTCCTCGTCGGACCACCCGGCTCGGGCAAGACCATGCTCGCCCGCCGCCTGCCCACCATCCTCCCCACCATGGGCTTCGAAGAAGCACTGGAGGTCACCACCGTCTACAGCGTCGCCGGCATCCTCGGCCACGAAGGACTGGTCAGCCAGCGCCCCTTCCGCGCCCCGCACCACACCATCAGCGACGTCGGCCTCATCGGCGGCGGCACCCCCACGCCCCGCCCCGGCGAAGTCAGCCTCGCCCACCACGGCGTCCTCTTCCTCGACGAGCTGCCCGAGTTCCGCCGCTCAGCCCTCGAAGTCCTCCGCCAACCCCTCGAAGACCAGAGCGTCAACATCACCCGGCGCCTCATCACCGTCGAATACCCCGCCAGGGTCATGCTCGTGGCCTCCATGAACGCCTGCCCCTGCGGCTTTCTCGGCAGCACCCGCCGCGCCTGCACCTGCCGCCACGATCTCGTCGAACGCTACCGCGCCAGAATCTCAGGACCTCTCCTCGATCGCATCGATCTTCAGATCGAGGTCTCAGACATCTCCTACCGCGAGCTGCGGGCCGACACCGACCCGAGCGAGAGCTCTGACCGCATCCGCGACCGCGTCGAGACGGCGCGCCAACGCCAAAGACACCGCCTCGCGTCCACGGGCATCCACTGCAACGCCCAACTGCGCCCGCAGGAGCTCGCCCAGACCTGCCGCCTCGACCCCAAGGGCCACCACATCCTCGAGCGCGTCGCCGATCGCCTCGCCATGAGCGCCCGCGCCTGTGATCGCATCGTCAAAGTGGCCCGCACCATCGCCGATCTCGCCGGCAGCGAGACCATCTGCCCGGCCCACATCGCCGAGGCCGTCGCCTTTCGCTGCCTGGACCGCTACCAGATCACCGCCGCCATCGCCAGTTGACCCCAAGCCGCTGACCCGGTCGGCGCGCCACCTGCGCCAAGGCGCCCTCCGCCCGAGGGGCCTCGGGTGAAGGCAAAGACCTGGGCCAGCATCAGCAGGACAGCGGCAAGGGCGTCTCGGTCGCCGTGACCTGCACCCCGCGCGCCGCCAACGCCGCCGCGAGCGCCGGCCAAAAACCGGGCTTGGCCCCCAAGACCTCGGGCGGATGCACCCCGGCAGCAATTTCACCGCGCAACAGCATCCGCGCCACGATAGCGCAGGGAAAGCCCGTAGTCCGCCCCATGGAGCTCATCCCCGTGGCCGGATCGTAGTGGTCCACCATGTCGTAGCGGACCCGCGTCGCCACCCCGGCGAGCACCCCCTCGGCTTCGACGCGAAAAACCGTCAGATCCGCCTCACCGGGTGCAAAAGTCCACTGGGGAAAGAGCAACGCCTGGGTCAAGCGCAAGGGCACCACCTCTTGGCCATCAGCCAAGCGCACCGGCGCTTGGCCAAAAAAGCCCACCTCGCGCAACACCCGCATCAGCTCGGCGTGCCCGGGATAGCGCAGGGTCTTCTCGCTCATCTCCGGCACGGGCAGCCGCAACAAGCTCCGCAGGCCATCGGTGTTGAAAGCCTCCAGCGTACCAATACCCGCAAATTCCAAAGCCTCGACCTCAGACAGCGCCGGGCGCACCACCTCACGCCCCCCCACCACGATCCGCGCCGGTCGCGTATACTCCTCGATGACATCGGCCGGAGCGAAACCCGCCTTGTAGGAGAAGGGCCACCGCCGCTCGACGGGCAGACCGCCGACATAGAAGCGAAAGCGATCCACCCTGTCGAAGCGCGCCAGCTCATAACCCGCGAGGACATTGGTCAGGCCCGGGGCCACGCCGCAGTCCACCACCACCGCCACGCCGCCCTCGACGGCGACGTCGTTCAACGCCGTGGCGTCCTCAGCCATGAAGGCGATGTCGACACAAGGCTTGCCCGCCGCAATGACCCGCCGCAGCGTCGCCAACGCCAGATGCGACGGCATGGCGCCCACCACCACATCGGCTTGGGCGATGAGCGACTCCAGCACCCCTGGCGCGCACACGTCAGCCACCACCCTCTCTACCCGCGGCACCGCTGCCAGCGACGCCAGCGCCGCCGCGTCGATGTCGCAGATCTGCACCGCCAAGTCGGCATCGGCGGCCAAATCTCGTGCCACCACCCGACCGATCATCCCACCACCGAGCACCACTGCGCGCTTCTGCATCGCCTCTCCCTCGCGTCGTGCGCCCTCTCCCCACGGCACATGCCGCGGGGAGAGGGCGAGGCGCCTCGTCACTCACTCCAAAAAAAACGGCACCACGAGGAACGCCAGCGCCAAGGGGCCAGCGGCCTCAGGCACCATGGCAACAGCCCTACAACACCTCGCGCGTCTCCTCGAAGTGTACCCCGAGACGCCGCATCTCGGCCATGACCGGCGTGTAGATGCGCGCGTCGTTGGGAATGTGCACCCCCGTCGCATCGATCTTGCCTTCCAAGAGCATGCGCGCCGCGATCGCCGCTGGCAGCGACACCGTCTCGGCCATGGCCGAGTCACCGTGCGGCTTGCCATAAGCCAACATGGTCGAGTTCACCCGCTCGCGGCGGTCCGGGTAGGCGATGATGAACTGGTGCTGCATCACCACCAGGTCCCGCTCCCCATCTTGGTAGCTCATCTTGGCTTGCATGATGTCCGAGAGCGCGTCCAGATAGGAGGCCGTGCGACACTGCACCACCTTCTCCGAGAAGAGCCCCAACCACGCCAAGCGCTCCAGGATGGCGTGATCCTCGGCGATGCCGAGCTTGGCAGCGCACGCCGCCCGCACCGACCCCGCGGCCGGCACCAGGCTCTGCATCATCGCAGCGTAGCTCTGTCCATTGAGCTCGGGGCGCACCGTGTCGTCCAGCAAGCCCAGATCGGCGATGGCCTTGAGGGTCTCGCACCAGCCCACGTTGCGGAAGGTCCCCCGCATCAGGGTCTTGATCTCTGGGATCCCATAGATCTCCCGATAGGGAACGGAGTTGCGGTTCGGGTAGACCTCGAGCTCACCAAAACCAGGAACGGCCCATGGGCGCGGCTTGGCAAAGAGCTGCGGACCGGGCACATCCACCTCTTGACCGTCTTGGAGATACTTCGCGTTGTTACGCCCCGCCAAAACCACGCCCCGTGGACTCCAAGAAAACTTGTAGCCGAAGGGGTTGTCATTGGCATCTGGCGCCGGGAGACCGCCACAGAACGAGTAGAAGGTCTCGATTTTGCCGCCCGCTGCCTGAGCGCCGTGGATGATCTCCATGGCCGTCATGTGATCGATGCCAGGATCGACGCCGATCTCATTCAAAAAAAGCAGGCCTGCGTCCCGCGCCTGAGCGTCGAGGGCCCGCATCCCGTCGCTGACATAGGAGGTCGTGATGAGGTGCCGTTTGTGCTGCAGACAGAAACCCGCCACCAAGACGTGCAGCGTGTACGGCAACAGCGAAATGGTCACCTCGTGCTCGGCGATGAGGGCCGAGAGCGCCGCCTCATCGGCCACATCCAAGGCAACGGCGACACCGTTGGGGCGCCCCTCCAGCAGCGCCTCCGCTTTGCTCACCGTGCGCGTCGCCACGGTCAACTGCACGCCATCCACATCCGTCAAATAGTGCACCAGCGGACGACTGACCAAGCCAGCTCCCAACAGCAGTACTTTGTTCACGTCTCACTCCTCATATTAGGTGATTGAACATTCGCCAATGTGCCAGGGACACCGAAAAAACCACACCTCTACACTGACACCCCCGCATCTTGCGGCAATACAAAGTACCCCGGGCCTAATGATCCTTTCAATAGACCCACGCACGAAAATCGCCGCGCACCGCCCCCATCGCGGCGAGACGCTGAACTCTGCTAAACTCGACCGACCGGGCCACTCCCCGGGGACCAAGGACGGCGGCACCCATGAACCAGGATATCAACGCCTCTTTTCAAAGCTGTGTACCCGATTTCTTGACCTACTTGCGGGTCGAGCGCGGCGCATCGCCCAACACCATCGCCGCCTACCAAAGTGACTTGCACGCCCTCGCGGCCTTTCTCGCCGACGAAGGTTGCCCAGACCTGCCGCCCCAGGGACTCGACCACCTCCTCTTGCGCAAGTGGCTCGGCACCCTCTACGACCACCAAGCCCCGGCCTCCCTCGCCAGAAAGGTGGCCTGCGTGCGCTCCTTTCTCCGCTTCCTCATCCGCCGCGGCCGCCTGGAGACTTCCCCTGCCGCTTTGGTCTCCAGCCCCAAGCTCCCCCGCAAACACCGGCAATTCTTCAGCGTCGAAGAGGTCTTTCAGCTCCTCGACCCGCCCGCCAACCCCACCCCCCTCACCTTGCGTGACCTCGCCGCCTTCGAGCTCATCTACAGCGCCGGCTTGCGCGTGAGTGAAGCCATCGGCGCCAATCTCCTCGACCTCGACCTCGTCGAAGGCTGGATCAGGGTCACGGGCAAAGGCGCCAAGGAGCGCGACGTCCCCGTGGGCGCACGCGCCCTGCTCGCCCTCGAGCGCTACCTCGTCGAAGCCCGACCCCACCTCGCCGACGCCAACGGCCTCCAAGACCCCGACGCCATCTTCCTCAACCACCGCGGCGGCCGCATCACGACGCGCTCCATCCACCGCCTCCTCAAAGCGCGGCAGCTCGCCCTGGGCATGCCCGCCGACGTCAGCCCCCACGGCCTGCGCCACGCCTTCGCAACCCACCTCCTCGACTCGGGCGCCGACCTGCGCGCCATTCAAGACATGCTCGGCCACGAGAGCCTCTCTACCACCGCCCGCTACACCCACAACTCACTGGGCCGCCTCATGGAAGTCTACGACCGCGCCCACCCGCGCGCCCAGCGCAAGCCACGCCCACCTGCCCCACCACAGCCCTCCCCCGCCGCCGAACCCGACGCCGATTCCTGACGGCCCCAAGCGCCATGGTTAAGAGGTGGACGACAGCTCCTAGCGCGGCGGCCCGGCGCGAGAGACCTTCATCCCAAAGCAGCACGGCCCCACCCGCAGCTCAAAGCGCATCGCCCCTGGCAAGCCAGCTCGCGGCGATGACATCCGCTACGATCGCCCCCTGGGCGGCCGCCGTCGCCACACTCTGCACCCGGTTCGCTGCCACATCCCCTATGGCGAAGAGCCCCGGGAGCGTCGTCCGCCCCAAGCCATCGACCACAAGGTGACCGCTGGCGTCACGCGTGACCTCCTGGGCCACCGCCGGCAAGTTGGGCACCACGCCGATCTTCAACACCGCCGCTGCAAAGGACCGCACCGTTCGCTGGCCCGCCAGGTCGAGGGTCGCCGTCAAAGCATCGCCCTGCACCTCCCAGGCCCGCACCTGGGCGCCGAGCACCACCTCGATAGCAGGGTTGGCCGCCACATCCGCCGCAAATCGCGCTCGCACCCGCCGCAGAGAACGGCTGCGGTGGATCAGGGTCACCGCCGCACCCGCACGCGCCAAGACCAGCGCCGCCTCGAAAGCGCCATCTCCCCCGCCGACCACTAAAACCCGTGCGCCGCGCACCGAAGGCGCCAGAACATGGCTGGAGTGAAAAATCCACCGCCCCTCCAGCTCAGCCTCACCCGGCAGGGCCAAGCGCCGCGGTGAAGTCCCCGTGGCGAGCACCATGCTGTCACAGTCGAGCCACGCCTCGCCGGCCACATAGACCCGGCCCGCAGCGGGGTCGACGCACTCGACGAAGGCGCGCTCCACCAGCAAGCCTCGGCGCGCCACCTGTTCTGCCATCTGTTGCGCCAGGGCCGCGCCCGTGGCGCCCATCCAACCGGGGTAGTTCTCTACCGGGTGATGCACCCGGTGCAGGGTCCCCCCCACCCGGCCACAGGCATCGAGCCAACGAAAGGGCACATCATGGCTCTGCAGCCACAACGCGCAGCTCAGCCCCGCCGCTCCGGCACCCACGAGGATCACCGCCGCGGCTTGGGGCCTCGCATTCATAGCCCTTCGCTGAGCTCGGGGCCCAGAAGACCCAGCGCCAAGGTACGGCCTTCAGCGGTAGCGCAACAGCCGCGGACGCCAAAGCTGGTACAGACGATCCCGTGACCACGCCCTCTCAGCTCCACACAGAGCTGACGCGCCGCGATGCGCACCATCAAGCCGCGCGGCTGCAAGGCCACCCACAGCGCCTCGGCCATCTCTTCGACCAAGCGCTCCTGAAGCTGCGGCCGGTGGCAGAGGTGATCCAAGAGGCGCACGATGCTGCCAAAACCGACGATCGTGCGCTCTGGCAAGAAAGCCACATCCAGACAGCCGAAAAAGGGCACCATGTGATGTTCACAGAAACTGTGAAAGCGCACGCCTCTGACCACCACCCACTCGGGCTGCGGCGAGGGCGCATCGATGAGCGATAGCGCCGGCAGGCTCTCGCGCTCGGCGCGGGTCCACTGGTGCACGAGCTCGGCCACCCGGCGCGCCGTATCTTGCGTGGCAGCCTCACCCCAGGCCACACCGAGGGCCTGGAGAAATGCCACATAATGATTGGCCGCTGCAGCCAAGGCAGCGGCCTCGCGGTCGTCATTCACGCCTGGGCCTCATCTGCCGCCTCAACCATAAGGCGAGGCGAAAGCGCGCCTTTACCTCGCACAGACCACAGCCGTCCGGCAGCTATTGTCACGGCAGTCGATGAAGGTATCGCCATCGTTGTCGACATCGTCGCTGCACTCGGCAGAACCCATCTCGAGCACGGCGTCACACACCGTCACGTTGTTGTTCTGGGAGCAAGCGAAGTCATTGCAGTCAATGAAGTTGTTGCCGTTATTGCTCACGCCATCGGAGCACAGGGCGTCCGTGTTCTCCCGGGGGCAGATATCCGTAGAGACGTCGAGGCTGTAGCTCGAGCAGGAGAAGTCGGCACAGTCCACATGCGTGTTGCCGTCGTTGTCCACGCCATCAGAGCAGCGCGCGTCCACCAGGGCGGCCCACTGGCCGGGAGCAGGCATCGGATCGGCGGGCGCACCGTCGACACAAACCACGATCCCTTCGCCGCGGCAGCCGGGATCAGCGCAGTCCACCAGGCCATCTTTGTCGTTGTCGATGCCATCGGAGCACGCCGCGTTGTTGTTTTCCGGCGGCAAACGCTCACAGACCAGGGTCTCGAAGTTCTTCGAGCAGGAGAAATCGCCGCAATCGATGAAAGCGTTGTTGGCATTGTCCACGCCATCGGTGCAACGCGTATCGATGAGGGCGCCCCACTCGGCTGGGCTGGGCATGGGGTTGGCCGGCTGACCATCGACACAAACCACGATGCCGTCCCCATTGCAACCCAGGTCAGCGCAGTCGACCATGGTGTCGCCATCGTTGTCGACGCCATCGGAGCACTGGGCGTTGGTCGCCTCGGCCTTGCAAACCCACAGCTCTTGGCAGCCAAAATCTTCGCAGTCCGTGAAGCCGTTCTGATCGTTGTCGATGCCATCGATGCAGATCGCCGCGTGGGCCTCGGCGTTGGTCTTCGGAGGATCGACAGTGTCCGTGGGGGGCACGTCGGCCGGCGGCACGTCAGTTGGTGGCACGTCTGTTGGCGGAACGTCTGTTGGCGGCACATCGTCGGGCGGCACGTCAGTCGGCGGAACGTCCGGCGGATCCGTGTCTTCCGTCGTGTCATCATCGGGGGTCGTGTCGGCGACATCCGGACGCGGCGGCTTCACGGGGTCCTTCTCGTCATCGCAGCCGACCACCATGAGCATGGCCGCCAAAAAAGCCAGCACCACCAAAGTTCTGTTCAACATCGCAACCTCCAGACCTAGACTTTCAGCGCGCATGAGGCATGGCAAATGCTGCCAGCTTTGCCCCCTGTGGCCAATTCATGACGCTGTGTCCTGCTGCGGCAACGTGCCCACAGGGCCGAGCGCCCACCTAGGGCGATCTCTAACCGAAAGGGGAATGAACTTCAAGGCATTTCCTGTCCCACCTCACTCACTTGGGATCAACGACTCGGGCCATGTCGCGCCAGCCGACCTCACCCCAACCCAGCCACGGCCCCAACGAAACGCGGCCTGTGGACCACCTGGACCGCACTCGCTATGATGCCGCCCCGGCTGAACCTTCAGCTTCATCTGTGGCGGCGCATGAAAGTCCTCCTCTTTGCCTTGATCAACCTGGCCGGCTTGGGCCTCTGTCTCTATCTCCTGGGGCACCCCAGCCACAGCCAAAGCCTCCCCATCCCCGACCGCGGGGCCCACCTCGGCACCTGGCGCCCTCTCCTCACCCCACCGCCGCCCCCGGAATTCCCCACCGCCGCGCAGCGCAACCTGCGCGCCAAGCGCATCTCAGCGCCGACGGAGATCGTGGCCGGGCCTTGGCGACCCCACGCCACCTGGGACACGTTGGGCGCCGACCTCATCTGGGCCGAGGATCACACCCTGCTCGCCACCCGCATCCAGCAGGGTTATCGCCTCAGCCCCGGCCACCTCGCCGCCGACCCCAGCCGCCCCCAGCAGCAAAAGGCGGTCTTCTTTGCCTTCCACCCCGATCCCGCACGCACGCTCCTCGAGAGCCTGGCCAAACGCCTCTACCGCGAACCCCTCGAGAGCCGCTGGAGCTTCGCTGAGCAGCGCCTCGTCGCCGGCGTACACGGGCAAAGCCTCGACATCGAGGCATCTCTCCTCCGCCTCGAAGAGGCCTGGCACCGCGGCCAAGAACGGGTCGAGCTCCAGCTCACCCAGCACCGCGTCGCTTCAGCAGAGGCCAGCGATCTCGCCGCCTTCAACCCGACCCAGCGCCTCGCCCGCTTCGTCACCCACTTCAACGCCAGGGATCGCGCCCGCACCACCAACCTCCGCCTCGCCGCCGACGCCCTCGACGGCGTCGTCATCATGCCCGGCAACCACTTCTCTTATAATGGCGTCGTCGGTGAACGCAGCGAGGCCCGTGGCTTCAAAAATGCCCCCGTCATCGAACAGGGAGAGATCGTCGAGGGCATCGGCGGTGGCGCCTGCCAGATCTCCAGCACCATCCACGCCGCCGCCCTCTTCGCCGCCATGAACATCGTCGAACGCTACAACCACTCACTCCCCTCGAGCTACATCGAGAAAGGCCTCGACGCCGTCGTCGCCTGGCCCCTGCTCGACCTCAAGGTCGGCAACCCCTACCCCTTCCCGGTGGTGCTGCGCGTGCGCATCGACAACGACCGGGTCATCGCTGAATTTTTGGCGGAACAACCGGGCCACCGCGTGGTGTTGCGACGGGAGACCGTTGAGGTGCTGCCCTTCGAGGAGCAGATCACCGTCGATCCCAACCTCGAGAGCGGCACCTTCAAAATCACCCGCAGGGGCGTCCCTGGCGCGAAAATCCAACGGGCGCGTATCATCTGGCGCGGTGAGGAAGAGCACTTCGAACGTCTCCTCATGGACACCTACCAATCCCGGGCCGCCAGAGTCACTGTCGCCCCTGACACCATCTACCCACCCCCTGAGGACGCTCCACTCACAGCGACGCCGGCCACAGCAAACCCTTGATTGGCCCTCACGCCACACCCGCGGACGACGACATGAACGACCAACACGACGACGACAAGCCCCAAGCACCCCTTGACCCACCCCAGGACGACCCGACGCCAACCGCGGCTCGAGACGGCTCACCAGAGCAAAACAACGCCCCCGCCGGGCCCAACTTCTCCATCCCCGGACTCGACATCGATCCCCAAGAGGTGCTGCGCGATCCCATCAGCGCCATGTTCAAGATCTTCCAAGACCCCCAAGCCATCCAAGCCATCGAGTCCTTCATCCAGACCCCCATGGCCCAGGACATGATGCAGGAGAGCATGAAGAACCCGCTCTTCCAACAACTGCTCGGCAAGGACCCCTTCGTCGCCAACCTCTTTGGCGGCCCAGGTCCTCGGGCCCCAGGACCGCAGCACCCCACGGCCAGCCCGCCGCCACCGGCCTCCGCCCCCCAAGCCGACGACGAGGAAGAAGACGAGGCCCTCGACGAGCCCAAGCTCAACCTCGTCCTCGCCCCCCATGGCGGCCCCGCCTTCCCCACCCCCGAGCCCCACCTGCCCACCTTGGCGCAGCTCACTGCGGGATTCCCTGAGCGCTTCGACGTCGCGCCCGCGCCACCGCTACCCAGCCACCCCCGCGACGCCGCCGCCGCCATCGCCCGCGCCCGGCTGGCCCATCACCTCGCCCCTGAGACCATCGCCACCCTCGACGCCCAAGCCCAGGCCAGTGGCCTCACCAACGCCATCGATCTCTTCATCAACCAAGGGGCCTTCGCCGGTGAGCTCGCCTGGTACGTCATCTGCCGCCTCGAAGACTGCTGCCCAGGGCGCTACTTCACGCCCCTGGCCAAGCACGCCCTGCGCTGCGTCACCTTTGCCTGCGGCTATCGGGTACCGAGTTTCCTCACCCAGCTTGTGCTTTTCTTGGCTGAAAACGACGCCCTCGACGCCCAAGATCTCCAGTACGCCACCTGGGCCCTCTCGGGCCAACCGCGTGACGGCCTCGATGGCGTCTTCGAGGTCACCTGGCAAGAGGTCACCCAGCTCATCGACCGCGCCGCCGCCGTCA
Organism: uncultured Myxococcales bacterium; assembly: GCA_964454015.1. Classification (GTDB taxonomy): domain Bacteria; phylum Myxococcota_A; class Bradymonadia; order UBA4248; family UBA4248; genus CAYVQF01. Next base: position 14,631 of record CAYVQF010000028.1, read on the forward strand.
TGCAGGAGCCCGAACACTTTGGCGCCTTCGTCGCCGCCCTGAGCGGCTGGCAGATCATCGACGCCGAGAACCTCCCACGCACCTTCCGCGATCTCACCGCGCCCCTGCCCGCCCCGCGCCGCCCTGAGCTCGGCGCCGCCCTCCTCACCCTGCTCACCGGCCAAGACCTCAACGGCGTCCGCTTCAACCGCATCGCCGACGCCGTCGTCGCCCGCTGGGTCGACATCCTGCCCAATCTCATCGACCTCGACCAAATCCTGCGCGCCGCGCCGCGCTGGCCCTTCGCCTTCAAGGCGGCCCACCTCAGCCTCCTCCAGAACCTCGACCTGCTCTGGGGCGACGCCCCCCCCGCCCCGCGCGACGCCTACCTCGAACACTGCCTCACCCATGATGACGTCGAAATCCGTCACTTCGCCTATCGCGTCGGCGCCGCCTGGGAGCCCAACCGCTACCTCGACCGCGCCGTCGAAGACCCCTCGCCAACCATCCGCCAATGGGCCAACCGCGAGAGCGGTGTTCGCTGATCCCCCCGCTGCGCCCCCTTCGCCCTGGAGACCAACGTGAACCGACCCCCTTGCCCTCTCTGGGCGTCCATCATCTGCCTCATCCTCGCGCTCTCCCATTGGGCCGCTGCCACCGCTCACGCCCAAGAGATCTCCACCATGGAGACCAGGCGCCTCGCCGAGCTCGTCGCCAGCGCCGAGAAGCCCACCACCCCGGTCCTCGCTCTCCCGCCGCTGCTCTTCCTCGACGAAATCGAGCACCTCTTCGCGCCCAAAGACCTGGACGCGGCCCTCGCAGCGCTCCAACCGGCCATTGACCACCCCCTGGTCCTGGCCTACCTTCAGTGGAAACGCGCCCAAATCGCCGCCAACACGGGCGACGTCGACAACGAGGCCGAAATCTTGCGCCAGCTCGGCTTCCTCACCCAGTGGCACCTCGTCGGCCCCTTCCCCAACGAAGGCATGTCCGGATACGACACCCCCTTCGCCCCCGAACTCAGCATCGACACCGCCGCCACCGTCAGCGGCGGTCGCTTCGACGACCTCCAGTGGCTCCCCTACCGCAGCGTCGGACGCGTCGCCTACCTCCGCCTCTCCTCGGTCATCGCCCCCACCACCGACGCCGTCACCTACCTCGCCACAGTCGTCGAGTCCCCGCGCAAACAAAACGCCGTCCTCCGCCTCAGCGTCGACGGCGCCTACAAAGCCTGGCTCAACCAAGATCTCGTCGCCCTCCAACAGAACGACTACGGCGGCACCATCGATCGCGACGCCTTCCCCATCGCCCTCCAGGCCGGCCCCAACCTCCTCCTCATCAAAATCGCCAACACCTCGGGCTATGCCGGCGCCTACGTCCGCCTCACCACCCCCGAGCACCGCCCCCTGCCCCTGCCCCACGGCAACATCCTCCCCGCGACGGACACCGCCGCGCGTCACCTCCCGAGCCAGAGCCTCCCCAGCCTGGTCGACGAGCTCCTCGCCTACGTCGAGAGCCCACCCCCCAACGCCGAGCCCAAGCCCCTCGACTTGGCCTGGATCGCCTATGGCCTCCACCGCCTATCCTCCGCCGATCCCAGCAAACCCGGCGACAACCTCATGCGCAGCATCCTGGAACACCACCCCCAACCCACCACGGCCATCCTCCTCCTCGCCGTACAAGTGCTGGAAGAGAGCTGGCGCCACCGCAGCCTCATCGACACCGCCCTCGGTCACACGCCTCAGGACCCGTGGCTCCTGGCGACCAAAGCCGAACAGCTCTTGTTGGGATCCACCCTCGATCAGACGGGCGAGCGCCACACCATCATCCAGAACCTCGTCCAGCATGAACCTGACGCCGTCCTGCCGCGCCTGCTGCAAAGCGACGAAGCGGCGCAAGAAGGCTTGCTCCACACCGCGATCCAGAGCGCACGCGACCTCTTCGACCGCCACCCTCACAGCCCAGCGGCCGCAGACAAGCTCTACAGTCTGGCCCTGAGAGCCAACGACATCGAGCTCCAAGATCGCGCCCTCGACAGCCTCGTCGCCCTCCAAGCCGATCGCGGCGAGCACCGCGAAGACCTCGCCACCCGACGAGCCCAACGCGGTGATCTGGAAGGGGCCTTAGCCATGGTCGACGACGGCCTCCGGGTCAACCCCGACGCCTTCGCCTTGAAGCTCTTCAAGATTCGACTCCTCGACGCCCAAGGCCTCACGGATGACGCCGCCGCGCTCTTCCGCGCCACCCTCTCCCAGACCCCCACCTCGGCCACCCTGTGGCAACGCTACGGTGACTGGCTCCTGGCCCGGGAGCTGCGCGACGAGGCCATCGAAGCCTATCGACGCAGCCTCACCTTCGCTTCCCAGAACGAAACCCTGCGCCAGATGGTCCACTACCTCGACGCCAACCTCGACGCCTTCGAGAGCCCTTACCTCATCGAAGACCTCAAGCCCTACCTCGTCGCCGAGAGCAACGAAGCCTACGTCTCCATCCTGGAACAGAAAATCACCCAGCTCCACCCCAACGGCCTCACCAGCACCTTCTACCAAGTCGCCTACCAGGCCCTCAATGAAGATGGCGTCACGGCCTTGCGCCACTTCCCCATCTTCTACTCCCCACTCCAAGAGGTCTTGGACATCGTCATGGTGCGCGTCACCAAGAGCGACGGCACGGTGCGCAAGGTCTACGACCGCTCGGAGCAATCCGTCGCCGACGAGTCCATTCGCATGTACTACGACTACCGCCAGGTGCTCTTGCGCCTCTCGGAGATCTCCGTCGGCGACATCGTCGAGGTGCGCTTCCGCCGCTCCCAGACCCAAGCCTCTTCCTACCTCGATCGCCACTACAGCGATGTGTGGTTCATGCAAGACGGCACCCCCAAGAGCTTCATCCGCTATGTCGTCATCACCCCTCCCAACGTCACGGTCAACTTCCGCCTGCCCCCGGCCTTCGAAGAGTGGGAAGCGGCCAACGACGCCCGCTTCCTCCACACCGCTTCGGAACGTGAGAACGTCTGGATCGTCGGCCGCCGCAACGTCCCCAAGATGCGCAGCGAGCGCATGATGCCTGGCACTTCGGCCGTGGCCGACTATCTCATCGCCTCGACCTTCAGCACTTGGCAAGAAGTCGCGCAGTGGTACTGGAACCTCGCCAAGGATCAGTGGATCCTCGACAAGGAAATCCGCGACACCGTGCAGCGGCTCATCCAGGACGTCGACGACCCCCGAGAGCGCGTCGCGCGCATCCACAACTTCGTCGTCAAATCCACCCGCTACGTCGCCCTCGAATTCGGCATCCACGGCTACAAGCCCTACCGCACCACCCTCACCTTCCGGCGCCGCTTTGGCGACTGCAAGGACAAGGCGAGCCTCCTCAAGGTCATGTTGGAAGAAGCGGGTATCCCCACGGACATCGTCCTGGTGCGCACCAAACGCAATGGCGCCATCGACACCGAACCACCGAGCCTCTCGATCTTCGATCACGCCATCGCCTACGTCCCCTCCTTCGACCTCTTCCTCGACGGCACGGCAGAGTTCTCCGGCACGGGCGAGCTCCCCTACGAAGACCAAGGGGTCACGGTGCTCATCGTCAAGGATCAGGGCAACTACGAGCTGCGCCAGACCCCAGTCGCTCCGGCCCTCAGCAGCCCCATGGCCTTCACGTACCGCTTCGACCTCGCCCAAGAGGAGGTCATCCTCCAGGGGCAAGGACGCATCGAAGGTCACTTCGCCCCCTCCTATCGCCAGCGCTACGAGTCCAGCGAACGCCAACGCGATCTCTTGGAGGCCGAAATCGCCAGCGATTTCCCCGGCGCCGCCCTCGATGAATTCAGCATCGAGGCCACCGCACTGGAAGCACCCGTGCACCTCGCGTTCCAGGCGCGCCTGCCCCGTTTGCTGACCAGAGTCGGCGACGAACTCCATCTCTATCCGCTGGGGCGGCGTTCGGATCTGGCGCAACGTTTGGCCCCTTCGGCCACCCGCGATCACGCCCTCCACCTCCCCTTCCCCTTCGTCCTCCCCACCCAAGCGACCTTCCAACTCGGCCCCCACACGCCGATCCGCATCCCGGAAGAGGTCGATCTCAGCACGCCCTTTGGCCACTTCCAGCTCCGCTACACCCAGCACGAGGGAACCATCACCGTGGAGAGCGACTTCCTCCTGGAACGACACCACATCAGCGCCGCCGAATACCCTGAGTTCCAGGCCTTCATCCGTACGGTCGATCGCCACCTCAATACCCCACTGCGCTTCGAGGCCAAGTGATATGTCGCAGCGACTTCGCTCACTCCCTTCCCACTTGGTGACCCCTCCCGCTACATCCGGGCTGGCGCCGAAGCATCACGCTCCCCCCCAAAGCTCAGCATCAGTGAGGCCCATCATGGTCCGTGGACCGCTCCGAACTGCCGCATTGGCTGCCCTCCTCGTCCTCGTCTCCAGCGCCTGCGGCGCACCTAGCACCGCGCTGCGCTACCTCGAAGACGCCGCGCCCCTGACCTATGGCCCCGAGAGCAGCGCCGACCCAGCCCTGCAAGCAGCCTTCTCCACTTGGCTCGACGGAGACATGGAGAGCACGGCCACCCACCTCGCCTCGCTGGAATCGCGAGAGCACCCCCTGGCCCTCTTCGCCCTGGCCGAGTTCGCCCACCAGCGCGGCGACATCTCCGCTGCCTTTGCCCAGCACATCGACCTGATCCGGCGCTTCCCTGCCAGCCCCTTGAGCAACCTCGCTGCCCTGCGCCTACGCCGTCTCTTCAACAACGCCAACAACCCTGACCTGCTCAACCAGGTCATGGACACCCAATGGGACGCCTTGCCACACCACGGGCGCATCAACCTCCTCACCGCCCTCTACGCCGTCGACTTTCTGCGCGCCAACAACGACCCCCGGCCCCAAGCATCCCCCCTGCGCTTTGGCGCGCCCGCCAAGTGGACCACCGTCGGACCCCTCAGCGCCAACCACCTCATCGACTTCGATCAAAGCTTCGCCCCCGAAGCCGACCCCACCTTCGCCCCCCAATACAAAATCAACCAGCAGCGCCTCAATCGACAGAATCTGCGACCTGGCCCCCGCCTCCGTCCCGGCAACGGGCGCCAAGGCGTTTTCCTCAGCGAGAGCTTCGTCCAGGTCGACTCTCCTGGCGAACATATCCTCTTCATCAGCGGTCAAGGCCGGCTGCAGGTCAGCCTTGGCGCCGACCTCGCCCTCGATCTCGCCGTCCCCAGCAATGGCCCCTTCCAAGTGGCCCGCATGGTCGACCTCCAAGCGGGTGTGCACCGCCTCCGCCTCAAATCCGGCGCCGCCCAGGGCAACGACGGCGTGCTCCTATTGCTCATCCCGGTCAACGCCGCGCCACCCTTCACTTTCGCCGACGCCGCGCCAACGGCGGCCCTCGCGACGGCCCAGCTCGGTCCCCACCTGCGCCTGCGTGGCAACCTCCCGGCCGACCCCGCGACCTACGCCAGCCAGTCCTTTTATCTCTGGCTCAACGCCATCTACGCTGGCGACACGGGTCACTTCGCCGAAGCCAACCTGGTCACCGACCTCGCTCAAGTCGTGAGCCCGGGCTTCGTCCCTCTCCTCTTGACCAAAGCCGAGAATGTCCGCAGCGATCCCGGTGTCGAACCGGGCCTCGCCGTTGACCTCGCCCTCGACCTCCTCCAGCGCGCCCTCGACCTGGATCCACAGGCAGGCCAAGCCCATCTCGCCGCGGCGGCCCTCCTCTTCCAGGAAGAACAGCACCACTTAGCCCTCGCCGAGCTGGCCCACCTCCTGGAAAGTAGCCCACACGAATACCTCTACCACTTCCTCCATTTCCTCGTCCTCGATGCCCTCGGCTGGGAGCAGGTCGCCGACGAAGCACTGCGCCACGCCTCACGCCTCAAGGCCAACGACTGCGCCCTGGCCGCCCGCGTCATGGAAGCCGACGCCGAGCGCGGCATCTTCCTCACTCCAGAGCAGCTACCCGATGAACGCGCCAACTGCCCAGAAGTCGTGGAGGTCCTCATCCGCACCCACTACCTCCCCAAGGGCGACTTCGCCGCCATCGAAGCCTTGCGCCAGGCCCTCGTCCAGCGTTTCCCCTACGAGGCCCGCTACCGCATCGATCTGGCCCTCTTCCAAGCCACCCGCGGACAACACGCCGCCGCCATGGCCAGCTACGAAGAGGCCGACACCCTCCTCGACACCACGGGCACCAGCTTCCCCGAGGCCATGGTCGACTTGCGCCTGCAGCACGACGAGAAGGACGCCTTCTCCTTCATCGAGAAGCATCTCCAACGCGAACCGGCCAACCTCACCCTCATTCAACTCATGCAACGCTTCGGCGGTGAGAAGGCCCTGCAGTCCTTGCGCAAAGATGGCCTCGCCATCGTGCGCGAATACCTCGAAGACGACCGCGACTATCAACGCGCCGCCTTCTACCTCCTCGACTATGCCGCCTTTCGCTATTTCCCCGACGGGCAGTCGCTCTCGGTCACCCACCAGGTCGCCCGGGTGCTCAACAAAGACGGCAAGAACCGCCTCGGTGAAGTGAGACTGCCCTACGGCGCGGTCGTCACCCAACTGCGCACCATCAAGGCCGATGGCATCACCACCATCGAGCCAGAGATCATCCCCAACAAATCATCGATCTCCATGCCCAACCTCGAAGAAGGCGATTTCATCGAGATCGAATACATCATGGCCGATCCCCCGCGCACCCACCACTCACCCGCCTTCGTCATGCCGCGCTGGTACTTCCAGATCTACGAAGCCCCGTTGATGCACTCCGAGGTCATCATCGACGTCCCGGCAGAGATCGTGCCCATCATCGACGTCCGCGGCCCCGTCCCAGACCCGGAGATCACCCAGCACCAAGGCTTCACCCGCTACCGCTATCTCATGACGGAGATGCTCGAGCCGCGGCCAGAGGTCGCCTCACCCCACATCTACGACATCGTCCCCTCGGTGCAATTTGCATATGGTGTCTCCTGGGAAGAGAGCCAGCGTGCCGTCCTCAACACGGTCACCGCAGTGACCGCCCCCAGCCACTACTTGGCCGACGCCCTTGTCCTGGCGCGCGCTGGCGCCACGGACGTCAAAGAGAGCACGCGACGCATCTTCAATTTCGTCCGCGCCGAGGTCATCGAGCAGGCCCAGAGCTACTTCGCCATCCCAGCCGTCTGGACCTGGACCCGCCAAGCGGGTTCCCGTCTGGGCCTCTTCAAAGCCCTCCTGGACATGGCAGAGATCCCCAACCAGGTCGCCTTCATCTTTCCCTTCCACGGCCCTGAGGAGGTCGGCCCCATCCCCGAGCTGGGCCTGGTCGACGTCTCTCTGCGGGTGCCTCTGGCCGACGGCAAAGCGTTGTGGCTCGAACCGAGTCATACCCATGCCCGCTTCGACTACCTCCCACCCCAGCTCCAAGGGCGCCCGGCCCTCCTCCTCGCGCACAGCCCGAGATGGATCACCACCGAGGTCTACCCAACCAGCATCGAAGAGCAGCAAAGCCACTTCGACTTCAGCATCGACGGCGACGGCAACGTCAGCGGCAGCGGCAGCGAGAGCGCCGACGGCGTCAACGGCCTCGGGCTGCGCACCTTCGTCGCGCGCTTCAGCCCTGACCCCGAGGCCTTCACCCTGCGCTTGCAAGAGTACCTGGCGCCCACCTTTGGCAATGTCCGCGTCATCTCCTACGACTATGAGAACCAAGACACGGACGACCAGCCCATCACCGTGCGCTATGACTTCACCGCCAGCGCCTTCGCCAGCACCGACGCCCAGGGCTTGCACGTCAACTCCAACGCCTTCTCCGAGCGCCTCTCGGACCGCTTCGCCACCCTGCCGTCGCGCACCCAGACCCTGCTCATCGACGCCCCGCTCGTGATTCGCCGCACCATCGATATCGCCTTCCCCGCGTCTTCCATCATCGCCATCGATGCCAGCGAAAAGCACATCGCCGGTCCCTACGGCGAGTATCGGCGGCAGGTGCACGTCCAGGGCCACACCCTGCGCATCGTGGAGAGCCTCGATCTGCCGGCGCAGCGGGTCAGACCAGAGCACTATGCCGAGTTCCGCGCCTTCTGCGCCGAGATCGACACCGCCCAGATCCTCCGCCTCTCGGCCCAAGTCCCGCAGCCCTGACGGGCCACCTCAGACGCTACCAGCTCGAGCCTCACTCGTCGTCCGAAGGCAAGGCCCGCGCGATGCGGCGCTGCAACTGCAACGCCGGCCTATAACCAGGCGCCTGCACCAGCGCCTCTTCGGCCAGTGCCTGCGCCTTGAGGAGGTTGCCTGACGCAAAGGAAGCCTCCCCGTGCGCCACCAACCGCGCTGCCGCCGCCTCGTCGCCACGACTGGGCGCCTCAGCCACGGGCGCCTTGTCGCGGCGCTGGCTCGGCGTCCCTGTCGCGCCACTGCCGCCCTTGGGCTCTCGCCGCACCTCCCGCGCTGGCGCCTCAGCCACGGCAAGCCTGGGGCTTGGTACCAACGCGCCGCGCACGTAACCCACCCAAGCCCCCTCCCGCATCTGCTCGCCTGCGCGGGCCATCGCCGCAAAGGGAAGCGCCACCTCATCATCGAGGGCCACCGCCCCAGGCGCACCTGGCGAGGTCGGCGCCGCCCGTTCAGGTCGCGACCAGGATCGCCACACCACGGCCACCACCGCCACCAGCAAGACCAGACCCACCCCCATGGCCACCAACGCGCCCTTGCGCTTGCTCTTGCGCAGTTGCGCCACCACCATCGAGGCGTCTTCATCGTCGACGACCGGCATGGCCGCAGCCGGGCTGAGCGCCTCCGCCTCCAAGGCCAACAACTGCGCTGCCACGATCTCGGCTGAAGCGGGACGCTCGACCCGGTTCTTGGCCAGACATGACATGATCAGCCCTTCCAAACCCAGGTGCACACCCCCGCGCAGCCGCGTGCTCAGCAAGGGCACGGGCTCGTCGATGACCGCCGCGACCACGGCCAACGGCGTCGCCCCCGTAAAGGGCAACAACCCCGAGGCCATCTCATAGAGCACCACCCCGAAGGCATAGAGGTCAGAGCGCGGATCCAGAGACTCACCGCGAGCCTGCTCCGGGCTCATGTACTCCGGGGTTCCCAGCACCCGATCGGCCGCCGCATGGGAGACCTGGGCCACCCCGAAGTCCAAGACCTTGACCACGGCGGCCTGACCCGCAGGCTCCAACACGAAAACGTTGGCGGGCTTCAGATCCGCGTGAATCACTCCCTGCGCATGAGAGGCCTGCAACACCGACAGAATCTGTACCCCCAGGGCCACGATGCGATCGAGCGGGAGCGGGGCCTCCTGCGCCAACATCGCCTCCAACGACCGCCCCTCGGCCACCAGCTCCATCACGATGTAGAAGCGCCCGTGCTGGTCTTGACCAAAATCATAGACCTTCGGGCAATTGGGGTGCGCCAGGCGGCTCAAAAAACGCGCCTCATCGATGAAGCGCTCTACCACCACCGCATCCGTCGCGCGATGCGCGTGCAGGATCTTCACCGCAATGGCCGTTCCCAGCTTGACATTGCGGCCGCGGTACACCATCGCATCGGCACCCTCACCGAGGAGCTCCTCGAGGCGATAGCGCCCCCGAATCAGCCGCTCAGCTTCTGGCGCTGTCTCCTGCGCCGCGGGCGCCGCCCCAGAACTCGCCTCGGGTGCTGCAGCCCGCAAAAGTCCGCCACAGCGCGGACAGTCATCCTGCAAGGGGACACGGGCTTTGCACTGTGGGCAGACTACCAAAGCCTTCTCTCCCTCACGGCACAACGGCCGGAGCCGGGCGGCGGCGACATCAGCGCCACCGCATGCTAACCCAGCACTCCGTTTCGATCAATGGAGACCAAGCGCCGCTCTCTCATGCCTCAATGCAAAACCAGCGCTTGGCTACCTCATGGCCCTAGCTCGCCGCCGCCACCTCGCTTCCCTGACCCGCCACGGGCAGACGCTCGATCTGGACCTGCACCACCCGCTTCTCCGTGGCCTGAATCACCGTCAGGCACACGTCGTTGATCACGAAGGCCTCACCCTCATCAGGCACCTTCCCCAAGGTGGACACCACGAAACCACCAATGGTGTCGTAATCGGCGTCATCGGGAAAGGCCATGTCCAGCGCAGCCGCCACGTCATCGATGCTGGTCCGGGCATCCACCAACAGCACCTGCTGCTCGCCATCCATGGCCACGATGGGATTCTCTTCCTGGTCGTACTCATCTTGGATCTCGCCGAAGAACTCCTCGATGATGTCCTCCAAAGTGACCACACCCGCCGTGCCGCCAAACTCGTCCACCACGATGGCGATGTGGATGTGCTCGCGCTGAAAGTGTTTGAAAAGCTCGTTGATGTGCTTGGTCTCAGGGACATAAAAGGCATCCCGAATCAAGTCCACCAGCGAGAAGGCGTCCTTCGCGGCGAGCGGCGCCTCGGCGCCACATTCCCCGCGATAACGGCGAGCCAAAAACTCGAAAAGATCCTTGGCGTACAGAACCCCGACGATCTCATCGACGTTGTTCCGGTACACCGGGACCCGGCTGTAACCCTCGTCGATGAAGAGGCGCAGGACATCGTCGAAGCTCGCGTCCAGAGAGCAGGCCACCAGATCCGTGCGTGGCACCATCACCTCCCGCACGATGGTGTCTTTGAAATCAACCACCGAGCGCAAGATCCGATGCTTCAAATCCTTCGTCGAGCCATGCCGTGCGCTGGCATCGATGAGCAGCTCCAAGTCCTCCTCGTAATCCTGCCCAATGGGCGGCTGCGTGCCCGAACGACGCGGTGTCGCCGCCCGCCCGAGTCGAGCCAGCACCACACCCAGCGGTTGGCTCAACACCAACCAGGGCCACATCAGCGTCATCAACCCCGGCGCCATGCGGCGCGCCATGACCCCCGCCACACATCGCGGGACCGCCTCCACCGCGAAGAGAGCCAGCACCAAGAACGACAGCGCCACCCAGCGCGGCCAGGACAGCGTATCGAACAAGGCCAAGCCGGCATACACACTCACCAATGCCGCCCCAACCTTCCCCAGAAGCAACGCAAAGTGAGTCCCTTCGGGTTGGGCCACGAAACGCCGCAAAGAGCGCCGCCCCTCATCGACCAGCTTCTCAGCTCTCGCCGCGCCAAGCACATGCAGCGCTGCATCCCCCAAGGAAAAAATCCCGGCCAACAGCAGCCCTATGGCCAGGCTCAGCAACTCCGATAAGGGCACGTCCAAGACAAACCTCCACGCAAGGGGCCCCGGGCGACCGCCCCAACGGGCGCACGCCACCCCAGCGACAACGGCCAGCACGAGAAGGTGCTGCACGTCGTCGCAGGCCAAAAATCATAACACGAGGGTGGGTCCTCTTTTTCGCCGCTCTTCATGTCTGCCGGCCCCAGCTTCTCATAGGCAACGGGCGCGCTCCAATCCACCCCAAACCCCAACCCCTCTAATCTACGGTGCCCACGCCAGCAGGTCAATACTTTCTGCAGCAGACCCAACACGCGCCGCGCTCTCGCACCAGCGTCGCCGCGCCCAAAGCAAAGCCACCACCCACGCTCACCCTCTGAACTTCTGCACGAAAGCCATCACCGTCGCAAAGACCGCCTCACGCTCCATGTCTTGGCCCAGCTCGTGCCCCGACTTCGTGAACCAGTGAATCTCCCGATGGCCAGCGCTCACCCCTTCATAGATCACGTTCGCCGCCACCGGCGCGATGACCTGATCCCGCTTGGAATGCACCACACACACAGGCGTCGTCACCTGGCTCAGCTTCGCCTCGGTCTCTTTGGCATAGGCCAACAGCGACCCAAAAGCGTCCGTCGGAAAGCGCGTGTAGTTCTCACTGGTGTGCCGCAGGCTCTGGTCGTGAATCGCCGCTGGAGAGGGCCAGCTCTTGACCACTGGCGCCAACAGCGGCGCGACCGGCGCCAGGGGATTGCGAAAACGCAGCGCCGCCGCCAAGGTCACCGTCCCGGCGATCTTGTCCGCGTGGGCCATGGCCAAGTTCAAAGCCACCAGGCCGCCCATGGACAAGCCCACCACCACCACCTTGTCGACCTCTTGCGCCAAGTCCAGCAGGGCCGCCTCCGCGTCGCCATACCACTCCGCAGCGCCAACCCCGGCGAGGTCTTGATAGTGCCCCCCGTGACCGCGCAACACGGGCATCCGGTAGGGAATCCCAGCCGCCTCGAGATGCGGGACCAGACCATCCACGGTCTTCACGCTCGACGTGAAACCGTGCAGAAGCAATACACCAAGCCGCTCATAGCGCGGCAACGGTGCCACGGGAACCGTGATGGGCACATAGTTCCGCTCGTGCGCCACTAGGCCGCTGATGGCCAGCATCAGACGCTGCGTCGCCGCGTGCAGATCTTCCTTCTCCAGCGTCCGACCAGCAAAATCCCCCAAGTCCACGGGCGCCCCAAAACGCACGGTGATCTTGACCTGCCGCGGCGGCTGCGCCAGCTCCAGCCGCGGAAAGACCTCAGGCGGAAAGGCCGCGCCCGTCCCCGAGACGCCCACGGGGATGAGGGGCACACCGGCGGCCAAAGCGATCCGCACCGCGCCGGTCTTACCGCGCAGCAGCCCCGTCTCCGCCTCTACCTCGTGCCGCCCCCAGCGCTCTTCCCCCGGGATGGTCCCCTCGGGGAAAATCACCAGGACTTTCCCGTCGCGCAAGGCGTCGACGGCCCGCTGCATCCCCTCGCTGTCACCACCGCGCTTGATGTAAGGCGAGTCGGTCAAGGCGATGGCATGACGGAGAAAGGGCCACTCGGCGAACTCGGCCTTGGCCATGAAGCGCAGACGCTGCGGCGCCGCCGCGGCCAAACACTGCACGTCCAACCAGCTCTGATGGTTCGACGCCAACAAAAAGCCGCCCTGCTGGGGCAGGTGCTCCAAACCCTCGACTTCGAAGTCGTTCTGGTGCTTGAACATCGTCCGCAGGCCGGCCTTCAAGGCCTCGTAGACGGGATCCGTCAGATTCTGCAAGCCTACGGTCTTGTCCAGCCCTTGTAGGGTGAGGCCAATGGCATCATCGACGGGTTTGACCAAGGACGGGAAGAGGCGGGCGAAAGCGTCAAGGTTCAACATCAAAAAACCTCACCATGGGCAGAGCGTCTCCAACAGCGTCGCCACCGTCACGCGGCGACTCTTCGCACGACAACGCGCTGCGTCATAGCGCCCTCACCGAAAATTGTCCACCCTAGCCGCAAACGGCCTCGACATTTGCTGGTGTGGCGACAGCGACGCCGCGCCAGCCACCTCGCCGCCCCGGCCCGACCCTCAGCCCTTGGAAGCCTGCCATTGACAGCTCTCGAGCGCTTTCTCCGCCATCTCCACCACATCCTTGTCGGGCTCACATTTGAGCAAGACCTCCAAGTCCGCCACGAAGACCGACCACATGGCCACCCCCATGGCGTAGGCGCTGTAGTAGCGCACCTGCGGCAGACGATGCTCCAGCGCCTCGCGCAGCGTCGCGATCACGTCCTGATCCGGGCGCCGCGCCACCATGGCCAGCTTCAACAGCAACACCGGCTCCAGCACCATGTCGCGCTGCGCCGCCGCCAGAAGCTCCTCCTGGGTCATCAGGTCCAGGTGGCGCTCCAGGCTCTCCGTCAGCAAACGCAGATCGGCCGCCTTGACAGCGCTCATGCTGAAATAGGTCGCCCCGGTGTAGCGATCCTTGATCAGGTGCAGCTCCGCCTGCTCTTCCTTCTCTTGCCAGGTGAGCTGCAGCGCGTCGTCTTCAACGTCCTCTTCGGACAAAAAGTCCAAGACCAAGCCCAAAGAAGCCAGCTCGGACACGGCCCGCATCACCTGCTCGAAGAACACGGGATCATTGGGATCCGGGTCATCCCGCACCACGCACTTGGCTCTAAACATCGCGTTCTTTGGCCTAGATGGAGAAGTCGAAGCGCACCCCAACGGTGGCGCCGATGCCGTAGTTGTAGGTGGTCATGTCGGAATAGCTGCCGGGGTTGCTACTCGATGACCGGTCGATGAAGAGGGTGTTGTATTGGACGAAGCCGTAGGCCCCCGCCAAAATGAAGGTCTTGTAGGGCTTCATCTGGTAGGCGAGCTGAATCTGCGCCCCCAGCTCGAAACCCTGGATGTCCCACTCCGTCTTGCCGCCGCCGGTGAACTCCACCTTGGACGAGCCAAAGGCGTAGTTCAGCCACGCCCCCGCTTCGACGGCCTCCATCAGGCGATAGCGCGCCACGATACCCACGGACGGCGACGAGAAGGACATCGATTTCGCCGGATTGGCCACACCATCCGTGCCACTCATCCTGTGGGAATCGTAGAAATAATTGAAGTTCAAACCGGCGCCGATGCCGCCGACGAAGCGCAACAGCGCCGCCGCCTGGAAGCCGCCACCCACGTCGAAGACCGGGTCGCCGTGAGCGACGTTGTCGATGCTGGCGCTCGCCACGCCCACCTTGGCCGCCACCTCGAATGAGACCTGGGCGCTGGCCGACTGAGGCTCGGCCACCAAGGTCAACGCCATCAAGCTCACCGCCGTCAGCGCCAACGTCGCCAAACGAACGGCACTGTGATTCGAATACACACGCTCTCGGATCATGTCCTCACTCCTTACGTCAATGGGGGCCCAGGCGCGATTGCCCGCGGCGGCGCCAATAGCAAATCTCACACCACAAAGACCTGGCTCGTGTCAACTCCGTCGCGACGCCGCCGTCACTGCCCGACAGCGCATCACCCCTCGCGCAGCTTTCGGCCCGCCCCAGAGCGGCCGCCGCGCGCAAGCGACGGCCGGCACCATAGTCAATTCACCGACCTGGGGCAACTGGCACGCCACCGCTGGCGCGCCGACAACGCCGCCCCAAGCCCTGCCAAAGGGAGATAAGTTGTTACCATGCCACTGAGCCACTATGCTGAGGCGCAGATGAGCGCGCCCGTCCCGACTTCGCTGCGCCGCGCCGCGCCGAGATGATCATGCCCCGATCCAGCCACTGCATTCTGCCCACCTGCCTGCTCCTGAGTGCCCTCCTCGCACTCGCCGCCTGTGGGCGCAACGCCTCGGTCGCGGAACGGGACGACCAGACCTCTCAGGAGTCATCGCCCCCGCCACTGACCGCCAGGCCCCTGCCCCAGCCGCCGGCCCCGCCGCCGACCGCGGCGATTCACAAGCTGCCCGCGCCCACCCTCTCCCGCACCTTCCCCTTCCTCCCCGGCGAAGACCCCCTGGCCACGGTCTCCGTCGGCGACACCCGCGACGGCTACCTCATCAACGGCACCCCCTTGCCCCTCCCGGGACCGGACTACGACGTCCTCCCCATCCAATACACCCGCGACATCTCCTATGGCACGGAAGAGGTCATCGCCCTCATCCTGCACGCAGCGAGCCAGGTCGCCGAGCAATTCCCTGGCGCCGTCCTCTACCTGGGCAACCTGGGCCGGCAGGAGGGCGGTGACATCCCTTACTCCATCAGCCACAACGCCGGGCGCGACTTCGACCTGGCCTACTTCGCCACGGATCCCCTCGGCTGGCACTCGCCCCCCCCCGACTTCGTCACCTTCAACCGCAGCCTGCGCTCCAAGGAATTCAACGGCTTCTACCGCTTCGACGTCCCGCGCAACGCCGCCCTCATGGTCGCCTTGGTCACCCACCCGGACATCCACGTCCAGTACATCTTCATCGCGCGCCACCTCCAGCGCGCCATCATGGATCACCTCAAGGCCGAAGCTGACGAAGACGAAACCATCACCACCGCCAGGGAGCGCCTCCTCCAGGTCATGTACGAGCCACGCGGCAGCGCCCCCCATGACGATCACGCCCACGTCCGCCTCTTCTGTAGCGACCGCGACCTGTGCGGCGGCTGTGTCGACGTCGGCCGGCGTCACCCCTGGCTCTCCCCCGCCGAGAGCGTCATGGCCGCGTGCCTGGAACGCGTCGCCACAGTGCTCTACGAGGCGCCGCAACCCCGAGACCGCGCCGCCGCCATTGACCGCCTCGAGCTCCTGGGTGCCACAGCGACCCACCGCGACACCATCGTCGCCGCCCTCGAGGATCCATCTCCCATGGTGCGCAAGGCCTCCCTCCAAGCCCTCGCCAATCTCCCCGACACCAGCCACATCATCATCGAGCACGACCGCCGCGAGACCCACCCGGCCGTGCGCTGCCGCACCATCGCGGCCCTCGCCGGACAGCCCTCGGCCGCCACCATCGCCCACCTGGGCACCCTCCTGAGCCTGGACATCGCTTGCGAGGATCTCAACCCGCCCGAGCCCATCGCGGCGCGGGCCGCCCACGCCCTAGCGCGGGTGGATCACCCAGACGCCGTCGCGCCACTGGTCGCGATCCTGGCCACGGCCCCCCCTGCGGTCCGCCAAGCCGCCGCCGCCGCCCTCACGAACCTCACCAACCGCGGCGACGACCACCCCTGGCTCGAGCTCGAGGGGGACGCCCTCGGCGCCGCCCTCGACGGGTGGCAGCAGTGGTGGGAGAAGAACCAGCGCTCCTCGCGGGATGCCTGGCTCATTGCCGGTTTTCGCGACGCCGGCCTCAACGTGCGTCAGCTCGACAACAAGGCCATTCCCCTGCTCCTCGATGCCATCACCGCCGCCCCCCACCTCTCTTACAACGCCCAGCGCGTCCTCATGCGCCTGAGCCGGACCTCGCCCCCGAGCCTGAGCTGGAGCACCGACGACGCCCTCTGGCACTGGACCCGCTACTTCAAGCGCAACGCCCGCAAGTTCAAAGTCGACTTGAGCGACCGCAACGAACGCGGCCAGCGGCTGCGCTGAACCCGTGACGCACCTCAGCGCACCACCACCTCGAAATCCGCCGCGACCCACTCCTCCCACACCGCGCCGCCGCGCTTGGCACCCCGTTCGTAGTGTTCGAGGACGTAGCGACCGTGCACGACATAGCGCCCTTTCTTGGCGAAGGCGAACCACTTGCTCAGGCTCACCTCGTCGGTGAACACCCCGCCCGGGGCGATGGTCTGCAACATCCCCGTGCCGCCGAAATTCATCGACGAACCTACGTCTTCCACGGGCTCCCCGTCCAGGGTCGCAGAGAACTCGAACTGGTTGTCCCGCTCGCCCCGGTTGCGCCCCCCCTTCATGAAGGTCACCGCCTCGGTGCCGCCGTTCTCGATCCGCAGGGTCACCTTCACCTCCTCCTTGGGCTTATAGGCCGCCTTCCCAGGGCTAAAGGTGACCAAGAGGGGCGACCTCGGCGCCTGGCGCGCCTGCACTTGCGTCCCCCAATGGGAGGCCACCTCTGCCGCCACCGCCGCCCCGCTGATTGGGAAGGTCAGGTGGGTGGTGCGCTGTTGCGACCCCCCCAGCGATTCCAGACACAGAACGTGCTCCCCCACCACCATGAGCCAACGCAGCGCCGCGTGGTCCTCAGCCCACGGCACATCCACCGTGACGTGGAAGAGCGTGTTGTCATTGTTGACCGCCCGCACCACCACCGCCTCGGGCGTGACCTCGAAGCGCGCCCCCTGGGGCTGCTCACCGCCCCCCTGACAGCGCACCAGCGGCCCTTCACCCGCCGCACCAACGCGGTACAGGCCATTCGCCACAGGTGCCACCGAGGGTGACATCTCTTCACCCGCACCCTCAGCTCCAGCCGCCTCATCCCCTGGCGATTCCGGCACCGACTCGGCTGGCGCGCCTGAGGTCTCCGTGCCCGCAGGTGAGGGCGCAACCCGCTTCAACTCCGGCGCTCTGTCCTGGCAGCCAACCATCAGGCACAAGGCCATCAACCCCAACCCACCCAAGCGCTGCAACTGCATCCCACACCTCCACCTCTTCGCCCCCTCCATCAGGGACGGCTTCGGCCTAGGTGCAGCGCAGCGCACCTATCCGAACAAAGCCCGTGGCACCACGGCAACCGCTCCCCCAACCGCCGCCATCGACCTCACGGCTTCTTCTTGATCAACGTAGGAATGGACAAGAACAAAATGGCGACCAAAATCACCCCCGCCGCCGCAAACTGATAGTTCGACGGCAACTTCAGATCGAGGATGAAGTAGAGCAATAGAGAAGCACAGACGCCCGCCAACACACTCGACGATCGGTTCACCGGCACGGCAAAAGCCGTCTCGCTGCGATCCAAGAGCACCAGCGTCCCGAAGAGCCCCGTCCCATAGCTGAAGAGCCCCACTAAGACCACCCAGCCCCATATGGGCGTGCTCCAAATCGACACGAAGCCTTCACGCAACAGGTAAAAAGGACCACTGTCGCCGCCGCCAAGCACCAAAGCCAGCAACCCCATCAGGAGCAGCACCGACGGCGCCGCCACCATCTGCTCTTCCACGAAGTAGCCCTTGGTCACCCGCGGATCGTCGCTCTTGCCCAAACGACTCATGAACTGCAGCCGGATAAAGTAGGCCGTCAGATAAACCCCGACATCGACGAGCAGCAGGACATTCACCGCGAAGCGGCTCGTCCCCGGCCGCACCGGCTCGGCAAAGGCCACGAAGAGCGCCATAATGGCCAGCGCCAAGCCCGCCCACGAGAACCACCGCACGTGCCGCCCCGTAATCCGGTCCACCACGGGACTCATGATCAGCACCCCACCGCGCATCAACAGCATCGCAAAAACGATGGACACCCCCTCGATGGTGTAAGACAGGGTCGTCGTCACGATGATCAGCCCCGAACACAGCCCCGACAAAAAGGTCCACTTCGTCGGCCGCGGCAGCGTCAGCGATCCCACTTGAAAGTGGTGCGCAAAACGCCACCACCGCATCGCCGAGATGAACACCACCATCCCCACCAACGACGCCATCACCGAACCCGGCAAAATCTGGAAGGTGTCGAGCTGCGTCCCCCCCAGCGACCCGGAAGTCAACGCTTTGGTCAACGCGCTGTAGGGCACATAGCTGGCAAAATAGCCAAAAGCAAAGACCCAAATAATGTAAGCACCCCAACTCTTTTCACTTTTTTGCGCTTCCATAGGTCCTCCCTTCAAAGACGAGACCAACGCTAGCCCAAAGCTCCGCACCAAGACAAGCCCCTGCCAACCCAAGGTCCTCACCTTGCCAAGCTGCGAAGCCTGGATCCACCCGCGTCGGGCGCCCACCCGCTCCCGCGGGGATTGTCATCGGTACCCAGCGAGCGTACCCTTGACGGCGCCGCACCAACGCCTCCGCTTGGAGCACCCCATGGGGCATGCCCCACCTTTGCATCACGCACCACCTTCACCCCCTCCCCCACTGGGACCACGCTTCATCTTCAACGCCTACGTGCACCCCGAGGTCAACCATGCGTCTCCCGCTGTCAGCCCTCCTCTCCCTCGCCCTCCTCGGGCTCACCGCGCCATCCCTCGCCCGCGCCGATGGGCCCGATAAGGTCTCCATCTACGAATCCGAAGACTGGATCGCGGCCCGCATCGCCGCCTCCAAACGCGGCGAGCGAGAGATCCTCCAGATCCCCATCGTGACGCGCTCCTTCGGCTGGGGCTCCATGGCGCCCCGACACTACCTCGGCGAGAGCCCCGACACCTTCGGGCCCGGTCCATGGCTCGCCCCCAGCGGCGCCGAGCTTCCAAGCGTCTCCGATGAAAGCGGCGGCGTCGCCTTGGTCGAAGGCTACTTCACCGGCACCACCACCAAAGAAGATCTCCGCAACGCCGACGGCGAGCCTGAAGAGTGGCTCTACACCCTCCACGACTTCGAAGTGATCGCCGCGCGCCCCCTCAAAGACAGCGACGATGACCTCATGCTGCACCGCCTCCTCTGGGGCGCCGCCGCACGCGACGATGCCCCCCCCTTCTCCGACGACCGCCCCCACCTGGTCATCGTCAAGAGCATCACCCACCGCGGCGACAGCCTCGCCAAGGGGCAACAGCGCGCCGCCAAGGAGGTCCAGACGCTCAAAGACGCTGGCTTCGCCGACGCCACCTCCTTCGACAGCCGCCGCGCCTCAGCCCTGGCCTGTTGCTTCGAGACGGTCATCGCCGGCCGCTTCGCAACCGAAGCAGAAGCCGTCACCTTGCGCAAAGCGCTGGACGCCAAGAAAATCAAAGCCTACGTCAAGAAAGGCTGGTGAGTCGAAGGCGCAGTGGCGCGCCCGCCCACCCCCAATCGGCTGTGTTATTTTTGCCACAGCGCTGCCCTTGGACCCGCGACGCCGGCCCCGGACCCGCTAAGCTACGCCGAGCAAACCCATTAAATCATAGACATATTCTCCTTGGCACTCTTCTGGCAGGAGCGGCGCTCTGCGGCTTCTGACCCGCCATCGCCCAAGGAGACGGACATGTGTCGCCCACGCCCCCCGCACCATCCCTTCATTACCATCGCCATCCTCACCCTCGCCATCACCTCCTGCGAATTCCTCGATCACATGGATCAGTACTTCGCGCCCCCCGACGACCTCACCCCTGTCGAGCACACCGCCACCGCCGCGGCTTTGGCTCGCGAATCCATCCTCAGCGCTCGGCCCCAGAGCAGCGCCCTCTACCTCGACCAGCTCGCCTTCCTCCTCCCTGGGACCAACATCGTCGCCCTCGTGGCCGGTCACTCCGCCACCGCCCCTGGCGAAATCCCCCAGGATTGCCCCTTCCTCAGCGCGCCTTCTGACGGCTTGGCCGTCCCCTGCGCCCGCCTCCTCACCGCCGCCACCCAGGCCTCGCGCTTTGCCTCCTCGAACCTGGCCTCGAGCGTCATGAGCCAGACCCTGGGCAGCCGCAGCGTCACCCCCGGCGAGCGCGCTTTCGTCGGCGCCTGGGCTCAGGAGGCGGTGCTCTCGGGTCTGGTGACTAGCACCATCCAATCCCTCGATGTCATGCGCGCCGTCGACCTCTGCGACGACACCAACACCCCGGCCAAGCAAGCCGCCGAGCTGGGCCAGCGCCAAGGTCGGGTCATCTTCCGCAACACCTACGACGCCATGCGCCCCGATCTCCCGCGCAGCCAGTGCAACACGGACATCCTGGCCACCACAATCCTCGCCGAGGCCCGCAAGCGCGCCGCCGACTTCAACGCCGGCACCTCCATCTGCCTCGGCGTCGATCCCAGCCACTTCGCCCAGAGCGTCGACCTCCTCGAGATGGAGAACCTCCGCATCGCCGCCGTCGACGAGGGGCTGGAGCAGGAATTTGAGCTGCTGCGCGTCGAGCTGGTCGAGAAGTGGACCTGCGATCCCGAGACGACCTACGATCCCAGCGATCCCTGCCAATGCTACGCCCGCTACTCCGGTCGCGGCCCGGTCTTCTGCTACCTCCAGAGCCAATACCGCGCCGAGCTCAACATCGACACCCCCTTCTCAGGCACCCAGCTCCAGCGCATGTCCGATCGCGGCGTCCCCCAGTGCGCCGGCGACAACAGCAACGCCCAGCCCATCGGCAGCCCCCTGGTCTTCGATCTCGATCACGACGGCATCCACCTCTCCTCGCGCGCCACCACGCCCTTCGACCTCGCCGATACCGGCGAAATCGTTCGCTTTTCCGCTCTCACTGGCCGCGACGCCCTCTTGGTCCTCGACCTCGATGGCAACGGCCGCATCGACTCTGGGGCCGAACTCTTCGGCAACCACACCTGGTGCGGGCAACGCCGCTGCGCCGACGGCGTCGAAGCCATCCAGCACTATGACAGCGACGGCAACGGCCGCATCGACGCCAACGACCCCGTCTTCTCTCAGTTGCGCCTCTGGCATGATGCCAACCACGATGGCGTCGCCCAGCCAGGCGAACTGAGCACCCTGCGCCAGGAAGGCATCGCCTACATCGATCTCAGCCCGCGCATGGACCTGGCGTGGACCGATCGCCTGGGCAACAGCGCCGTGCGCGCCATTACCTTCGTCCGTGACGATCAGCGCCAGGGCGAGGTCCACGACGTGTGGTTCGCCCTCACCTTCGACGATTTCCCAGTCGACGTGCGCAGCTCCGGCATCAGCTCCCGCTTGGCCCAAGCCCTACGCTGACCCCTCGCACCCGCACGTGGAGCAACGCCCTGAGGGCGCTAAGCGCCGATATCAACGGCCATTGCGCCCTTGTCCTCTATGTTGGATGATGCACATCTCAGCATGCACCGCGGTGCCGTGCTCGACCCGCTCACCTCCGCCACCTGCTCCAAGGATCACGCGTCATGCAAGCCTCTTCACAGCTCCAGCCAGGGACCATGATCGCTGGGCGTTTTCAGATCGTGCGCTTCGTCGCTGCTGGAGGCATGGGTGCCATCTACGAGGCCCTGCAGATGCCTTTGCGGCGCAAAGTCGCCCTCAAAGTCATCCGCCAAGAACTCGCCAAAGAGCAGATGCTCACCAGCCGCTTCGAACGCGAGGCAGAGACCGTCGCCCGCCTCACCCACTCCCACACCATCACCCTCTTCGACTACGGCATTACCCCCGAAGGCGTGATGTTCATCGCCATGGAGTGGCTCGACGGCACGGATCTCAACGCCGAGCTCCACCGCGTCGGGGCCATCGAGCCCGTGCGCGCCGCACGCATCGCCGCCCAGGTCGCCCGCAGCCTCTCGGAAGCGCACGCCATCGGCGTGGTGCACCGCGACCTCAAGCCAGAGAACATTTTCCTCATCGAACGCGAGGGGCAGAAGGACTTCGTCAAGGTCCTCGACTTCGGCATCGTCAAGAACACCAGTGACGCCCGCACCCAGATCACCCGTATCGGCACGGTGTGCGGGACCCCAGACTACATGAGCCCCGAGCAAGCCCGCGGCGAAAACCTCGATGGCCGCAGCGATCTCTACGCCCTCGGCACGGTCCTCTACACCATGCTGCGCGGCGAGCCCCCCTTTCAGGCCGAGTCCATGCTCCAGATCGTCATGGCCCATCAGAGCCGCTCCTTCCCCGAGCTCGGCCCCCACGTCCCAGAAACCCTCAAGGCCATCATCCAGTGTGCCACAGCCAAAGCCGTCGCCGAACGCTACCCATCGGCCGAGGTGATGGCCGCCGACCTCGAGGATTTTGCCACCGGCTACGGTGCCGCCCACGTCTACCCGCCCGCAGCGGCGCCGGGGGAAACGACGGTCATCCCCGAGCTCCAGAGGACCAGCGCCGCGGCGAACCCACCTGCGAGCGTAGCCGCGGCCCCAGCCTACCCACCCCCTGCCCAGCCGACGGCCCCGGCGACCCCCACGAAAGCCTTCCCCGTGACCCTCGTGGTGGCCATCGCCGTCACGGTGCTCCTCATCGCCGCCGGCGCCGCCGCCTTCTTCTTCCTCATCGAGCGCGACCCTGCGGCGACCGCCGCCAACGACGCAACCGAGCGCAGCACCACCGCGACAGAGCAGAGCCCTGCCAGCGCCCCCCAAAGCGATCCGCCACTGGAACGGCCGTCCCTGACTGCGGACGACGAAGCAGACGACCCGACGCCAGCGGACCCCACCCCTTCGCCCGTCGTCGCCGAAGCCGCCTCAGCCACGGTCACGCCAGCGCTCCCGGAACCCACGGGCTGCGCCACGGGCATGGTCGCCACCGGCCCCAAAGGTGAGTGTTGCTGGCCCGGCCAGCGCTGGGCGGCCCACCTTGAAGCCTGCGCTGGTTACCCCGAACAGTGCCGCGAGCAGCTCATCCCCAGCCCCGATGGCTGCATCCCTGCCCCAGCCGCGCTCGCTGCCAAGGTCCGCCGCTGCCACGAGGGCCTCTTCAGCGCCTGCGAGAGCCTCATGGCGCAGGAGGCGGATCTCGATCGCGTCCACTACTACATGCAGCAGGCCCAAAAGGCCGCAATCCCTGCTTGTGACGACGAGGGCGACAGCGACGCCTGCCTCTTCCTCGCCACCCTCTACACCGCCCCCGGGAGCACCACCGCCGAGATCACCCGCGGCCTCGCCATCTTCGAGAAGGCCTGCGACCAGAGCGACGAGACGAGCTGCTTCATGGCCTATATGGCGGCCCAGAGTCTCAATCGCCCGGCCGACCGCGATCGCCTGGGGGCCAAGCTCTGCAAGCTCTCGCCCGAGAGTTGCGATGGCAGTGTCCCCAAGGGCACCAACGACTGGAACGCCTTCATGGGCGACGACTTCAACCAAGCCCTCGATAAAGACATCCAGAAAGCGCTGCAAGAGGGCCTCGGTGCCATTGAAGCGATGGGCGACTTCGACTTTTAGAGCCGCCCCGACCACCCCACCCAAGGGCGTGCGCCAAGGGTTGCGCTCCCGCTCCGCCTCGCC
Organism: uncultured Myxococcales bacterium; assembly: GCA_964454015.1. Taxonomy (GTDB): domain Bacteria; phylum Myxococcota_A; class Bradymonadia; order UBA4248; family UBA4248; genus CAYVQF01. The sequence goes on from CAYVQF010000028.1 coordinate 38,689, forward strand.
CATGATACGCCCTGCGCATTTCACCGGCGTCGCGCCAGCACGCCCTCCACCCTCCGTGCCCTGAGCGCCGCCCCAGATGCAAGACCTCACCCTCCTCCAACCGGACACTCTCTTCGCAGAACGCTTCCACATCGTCCGCTTCGTCGCAGCCGGCGGCATGGGCGCCATCTACGAAGCCCTGCAACTCCCCTTGCGGCGCAAGGTCGCCCTCAAAGTCATCCGCCAAGACGTCGGCCAAGCCCAGATGCTCGTCGCCCGCTTCGAGCGCGAAGCCGAAACGGTGGCGCGCCTCACCCACACCCACACCATCACCCTCTTCGACTACGGCGTCACTGCCGACGGTCTGATGTTCATCGTCATGGAGTGGCTCGACGGCCGCGACCTCGGCGCCGAGCTCAAGCGCCACGGCGCCATCGCCCCCCAGCGCGCGGCCCGCATCGCCGCCCAGATCGCCCGCAGCCTCGCCGAGGCCCACGACATCGGCGTCATCCACCGCGATCTCAAGCCCGAGAACATCTTCCTCACCGAACGCGACGGCCAAGCGGACTTCGTCAAGGTCCTCGACTTCGGCATCGTCAAGAACACCAACGACGTCGCCACGCAGATCACCCGCATCGGCGCCGTCTGCGGCACCCCGCACTTCATGAGCCCCGAGCAGGCCCTCGGCGAAGACCTCGATGGCCGCTCCGACATCTATTCCCTGGGCACGGTGCTCTACACCATGCTCAACGGCGAGCCCCCCTTCGACTCACCGAGCCTGATGCAGATCATCCTGCGCCATCAGACGGAGCACTTCCCCAGCCTCGGCCCGCACGTCCCAGCAGCCCTCCAGGCCATCGTGCAGCGCGCCACCGCGAAGAGAGCCGAAGACCGCCACCCTAGCGCGGCGGAGCTGGCCGCCGAGCTCGAAGCCTTCGCCCTCCACCCCGACGCGCCACCGCCCTTCATCAGCGCCACCCCCACCCCGAGCGACGCTCAGCCGGCCTTTGCGCCCGCCCACGGCGCACCACTTGCCGAGCCCCCAGCGCCGCCCCGCAGCACCCACGCCGGCTCGCTCCCACAGCTCCCCCCCTTGGCCCCAAGCCCGCGCCCCAAACCCTTCCTCATCATCGCCATCCTGGCGCTGGTCGCCATCCTCCTCTTGGTCGCGGCCGCCCTTTTGTTTTTTGGCCACGTCCCCCGGCCGCACACCTATGCGGTCGACTATCCCACGGCTCCGTCCCAAAGCTCCGCCGAAGCAGGCGCCGCCGACCACCGCAACGAGGCAGAGCTCGGCTCCGCACCCACCGCTGGCGCAACCACGGCGGCAGATCCCGAGGCGCCAAGCCTTCCCGCGCCCCAGGATTGCCCCGCGGGCATGCTCTCCCTGCCTCCCACCGGCGCCTGTTGCTGGCCCGGCCAGCGGTGGTCCACCGGCCTGCACGCCTGCGCCGGTTTCCCCACGGCCTGCACCGCAGACACCCTCCCAACGGACGCGGGCTGCGTTCCAGCGCCAGCAGACCTGCTCCCTCGCGTCGGCAAGTGCCATGCCGGCGCCTTTCTCGTGTGCTTCGACCTGGCTGAAGCCCTCACCGCCAAGGGCGACGAGGCCACGGCGGACTTCTTCTTCGCCCAGGCGCAGGGGCTAGCTCACACACTCTGCAACGACGAGGGCGACGCCGAGGCGTGCGCCTTTGCCCGGCGCGTGGATCCAGCCAACAAAAGCCTCATCGACCAAGAACTGCCGCGCTTGATCGACAAAGTCGCCTGCCAACGCGGCATCGATCCCCTCTGCGGCCTCCAGGATCGCATGGATGCCGTCCCTACGCTCATCGAGCAAGGCCTCGAGCAGAGCATCGAACACGTCACCAACGAGTTCCTCGACGCGATCTTCCGGCCTTAGGGCAAGAGCAACGGCGAGAGGTGGGTCAGGACTTCATTGCTGATGAAGATCGGCGCCGTGAGGGCCTCCGCAGGGAGCACCAAGACGAAGGCCTGCCCAGGGGTCATGGGTGTGGGGGCCTGGACCGCGCTCCCTGACAGGAACAGCACGGCCACCTCCTGACCGGCCAGGGTCTCGGGCCACACCACGGTGAACGTCGCCATAGGCGCCTCGCCGTCGTCGTAGTAAGAGGTCCCGTCGGGCCCTTCCCAGGAATCATGCCAAGGATGGCGCGGCTCGAACGTCGCCAAGGTGACCAGCAACTGGGCCTCATCGGGGGCCACCGAGAGCGCCGGCAGCGCCGCCACGAGTTGCGCCACATCGGGGGCCGCAACCAGGGCAACCTCCTGGTGGGCCGCCACTGCCTCTTGGGGGAGCGCCTGAGCCCCACAGGCAAGCAGGAGCCACGCGATGCCACACAAACCAACAGCCACTCTCATCTCGCCCCTCCTCTGCGTCCGAGGACCTTGCCTCTGCGCACAGTCACGCGCCTGTTTGGCTAAACCTATATCATACCAGGCCCCAGACGCCACCATGGCCGCTCCCCACGGCGGCACGACGCGCCGCTGCACTTGACAGAAACTGGCGCTTCATCTCAAATGAGGGACTCGAGGGAACGAACGTTTTCTAAGTCGTCGATGTCGCCAATCCGCAAACACGCGCACCTCCGGGGCCTGGGATGGAACGAGACGAACGCGTCATGGCACTCCAAGCTGAAGTCGACGCCTTGCGCCGGGAGAACGCCGCGCTGCGCGAGCGCTTGGCCGCTGGCGAAGTGAGCGCTGCCGTCGACCGCGCAACCTTGCAAGGCAACGAAGCGCTGGCGCGCATCGCCGGCCGCATGGCGCGCCTGGGTGGCTGGTCCTTCGACCTGAGCGTCGGACGCGTCATCTGGTCCGACGAAGTCGCGGCCATCCACGAAAAGCCGCCGGGCTTCTCGCCCACCCTGGAAGAGGGCATCTCTTTTTACGCCCCGGAGTGGCGTGACCTCATCACCTTGCGCTTTCAGGCCTGCGCTCAGGAGGGGGTCCCCTACGACGAAGAGCTGCAGCTCATCACCGCCACGGGCCAGCGCATCTGGGTGCGGGCCTCGGGCGAAGCCTTGCGCGACGACCAGGGGCACATCTATGGCGTTCAAGGCGCCTTCCAGGAGATCACCACCCGCAAGGAGACCGAGGAGGCTTTGCGCCGCAGTGAGACCCTCTTCCGCAGCCTCTTCGATGATCACAGCGCGGTCAAGCTCCTCGTCGATCCTCTGAGCGGCGCCATCGTCGACGCCAACCGCGCCGCTGAGGCTTTCTATGGCTGGCCCCTGGCCACCCTCAAGAACATGCGCATCCAGGACATCAACCCCCTGACAGAGGACGAAATCCAAACGGAGATGGCCGCCGCGCCTGAGCGCCAGCGTTCCTACTTCGAGTTTCGCCACCGCCGCGCCGATGGCCAAGAGCGCGATGTCGCCGTCTTCCGCAGCACCATCGTCGTCCACGGGCGGCAGCTCCTCCACGACATCATCCACGACATCACCGAGCACAAAAGGGCCGAAGCCGAGCGCTCACAGCTCCAACTGATCATCAACCAAACCCAAAAAATGGAATCCATCGGCCGCCTCGCTGGCGGCGTCGCCCACGACTTCAACAACCTCCTCGCCGTGATCCTGAGCTACACCGACTTTGCCCTCAGCAGCTTGCACCCGGGTGATCCCCTCAGCGCCGATCTCCGCGAAATCCAAGCCGCCGCGGATCGCGCCACCCACCTGACCCGTCAACTCCTCGCCTTCAGCCGCAAACAAGTCCTCGAAGCCAAAGTGCTCAACCTCAACGAAGTCATCGCTGACACGGAGCGCATGCTCGGGCGCCTCATCGGGGAAGACATCGAAGTGCGGCACATCTTGGCCCCCGATCTCGGCCTGTTCATGGCCGACCCAGGCCAGATCGAGCAAGTGCTCATGAACCTAGCCGTCAATGCCCGGGACGCCATGCCCATGGGCGGTACTCTCCTCATCGAGACGACCAACATCCAGCTCAACCAGGCCTACGTCAACAAACGCATCGAGGTCAAACCCGTCCCCTACGTCTGCCTCGCCGTCAGTGACACCGGTTGCGGCATGGACGCCACCACCCAGGCCCAGATCTTCGAGCCCTTTTTTACCACCAAGACGAAGGACCGCGGCACCGGTCTGGGGCTGGCCACGGTCTATGGCATCGTCAGGCAGAGCGATGGTGCCATCAACGTCTACAGCGAGCCCGGCCAAGGCACCACCTTCAAGGTCTATTTCCCCCGCCTTCCTGACGACACGATCACACATCAACCGGAGATGCCCACGCGGGCGGTACATGGCGGCAACGAATGCATCCTGGTCGTCGAGGACGAAGCGGCCATGCGCAAGGTCGCCGTCCGCATGCTGCGCGCCCAAGGCTACTCGGTCCTCGCCGCCGCCAATGGCGGTGAAGCCCTGCTCTTGTGTGAACAGTATCCGGGCACCATCGACCTCCTCATCACGGATGTCATCATGCCCCAGATGAACGGCCGAGTCCTGGCCGAGCGCCTCCTCGCCCTGCGCCCCGAGCTCAGAGTCCTCTACATGTCGGGCTACAGCAATAACCTCATCGTCCAGCACGGCGTGCTCGAGCCTGGCATTCGCTTCATCGCCAAGCCTTTCAACAACCAAGACTTAGCCGCCAAGGTCCAGGACTGCCTCGACGGGCATGAGTGAGGCGCTGCGCGATACGGTTTTGAGCGGCGCGCACCGCCCACTATCTCCAGGGCGCATCGACTGCCAGCGGCGCTTTCGCTATCATGGAACCGTTGCTGGCGGCGTGCGCCGCCCAGCCACTCGGCCGCGCCCACCCTCACCCTGCAACCACGAGGGCCCCATGCGTCACATCCTCTTTGGCCTCGCGTGCGCTTGCCTGTCGACCTTGTTGGCCTGCACCACGATTGCCGATCTGCCTCAGCCCGACCTCCTGCCAGACACACACGGCGAAGACCTCCCCGCCGACGCGCCCCAGGATCTCATCGAGAACCTGGACCAGGTCGACCCGCCCGACTCCCCGACGCCGGATCTCACGGAGCTCGCCGACACCCCAGTCGCCGACAGCGCGCCTGACGCTGTGGCGCCAGACGCGCTGGACACGGAGGAGCTCGGGCCTGACCTCACAGATCTCACCGACACCGCGCTCCCTACCCCCAGCGTGCGCTTTCTCAGCCCTGCCAACGGCGCGCACCTCCCCAACCCAGTGACCTTCACCTTCGAAGCGCACCACGTCGCCACCGTTCAGATCTTGGCCGACGCCTGGCCCTTGGCCCCGGCCCCGTGGGATCCGGCTACCAGCGCCTCCCTCACCTACACCTTTTCGGGCACGGGCTATGAGCGCACCATCCGCCTCTTGGGCCATGACGGCACGGGCGCAGTCGTCGCCGAAGACAGCCTCCAAATCACCGTCACCGCGCCCCTCGGCCCCGGCACCTCCATCGGAACTTTCTACAACACCTACTACTACCTAGCCAATGAGGCCGACTACACCGGCGCCCCTTCAGCCAACCTCTATGCCCCGGACTGCTCGGTCATCGCCGTGGTCTCGTCGAGCTTCGCCAACAGCGCCTGCATCGAAGGCTCGGCCATCCTCAAAGACGGTCGGGTCATCAACTACCACTCCCCTTGCGCCTGCGGTGGCCCCTGCTCCTATTGCTGGTCCGTCTTGGACAAGAACAAGTTCCCCTGGGGCAAGGGTTCACGCAACAACCCTTTGGAGCCGCTGCGCTCCTGGGCGGTGGACACCAGCGTCATCACCCACGGCACCATCCTCTACGTCGAGGAGTGGGACGGGCTGAACCTCCCCGCCGTAGATGGCTTGGGCGGCGCGCCGCATGACGGCTGCTTCCGCGCCGATGACGTCGGCGGCGGCATCACGGGCAAACACGTGGACATCTTCGCCGGGACCAAGGCCATGTGGCGCGAGCTGGAGAAGATCTTCCCCACCCGCACCAACTTCACGGTCTACATCGACTCGCCGCGCTGCCAGCACCTCTGAGACGGCGCCACGGGGCTGAGACGGCGCCAGGACACCTCAATCCCCAAGGCCCGCGTGGCGCCGCAGCACAAAGCCGTCGGCCCCGAAGTGCGGGCAGAGCTCCGGTGCCGTGCCAAGGCTGACGCAGCCCCGCTCTGCGTCGAATTGGGCCGCGCAGGGCACCACGGCCCAGCCCTGCCCCGCAAAACCAAAGCCGTTCCACCAATAGCCCGTCACGGCGCAGCGCTCCCCCGCCACCACCTCCCACGCCACCAGGCGCGACCGCCCCTGAGCATCGCCGACGATGGCAAAATCCAAGAGCGGTCGCGCCAAGCCGCTACCGCGCCACAGGGGCACCAGGGCCCGCCCATCCCAGCGCAGCACCCACAAGGTCCGGTGGGGCGGCGTGGCGCCAGGGTGGAGCGCCCGGGAGGTGATGATCCCCAAGACCACGTCGTCCTCCCCAACGCCCTCCCAGTCCGCCACCGCCGCTCGCCACATGGGGTAGCGCGGGCTCACCCAGCTCGCGCCAGCGCTGCTGATGCGAAGGAATCCCTGGGGCCGCCCTGCGGCAAGAAAGACCTCCAGACTCAGCGGCCCCCAGGCGCTCTGCAACCGCTGTGGCGCATCGGCGCGCACCCCCTCAGGCAGCGGTGAGCCCGGATCTAGGGTGAGGGCGAGCGCTGGCACCTCTGGCGCCGTCGCCGCCTCGGACATCGCTGACGCAGCAACGGCCACCTCGGCCTTGGCTGGGCATTCCGGATCGGAGGGCGTACATGAGGCTGACACCCATACGAAGGTGAAGACGGCGCCGAGCGCTGCCCTGACGCAGGTGGATCCAGGAAAAATGGGGCGAAGAGCAAACATCAGTGGATGAAGATGGGGCCTTCCGAAGGCGCCACCACGTCAAATGGCGGGCCCCCGTCAGGGAACACGCGCAACAAGTGAATGACCCACTGGCCGCTCAGATTCGACGCGCGGAGGTCGACCTGCGCCGCGCCCCGCGGACCCGAAATGGTGAAGCGCAGCGACGCGCTGCTCACGGAGCCGCTCGAACGCATGGAGCCCGTCACCCACCAGCTCTCGCGCACCGGTTCGCCCAGGACCTCCATGACCTGTGGGTCCGAGCGAAGCAGCTCCAGCGCCATCTGATAGGGGGCGGCGTTGGTGAAGGTGTGGCGCAACACCAGCACCAGGACCACGCCAAAGAGGGCGATGCAGAGCACCACCCCGAGAAAAACCCAGAGGAGGACGCGGCGGCGGCGGACGCGCGCGGCGGCGCTGGGGCCTGGGCCTGGGCCGCCACCGGTGTTCCAGTCAGACCAGGCACCCTCAGCCAGGTGGCGACCAGGAGCAAAATCATTGGGATCGTTGGCATTGCGCATGAGGTCCTCGGCATGAGAAGCAGGTGCGACGAGGTGAAGTCTGACAGAGGCGCCGCCCCGTGACAACGCCAGCCGTCACCAGTGAAGGGCTCGGACACCCGCACCCAACCCTGAGCGCCTCATCCCCCATCTCTTGATCCCCGCCACGCTTTGCGGCACAAGCCTCCACGGTGCCCGCTGCCGGCGGGCGCAACCATCCGTGGCAGAAGCATCGCCACCGTCGACGAGGATCCCATGTTTCGCAGCGACAACACCCTTGGCGCCACCCCCGAAGTCATGACCGCCCTGGCCGAAGCCGCCGCCCAGGCGCCGAGCCCCTACGGCGAAGACGCCTTGGACCGGGCCCTCCACACCACGCTGCAACAATGCTTCGAGCACGAGGTCGCCGTCTTCAGCGTGGCCACAGGCACCGCCGCCAACGCCCTGGCCCTGGCCACCCTCTGCCCGCCATGGGGCGCTATCTACTGCCACCCCGAGGCTCACATCCACTGCGACGAATGCGGCGCCCCGGAACAGGCCACCGGCGGCGCCAAGCTGGTCCTGGTCGATGGCGACGCCGGAAAAATCGAACCGGCCCGGCTCCAACGCGCCATCTTCGGCCGCGACAATGTCCACCGCGTCCAGCCTGCCCTCCTCTCCCTCTCCCAGAGCACCGAGTGTGGCACCGTCTACCAGCCTGACGCGCTGGCCGAGTTGTGCGCCCTCGCCCACGCCAACCAGCTCTTGGTCCACCTCGATGGCGCGCGCCTCGCCAACGCCATCGCCACCCTGGGCTGCAGCCCGGCCGACCTGACCTGGCGCGCTGGCGTCGACGTCCTCACCCTGGGCTTCACCAAGAACGGGGCGCTGTGCGCCGAGCTGATCCTCTTCTTCAATCCCGAGCACTGCCAATCCCTCGCCTTCCGGCGCAAACGCGCCGGCCACCTCCTCAGCAAGAGCTGGTTCGTCTCGGTCCAGGTTCAGGCCCTCCTCGCCGAAAATCGCTGGTTGCACCAGGCCCAACACGCCAACGCCATGGCCACCCGACTCGCCCAGGGACTCACGGCCCTCGGCTACCCCCCACTCTGGCCCTGCCAAGCCAACGCGGTCTTCGTCGCCCTGCCCGCAGCAGTCGCCGCCAGCGCCCGCGACATCGGCGCCGTCTTCTACGACTGGCCAGCACACACCGACCTGGTGCGCCTGGTCTGCTCCCTGCGCACCACCCCCGCCGAGGTCGACGCCTTCCTCGCCGCCGTACGCCGCGCCACCCCGGCTCCCTAGCCGCTCACTCTGGGGCCAACGCCAGCACGCCTCGGGTCAAATCCAACACCAGCTCCTTGCAACACAAGGTGCAACGGGCCCGCACCTGGGGCGCACGCAAGCCCATCTTGGCGCCCACTTTCAGACGCAGCCCCTCCAGGGTGCGCTCTTGGCACAGAGGACACTGGGCCTTCTCGCCGAAGCGCCGCTGCGCCAGCTCCCGCCACCTCGCCCCCACCTCGTCCCAGTCGTCCTCATTGTAGACAAAGGACAAAGCCTCGAACTCCTCATTCGTCGCCCCCGACCGCAACACCATCCACAGGTGAAAATCGACCCGCACCCGAAAGAGCTCCCGCTTCAGCGGCCGATCAATGAGGTTGGCCACCACCGCATCGACCGACAAACCCTCCGTCTGGGGGCTCACGCTCACGCTCTTGACGCAAGACCAGGGGATCTTCAGCGTCGCCTCCTCACCCACCAAGAGCAACCACTGCTCAGAGAGCGCCAGCGGCGGCACATAAATGTTCGGCGCCAAAAACGACGGATGATACTGCACCCGCATCACCCTGATGGGACGCGTCGCGTCCTCAGGCAAAGCCTTGGCAAACTCACGCTCCGCCGCAGCCGCCGCCTCCGCCGCCGCCAGAGCCGCCGCCACTTGCGCCTCCTCATGGGCCGTGAAGGCTTCCATCAACGCCTGCACCTCCGCCGTCGCCGCGCCCGGCACCAGCGCCGCCGAGAATGACTCACGCAGCGCCGCGTCGCCCCGCGCCAACCACAGACGCAACGCCGCCTCGTGAACCACCCGGTCCTCGCGGCAGCCTGGCGCAGGCAGGTCCGCCTTGAAACGCCGCGCCACCATCGGTGCCCCACGCCGCCGCCGCGCCTCCAGCGCCTGGTGCGTGATCCACATCCCGATCAAAAAAACCAGCAGCGCAAAATACCAGCGGCTCAGCGCCCACACCCCACCCGTGACCACCAACGCCGCCAAGCCGCACATGCACCCCAGATGCTCACTGCGCCCTTGCTCACCGCTCTCCTTGAGCACCAACGCCAATAGCGCATCAAAACGCTTGAACGCCGCCTCGATGGCCTCATAGCGCGGGTCTGCGCCCGCCTCCCCGGCCACGTCAACCTCGGCATCGGCCGGCCGCGCGCCCTCCTCGGCCACCGCCACCACCGCCGCCACCGCCGCCTGATGTCGCTCGGCTTTGGCATAGACCACCCCGCACTTCGGACACTCGTAAGCCGGCACCAGATCGTCGCTCGCCCGCCGCACATAAAGACACTTGGGACAGATCCGCCCCTCACCCTCCTCACTCGGCGCGTCCTCCCGCACCACCACCCGGGCACCACAACCCGCCGCCTTCGCCTGCACGTGCTCAGCCCGCGACCGCTCCCCCTCGCTGCGCAGCACCACCGGCGCCGACCCCAGCAACGAGGCCATCTTATCCACATCACAGCGAAAAAGCTTGGCCAAACGCGCCGTCACCGCCGCCTCGTCCTCGCCCTCAGCCACGCCCAACATCACGACTCGATAGGGTGTACCCATGCGCGCCTCCATATTCCAAGCGTATGCTAGACTAGAAGACCCGCGCACGCACCGCAAGCGAACCTGCCACCAGAGCACACCTCGCACCCGCTATCGTTTGGGGGGATCCACCCCCAACAGGGCGCCCTCCGCGCTCCCGCGCGCAAGCACCGTCTGGCCTCAGCCGCCGCGAACCACGCCCAGCAACAACACCTCCGCAGCCGCAGCGCGCAAAGAAGCACCTGGTGCCACCGTGACCACGTCCCCTGGCATCACCAACGCCGTGTCGCAAGTGCCCTGCCCCTGCAAGACCAGGCCCCGCCAAGCTGCCGCCGCGTCGACCCACGGGCTGCCAGCAGAGAGCCGCAAAAAGGCCGCCCCCGGCGCTGCGCACAGCGCCTCCGCGATGGGCAGCCAAGCCACCCCGTCATCGCGAAGCTGCCACGAAGCCGCGTCATCGATCCTGGCCAACAACCCCTCGACCGTGGGCTCGTCTAGCTCGAAGAGCTGTCCAAGCCGGCGCACGAAGGGCGAAAAACGGCCAGCACCCGCCACGAGGCGCTCCAATAAACGCTTCTTCGTCACCTGCGGAGGGGTTGAAGCCACTCTCTTCAGCGTCTCGTCCCCCAGCGCCTCGAGGCGCTCCTCGAACTGCCCCCGACACTCCTCACAGGAGTACATTTTCCCCGGCTCGTTCTCCAACAGCTCCGTCACCAGAGCGGCCACCGCGTCGTCGCCACCGGCGAGGGCTTGGTTCAGCCGCAGCCGCAACCGGGTCTGGGCCGCCCCCGGGTCGAGGGCACACAGGGGACAGCGATCCCGACGCGCCGCCGAGCTCTCCGTCAGGTCACCACAACACCGGCTCTCACCCTTATCATCATGCATGGCTAGGCACTCTCACCGCTGCTGTCGAACGCGCAAGTCGCGTCGCTCCCTTCATCTCCCCTAACTGCCTTCGCGCGCAGCGTCAAGCGCCTTTGCCATGGCGAGCACGCCCTTCCGCCCGCCATGGGCCACTGGCGCAGAGGGCAGCCAGACACCCACCCGCCCTTCACCGCCTTCCCGCCTGGCACCCAGGTCCTGGGGCGGCGCTACCAAAGGTGGGACCGAAGCACACATGACACTTGACGTCGCCCAATGCCGAGAGTAGACAGAGCCTATCCACGGACAGCGCAGCCATTCTCCTGCGCAGTCGTCTACATTGTTCATGAGGAGCCCGCGTTTATGACCCGTCACATCACTCTCGCCCTCTTCCTCGTTGGCGCCCTCCTCTGGAGCACCGCCTGTAACGAAACCAACCCTAACGCCGCCGACGATGAAGCCTTCGTCGTCCCGCCGGGCAAGGCCGACAATTTCTTCAGCCTCAGCGCCCAAGAATACTACGTCCAAGGCGACTATTACGTCGAGTTGAGCAGCACCGAGGCCGCCCTCCCCGCCGCCCAGCGCGACGCCCGCGTCAAAGAGCTCGTCTACTACAAGCAAGTCGCCGTCAATTGGTTCCTCCTCCAGTACCTCCTCGATCCGGAGAACCCCGAGGAGCACAAATACCACTCCCTGACCAAAAATGGCGCCTACGAAGACCTCGCCATCTCTCCCGATCCCAACGACCCACGCCGCTACACCTTCCGCTTTCAGCAGGAAGTGGCCGGCGACTTCAACCTCCTCGACGCTCTCCCCACCACCATCGGCCCAGATGGGCTGCACCGCTTCAACCTCCCCGTGGGTAAGGTCTCCAACACCCAGCTCAGCCAGCTCGAGATCAACAACGAGTGGTATCGCCGCAGCCCCTGGTCGGGCTTTGACCCCGCTGCTGTCTCACCTTCCCAGGTGGAATACCTCGAGCTCACCATCTTCCCCCAGGTCCGCTCCAACGACGCCTGGCCCGATTACCAGGCCCTCTTCGCCGACGGCGTGGTCGACGTGGGCATCCACTTCGGCTGGGATTACCACGGCGACTACCACATGGTGCATTCACGCGACATCTACAACTGGCTCGTCGCCAACCACGCCTTCACCTCCCCCGTGGCCCGCTACGAAGACTACACCCGTCACAGCGGCCCCCTGTCCAAGACCATCCTCGCCGGCGGCCAGCCCGTCACCTTCAACATCTGGCTCTATTGGGGCCAGGTGGGCACCGAGACCGACCCCGACACCGACGCCGGTGGCCGCATCCTCGAAGAGGACATGCGCACGAGCTTCCGCAGCCGCGAGGTCATCATCTTCAGCGGACACAGCGGCCCCTTCTACGGCTTCGCCCTCGCCAACTGGAAGAAAACCGACGAAGGCGATCTCGATGACGCCAAAATTGCCAGCCTAGACTTGCTGCCCGACACCTATCAGGTGGTCCTCGCCGAGGGCTGTGACACCTACGCCATCGGCCAAGCCTTCCGCGACAATCCGGCCAAGCGCGACGCCAGCTTCATGGACGTCATCACCACCACCAGCTACTCCAATGCCTCCACCGCCGGCGTGGTGCGCAACTTCCTCCTCGCCCTCTTCGACAACCAGCGCAACCAACACGTCCCCTGGAAGTACAGTGAGTTGCTGCGCCGCCTCGACGCCAACTCCACCTGGTTCAAGACCATGTACGGCGTCCACGGCATCGACGACAACCCCCGCCTCCACCCCTATGCCCGCCTGGAGAACTTCTGCGTGACCTGCTCCAAAGATGCCGATTGCGGCCCCGCAGGCAACAAGTGCGTGCGCATCAACGACAACGAGCGCGTCTGCACCGCCGAGTGCCTCGGCGACGATGGCTGCCCCGCCGGTTATGCCTGTACACCTGTCGCCTCGGGGCGCACCGTCACCTCGCACCAGTGCATCCCCACCACCTTCACCTGTACCCAGCTCGATATCCCCACTGACAGCCCTTACACCCTCATCATCAACGAGGTCCTCGCCGATCCGCCCCTCGGCCTCGAAGGCGACGCCAACCGAGACGGCCTCCGCCATGGCGTCGAGGATGAGTTCATCGAGCTCATCAACGTCAGCACCAAAGCGCTCGACATCAGCGGCTGGTCCATCGCCGACGCCGTGACCGTGCGCCACGTCTTCCCCTTCCCCACCAGCGTCGCTCCGGGTGAAGTCATCGTCGTCTTTGGCGGCGGCCAGCCCCAGGTCGAGGGCGTGCGCACCTTCGTCTCCACGGGGCTCGCCCTCAACAACAGCGGCGATCACGTCCAGCTCCTGGATGGCACGGGTGCCGTCATCGACGCCCTCAACTACGGCGCCGAAGGCGGCCAGAAACGCTCCCTGACCCGCGCCATCGACGCCGACCCCACGAGCGACTTCGTCCAACATCCGGGCGAGCTGAGCTACTCCGCTGGCACCCGCCACGACGGCAGCCGCTTCTAGCCCGCGCCGAGTGCCTGGCGGCGGCACCCTCAACCGTCGTCGCCCGACCAGGCCAGCGCGTGCAGCAGATAATAGGCGAGCTGGAGAACCGCCGTGGCCGCTGCAGCGACATAGGTCGCCGCCGCCGCCCGGAGCACCGTGCTCACCCCGGCCAGCTCTTGCTGCCCCAGCACCCCAAGCCCACGCAGCGCGCGACGCGCGCGGCGCGAGGCGTCGATCTCCACGGGCAGTGTCACCAGCGTGAAGAAGACGAAACCGGCAAAGAGCACCACGCCGAGCTTGGTCAATCCCAGAGCACCCGTGATCATCCCCAAAAAGACCAGGCCAATGCCCAGGCTCGTGCCGAGGTTGGCCGCCGGCACCAGGCGCTGCCGCAAACGCATCGGGCCGTAACCTTCGGCGTCCTGGATGGCATGACCCACCTCGTGGGCCGCGATCCCCAGGGCCGCGACACTGCGCCCGTAGTAGTTGGCTTCGCTCAGGCGCAGGGTGCGATCCCACGGATCGTAGTGGTCGCTCAGCCAACCCCGTACCGGCTCGATGCGCACCCCGTAAATGCCTTGCCCGCGCAGAATGAGCTGGGCGACACCGTGACCGCTCAGCCCCGATCGCACCGCTACGCGGCTCCACCTGCCCACCGCGCCTTTGACCCAAGCCTGCGCTCCTAGACTCAACAGCAAGCCAATCAACATCACCACCACATAGAGCCCATCGAAACCCATCATGGCTCACCTCCTCTCGCCTATTGGCGTCACGCCTTGACGGCGGACTGCAACGTGTGGCGCGCCCCACGAAAGAGCGACCGTGAGGTCAGCCCTTGGCGCACGCTCCAGTCAATCTCGACGCCACCGCGCCGGGGTCAAGCGGCGCCAGCATCAAGCATTTCCTAGCCTTCGCGCTCGGAGACCGCTACTATCTTGGTGCGCTGCTGGCGCTGGCGCTGGCGCCGCGCCTGGGCCAACCCTCACCCCTTCTGCCCCCATACCCCGGATAGCACCATGTTTTCGCCCATCCGCCGTATCCTCATCACCGGCCTCCTCACCACCGCCATGAGCGCCGCCCTGGCCTTGCCCGCCTTCGCCGACCCGCCTTTGCCACCCAAACCACTGGTACCAGCCGACTTCTCTCCAACCACACCCGACGACATGGTCGGCGAAGAGGTCGCGCCGGAGCTCCTCCGCTGGGCCGCCGATCGCTGGTATGCCATCAAGCTTCAGCCCCAACGCAAGGATCTCATCGCCCCGCGGCCGGGCGTCCTGGCCAGCAAACGCATCGCCCTCTCCCCAGGACACGGCATCACCCTCACCGAGGCCGGCGGCTGGGGCTTCCAACGCGACCTGGTGTTGAGCCTGCGCGAGGACATCCATACCAACCAGTGGGCCATCGACTACATCATCCCCATGCTCGAACGGGCCGGCGCCGAGATCATCCACATGCGCGAGCGGACCTATGGCAACACGGCCACCGTCGTCGACAACGACACCGACTCGGGCTACGTCGAAATCGGCACCTGGGCCACGGGCGCCTCTGCTGGCTTTGGCGGCACCTACCGCTACGCCTTCCTCGACCCAACAGGCAGCGCCAAAGCCCAGTGGCACTTCCAGGTCCAGAGCGCAGGTGTGCACCCGGTCTATATTTACTACCTCTCTGGCACCAACCGCACCGCCAGCGCCCACTATCGGCTCGACCACCTCGGCGGCGTCAGCGCCGGCACCATCAACCAAGCCGACCTCCACGTCCAGAACTGGAGCACCACCGATCCGCCGCCGCCCTCCAACACCAGCCGCCAGCCGACCCCCCTCTGGCGTTACATCGGCTCCTTCCCCTTTCTTCCCGGCACCACCTACACCCTCGAACTCTCCAACCTCGGCACCGAAACGGACAAAGTCGTCATCGCCGACGCCATCCATGTCGGCGGCGGCATGGGCACAGTGACCACGGCGAGCGGCGCCGTCTCGGGCCAGGCGCGCTGGGTCGAGTCCGCCCGGGCCTTCCTCACTTGGAAAGAGGCCCCGAGCTGGATGCGCGGCAGCGACGTCACCATCCGCCCCCTCTACGCCATCTATGAGGGCGTCGACGCTTACCTCAGCGTCCACACCAATTGCTGCAACTCCAGCGGCACCTCCACCTGGGTCTGGTACCCAGAGATGTGGGTCGGCGAAGCCTCCTGGCCCGCCAACCACGCCGCGGTCAACCTCCCCCCTGGCACCATCGACCTGGCCCGCAACCTCCAGCGCGACGTCGTCGCCCGCGTGCGCGCTGGTTGGGACCCTGATTGGCGCGGCGGCACCTCCCTCATGGGCGCCAACTTCGGCGAGCTCCGCCCCATCCGCAATGCCTGGTACAACGACAAAAACGTCCACAACATCGACCCACCCCTCACCATCCCTGCCGCCCTCATGGAGCTCGCCTTTCACGACACGGCCTACGACGCCCGCCTCATCCGCGAGCTGGGCTTCCGACACGACATCGCCCGCGGCATGCTGAGCGCCTTCATCCGTTTTTACCGCGGCGCCGACGCCATGATACCGCCCCTGCCTCCTCAGCAAGTCTCTGCCGTCGCTCACGATTTCCACGTCCAGTTGCGCTGGGAAGCCACCCCTGACGCCCTCGCCAATGCGCCGAGCACCTCCTTCTACGTCTACACCTCGACCGACGGCGTCCTCTTCGAGCACACCCCGATCCAGGTCAACGACAACCACCTCCAGCTCCCCCTCCCCACCTGTGAGCCCCTCTATTTCAAGATCACCGCCGTCAACGCCGCCGGCGAGAGCCTGGACTCCCGCACGGTGGGCGTGAAGCGAAGCCACCCTGGCGGCGCCCGCGTCCTCTATGTCGACGGCGTCACCCGCGAGGTCAAGACCGTCCACGACCCCAACAACCTCCGCACCTACGCCCGCATCTATGGACCCGCCATGGCCGGCCTCCTCCCCGGCGTCGGCTTCGACATGGTCGACGCCACCGCGGCCGTCACCGCCATCGCCGCCCACGATTACAATCTCGTCATCTGGGCCGTGGGCGAGACATCCACCCGCGACAATCCCCTGCCCAAGGCACAACAGAGCGCCATTAGCCAGCTCCACAGCGACCAGACCCCCCTCATCATCTCGGGCTCGGAGCTGGCCTGGTTCTTGGCCACTCAGAGTGACGCCGCCGATCAGAGCTTCCTCACCCAGACCCTAGGCGCGGTCTTCGCCGCCGACGGGGCGGATTCCACCACCATCGACGCCGCCTCCTTTGGCTTGGGCAACGTGACCTTCGGCGACTGCTCCGCCGACGCCGTCTGCGTCGAGTTCCCCGACGCCATCAACGCCGCTAGCGGTGGCGCCGTGGTGCTGCGCTATCACAACAACGCCGGCGCCGTGGTCCGCCACCCCAGCCGCCCCATCCTGCTCGCCGGCTTCCCCCTCGAGAGCGTGGCCAACCCCACGACGCGTATCAACCTCATCCGCGCCCTCGCCAACACCGTCATCGACACCAACCTGGCCACCCATCTCGACTGCGCCGTGCCGCCCATCGTCGAGCCCGATCCCGAGCTGCAACCGGAGCCCGTCGAGCTCGTCGACACCATGGAAGTGGCCGACGACATCGGCCCCGATCTCCACCTCGAGGTCGTCGAGGAGGCCACCGACGTCAGCCCCGACCTCAGCGAAGACCTCAGCCAACCGCCCCCGGACGCCAGCCCCGACGCCAGTGAAGAGCTGACGCCAACCCCGCCCAACGCCACCAAGGTCGGGTCTGAGTGTGCCTGCCACATCCACCACCGCGCCCCCGGCCCCGGCCAGGGGTGGCTAGTGGGCTTGGGCCTCGCGGCCCTCTTCTTGGTCCTCCTCCGGCGCCGGCGTCACCCGTCGGCGCAGCCCTAGCAGCTCCACACTCAGATTGGCGCCGATGATCATCGAAGCGCTGAAGAGCAGCCACCCCGTAAAGACATCTGCGCCGGCAGCCAGGCTGATCGCCGCCGCAAAGAGGGGCTCTGCCGTGTAGACGATGGCCGCCCGCCCCGGCGAGAGCTCGCGCTGCCAGCGATTGAGGACGCTCAAAGCGATCACCGTGGCCGGCACGGCGCACAAGAAAAGGGGCCACACGAAGGACCAAGCACTAAAAATGACCCTCACCCCAGCACCATCGAGGAGCACGCCGCCACCCGGCGCCAACAGGGTGCTGGCCGCGGTCCAACACGCCGTGAAGAGCAGCGTTGCCAGCGTCAGGGACAGGGGATCGGCGCGCCGCGTCGCGTAGTCCGTCATGACGATGTGGACCGCAAAGACCAAGGCGCAGAGCAAGGTCGCCCACGCCCCCGGGCTCAGCCCAGCCACGGGTGGTCCTTCGATGAAGGCCACCCCGATGGTCGCCAGCACCACTCCGACCACCACCCCCAGGGGAGGCCAGCGGCGATAGAGCAGCGCAGCAATGACCGGCGTAGCCACCACATAGAGCGAGGTCAAGAACGCCGACTGGCTTGGCGCCACCTCGGGATGGGCCAGACCATAGAGCTGTAACAAATACCCCGCAGAGAAGGGCAAGCTCAACCAGAAGCCCAGGGCCCAGGCCCGGCGATTCATGCGCCGAACACTCGCGGGCAACAACAGCGGCATCAACGCCGCCGCCACGGCAAAACGCCAGAAGAGAAAGAGCCCGCTCAAGGTCGCCGGGTGACTCACCCCCAACAGAGCGCGCAGCGCCTCAGTCCCCTGCTTCATCCACAGAAAAGTGCCCCCCCAGAAGACACACACCGACAAGAGCCACAGGGTCGCCCGCCACCGCCGCCGCCTCTCTCCTCGACTGTCACTCACACGCCTCCTCGATGGATCCCAGGTCAAGGGGCGACCAAGATGGAGCAAGCCCGCTGGCGAAGCAAGGCCGGCGAGAGACTAGGCCCCGCGCCCCCGCGCCACGACGCGAGCAAGAGGCTGGACAGTCCCCCACCATCCTGCTAAATTCCCGAATCCAATTCGGTCGGCGGACAGTCTATCCGCTGCATTTCCTGCATCCATCGACCGGTGGAGCGACTCCGCCGTCGGCCTCGAAAGGTTCGCAATGAGCGAGCAAAACCGCAAGACCCTGCGCAGCTTCTACTGTCGAGACTACCTGTGGGAACTCTTTGAGGTCATGACCCGTGACCTCGGCTGCTCGATGGACTACCTCATCAATGAGGCCATGCGGCATTATGCCCGCAGCCGCAACTACAGCCTCACCGGCGCCGGTGGACAACCCGCAGCCTATGGCCAAGCGGGACTCCCCAGCGGGGAAATGGGGGCCTACAACCCCCCACCCCAAGCACCGCCATCCCTGCGCATCGCCCCGCCGCCGCCGCCGCCTGCCCCACCGGGCGCGCCGCCACCGCCGGTCATCGCCCCCCTCAGCCACAACAACCCCAGCCGAGGCGGCTTCGAGCACCGCACCTTCGAGCGCATGCCTGCCGCCTCGCGCGTCCCGACGCCACCGCCGCAGCAAAGCCGCTTCCCAGCCGACTCCCAGCGCCCCGGAATCATCGCGGCGCCACCCCCGCCGCCCGGCCCCAAGACCGCGCCGGCGCCCGCCGTTGGACCGACCGCACCGGCCCCCGCCGTGCCACCCCCAGCCATGGCCCCCGACGCTGGCTCCAGCCCCGTCGGCAACCGCCGCCAGCTCGCCCTCGTCTTCAACGACCAGCGCTATCCCATCAATAAAGACAAGTTCATCATTGGGCGCGCCTCCCAAATGACCGACCTCACCATCCGCGACGGCAACGTCTCGCGCAAACACTGCGCCATCATCTACCGCGGCGGTCAGTACTATATCAAGGACTTGGACTCCACCAACGGCATCGAGTACAAGGGCAGCCGCATCGACTCCAAAAAAATCGAAGAAGGCGACCTCTTCACCATCTGCGAGTACGAGCTGCGCTTCACCTACCGCTGAGTCTACCCCATGACCAGCACCCCAGCACCCGAGCTGCTCAGCGTCGCGATCCCTGAGCCTTGTCTCGGCCAAGCCACGACCAACGCCTACCTCTACCAACAGGGCGACACGGCGCTCCTGGTCAACACGGCACCCCACACCGTGCCCGTCACGGACATCCTCATCACCTCCGTCCTCCCCTCTACCACGGCCCACCTCGACGCCCACCCCGGCGCCACCATCCACAGCCCGTGGTCGGCCGACGCCATCGAACGGGCCCGACAGCGCCGCTGCGAGACTTGGCTGCACAAGGCCGTCCAGATTTCTTCTGCTTTTCCACGCCTGCCTGTCACAGCGCCCCTCGTCGACTTGGTCCGCCAGGCGTGTGTCAACTGGCTGCACCCGCTCCCGAGGCACCACGCGTGGCGCCTCCTCGCTGACGGCGAAGCCTTGACCTGCGGCGCGCTCCAGTGGTGGCCCCTGGTCAGCCCTGACCCCCAGCACCTCGCGCTCTGGCGCGACCCCTACCACCACATCCTCTGCAGTGACGCCCTGTCACCCCTGCCCCACCTCAGCGCCCCTGCCGAGCATCGCCACCTCATCTGCGGCCTCCAGACGCTGCGCGACAGCCACCCCCCGGCCCAGCGACTCCTACCCAACCACGGCCCAACGGCCCAGCGGCAGGACCTCGCGCGCCGCCTCAACCACCTGGAGCGCTTCGTCGCCGCCTTGCCTTTGCTCTTGCGGCGGCCCATGACCATCCCGGAGATGGTCCACGGCGATCTGGGGCCCGCCCCAGACGCGGGCCTGTCCTTCGTCGTGGCCTGTGAGGTCTATCAATCGCGCCTCGAAGCGGCCTGTGAGGAGGGCCTCCTGGTCGCCGAGGGTGAAGCCATGACCCGCACCTACCGCACCTAGCGCGGCGCACGCCCGCTCGCGGGTGGATCCATAAAAAGCTAATCCACTTCAATAACTTCCACATTGAGGATGGAGAAGAGCTGACCGCTGGGGGCGCGCTTGCTCTTGCCACTGGCCTGGGCCTTGACCCACAGGGTCTGCCCCTCGGGCATGCGCTCCAAGCGCTGCAGAAGCTCGTTGGGGCCGCCCAGGTAGACCCGGTGCCAGCCGCCAAAGAAATGGACCTCGTGGTGGGGGGCGGCGCACGGTGCCGAGTTCATGCGGAGGCGCAGGCGGTAGGGGGCCTCAGCCGCGACAGCGCTCTCGGCGCGGCTCAACGCGCGCAGGGAGGCGCTGCGGGCCCGCTTGAGCGCATGCTCCGAAGGGCTCATCGGGGGGCCGCCACAGCCGCTCAGGCCAAGGAGCAGCCCCAAGGCGAGGAGCATCGGGGTGGCGCAACCCCAGCTACTCCGACTCCAGCCAAACACGAAACGCGTCAAAGGCATAGTCACGTCCCAGGAAGTTGCGCACCATCTCTTCGGCGTCGACAGAGCCGCCCGGGGCGAGAATGCTAGCCCGGTACTCAGCCGCCGTCTGGGGGTTCATCAAGCCCTCGGCGGTGAAGCGAGTCAAGATGTCCTTCTCCAGCACGGAAGACCACATATAGGTGTAGTACATGGAGCTGTAGCCTTCCAGGTGGCCGAAGTTGGTGTAGACGTAGTCGCCCTCGGCATAGGGGAAGGGCGCGTAACGCTGATAGGTGGCGAGCATGGTCTCCTTGAGGTCGAGCTGGGCCGGGTCCGTCGCGTGGTACGCCAGGGAGAGTGCCGCGAAGAACATCTGGCGCATCACGTGCGCCCCCTTGCCAAACTCCTTGGCTTGGCGCATCTGCGCCACCAGATCGGCCGGGATCACCTCACCCGTCTCGACATGACGGGCGAAACGCTGCAAGGCCCCCACGTCCCAAGCCCAGGCCTCGAGGAGCTGCGACGGCACCTCGACGAAATCCCATTCGCAGGCGATCCCGCTCAGGCTCACCCAGGCGTGGTCACCACCGAGAAGGTGGTGCATCAGGTGGCCAAACTCGTGGAAGAAGGTCTCCACGTCGTTGTGCTCCATCAAGGCCATGTTGTCACCGCTCGGTTGCGGAAAGTTGCACACCAGAGAGGCCGACGGCGCTTGCACCCCCCGCACCCCGCTGAGGAGGGGAAACATGGCGGCGTGGCCGTACTTGTCGGGGCGCGGGAACATGTCGAGGTAGAAGCGCGCGATGACCGCGCCGTTGTCGATCACGTCATAGGCCTCCACGTCGGCGTGCCACACCTCGGCGTCGGGCACGTGCCGGAAGGTCACCTGGAAGAGCTCCTCGTTCAAGCGCAGGATCCCCTCCTTGACTTGGGCGTAGGGGAAGTAGGCGCGCACCTGTTGCGCGTCCACGCCGAAGGTCTCCAGGCGCGTCTTCTCGACGTAGTAGAGGCGGTCCCACAGCTCGATGTGGGTCGCCGCCGGCACGTCGCGCTGTTTGCGCGCCAAGAGCGTCTCCAGATCACGCGCCATGCGCGGCCGGGCGATCTCCGCGACCTGATCCACGAAGGCACCGATCTGGGCCGCGCTCTTGACCATCTTGTCAGCGGCGTTGTAGTCGGCCCATGAGTCGAAGCCCAGCGCCTGGGCGTAGCGGTGGCGCAGCTCCAACAGCTCTTTGAGCACCGCCTCGTTCACCGGATAGGCGCGCTGATGGAAGGCCATGACCATGTCGCGCCGCACCCCCTCGTCATCGGCGTAGCTCAGCACCGGCAGGTAGTCGGGGTAGTCCGTCGACAGGGTGATCTGGCCGTCTGCGACAGGTTTGGCGGCGATGAAATCCGCCGGCAGGCCGCTCAGCCGCTCCACGGGGACCGTGATGAAGCGCCGATCTTCGCGGATGTTGCGCGAGAAGCGCTGACCCACTTCGACCATGGCGTCCTTCATCGCCGCCAGGGCTTGGCGCTTCTCCTCGTCCTGATCCACCCCAGCGCGGCGATAATCCCGCAGGGTCAGTCGCACGAAACGCTGGGTCATGGCGTCTGCCGCGCTCACGTCGACGGCGACCAGCGCATCGTAGATCTCCCTATCGAGCTGCAGCGCCGCGTGCACCTGCATCGCCTCGCGCTCGCACGCCTCGGCGGCATCCCGCACGGCTTGTTCGGGATGTACGTTGGCCAACAAGCTGGCCATGCCCAAGGTCCGATCGAAGCGCACCAGCGCGCTGTGAAGGGGCAGTACGGTGTTCTCGACGTTGCGCTCACCGCTGACCTGGCGCAGCACCGCCTTGGTGGCCTTCACCTTCTCGAGCTGCTCCGCACAAAAAGCTTCGACCTCAGCGCTCGAGTTCATGACCTTGGGCGCCTGCCACACATCGAGGGCGATCTCCGCCATCACCTGACTCGCCCCAGCACGCATCTCTCCTCCGCTCACGCCTTCGACCTCCCCACCGCGTTGTCCACCGCTGCAGCCCAGCAGACAGAAGATTGCCAGCACACTCGGTACCGATCTTTTCACGACGCACCTCCGCAATTCACGCACCAACGAAGCGGCGAGACCTGAAAGCCGCGCAGGCTCCCAAGGCGCTGCGAACACCTAGTGCTCGAAGCTGCTCCCGCCAATGAACTCACGCAACAGCGACGTCTGTGGCACCCGATCGGGATAAATGGCCACAAACTTGTCTATCAGACGGCGCAAGCGATACGCCGTGGTATGCGCTGGGTGCCCCTCTGAGACCTCCAACAGATAGCGCTCGGCATAGACCTTGAGCACCGAGGGCTCATAGATGAGTGAGGTGTTGAACACCGCATCGGCTCGTTCTTGATAGGGAAAAATGTGCACCCGCTCACCGCGCCGCACCGAGGGCCAGCGCATGATGTTCTCTGCCGCCGTGATCGCTCGCCCGTGCCGATCCCGTACAATCCTGCGCAACAGCCGCAGGTCCGCCACGGAGACCCGGGTGACGTGATCCAGGGGCAGGGAGGTCATGGGGTTGATGAAGATCCGGAAAGTGCTCTCCGAGTCGGCCCCGGGCAAGCGCGGATTCAACGCGTGGATCCCCTCGAGGAGCAGCACATCACCGTCCTCCATCCGCATCGCCGCGCCACCCTCGGGGTGGCTCAAGCCCGTCGCAAAATCGTAACGCGCCAGCTTCACCGTCTCACCGGCGACCAAGCGTTGGAGCTGATCCGCCAGCAACTCACAGTTCAGCGCCTCGAAGGCTTCGAAATCATACTCGCCGTTCTCGTCGCGCACGGTGAACTCGCGGTCGACGTAGTAGTTGTCCAAGGAAATGCAGCGCGGACGCAGCCCGTTGACCTGGAGCTGCACCGAAAGGCGCTTCAAGAATGTGGTCTTGCCCGATGAGGATGGACCTGAGATACAGACCACGCGGACGTCACCGCGCTGGGAGATCATGTCGGCGATCTGGGAGATCCGCTTCTCGTGGAAACCCTCACTCACCCGGATGATCTCCGAAACATCTCCAGCGATACAGGCGTCGTTGAAGGCCCCCACGCTATCGAGGCCGAGGGCGCGCAACCACTGCTGGTGCTCCCGCGCCAGCCGCCCTGGATGCGCCGACTGCACCAGCGCCTTGCTGCGCTTCTCGGCGTCACCGAAGTACAAAAGAAGATCCGCGTCGTGGTCCACCACCTCGAAACGGGACAACACCTCGGCCGAGTTGACCATCGGGCCAAACTCCAAACCAAAAATGTCACCACAGCTCACCAAGGGCACCGTTGAATTGCGCCAGTTGCGCAGCAAACGCGCCGCATCTTCCCAGCCCTGGGCCATGAACTGCAGACGCGCCTCCTCCACGGACCAACGCTCGCGCCTAAAGGTGACATTCTCCGCCACCATCTCGCGCATTTTGGCCGTCAACTTGTCCGCCAGCTCCGCCCGGCTAAAGCCATTGCTCGCCCCAAGCTCCAAAATGTGGGCAAAACCCAAGGAAGGACCGATGCGAATCTGGATCTCTGGATCCACCCGCCAAGCCGCCTCCAAGGCCAACAAACCCAGGCTGTGCCGGTAAACGGCGCGCCCCTCCCAAGTGCGACGCGTCAAGGGCTCCAACGCCGCCGAGCCGTACAGCGGCCGACTCAGCGAGGTGGTCTTGCGATCCACCAAACCGGCGATCACCCGCTCGCCGTCGACATCGCGCGGGAGCAAGTGTCCTACGGGCGTCCCGGCCCGCACCCGCTGCTGTTCCTCGCCCATGCGCACCAGGATCTCCGAGCGCAACGGCTGGGAGCGGGTCTCATGGACCAAAGCGAGCGCCGACATCAGCTCGTCCACCCGCTTGCGCAACACTTCGCTCAGATTGCGGAGCAACTCTGCCAACAAGCCAGGACGGGTCAAGGGCCACCGCTCTACGACAGCATCAGACCAACAGGCCAAGGTCAACGCCGTACGCGCATGCAGCGTCAGGCCATTGCGGCCAATGGGGAACTCCCCCATGGCACCGACACTGTCACCGCACTGTAGCTGAAAAACCTCGAGTTCACCTCTAAAGACCCGGGCCTCTCCGCTCATCAACACGCACAGCCCACCTTGCAAACGGTCACTGAGGTCCACCTCACGCGAGGCCTCAAAAGAGAGCACCTCCATCTCCACCGCCAGATCGCGCAGACTGCCTTCACTCAAACCCGCCAGCGCTCCATACGCTCGCAATTCAACGGCCTTGTCCATCATCGCTCCCACATCCATCGCTATCCATTGCATCAACCCACAGGTGCGCAGCGCTACCGCCCCCGCAGAAGGCGAAAGAATACTCCATTCCTGCAGCGTGACGCCAGCTTATCCTTGACATCAGACCGACGCCGCCCCCCGAAGCCCTGCCTTTTCGCTTGCACCAGCCCCCAGCAACGCATACAAAGCACCCCGCTGTGGCCACGGGGCCGCAACGCAGCCATCTCAACCCAGCGCGCACGAGGGCGACATGAAAGTGGCCGTAGGACAGGACATCGAGTCCATTTGTGGCAAATGTGGCGACGTCTGGCATGTCGTCTTTGCCATGGTGGGCGACAAAGTCGCCAAAGTGCAGTGCAAGCAGTGCGGCAATTACCACCGCCACCGCCCACCGGGAGGCAGCGCGCCTGAGCCCAAATCCAGCAGTGGCCAACGCAGCAACAGCGGCTCCCCCAAAGCAGCGCCGACCCCAAGGCGCACGCGTGGGCCCGAGATCGTCCCCAAAATCGCTCCCAACCTCGACAAAGCACCTCAGGAATACAGCATCAAGACCACCTTCGCACCAGGCGACCGCATCATCCACCCCTCCTTCGGCGAGGGCCTGGTGGAGGAAATCGCCGGCGTCGGCAAGATTTCGGTCTACTTCCCCGGGGAGCGGCGCCTCCTGGCCCACGGCCGCGGCTGAACAGCGACGCTAACCGCACACTGGTTGACAGAGCACAGTGCGGGTACAATGCGCGCGCTAATGTGGTTCACCGACGGTGGTCCACCCCATCGCCTTCTGCCCTGGAGCGCCCATGGCTTCTTTCCGCATCTCCCTCCCTCTCGAAATCTCTGCTGCCCTACTCTTCGACGCGATGACCGATCCCGAGATGCAGCAGCGACACGCCCTCGCCTTCAAAGCCACTAAAGCCAAGGCCACCCGCCGGGAGGAGAAGCAGGCGCTCCTCCTCGAGCTCGAGCTCGAAGAGCCCGCTCGCAGCGGTGGCGGCATCGACCGCTCGACCGTGTCCTTCACGTGGGACCCCGCGCAATACACAGCTACCTTCTCGCGCCGCGATCACCAGCACGGCGATCGCGTCAAGGTCACCGGAGAGATACGCATCGAAGCCACTGCTGACCATGCCTGCGTCGTCCATGAGCGCTGCGACGTCGACATCGCCATCCCCCTCATCGGCAAAACCATGGCGCGAAAGATCGCCGCAGCCATGGAGCGCAAGCGCGCCACGGTCTATCAGCGCTGGCTCGAGCTGGCGCGCCGCACCACCTCGGCTTGACGGCAGCTGCCCATGGACCTCCCCGACCAGGAGCAATCGCACCCATGAGTTCAGCCACGGAGACCCAACACGGGCACGGCTTTGGGGTGGCGCCAGTCTTCTTGGCCGCCATCTGCACTATCCTCGGCGCCGTCATGTTCCTCCGCTTCGGCTACGCCGTTGGCAACGTGGGGCTCCTCGGCGCTGTGGGAATCATCGTGCTCGGCCACCTGGTCACCATCCCCACGGCCATGGCCATCGCCGAAATCGCCACCAACCGCCGGGTCGAAGGCGGCGGCGAGTACTTCATCATTTCCCGCTCTTTTGGGCGGGCCATCGGCAGCGTCATCGGCCTGCCTCTCTTTTGCTCCCAGGGTATCTCCGTCGCCTTCTACATGATCGCCTTTGCGGAAGCCTTCAGACCTTTGGCCGAGCATTTCGAGCGCTTCTTCGGCGCGCCCTTCGATCCCCGCATGGTCTCCCTACCCGCAGTGGTCCTATTGGTGCTCTTGATGCTCTTTCGCGGCGCCGACATCGGGGTCAAGGCCTTGTGGGTGGTCGCCGTCACCCTGGCCCTATCCCTGATTCTCTTCTTTCTCGGCTCACCCTTACCCACTTATGACCCAGGCGCACTGCAACTCTTCGGACCCGAGAGCGGCGACGGCTTCTTCCTGGTCTTTGCCATCTGCTTCCCTGCCTTCACCGGCATGACCGCAGGCGTCGGCCTCTCGGGGGACTTGCGCAACCCGCGCCGCTCCATTCCACTGGGCACCATGACCGCCACCATCACCGGGCTCGTCGTCTATCTGGCCCTCGTCACCAAGCTCGCCTTCTCGGCACCGCCTGATATGCTCGCAGGCGATCAGCACGTCATGATGCACATCGCCGTTTGGGGGCCCATGATCCTCATCGGCTTGGCCTGCGCCACCATCAGCAGCGCCATCGGCTCCATCCTCGTCGCCCCCCGAACCCTGCAAGCCCTCGCTGGCGACCAGTGCTTTCCCTCCAAAGGGCTCAACAAGTGGTTGGCCTGGGGCAAGGGAAAAGAAAATGAGCCGCGCAACGCCACGTTGGTCACCGGCGTCATCGCCATCAGCATCGTCGCCATGGGCGAACTGGACTTCGTCGCCCGTATCATCTCCATGTTTTTCATGGTGACCTACGGCTCTCTGTGCGCCATCTCTTTCCTCGAGCATTTTGCCGCACGCCCGAGCTACCGCCCGAGCTTCCGCTCCAAGTGGTCCATCAGCCTCTTTGGTGCCGTCATCTGCCTCCTGATGATGTTCCAGATGGATCCTTTCTTTGCCATCCTGGCGCTGCTCGTCCTCGCCCTGCTCTACAACGTCGTGCGTCGCTCCCAGAACAACGAACAGAACGACCTCGGCGCCATGTTCCAAGGCGTAATGACCCAGGCGACCCGCTACATGCAGCTCAAACTCCAAAAAACGCGGCGCAAGTCTGAGATCGTCGCCTGGCGCCCCAGCGTCATCATGGTCAACGACCGCTCCTTCGATCGGCGTTCACCCTTGGACATGATGAACTGGATCTGTGCCCGTTATGGTTTTGGTACTTACCTCCACTTCGTCCAGGGGCGCCTCGACGCAGAAGCCCTAGCCCAGTCACAGAGTGTCCACCAACGGCTCCTCGAGCTCGGCGAACGTTACAACTCTTCGGTCTATCTCGACACCATCATCAGCCCCTCCATGCGCTCAGCCCTCGCCCAGAGCCTCCAACTCCCCGGCGTCTTCGGCATGACCAACAACACGGTCATGTTCGAGTTCTCCTCCCATGACCCGGACAAAGTCCTCCAGGACTTGGTAGACAACAGCCTCTTCGCCGCCGCCTCGGGCATGGACCAGCTCATCCTGCGCCACTCGGACCTCTACTACGGTGCCCGCAAGAACATCCACATCTGGCTCACCGCCAACGACGAGCAAAACGCCAACCTCATGATCCTCATCGCCTTCATCATCCTCGGCCACCGCGACTGGAAGGGGGCAGAGATCGCCGTCTTCGCCGCGGTCCCCACAGAAGATGTCGATGAGCGCAAGGCCTCTTTCACCCAGCTCATCTCCCAAGGGCGCATCCCCATCGCTGAAAAGAACGTCCGCTTCATGCCCGTGGACGGCATCGAGGCCTTCATCGCCCTGGTGAGTCATCACTCCCAAGAAGCCGACCTGGTCATCCTCGGCTCCTCTCCCCACAGCCTAAAGAGCAAAGGTATCGAGCTTCTACGCAAACACCCCAGTCTGCATGACGTGCTCTTCGTCCTCGCCACGGACCTCATCGTCATCGAATAGCGCCCGGCACTTGACCTTCTCCGTCCCGCGACCCACATCCAGCCTGGCAGCAACATGGGACCCAGCGGCGGAGAGAGGCATGCGCACCAACACCCACCCCAATATCTACGGATTCTCCGTCACCGACGTCGCCGGACAGGAACACTCACTGACGAGCTACGCCGACAGGGTGCTCCTCATCACCAACACCGCCTCGGGCTGTGGCTTCACCCCACAGTATGACGACCTACAGCGACTCTACCAGCGCTACGAACCCGAGGGCTTCGTGGTCTTGGCCTTCCCCTGTAATCAGTTTGGCCAACAAGAACCTGGCACCAATGAAGAAATCACCGCCTTCTGCCGCCTGAATCATGGCGTCACCTTTCCGGTCTTCGCCAAAATCGACGTCAACGGCACGCAAACCCACCCGCTCTTCGCATACCTGAAAAAGCAGGCGCCAGGCTTGCTCGGCTCCCAAGCCATCAAGTGGAACTTCACCAAGTTCCTCGTCAGCCGCGAGGGAAAGGTCCTGGCGCGCTATGCACCAGCCACGCCCCCTCGCAAAATCGCACCCGCCATCGAAGCGGCCCTCGCGCGCTGACCCCATGGGCCGCAGCCCTGGCGCATCACTCAGCCCGCTTGGCGACCCGCGGTCGCACACCCCGCGCCTCGGCTTCCCACGCCTGCTCGCTCCCATCGGCGCTCTTCAACGTGCCCGTGATGCGACCATCAGCCACCGTGCCCTGCAGCGTCCACAACACTTTCTCGCCGCCAACCGTTGGAGCCACGCTGAAGTGCACTTCTGTCCCCTTGATCACACCATCGACGATCGGGTAGCGCACCTTGCCTACGCGCAGCGAGCCTTCGATCACCTGATAGGCCTGCCACAATTCGAGCACCGCCTCACCTTCACCCAGGCTCGGTCCCTTCCAAGTCCAATCATCTTCCACCCGCGCCGGAATCACCCACATGAAGATGTCGTGGTTGACCTCGGCCGACGAGTCCATCCGCGTCGAGTCGTCAGGCTCCCAATCACCCATGTGGAAATCGTGAGAGACGATGCGACTGCCCGGCTTCAGCTCTGAGAGGATCTTGGGCCGCAGCGAGATGTTCACTTCGGGCAAGAGGTACATCAGCATCACCGACGCCTCCGTAAAGGAGGTCTCAAAGAGGTTCTCCCGCCGGAAGGTCACCAAATGTTCCACTTTCTCCTTCAGGGCATTGGCCTTGCTCTCGGCCACCCGCACGGGATCGATGTCCACTCCGACGCCGCGGGTGCCAAAACGCTTCGCCGCCGTGATCACCTGACGCCCGTCACCACAACCCAGATCGTAGACCACATCACCTGGCGCCACACCACCCATCTTGATCATGTGGTTCACCACCTCCATCGCCGTGGGCACGTAGGGGATATCGAGGCGCACCTGATCGTCTGGCACCTCGACCTCCGCACCCGCAACGACGATCTCCACCTCCGTAGCCCACTCGGCGCCATCGGCACCTTTGGCGCTGAATGTCACCGTGTGGGTCCCCACCTTCTGCGCCCGCAGCACATTGGTGCCATCGACCACCACGATGCCCTCAGGGGCCGAGGGCGTCACCGCCACGGCTTCGACGAAGTTGCCATGCGCGTCCCGCCCTTTGGCGCTGTAACTCAGGTCGGTACCAAGAACGTACTCCGCCAAAAACGGCTCCAGAGAG
Source organism: uncultured Myxococcales bacterium (assembly GCA_964454015.1). Lineage (GTDB taxonomy): Bacteria > Myxococcota_A > Bradymonadia > UBA4248 > UBA4248 > CAYVQF01. The sequence continues at coordinate 68,861 of CAYVQF010000028.1, forward strand.
ACGTCGATCGTCGTGATCGCGCCCGGCTCCACATAGAGAATCGCCACCGGACTGCGCAAGCCAGCGTTGACATCGTCCTCACAGGTCACCTCATGATAGCCCGATTGCAGCGACCAAACCTGCATCCCGTCCTCCACACTGAGGCACTGCGATCCCATCAGGCGCGTCGGCACGTCGAGGATGTGGCCATTGGCATTGGTCACCTCACAACAGGCATCGACAGGCTCACCCACTTTCGTTCGCGTCGCCGACAATAACGCACGAACCCGCTCGGGCACGTTACTCTCGACGTTGATCTCCGCCGCATTACCACCAATCTCGGGAAAATCCGGCGCCTGACAGGTCACCGAATAGGTCCCAGGATAATTGGCGATGAGCTTGTTGCCGTCGATCTTGGTACCACCCAAAGGCGAGACGGCAAAAACCGTCTTGCCCTTGATCGTCGCGCCGCTGCCGTCCTTGAGGGTGCAGGTGACCTCCGCCGCCTCGCCTGCTACCAACTCCGTCGGGTGGACCTCAGTGGTAACCCGTGCCACCTGAGGCGCCTTCTCGCACCCCAGGACCAACAGTGACGCCAACAAGACACAGCTAAACAACAGGTTCTTCATGCGCGCCTCTCCGTAGATTGCATCCGCTTGGCTAG
>CAYVQF010000029.1:0-6991 GCA_964454015.1 uncultured Myxococcales bacterium
CACAATAATTCACAACGAGCAAGCCCCATGCCGGCTTTGGTCGTGGATTGTGGTTGGCGCATTGTCCTTGCCAAGGTCGCCGCGAGCGGCTATAGGCCCGCGGGTGAAGTTGTGTCCGCCGCGATGGCGCGGGCGTTCGGCGCGAGTATGAGGTGAGAGCTGCGATCATGAAGATCCCGAAACGGCTGCAACCTCTGGTCGAGATGGGTCTCGTCCAGAGGGTCGTGCGACCTTTGACGAGCGGTAAGGAAGCCGCGTTGTTTGAAGTGATGGTGGGAGACGCGCGCCGCGTGGCCAAGGTCTACAAAGGACGTGAGGAGCGCACGTTCAAGAGGCGCGACATCTACGAAGAGGGCCGCAAGGTGCGCGGCTCTCGTGAGGAGAGGGCGCTGCGCAAGGGGAGCCGTTTTGGTCGCGAGTGCGGCGAGGACGCATGGCAGAGCGCCGAGATGGCCAACCTGTGGCGCTTGTTGGACGGCGGTGTGCCCGTGCCCAAGCCCTATGCCTTCGTGGAAGGGGTCTTGTTGATGGAGCTGATCGTCGACGCCACGGGTGAGGTGGCGCCGCGGCTGTGGGACTATCCGTGGACGGCGGTCGAGGCGCGGACGGTATTCCTGAGCTTGGTGCAGGCGACGGCCCGGGCGCTGCGGGTGGGCCTCATCCACGGCGATCTTTCCGAGTACAATGTGTTGATGGGGGCGGAGGGGCCGGTGATCATCGACGTCCCGCAGGCGATCGAGGCGGCCAACCACCCGCAGGCGCGGCGCTTGTTGTTGCGGGACGTGGCCAACCTGCGTGCTTTCTTCGCGCGCTTCGCGCCGGAGCTGGCGATGAGCCGCTTTGGCGAGGAGATGTGGCGGTGTTATGAGCGCGGCGAGCTGGGTCCCGACACGACCTTTAGTGGCAAGTGGCGAGACTCGGAGAAGCGGGTCGATGTGAAGCAACTCATCGAGAGCTGCCGCGAAGAGGAAGCCTTTGCGCGGCGTGGTCCGGCAGTGATTCGTCGGGGCCTGTCGCGGGCTGAGCTGAACTGATGGGGTGTTGTTCTGCTGCTGCATCTGTGTTAGCGCAAGGCGAAGACTCTGGCAGTGGGATGTCTAGGCGCGGATCGAAGGAGAGTGGGATGCGAAGAGCTCTGAGTGGTATCAAGCCGACAGCCAGTCCGCACGTGGGCAACCATTTGGGCATGGTGATGCCCGCCATTGCCCTTCAAGAAAGCCACGCGTGCCTGTACTTCATCGCCGATTATCACGCCCTGACCTCGGTCCACGATGCGGCGGCCATGCGCCAGTGGACCCACGAGATCGCCGCCTATTTCATGGCTTTTGGCTTGGATCCGACGCGCAGTGTCTTTTATCGGCAGTCGGATCTCCCCGAAGTGTGTGAGCTGGCGTGGATTCTGAGCTGTGTGGTCAACATGGGCCTGCTCGAGCGGGCCCACGCCTGGAAAGCCGCCAAAGATCGGGGTAACGAAGGCGCCGAGGTCCATGGTCTCTTCGCCTACCCCGTGTTGATGGCGGCAGACATCTTGATTCACGACGCTGATGTGGTGCCCGTGGGGCGGGACCAGGTGCAACACATCGAGATGACCCGCGACATGGCCGAGCGCTTCAACTTCACTTTTGGCGATACCTTCCGCTTGCCCGAGGCCATGGTGCGCCAGGAGGTTCACACCGTTCCCGGTCTGGATGGGCGCAAAATGTCCAAGTCCTATGGCAATACGGTGACCTTGATGCAATCGAAGAAGGCCCTGCGCCAACAGGTGATGCGCATGGTGACCGACTCGACGCCCCTGGAAGACCCCAAAGATCCCGAGACGTGCAATGTCTTTGCGCTGTACCGCCTCTTTGCTAGCCCCGAGGAGGTCGCGGAGATGGCGGCACGCTACCGCGCGGGCAACTACGGCTACGGCCATGCCAAGATGGCCCTGGCCGAGGTGATGGAGGCCTACGCGGCACCCGCCCGGGAGCGCTACATGGCCCTCCTGGCTGATCCTCAGACTTTGGAGGAGGTCCTACGCGACGGCGCGGCGCGGGCGCGGGTGACGGCGCGCGAGGTGATCGACCGGGTGCGCAGCCGGGTCGGTTTTGTCGGTCGTGGCACCTACGCGGGCTAGACCCAGGTGGCCCAGAGAGGGGGTAAGAGGTGGATCGGGAACCCTTTGCGGGACGCGTCGCGGTGATCGCCGGTGGCGCTGGAGGAATAGGTGGTGCCATCGCTTGGGCCTTGGGCCGGCTGGGTGCGCAGCTCATCTTGGCGGGCCGTGACGCGTCGAGCTTGGTGCGACAACGGGAGCTGTTGTGCGGACGCGGCTTGTTGCCCGCTGTCGTCCACGTGGCGCCGGGGGACCTGCGCGAGGTCTCCACTTGTGAACGGATCGTGGCACAAGCCGAGGGGTTGGGGGGCTTGGATGTGGTGGTGAACGCGGCCGGGGTAGGTCGCTTCGCGACTTTTTTGGAGATGAGCGCGGCCGAAGTCGACGAGGTGGTCACTTCCCACCTCATGACCACCATGCGCCTCTGCCATGCGGCGCTGCCGGCGCTGTGCGCGAGCCGGGGCCACATCATCAACATCACCAGCGGCTTGTCCAAGCGGGCCAGCGCGGGGGCCGTTGCCTATTGCGCGGCCAAATACGGTGTACAGGGCTTCAGTGAGGCCTTGCGGCTGGAGGTGGCCCGTCACGGCGTGCGGGTGACCTGCCTGGCGCCGGCCGGAGCGGGCGTGGACACGCCCTTTTGGGAACAAGCCAACCCAGAGATCAGCCGGGCGGGGATGCTGGCGCCCGAGCGGGTGGCCGATATGGCCGTGGTGGTGCTGTTGAGCCGCGCTGGCGCAGGCGTGGATGAGGTTGTTTTGCGCGGCAACAGCGGCTGAGCACGCAAGCTATCCCTTGATATTACTCGCTCGGCGCACTTTCTTCGTCAGTCGGTTCCTCTGTGGGCTCCTTATCCGGCGCGGTCGGGGCCTCGATGAGGTTGTCAGCGCCAGCGCTCTGGATGGTGTCCGTGGCCGCTTCGAGTTGGTCGTAGTGATCGGGATGGGTGTCTTCGAAGCGGCGCATGGCCCCGTCCCAGAGTTGATACTCGGCGCGGGAGGTGTTCTCTTTCCAGAAGACGTCTTGGTCCTCTGGGCTCATGGCGTCGACTTTGGCGCGCAACTTCTCGACCACATGACGCAAGTGTTCCTGGTTGGCGTCGATATAGGCTTTGACGGCGCCAATGGAGGCGTCGGGATCACCTTTGTGTTGGTCCAGGAGGTCTGCCACGGTCTTCATGGCCGCCAGGAGCTCTTCCTCGGGCGCATCACCCTTGGGCTTCTCCGCGCCCTGCTCGGCTGGCGCCTTTTCTTTAGGCTTTGCGGTGGCTTCTTCCTTGGATTTGGTGTCACAGGCAGTGGCCAGACAAGTGATCATCAAGGCGATGGCGAGCGAAAGGACGATACGCATCATGTGAACCTCCTGAAAAATGGCTGATCCAATGCGGCTATAGCCCGCTAACGGAGACGCCGTCAAAGCGCATGGTGGGGATGAGATAGGACGAGTAGGGGAAGGGGTCGTTGCCCACCTCGACCAAGCCTTGCCAGAGGCTGAGGTGGTTGCCGCTGATGTTCATTTCCCCGATGGGGACGGTGAGCTTCCCGTTCTCAATGGCGAAACCCGACACGCCGTGGGAGAAGTCGCCGCGCGTGTAGTCGACGTTGCCGCCGAGCAAAGAGGTGACGTAGATGCCGCGCTCAATATCGGCGACCATCTCTGCCGCCGGGCGCGTGCCCAAGCTGAGGCTCAAGTTGGAGGTCGAGCCGGAGGTGGGCGGCATCTCGAGCTTGCGGCCGTAATAGACGTCGATGAGGTAGGCGCGCAGGGTGCCGGCTTCGACCAGGGTGCGCGGGTGGGAGGCGATGCCGTCGCCGTCATAGAAGCGGGAGCCAAGTCCGCGTGGGATGTGGGGGTCATCGGTGAGGTGGAGCAGGGGCGAAGCAAAGGACTGGTCGAGCTTGCCGAGCAAGAAAGAGCGCTGTTGCTGAATGGCGGCCCCAGACAAGGCCCCTAGGAGATAGCTGATCATCTGCGGCGCGACGCGGTTCTCGAAGACCACTGGCAAGGTGGCTGAGGGGAGCTTGGTCTGCCCGATGCGGCTGAGGGCGCGCTGGGATGCCTCGGCGCCGATGGTGGCCGGGTCGGGCAGGTCGGCGAAGTAGCGGGTGGCGGCCCAGGCCGCGTCAGAGGGTCGCCGTTCATTGGGATCTTGCACCGAGACCGAAGCCGAGAGAGAGACGGAGGTGCGGGTGGCCGTGCCGAAGAAGCCGTTGGAGTGAAGTCGCACTTCCTCCGAGGCGCCGTCGCGGAGGGTGGTTTCGACCGAGATGATGGGCCCGCCAACGGCCTGGGCTGCCGCTTCGGTGCGCTGGAGGAGATCCAGTCTTTGCGCTGGGGTGATCTCCGCCATCGCCGGATCATAGAGCTCGAGGTCAAGCTCGGCGCGCCCTGCGTAGAGCTCTGGATCGGCCAGCCCGCGAAAGGGGTCTCGTCCCAGATAGCTGGTGAGGGTCATGGCTTTGGGGACGAAGGCGTCAAGGGCTTCGGGACGGAGATCCGAGGTAGAGTGGGTGGCGTACTTGCCATCCACGAAGAGCTGGAGGGTGAGGCCCGAGGACGCGGCGTCCAAAATGCGCTCGATTTCACCTTGGCGCTTTTTGACTTCGATCGATCGGCCTTGGGCGACCCTGACGGCGACCTGCTCCGCGCCAGCGGCCAAGGCACTCTCGAGGGCGCGGCTGGCGATGTCTTGCAAAGCGTGAACTTGGCTCATGAGATACCTCCAACGTTGATTCCCGAGACCAAGACGCTCGGCAGACCAAGAGAGACGGGCACCCGCTGGCCACCTTTGCCGCAGGTCCAGCCGCCGTCATCGAGCTCGAAATCGTTGGCGACCATGGTGATGCGCGCCAGCGACTCCGGCCCGTTGCCGATGATGTTGACGTCTTTGATGGGGGCCGTGATTTTGCCATCTTCGATGAGATAACCATTCTTGACGTAGAAGGCGTAGTCTCCGGCGCCGATCTGCACTTGGCCGTTGGTGAAGGAGATGCAATAGATCCCCTTCTTGACCGATGCGATCAACTCCTCGGGCGCATGCTCGCCTGGCAGCATATAGGTGTTGCGCATGCGCGGCAGCGGTGGATGGCGGAAAGACTCGCGGCGGCCATTGCCAGTTGGGGCGACACCGAAATGCCGGGCGCTGATCTTGTCGTGGAGGTAGGAGCGCAGGACGCCATTCTCAACCAGCCGGGTCTCTTGGGACAAGGTGCCCTCATCGTCGACGTTGATACTGCCACGCAGGTCGGGGTGGAGGCCGCTGTCGACGATGGTCACCTCGGGGCTGGCGATGCTGGTGCCGATGCGGTTGGCGAAGATGGAGATGCCCTTGCGATTGAAATCGGCCTCCATGCCGTGGCCGATGGCCTCGTGGAGGAGGATGCCCGATGAGCCGGCCGCCAAAATGACGGGCATCTCGCCGGCAGAAGGTTTCTGCGCCTCGAAGAGGATGCGGGTGCGCTCGATGCCCTCTTGGACCAGCCGGGCGAGGCGGCTCTGGTCGAAGAAGTCCAGGCCTCGGCGCGCGGCGATGTTCACGGTGTTCGATTGGCGCTCACCGTCGTGGTTCATGACGATGCTCAAGACCAGCCGGGCCATGGGCTGGTTGTCGAAAACCAAGGGGCCATCGGTGCTGGCAATGAGGATGCGCTGCTGCTGGGTGCCGATTGAGAGGCTGACCTTCTCGACCCAAGGGTCGGCGGCGCGCACGTCTTGGTTGAGCTGATCCAACAGGGCGACGAGCTGCTCGACGGGCGCCAAGGACCAGTCAATCTCGGTGTCATAGCGGGTCGGGGGTTGGAAGGGCTTCAGGGCGAAGGCAGGTGCGCTGCCGCCCTGGGCGATGGCCGCCGCGGTGCGGGCTGCCGAACGCATGGCTTCCGCCGTCAAGGCTTCGGTGTAGGCGAAGCCCGTCTGATCGCCCGTGACCGTGCGAATACCGACGCCGAGCTCGACATTGGAGTAGGCCCGGTTGACCACGTCGTCTTCCAGGGCAATGTGTGACTCGACGGTGTGTTGGAAGAAGAGGTCGGCCCAATCTCCTCCGTTGCGCATGGCTTCGGCGAGGCTTTGTTCGATCATGGCCGGGGTCACACCGAAGTTGACTTCGAAGTAGTTGGGCATGGGCATGGGCTCAGCGGTTGGCGCGATGAGGTGGGGTGGGTTGGTTGCGCAGGCACTGAGCCACGGCGCTACGGCCAGCGAGGCGAGGCTCGCAGAGCCGAGGGAGAGAAAGGCGCGGCGGCTGACACCGGGGCAGGCGGCCCCGGGCGGGTGCAGCGGCGAGTGACGAGGTGCATGGCGACGTTTCATCTCAGTTCCTTTCTGCGTGCCTGGGAGCGCAGCGATGAGGCGGCGCGGCGCAGGTCGTCAGGTGTGGGTCGGCAAGGCGATCCCCCCTTTTCGTGGTAACACAGAGCGCAGGGCTTGTCAGGCCAGCAGCGGGTGAATCCACTCCCGTCACTGGCGCTGGAGCGCGCCCGGGCGAGGTCAGGCGGGGGGAGGGTTGTGGGCAAAAGTCATGTAATTACAGGCGCATGGTCTGCATGGCGAAGAGGATTGCAATTTCATTGGTATTGGCTTAGAATACCGGGCTCGTGAAAGGCTCGAGGCGTTATGCGCATGAGCTCGGCCTTTCCTTAAACACGGGGCCTTGGCCCCAACCCGTAGCGGCATACTCAACGGTGGGTCTTGTCGTTGCGGTGGCAAGAAGGAGAGAAGTCATGTTCAAGTCCTTGATGATCGCGTTGATGTTGACCTTTTTCGCTGGTGCTTCTTTGGTTGCGGTGAGCGGCTGTGAGCAGAAAGCCGAGACCAAGAAAGAGGAGAAGAAGGGCGAAGCCAAGAAGGAAGAGGCCAAGCCGGTCGAAGGCGAAGCCGCTGCTGAAGGCGAAGCCG
>CAYVQF010000029.1:7091-55275 GCA_964454015.1 uncultured Myxococcales bacterium
CTGTTGAAGGCGAAGCCGCTGCTGAAGGCGAAGCCGCTGCTGAAGGCGAAGCCGTCGCTGAAGGCGAAGCCGCTGTTGAAGGCGAAGCCGCTGCTGAAGGCGAAGCCGCTGCTGAAGGCGAAGCCGTTGCCGCCGCCGCCGGTGGTGCCTGTGACACTTACTTCGCCGAAGTCGAGAAGAACTGTGAGAACCCCACTGACATGACCAAGGCCCTCTGCGATGCCACGGCCCAAGCTGCGGCGGAGATGAAGAGCGCAGCCGTTGGTCCGGCAGCGGCGGTGATGGAAGAAGGTTGCAAGACCGCCCTCGAGGCCTTCCAGACCTCTTTCGCGGCCCTCAGCAACTAAGTTCGCTGCCCCACGTGGGCGAGGCGACGGCAAAAAGGCGGGTTTCCCGCCTTTTTGCGTTTCTTGCAGCAGCAGCGCGCGGGCCTAGGCACGATTGTTGACCCCAGACTCGGCGAATGCGACCCTGGTACGGGCACCTTTCAGGGAGGTCTGAGCATGGGAACTAAGGTTGGTAGCGCTGCGTTCGTCGTCCTCTTGGCCTGGGTGGTGATGGCGTTCACTTGGAGCCTGCGTCCGCATTTGGCGTGGGCCGATGCAGGTGGCGACGCGGCGCCGGTGAGCGCTGAGGCGCGGGTGGTGGAGCTGTTGGTCGGGCTCGCAGGTGGGCTCGACAAAGCTCCCGACAAGTGCCCGCAGGCGGCGCAGACCTTGCGCACCTGGACGGAGACGCACGCGGCAGAGCTGCGCGAGCTCGCCGAGTTGACCCGGGCCCGAGCCGACGGCTTGGACGATGAGAGCCTGCGCGCGCTGGAGCGCCAGCTCGAGCCGGCGATGGAGGTGATCATCGGGGTGGCGATGCGCTGCGCCGAGTCCGCCGAAGTCATCGATGCTTTTGCCGCGCTCGACGCGGTGTTGAATGGGCCGGCGACGTGAGCGCCGGTGAACGAGAAGGGGTGGTGAAGTACGCGGCGGCGCACCGCTCGGACCCTCTCAGTCCGCAGGCGACGGCCGCCAGCCCGGCCCTGCTCGCCTCGAGAGCGGCTCTGTTGCGTTTGGGCTTCCTCGGAAGCGATCCAGCCCGTTATGAAGGGCTCGGCTACGGCAATGTGTCCTGCCGCCTGCCTCCCTACGGCGCCCCACGCCGGGCGCGCTCGTTCTTGGTCACGGGGAGCCAAACGGCGCACCTCGCCGAGCCATCCTTGGCGCTCTTGGCCGAGGTCGAGGCCTACGACCTGGGCGCTGGCCGCATTTGCAGCCGTGGAGCGGTGGCGCCATCGAGCGAGGCCCTGAGTCACGCGGCCTTTTACGATGTGGGGATCCACGTGCGTTGGGTCATCCACGCCCACAGCCCCGAGCTGTGGCGGGCAGCGGCTGACGCCCTGCTTGGGCGCGGTGTGGTGTGGGCGGAAGGGGCCTATGGTAGCCAGACCTTGGCCCAAGAGATCGGCAGGCAATGGCGGCAGAGCACCCTGAGCGAGCGCGGCTGGTTGGCCATGGCTGGGCATCAAGATGGGGTCATGAGCTTTGGGCGCAGCGCCCAAGAAGCCTTGACACGCCTACTCGAGGCCTGGCAGGTAGCCGTGGCAGCCCTGATGGTGAAGAGCTGGCGTCGGTGAGGTGCTGGGCCAACGCGTTGGCGTGGGGCGGATGGCGGCGAGAGAGGCTGATGGCAGAGGACAAGAATCATGGCGCCGAGGTGGACGAGGCGGTGGTAGCCGAGCTGAGCACCTCCACCGAGGCCATCCTCGAGAGCATCTCCGACGGGGTCTTCACGGTGAATCTTCGCTGGGAGGTGACCTCATTCAACCGTGCGGCCGAGGAGATCACCGGCGTGCCGCGGGAGGAGGCCTTGGGACGTCCCTGTTCCGAGGTCTTTCGTTCCAGCCTCTGTGGGCCGGGTTGTGCCCTCCGCCAGACCTTGGAGGGGGGCAAAGCCATCATCGGCAAGGCCTGCACCATCATCGATCCCGAGGGGCGTCGTGTCCCCATCAGCGTGTCGACGGCCATCATGCGGGACGCGGCAGGCCGGATCCTGGGTGGCGCCGAGACCTTCCGCGACCTGAGCGAGATCGAGGCCCTGCGCCAAGAAGTGAGCGCTGTCGCCTCGGTCGGGGAGCTGCGCAGCCACAGCCCTGAGATGCAGAAGATCTTTGCCATGTTGACGGCTGTGGCTGCCAGCCCGAGCACGGTGCTCATCGAGGGCGAGACCGGGACGGGTAAGGAGGTCATCGCTCGCACCTTGCACGCCCTCAGCCCGTGGTCGCGTGGGCCTTTCGTCGCGGTCAACTGCGCCGCTTTGCCTGACAACCTCCTGGAATCCGAACTCTTTGGCTATAAGGCGGGTGCCTTCACCGGCGCCAGCCGCGACAAGATCGGGCGCTTCGCCATGGCTCGCGGCGGCACGCTCTTTCTCGACGAGATCGCCGAGATCTCGCCTTATGTCCAAGCCAAGCTGCTGCGGGTGCTCCAGGAGCGCGTCTATGAGCCTTTGGGTGCCACGCGCAGTGAGAGCAGTGACGCTCGCATCGTGGCGGCGACCAACCGGGATCTGGCAGCCATGGTGCGCGAGGGGCGTTTTCGGGAGGACCTCTTCTATCGCATCAACGTCGTCCGCATCGCCCTCCCCCCGCTGGCGCGCCGGATCGAGGATGTGCCGCTTTTGGCCCACGAAATCATCGGCGAGCTCAATCGCCGGCAGGGGCGCAAGGTGCCGGGCCTGCAAGCCCAGGCCCTAGAGATCCTCATGGCCTACCATTGGCCTGGCAACGTGCGCGAGCTCGCCAATGTCATGGAGCGCGCTTTCATCCTCTGTGGTGAGCGCCCGATCGATGCCCAGGATCTGCCGCCCGAGTTGCTGGCGCAACGGCCGCCCACGCCCCTCCGCCGGGGGCGGGAGGAGCTGGAAGCGGCGCAGATCCAGGCGGCGTTGGCGCGCCATGGCAACAACCGGAGCGCCGCGGCCAAGTCTCTGGGGATTCACAAGAGCACCTTGTTCAGGCGCGTCAAGGCTTTGGGCCTGACCCTGCCGGTGACAGATGGGCGCCAGCGCCGCCGCCGCGACTAGCGCCGCCGCCGGGTGAGGTGGAGGAGGCTGGGCGGCGGGCAATCAGCCTGGGGCGCTTCTATCGGGTGCCTTGGCGGGGCGGAGGCCATAGCGGCGCAGCTTGGCCTGCAAGGTGGTCGGGGGCAGGCCCAATTGCGCCGCGGCGCCGTCGGGCCCGTAGATCTTGCCGCCACATTGGGCCAGGCTGTGGCGGAGGATGGCCGCGACTTGGGTGTCGAAGTCAGGGCTGGTTGGGGCCGCGGGTCCTGGCGTGGGAGCGGGGGCGATGACGCCGCCGAGGGCGGCGCGGAGGTCGAGGGTGTCGCCGACGCTGAGGATGAGGGCGCGCTCGAGGAGGTTCTCCAGCTCGCGGATGTTGCCGGGCCAGTGATGCGCCTGGAGCTGAGCCTGGGCCGCGGCATCGATATGGGGTGGGCGGCGGTTCATCCTGCGAGCGTGTTGGTGGAGGAGATGGCGGGCCAGGGTGGGGAGGTCGCCGCGGCGCTCCCGCAGGGGGGGCAGGGTGATGGGGAAGATGTTGAGACGGTAATAGAGATCGGCCCGGAACTCACCGGCGGCGACCATGGCTTCGAGGTCGCGGTTGGTGGCGGCGATGACGCGGACATCCACTTGGAGGGTCTCCTTGCCGCCCACCCGCTGGATGTGCCGCTCTTGCAGGGCGCGCAAGAGCTTGATCTGGAGTGGCAGGGGGGCGTCGCCGACCTCGTCGAGGAAGAGGGTTCCGAGGTGTGCCTCTTCGAAGCGGCCGAGGCGGCGCTGTACGGCGCCAGTGAAAGCACCCTTCTCGTGACCAAAGAGCTCCGATTCGACCAGGGCCTCCGGGATGGCGCCGAGGTTGACGGCGACGAAGGGTTGGTGGGCGCGCGGGCCGAGCTGATGGATGAGGCGGGCCATGCCCTCCTTCCCGGTGCCCGTTTCGCCGCGCAACAAGACGCTGGTGTCGGAGGGGGCGACGAGGCGCGCTTGGCGCAGGGCGTCTTGCATGGGTGGGCTGAGGGAGGTGTCGAGCCACTGGGGCCGGGTGGACTGGACCTCTTCTTTGAGGCGGCTGTTCTCGCGGCCCAGGCGTTGGTTGAGGCTTCGGATCTCTTCGACCATCAGGCTGTTGTGCAGGGCGATGGCCACGAGCAAGGAGAGGCGTTGCGCGGGGTGGAAGCAGCGGCAGAGGAGGCCCTCGTCGGGTCCGTGGGCGATGGAGAGGGCGCCGAGGAGGCGCGTGCCGACTTGGAGGGGGAAGACGGCGAGGGAGGTGTAGCCGAGGTGGCGCAGGGACTCTTCGCGGTAGAGGCCTTGGTCCTCGATGGGGTCGAGGGTGAGGGGGCTGCGCTGTTGCAGGACTTGGCCGACCAAGGTGCCCGTCAGCGGGAAGTCACTGCGGGGGGGCTTCTCTTCGTTGTGGTGCGCATCCGAGAGCCAGAGGAGGGTGGCGATGTCGGCGTTTTCGGGGTGCCACTGGTAGATGGCGATGCGGGTTTGGCCAAAGTGCTTGCGCAAGAGGTGGGCGCTCTGGCGCAGGACTTGTTCGAGGTCGAGTGAGGTGAGCAGGGTGTGGAGGGCCTCTTCGATGAAGCTCTCGCGGTCGCGCAGTCCGGGGCAGGCGGGGATGATGGTGGTCATGGGGTGGCGTTGGGGGGTGGTGCCGGAGGTTGCGTCACCCAAATAAGGTTGCGGCACCCGCCGGGCGTTGGGTTGGCAACGATATAAGGTTGCTAGGCCAGGGGTCAAGGCGGTGCGCTGGGGCGATGCGCGTGGATCCATAAAGATAATAGTCGGTTGAAGAACAAGCAGGCCATTGGCAAGCTTCGTGCAGTGAGGGCGGTGGGCTCGCTGATGTGCCATGACCAAGGAGCGAATGATGCACGAAGAGATGAAGAAAGTTGAAGGTTTGGAGCTAGGCAAGGTGGTGAATCTGGCCGACGCGTTGGAGGTGGTGAGCGGTGCGGTGGTGAGTCGCACGCTGTTGAAGCGGCCGACGGGGAACATCACCCTCTTTACTTTTGGCGTGGGTCAGGGGCTGAGTGAGCACACGGCGCCCTTTGACGCTTGGCTGCAGGTGCTGGATGGCGAAGCGCGGGTGCGCATCGGGGGTGAGGATCACCAGGTGCGGTCCGGTGAGGTGGTGATCATGCCGGCGGACGTGCCGCATGCTTTGGAGGCGGTGGCGCCGTTGAAGATGTTGTTGGTGATGATTCGCAGCTAAAGGTTGGGAATGGGAGGGCGAGAGATGCTGAAGCGCAAGATTATCGAGATTGACGCCGAGAAGTGCGATGGCTGTGGGCTGTGTGTGAGCGCGTGTCATGAGGGGGCCATTGCCATGGTGGATGGCAAGGCGCGTCTGGTGAGCGACGTGTATTGCGATGGCTTGGGGGACTGTCTTGGGGAGTGTCCACAGGGGGCCATCACGATGGTCGAGCGCGAGGCGGCGCCCTTTGACGCTGCGGCGGTGGCGGCGCGTCTGGGGTCGCAGGCGGCGGTGTCCGGGGGGTGTCCGGGGTCTCGGGCGCAGTCTCTGGGGCCAGCTCCGGCGGCGGTGCATGGCGGCTGTCCGGGGTCGCGGGTGCAGAGCTTTGCGACGGTGCCAGCGGCGGCGCGTTTCGGCGGTCCGGCGCCCTGTTGTCCGAGCCAAGAGGTGAAGGGTGTCGCGCCAGTGGTGGCGGGCGCCGTGGCGCAGGGGGTGCGCAACTGGCCGCTGCAGTTGCATTTGGTGCCCGTGCAGGCGCCCTACTACGCGGGGGCCCGTTTGTTGGTGGCGGCGGACTGTGTGGCCTTCGCGTGTCCGACCTTCCACTCGACCTTGCTGGCTGAGCGGACGGTGGTCATTGCGTGTCCGAAGTTGGACGACACCTCGGCCTATGTGGAGAAGCTGGCGGCGATTCTGCGTTTCAACGAGGTGGAGGCCGTGGAGGTGGCCATCATGGAGGTGCCCTGCTGTGGCGGTCTACAGCGTCTGGTGCGCGAGGCGGTGGCGCGCTCGGGCAAGGCGTTGGAGGTGGTGGTGCAGCGGGTGTCGTTGCGGGGAGAGGTGAGCGTCATCGGGTGAGAGGGGGGTGGACAATTGTCGGGGGGCAGGCGAGCATGTTGGGGGGCATTGGCGGCGGGAGACCCGTTGTGCGCCGTGGCGGCGCCGTGACCGTCACCTCCAACCCTCGTGTGGGGCCTCGGGGTCATGGAAGCGTGGGAGCGAATAGCGCGGGACCTGTTGTTGGCGATCGACCAGGGAACGTTGTCGGTGAGTGGCCGCTCGGCGTGCCCTTATCTGCCGGATCGCGAGATGGAGGCCGTGGCCTTCAGGGCGGCGCGTTTGCCTCCTGTTCTCTATGATGCGCTGTTGTTGCGGGGCTTTCGCCGCTCGGGTGACGTCTTTTATCGGCCCCAATGTGAGGGCTGCCAGGCCTGTACGCCGCTGCGCCTGCGGGTGGGGGAGCTGCGTCCGAGCCGGTCGCAGCGGCGCGTGTGGCGGCGCAACGCGTCGGTGAAGGTGGCGCTGGCGCCCCTGGTGTTGGACGATGAGATCTACGATATTTACGTGCGTTACATGGACTTTCAACATCCCGGTTCGCCGCAAGGGAGCGAGCGGGAGGAGCTCGAGCGCTTTCTGTTCACTTCCTCCGTGGATAGCCTAGCGGTGCATTTTCGCTTGGACGGGCAGCTCTTTGCCGTGAGCGTCGTCGACATTTGTCCGGGGCGGAGCTTGTCGAGTGTGTACCACTTCTTCGCGCCCGCGCAGGCCCACCGCTCCCCTGGGGTTTTGTCGGTGTTGTGGGAGAACGCGCTAGCGCAACGGATGAATATTCCCTACTACTATTTGGGTTATTGGGTGCCGGGCGCTCCGACCATGGATTACAAGGCGCGCTATGGGCCGCATGAGATTTTGGTCGGAGCGGGTTGGTGTAGGCCGGCGATGGACGAGAGTTCCTAGGAGGGGTCGAGAGATGGGCAATTTGGAAGCGCGTCCCGTGGAAGAGGGGCAACGGAGAAGGGTCTTACAGGCGCTGCGCAAGTCGCGCGGGCGGGTGACCGTTGGAGATGTGGTCACGGCGACGGGTCTGGCTCGCGAGGAGGCAGAGGGGACCTTGCGCAGCCTTTTGGGTACCCACGAGGGCCACCTGGAGGTGAGCGAAGATGGCGATCTGATTTACCTCTTCGACCCGTCTCTGGTGCGTCGGGATGAGCGCGGCGCCTGGGAGCGCTTCCAAGATGCGGCGTGGCGCGCCTTCAAGGCGGGCTTCAAGGTGTGGATCATGGTGATGTTGGTGGCGTACTTCGTCATCTACGTGACCTTGGCCATCGCCGCTTTCGTGGCGCTCATGTCGCAGAACCGCAACAGCAGCAGTAGCAGCAGGCGCGGCCCCAACATACCGATATTCTGGTTGTTCTATATTTTTTGGACCCCCGATTGGCGCTACGGCTCGGGCTATTACGGGCACAGCTACCAGCAGCAGAGTCGGCGCAGCTCCTTTGGGCAGAGCGCGCCCAAGGCGCCCTTCTACAAGCAGGTCTTTGCCTTCGTCTTTGGCCCCGACGTGTTGCCCGTGGATCCCTTGGAGCGAGATCGCAAGGCGGCCGAGTTGATCCGAGCCAAACGCGGGGTCATCACCGTGGCGGACTGGGTGCGCTTCTCCGGCGACAGTCGTGCCAAGGCGGACAGTGAGCTGGGCCGAATTTTGGCGGCTTTCGACGGCGAGGTGGAGATCTCCGAAGAGGGTGAGGTCCTCTATGTTTTCAAAGGCCTGCTCCTCTCGGCCGAGGGCGCCAAGGTCAGCGAACCGCCGCCGGCCTGGCACCGTCTGGAGGTGCCCAAGAGCCTCACGGGCAACAAATCGGGGCCCAATTGGCTCATCGGCGTTTTCAATGCCTTCAACCTGGTCTTTGCCGTGATTTCGCCGTCGGCCCTCTTCCCCATCCTGGAGATCTCTGGTCCCGTTGCCATGGTGGGCTTGGTCTACGTCCCGGGGGTCTTCTCCTTGCTCTTCTTCGCCGTGCCGGCCTTGCGCTGGGTCGCCTTGAGCCGGGAGAACCTGCGGCGCCACGAGCGCAACGTGCGCCGTCTGGTGTTGCGGGCGGTTTTTGCCTCCGTGGAGGGGCGGGAGCAGATCGCCGTGCCGGCGGGCGCGGTCAAGGAGGACGTCGTGAAGGCCTTGCGCCAGGTCAAGACCACGGGCGACGTGGCCGTCATTGACCAGGTATGGCGCGAGACGACGGCCGAGTTCGAGGCGGACATTGCAGGGGTGGAGCAGGGCGAAGGGGGCTTCGTCTTTCCGAGCTTATGGCGTGCCTTCCAAGAAGCGGAGAAGGCGCGTGCGGCGCTGCGGCTGGATCAGCAGAAAGTGGGGGCGGTGGTTTTTGCCACGGCGGACAGCAATGACGAGGCCGAGGCGCGCGAGCTGCAGGCCTTCGAGCGCGAGCTGGGGGTGGCCGAGGAGGAGGCCGAAGTGGGCGTGGGGCGGCGGCACCATTGACGCTTTTCTCTGCCTGCCACATGCGCTAGGGTGGCGTGGCCGCGCCTGAGTGGCGCGCCCATGGAGGCCTTGGTTATGAGCACCGTCTATTTCGTGCCCCTGATGTCCGCTGCGGCCGACGCCGAGGTAGAGGCGGCCATTGGCCGGCTGGTCGCCGCGGCGGGCCTGGCTGAGATCGTGCGGCGCAACGATCTGACGGCGGTCAAGCTGCACGTCGGTGAGCCTGGGACGACGACTTTCGTGCAGCCCCGTTTAGTAGCTGGGCTGGTTGGCCAGCTCAAAGCCCTTGGCTCTCACCCCTTTCTCACGGACACGGCGGTGCTTTACAAGAGTCCGCGCAACAACGCCGTGACCCACGCGGCGGTGGCGCATGCCCATGGTTTTGGCATCGAGGCCGTTGGCGCGCCCTTCATTCCAGCCGATGGACTCAATGGCAGCGACGAGGTGGTGGTTGCCATCGAGGGGGGGAAGCACTTCAAGGAAGTGGCGGTCGCGGCGGGCATCGTCCAGGCGCGGAGCGTGGTGGTCTTGTCGCACGTGACGGGCCACCTGGGGACGGGCTTTGCGGCGACGCTCAAGAATCTGGCCATGGGTTGCTGCTCGCGCAAAGCGAAGCTTCGCCAGCACTCGGGGCACATCCCCAAGGTGCTGCGCAAGCGCTGTGTCGCCTGTGGGGTCTGCGTGGCGGGTTGCCCGGAAGAGGCCATCGACCTGAGCGGACCAGGGGGTGTCGCGTCCATTGCCGCCGAGCGCTGCATTGGCTGCGGCGAGTGTGTGGCCCTGTGCCGCGATGACGCGATAGGCCTGGACTGGGATGTGACCGGCCCCAGCTTGCAGGAGCGCATCGTCGAGCACGCCCTGGGGGTGGTGCGGGCCAAGGCCGGTCGCATCTTTTTCCTAACGGTGGCGCAGAACATGACCAAGGACTGCGACTGTATGGGCTTGGCTCAGCAGCCGGTGGTGGGCGATCTGGGTCTCTTCGCGGGGACGGACCCCGTGGCGGTGGACCAGGCGGTGGCGACGATGATTGAGGCGGTAGAGGGGCGTTCTTTTTCCGACGCGGCGCAGTGGCCCCAGATCGACGGCGGGGTCCAGTTGGCCTACGGCGAGTCCTTGGGCTTGGGTTCGCGCCAGGTGAACTTGGTGAGTCTATGAGCGTCGCGGAGCGAGAGGAGGACCAGGGCCAGACCGCGTTGCCTGGCGCCGGGATCAGCGCGCGCGGTGCCTGGACCCTGACGCGCCGCCGGGCGGTGCTGATTTTGTGGCTCATCGGCGGTGACATGGTCAGCGTGGTCTTGAGCGTCGCCGTCTTCGTGGTGCTCGCGGGGGCGATGCTGTGGGGCTTTGTGGCGGCCTTGGAGCAGAGCCCCAGTTGGTGGCAGGCCTTGCCATCTCTGGTGGAGCGTTGGCGATCACCGGGGTGGACTTTTGGCACGGCGGGGCTCTTGGCCAGCGCCGTGGCCCTGTGGCTCGCCGTGCTGGCCCTGGTGCGCAGCGCCGTCATGGGTGCCTTGGCCCAGGACCTGCGCGCCATCGCCGCGCCGAGCAGCCCGCGCCAGAGCGGGCTGCGGGCGGTGGCCGATCGCTTCGCCAAGATGGTGGGCTACACGGCGCTGTGGGGGCTGGTGGATGTGGCGCAGATGCTCTTTGCTCTGGTGGTGGTGGCCTGGCCAGTGACGGCAGGTGTGAGGGCGGTCCTGACGCAGGGTGAGACCCTGTGGCCGTGGCTCCTGCTCAGCGCTTTGGGGGGCGCGGCGGCCCTCTGTTTTGTTGGGATGACTTTTTTGTGGCGCATGGTGCAGCTCGGGCCGCTGCTCTTCGATGGTCAAGGGCTGGTGCTGAGTTTGCGCCAGGGCGCCCAGCACTTGGGCCAAAATCTGGGGTCTTACCTCCGTTTGCTCTGGACGTGGTTGGCCGTGGTCGGGCCCATATGGATGCTCTACGGCCTGTTGTCAGGAGGATTGGCTCTGGTGAGTGTAGGGGGGCGGTGGGCCATGCTCTTGATGCTCGCCCGCATGGCCGTGGATCTGATCATGGCGGTGGTCATGGCTCTGGTGTCTCTGTGGGGGCTCGCCCTTTTCCTGGTGCACTACACGCGCCTGGAAGGGGTGATCACCCAGGTGCCGCAGCAACAGCTTTCTCGCGTCGAGGCGCCGGTGGCGCGAGCGCAGCCGGGCTTTGCACCCGGGGGTGGCGTGGTGGCGCTCCCTTTGCCACCCCACTTCGACCATGTATTCAAGATCAAGGCGCTCTTTCCCCACTTGGACGTGGAGCGAGAGGATGTGGACGAGGCGGTGGCGTCCACCGAGTTGGCCCTTGCGGTGCCCATCGCCGAGGATGATGAGGGTTGAGGTCCATGCAAGTGCTTAGGCCCTGTGAAGGTGGAGACGAGAGCCGGCGCGCCGTGCGCTTGGCCCTGTGTCTCTTTGCCGGGTTGGCGCTGTGCGTGGCCGTGGGCCTGGTGGTGGTCGAGCCAGGCGAGCGCAGCGCCGAGGCGCCGCCAGGACCGTGGGCCGAGGCGCACGCAGAAGATGTGCCGCTGCCGGGTTTGAGTATCGATGGCCCCGTGACGCGTGGCCCCGTGCGGGTCATGGTGCACAGCGAGCCACCGGGTGCCGATGCCTATCTCAACGGGGTCTATGTTGGCCGGACGCCCTTGCGGATGGTGCAAGCCCAATACTTGCTGCGCTACCCCGAGCTGAACGTCGAGCTGCGCAAGGCGGGATACACCACGGCCAAGCAGCGCATTGCCGTGGCGCCGGATCAGGACCTCCTTCAGGTCAACCTGTCGCTCGCGCGGGCGCCCTTCTGACGTTTAGAAGAGACGTCGACAGGCGTCGGGGCGACCTTCTCTTTGGAGATCCATGCAGGTGATGCGTTCGATCCGGTCGGCGCAGGCGCGGCTGGCTTCGAGGTTGAAAAGGCCATCGTTGGCGCTACAGACGTTGCGCAACATCCACTGGCACTCTTCCGGCGTGGCGTGCGGGTGCAGCCCGCACAAGCGCGGCCCCTGCTCACTGTCGCAGGCAAAACACTTGGTGCACATCTTCTCTGCAGCGCTGGCGCAGAAGGACTCGTGCTCGCTTCGGCAACCCAGGGCGAACGCCAGCCCTAGGCTCAAAACGATGAGCCCCAGCGGCACAGGGCCAACAGGGTGGGCACGAAAAGTAGGCATGAGGTGAGGTGTCCTTTGGCGGACCTGATTTGGCGCCGCAGTGGCCACGAACTTAGTGTTTCGAATCGGGGGATGCAAGCCTCATCTTCCTGGACCACGACGGCGCTCGTGCCGAGGGCGCCCTTCAATCCAAGGACTCCACCCGCAGACCGTCGCTGCGCAAGGTGGCCTTGAAGAAGCGCAGCGCGCCGCTGGGACCCAGAGCGGGCTGCTCGCCATCGTCCAGAGGGAGCAGCCTCTGGACGATGTTGAGTAGGCGGGGGGCGTCGATGGCGAGGAGGGCAAAGGCGTCGACCTCCTGCGTCTCGGCGGCGAGTATGCGCTGCACGTCTTCTCGGGCCATTTCCCCAAAGGTCAGGGCCATCCAGGCGTCAAAGGGGGCGGTGGTGAAGGCGATGCGGTTGAAGAAGAAGCCGTAGCGCACGGTGCCATCCCCGACTTCGCGGCGGGTCGCCCCCAAGGCGCGAAAAATGAGGTCGAAGCCGTGTAGCGTCGCCGCCATGTCCCGAGCGCCGACCAGGAGGACGCCCACGGGGAAGCCGCTCAAGCCGGCGGCCGGGTTGAAATGGTAGAGCGCCCCCAAGAAGCGACCGCTCAGGGCCTGGCTGGCGTCGCTCTCGTGGATCCCTTGGCTGAGATAGGCCAAGGCGCCTTTGACGGCGCCGAGGTTGGGGCACAGCATCAGGTGCGCGTCTTCGGCACCAAAGGACGGCACCGCCGTGAGATCGAGCTGGAGCGCGCCGGCGACGATGGCGTTGCGGCTGAGGGCGCGCCAGGGAAGGGGCTGGACGTCGGTCAAGGCTTGCAGCGAGGCGAGGGTCGGTGCATCGAGGGCCAGATGGAGGGCGTAGCTCTGGGTCGCATGACGCCAGTGGGCGGCCACGAAGGGGAGGCGTTGCGCCAGCTCCGCGCCGGCCTCCTGACAGCGCAGTCGCTCCCTGTGGTCGCGCGCACTGACGGCGCGATGCAAGGCGTCGCTGAGATAGAGCGCGCGCGGACTGGTCGCCGGGCCTTGGTTCTCCTGGAGCGCGGCGTCGAAGCGGGCCACGGGCAAGAAGAAGAACGCCGTGAAGTCTTCGCCCGGCGCGCTCTGGGCGACGGCTTGGCGGAATAGCGGCCCTTGGCCAAGGGAGCCTTCAGGCTGGGGGAGGCTGAGGCGGGCCACCAGGGCTTCATCCAGCGCATCGTGTGCGCCGTGCAGGAGGCCGTAGAGGAGCTGCCCCTCGATCAGAAAGGTGTAGCGGTTGCGCCCCAATGCGATGGCGTCGACGTGTCGGCCGGCCACGACGTGGCTCTCGCTGAGGATCTGCGGGTTCTGTTCTTTGGCTTGCGCGATGAAGTGCCGAAAGCGCACGGGGTCCTGCAGGTGCATGACCATGGCGGGGCGCAGGCCCAGGCCAAAGACCGCGATAGCGTGGTCCAGGGAGAGGCCGGCCGCGGCGAAAGCGTCAGGGTCGAAGAGATCGAGGCCCAGGAGGCCCAAGAAGCGCTCGCGGATCCACGTCGCCAGGCCTCCTCGCTCCTTCCAGCGCTGCAGGGTCTCGCGCCCTGCGGCCCCGTGCAGGTCGGCCGGGTGGATGATGAGCGCGTAGGCAGCGTCGCCCGGGATCCAGGCACTCGCAGGGCAGAGGGCCGGCGGAGGCAAGGGCGCCGTGCCGGAGCAGGCCCCGAGCAATAAGGCCGTGGCCACGATGGCGAGCCCCAGGGGCTGCTTGCTTGCAGCGGGGCGACGCGTCCTGACCCGCGGGGGCGCCGGGGAGGTGGGCTCACTCATGGCCACTCCAGGGCGTGCGCTGCGCGAAGTTGGCGGCGCCGATGTACAGCAGCGCCGAGGGCTCGGCCTCGAGCCAGCGCAGGTGGCGCTGAACGGCGCAGGCGCGCGCGTGGGCGCGGGGGTGGGTGCGGAAGGCGTTGCGAAGCTCTGGCAAGAGCCAGAGGGCGAAAGCGTACCCGTCGGCCTGGCGTTCCCCTTCGGCTTGCAGCACGGCGTTGTAAGCCGCGTCCTCGTCGCTCTCGGCGGCGGCAAAGTGCAGCATCAGGTGAGAGGCCTGCAGGGGCGAGTAGCCCAGGGCGAGGACCACGTCGAGGGCGAAAGCGTCCGCCTCCTGTTCTTGGCGCGCCGAGAGCGGCATGGACAAGATCTGCAGGATGTCGAGGAGAGAGTTGTTCGTGAGGAAGCTGTCATCGTTCCACAGGCCTAAGGCGTGCATGGCCTGAATCGCCGCGCCTGGGTGGCGACCTTCATGGTGGGCGACCTCGTGAGCCAGGACCATGATCATCTGGGCTTCATTGTCGACCGCGGCGAGGAGGCCACGGGTGATGTAGATCTTGCCCCCAGGGGCGGCGAAGGCGTTGCTCTCGTCCACGTCGAGGATCTCGATGCGCCAGGGCAATTGGCGCTGGGTGAAGGGGAGGATGCGCTGCAGGAGCGCTTCGAGGTAGCGCTGCGTCTGTGGGTCATCGACGAAATGACCAGCTAAGCCAAGGAGGCCATGCATGGCGTCGCCGAGCCGGCCCTCTTCAACGTCGCTGAGCCAGGGGGTGGTCACCTCGATGGCCTCGCGCTGGAGGACGTAGGCGACGTCTTTGATGAGATCCGAGAGGAGCAACGGGTGGGCGCAGAGGAGCGGGTCCGGGACGAAGGTCGACAGATCCTCCCACTCCTGGGCCGCGGGCACTGGTGGCGCAGCGGCCAGGGTGGCGCTCCAGGTCAAGAGCACGAGGGCCAAGACCAGCGCGACCCCGCAGCCGCGGGATCCGGAGCGGCGGCCGACCTCATTCGGCCCAACAGAACTGTACTCGGTGTATGCTCGCAGCATTATCGTTGTTCGCGATGACGAAGAGGCTGTCGTGGTGGGCGTAGACCAGGGAGGGCTGGCCCCCATTGAGGTCAGGCGTGAAGACACCCGGGAAGACATCGTCGCCGTGGGCGATCAAGTAGGCGATGTTGCTGCCGTCGTTCGCCGCGGCGACCATCATGAGCTCTGGTCCATCGAAATACAGTGCCGTGAGCGGATGACTTGGGCGGTTAGGGAAAGCGCCGATGGGGTTCAAACCACTCCCGTCATTATTGATGCGCCAGACGCTGTTGCCGCCAACGACGAACCATCTCCCAGTGTAGGGGTTGTACAGGGCACCCAGTGGGTCCTCGATCATCCCTGAGAGGGAACTGTATTCCCATGAACCACTCCCCAAGGTCGCCGTTAAGACTTGCCGGTTCTGGTTGTGCATGACGGCGAAAAACGCCGTTTCCCCGGTGTGGACACCAAGCAAGCGACCGTTTGGGTGAGCGGCGGCCCAAGGTGAATCGTTATAAAAACAGAGTCCCTCGTGGATAATCAAATCGCTGGAGCCATTGGAGGGACAGTCTTCACCGCTGGCCTTTTGTAGTGTCCATTGCCCGAGATTGCCTTTGGGGTTCTGAGGGGTGCTGCCGCTCTCAGGGAGCAGGCCAAAGAGGCTCTGCCCATCGTTCGGGTGGAGGTTGTAGGGCGCGAGGCTGGCCGGGGCTTGACCGTCGATGACAAAGCGGTCGTCTGCGTTGTTGACGAAGGCCAAGCAGGAGCCATCCACGACCTCTGAATTGGGGCCCTGGCCGTCGTGGATCAAGAGGTAGCCCAGCTCGGAGCCAAGCGCCGTTGGGATGACCTGGTAGAGAGGGACGTCACAGATATTCTCGGTGCTGGACGTTGTTAGGTCACTCAGGTGCGCATCGTTGCCACCGAGGTCGACTTGCACCACGGCACTGTCACTGAAGAAAAGAAGCATCCTTTCCCCTGCCGGCGCGCCGCGCCAGATCGTGGCTTCCAGTTGGATGTCGAAGGTGGTCTTGCGGTAGAAGAGATTGTGGAGTCCACTCGAATCAGGCGCGGCAGGTACCCAATTGTCGGCTGATGGGCAGGGGTGGGCGATGACCTCGTCCTCTTCTTGGTCCGCCGCGTCGATGTCTGCGTCGGGGATGACATCAGGGATGACGTCGGGGATGACGTCGGGGATGACGTCGGGGGGGAGGTCTGCCGTGTCGTCGACGTCAACGGTCTCCGCTCCGAGGTCTTCGCTGAGGTCGGTGTCGGGTTCAGGGAGCTCGGTGTCGCCAGCGGTGTCGCTGGCCTCGGTCTCCTCCGGCGGCGAGTCCTGGTCCTGCAGGGTCCAGTCCATGCCCAAGGTACAGGCGTTCAGACCCAGGGCGGCGATGAACACGAGGAAATAATGCCGGTGAGGGTGCATCTTCTACCTCCAGGAACGACGCTTGGCGCGCAGCGTCTTCTACGATAGCACAGAAGTTGGGCAGACGTCGCAATTTTGCCTGTGCCGCTGAGATGTTCCATGAGCCCGAGGGCTGCAGTGGTGCCCAGGAAGGGAGGCGTTGAAGGGATGGAGATGCGTGGGCTACTTTTGGTGTCCCTGTTGCTGGCGAGTGGCGCAGGCTGCGAGGCGGCGCGCGATGAAGGCGCTAAGCCTGCGGAGGCCACGCGCCCGGGTGCCGAGGAAGGGGGCGCCCCCGGGGCGGAGGCAGCGCCAGGCCTCGAGGCGGCCGCCGAGGTAGGGCGCTGGGGCGCGTGGCAAATAGACCTGGACGACTACGCCTGTTGCCTGGCGCGCCTGGATCTCCTCGCCAGGCCGCCGAGCGCCGCCCGCAAGGCCGATCCCTCGCTGCAGCAAGCCCTGGTGCGCCAGTGCCTCCGCGGGCAAGTGGTGCGGAGCATGGCGGCCCAGCGCGAGATGAGGGCGAGCGAAGAGGATTTTGAAGCCGCGTTGCAGACCTATCCTCGGGCGCGCGAGTTGGGTGGCACCCTGAGCGCCGTGGCGGCGGCGCTGGAGGTGGCGCCGGCGTGTTTGCGCCGTGCCCTGGAGCCAGATATTTTCGCGCCGGGGTTGACGGCGGCGCTGTTGGCGGAGATCGACGCGGCGCACCTGGAGGCGCGCTTCATGCACGAGCACGCCGAGTGGACCCTGGAGGTGGTGCGCTTTCTCAATGTGCCGTCGTCGGCTGAGATCACCCACCTGGCCGAGGGCGCGCCGGATCTCATCGAGGCCTACTACGCTGCCAACAAAGACCGCTTCTATCGCCCGGGCCAGGTCACTTTGCGCCGGGTGGTGTTGCGCGTCGCGGCCGACGCTGCGCCTGAGACGCGAGGGCGAGTGCGCCAAGCGGCCGAGGAGGTGCGGCGCCGGGCGGCCTTGGAGGACTTTGCGGCCTTGGCCTCGTCCCTGACGGAGATCCCCGAGGAGCGCGAGCGTGGGGGGCTGTTGCCGCCCATGTCACCGACCCGGGCGCCCTGGACCGACGCCCTGCTGCCCGGGAGCCTGAGCGAAGTCATGGAGGTGGCCGAGGGCTACGCGGTCTACCGCCTCGAGGCGCGGCGAGAGGGGCGCGTGCAGGAGCTGGAGCCGGCCTTGGCGCGAGAAATCGCCAGCCTGATCATCCAGGAGCGGGGGGCGGCACCGAGCGTGAGCTGGGTGGCCCAGGCGGCCCAGGCGGCGCTGCAACGGGACGACGCCGCGGCGCTGAAGGCCCTGCTGGCGCAGCACCCCTCGGATCACTATCAGCTTCCGGCGGCGCCCTATGTGGCTTTTGGCCGCCTGCCTGGGATGGGGCCCTTGCCGCGGCTGCTGGCGACGCTGCACCACCTCGAACCGGGCGAGGTCAGCGCGCCGGTCTTGGAGGGGGAACAGGTCTATGTGGTCAAGGTCGTGGCGCGGCGTCTGCCTGATCCCGGGGCTTGGGCCACCCAGAAGGCGCAGTATCGCCAGCAGGTCGTGGAGCGCGAACGGGGGCGCATCCTGGACGAGGCGGTGGCCGCGCAGCTCAGCGCAGCGCCGGAGCTGGACCTGCGCGTCTTGCAACGCCGCTATGGGGTGTTGCGCCGCGACGGCGTGATCGAGGCGGTGGGCGATTAGGGCGCGTTGCCGTCGAGGTTGAGGGGGGGCTGGGTCGAGGGCTGGAGGCGGTGGAGCTCGCAGCCGGGGAGGTGAAGGGGGAGCGTCGCAGCATCGGGCCCGTAGAGGCTGACGCTGCGCGCTTGGCTGTGTTGGGCGAAGTAGTGCAGCTCCTGGTGGCTGGCCAACAGCAGACGGGCAGCGGGGATTGGGGGAGGAGGTGGGAGGGGCGCCGGGGGAGCGCCGGGGCTCACCTCGATGGCGGCGGCGTAAAAGGGGCTTGGCTTGGCCGGCGCGCTCTGCAGGCTGAGGATGAGGTCGGCCCTCTCGGTGGGTGTGGGGGGCGTGGGGTGGTGTTGCTGATAGAGGCGGAGAAAGCGCTGGATTTTGGTGTCGACGCGGTAGGGTCGGGCGGCGCGGTCGAGGCGGGCGGCGACCTCGAGGAGGGGGGCCCAGTGGGTGCTGGTCACGACGACTTTGGGGGAGCAAGCCTGGAGGTCGTCGATGCGCTGCCACAGGTCGTCCCAGGCCTCTTCCCGCGCAGCGGGGGTCGCGGCGAGGTGGGTTGGGCAGTGCATGAGGAGGTGATCGCAGCGCCGCACGGTGATGGAGGGGAAGAGGGCGCCCCCCTGAAGTGGTCCCAAAAGGGGAACGGCGAGGAGCCTCTCACCAGCATGTTCGCAGAGCGCCTGCATGGCGCCAGGGAGAACGCCAGCGGGGAGGAGTTCGATGCGGACGCCAGCCACGGTGATGGGGCGGTGTGGCGGCAGGGGTAGGGCCCGCAGGGCGTAGGGGCGGCGGCGTTGGAGGAGGGCGAGGGTGGCGGGGCTGAGGATGGCGCGTTGGTGGGCCGGGGCGGGGGCGCAGGCCGAGGAGATGAAGGCGAGGGGGCGGCGGCGCTGGGGGTCGAACCACAGGGCGGCGCCGCGGAGGCGGAGATCATCGGTGAGGGTGAAGGGGCGGTGGGGCATGTCGCGGCCAAATGGGTGCGCAAAGACGCGCGCCATCGATATGGCATGGATTGCGGCGGTTGTGTAGGGCCATCGGATCTACTATGGTGCGCGAATGTAGCCGTAGACAGGTTGGCTTGCGTAACGTGGGCCCTGTCGCGCTGCCGATCGCAGTAGAGCGTCGACTACGAGTGAGGTGACGGGGAGCCATGGCCATTTGTCCAAGTTGTCGTAGCGTTGGTGAGTTGGGTGCGGATTGTCCTCGCGATGGCTTTGTTTACGTGAACGAGGCCGTGTTGGCCTCGGCGCCTGACGGCCACCTCTTGGGCCAGAAGATCGGCGGGAAGTTCGTGCCCATGGAGCTGCTCGGTGAGGGTGGCATGGGCTACATCTACAAGGCGGTGCAGAAGCCCGTCGGCCGGGCGGTGGCTCTCAAGGTCCTCAAAGACGATTTCATGCATGACAGCGTGATTCGCGACCGCTTTTTGCGTGAGGCCGAGGCCATCGCGCGGATGAGCCACCGCAACATCGTCATGCTCTTCGACAGTGGGCTGGATGAGCGCACGGGTGTGCTCTACATGGCCATGGAATTCCTCAACGGCAAGCCCGTGTCCCAGGAGATGCGGCAACAACTGTCGCTGCGCCGGGTGGTCTCCATGGCGTTGGGGATCGCCAATGCCCTGGCCGAGGCGCACAAGCACGGGATCATCCACCGGGATCTGAAGCCGGAGAACGTCTTCTTGGTGCGCGATGAGGATGGCAAAGAGGTGCCCAAGGTGCTGGACTTTGGCTTTGCGCGGCTGCAGGGGGCGACGAAGAAGTTGACCCAGGCGGGCATCGCCTTTGGCACCCCGCACTACATGGCGCCCGAGCAAGCCATGGGGCTCGAGGGCGTGACGGCGGCGGCCGACGTCTATGCCTTGGGGATCATGCTCTTCGAGATGGTGTGTGGCGATGTGCCTTATGATGGCAACAACGCCATGGAGGTGATGCACAAACAGGTCAACGCGCCCATCCCGCCCGTGGTGCCCCGCGCGGGTCTCAACCCGCCGGCACGGCTGGTGCGGCTCATCGAGCGCTCCATCCAGAAAGAGCCTGAGGACCGCTACCCCGACGGGGCGGCGGTGCAGGCCGAGCTGCTCGCCATCCACGATGAAATCGAGTCCATGGGTTTGGCCGTGAGCCAACCGATGATGCCCATGACCATGGCCCCGGGGGGGAGCCCGGTGAACACCGGGGGCGTGAAGACGCAGCAGATGCTGATTTTGATTGGCGGCGCCGTGGTCTTTGCCGTGTTGGGCCTGGCCATTGCCCTGATCATCGTCGCCCTGCGTTGAGGGTGACCGCGGAGGGAACGTGGAGCACGTCAAGACCCTGATCGTCGGCGCAGGCGTCACGAGCCTGGCTTGCGCCAATTATCTGCAGAACAAAGACTACCTGATCATCGAGCGCGACGATGCCATAGGGGGCTACTGCAAGACCGTCAAGCAGGATGGCTTCGTCTGGGACTATTCGGGTCACTTTTTCCACTTCCGGGACAAAGCCATCGAGCAGATGCTGGTGGCGCGTATGCCAGCGGGGGAAGTGCAGACCATCGCCCGCTGCTCGCAGGTCTATCACCAGGGCAACGTGGTCGATTTTCCCTTCCAGAAGAACATCCACCAGTTGCCCCAAGCGGATTTCATCGATTGCCTCTATGACCTGGTCTTTGCCGAAGAGGCCCACCCCGATGAGGGTGCGTCCTTCAAGGAGATGGTCTATCGCCGCTTTGGCCGGGGGATCGCCGAGCGTTTCTTGGTTCCCTACAACGAGAAGCTCTACGCCTGCGATTTGGGCGATCTGGATCGGGACGCCATGGGGCGCTTTTTCCCCTACGCCGACCTGCGCGACATCGTGCGCAACATGCGCCAAGCGGACAACCGCTCTTATAACGCCACCTTCACCTATCCACGGGGCGGCGCCATCCGCTACGTCGAGGCCCTGTTGGCGGGGGTGGACACGGGGCGGCTCGCCTTGAACGAGGCCCTGGTCGGCCTCGACCTGGAGAAGCGGGTGGCGCGCACCAGCAAGCGCGAGATCGCCTATGAGCGCCTGGTGTCCAGCGCGCCCTTCGTCGATCTCTTGCGTGCTGCGGGGCTGCCTTTTGCAGAGGCGGCCTTCCGCACCAACAAGGTGCTGGTGTTCAACCTGGGCTTCGACCGCAAGGGCTGGACCAAGCCCCACTGGGTCTACTTCCCGGATCGGGACTTCTCTTTTTATCGCGTGGGTTTTTACGACAACATCTTTGGGGCCGATCGCATGAGCCTCTACGTCGAGATCGGGGCGCCCACGGACCAGAGCCTCGACGTCGCGGCGGCCCAGGCCCAGGTGCTGGCCGACCTGGCGCGAGCGGGCATCGTCGACGGTCACCGCTGCATCTCATCCCACCACGTGGTCCTCGACCCGGCCTATGTGCACATCACGGCCGAGTCCCTGCGCGCTACGGCGCGGTGGCGCGAGGCCCTGGGCACGGCTGGGGTCTACAGCATCGGCCGCTACGGTGGTTGGACCTATTGCTCCATCGAAGACAACATCATCGAGGCGCGGGCGCTGGCGGAGCGCTTCAACAGCGTCGAAGGCCACGCGGCGCCTCTCTGAGGGGCCAGGTCAGAAGCCGAGGGCGGCGAGGGCCTCTCTCCCGGCGGCCAGCCGGGCGGGGGCGTCGATGGTGACGACGCGGCCGTCGTCGACGACGAGGCGGCCGTCGACCCAGACGCTGCGCACGTTCTCCGGGAAGGAGGCGTAGACCAAGGTCGAGGCGATTTGCTGTGGAGCGACGCCATTGTAGGCCTGATCGAAGCGGTGGAGGACGAGATCGGCTTTCTTGCCCACTTCGACGCTGCCGATCTCGTGGTCCAAGCCCAGGGCCTTGGCGCCGTCCATGGTGGCCATGCGGATGACCCTGTTGGCGGGCATGGCCGTGGGGCCATGGGGGACCTTCTGCACGAGGGCGGCCACGCGCATCTCCGTGTGGATATCGAGGGTGTTGTTGCACGGGGCGCCGTCGCTGCCGATGCCGACGTTGACCCCGGCCTCTTGCATGGCGGGGATGGGGGCGATGCCTGAGCCGAGTTTGAGGTTGGTGATGGGACAGTGGGCGATGGAGGTGCCGGTCTCAGCCAGGATGGCGTGCTCCCGCGCGTCGGTCCACACGCCGTGGGCCAAGACCACATCGGGTCCGGTGAGTCCGCAGGCGTGCAGGTACTCGATGTTGCGCAGGCCGTGCAGGGCGAGGGAGGTCTCGACCTCGAAGGGGGTCTCCGAGGCGTGGGTGTGGATGCCAGCACGGAGATCGCGGGCCAGGGCGGCGACGTCGCGCAAGAGGGCATCGGAGCAGGAGATGGCGAAGCGCGGCGCGAAGGCATAGCCGATGCGACCGTTGGCGCGCCCCTGCCAGGTGCGGCAGAGGCGCTCTGCCTCGCGCAGGCTGTCCTCGCGGCGTTCGCGCAAGCCAGGAGGGGCGTCGGGGGCGTCCATCATGCATTTGCCGATGACGGCGCGCATGCCGCTCTCTTCGACGGCGGCGCCGATGGCGTCACTGTGGTGTACCGTGCCCATGTCGAGGATGCAGGTGGTGCCGCTGCGCAGGAGCTCGGCCAGGCCAATGTCGGCGCTGGCCCGCAGTGAGGTGGGGGTGTGGGCGGCCTCCATGGGCCAGATCCGGTGCTGGAGCCAATCCATCAGGGCCAGATCGTCGGCCAGGTTGCGGAAGAGCACCTGGCACAGGTGCACATGGATCTGGACGAAGCCTGGGGTGAGCACGGCGCCGCTGGCGTCGATGATCTGGGTGCCAGGGGCGGTGGCCAGGGTGCCTGTGGGTGCGATGGCGGCGATGCGCCCATCGACGATGTGGACGTCAGTGGCGGCGCGCACGCTGTCCTGGGGGTCGACGGTGAGGACCGTGGCGTTGTGAATGAGGGTCGCTGTCATGGGATGGGTGACCTCTGGCTGGGTGGGGCGCGGGGCTAAGGCTTTAGCCGCACAAGCGTTCCATCAAGGCGCGGGCGACGTGTTCGGGCACATAGGCCCTGACGTCGCGCCCGCAGCCGGCGATTTCTTTGACGACCGAGGAGGAGACGAAGAGGGTCTCGGGGTCGGCGATGAGGAAGATGCTCTCGATCTGCGGGGCCAAGTCCATGTTGGCCAGGCCCATCTGAAACTCGAACTCGAAGTCGCCCACGGCACGCAGCCCGCGCAAGAGGACCTTGGCGCCGACGGCGTGGCAGAAGTCGACCAAGAGCGAGTCGAAGGCCTGCACCACGACGTGGTCGAAAGCGCCGAGGGAGGCTTCGAGCATGGCGATGCGCTCTTCGACGGAGAAGGTGTAGGTCTTGCGCGGGTTGTTGCCGACGGCGACGACCAAGCGGTCGAAGAGTCGCGCGCCGCGTTCGATGAGATTGAGGTGGCCAAAGGTCGGGGGATCGAAGGAGCCGCCGTAGACCGCGGCTCTGTTCTCCCCGTGTGTTCCGCTCATGTCATCTTGCCCAGGTGGCGCGGTCGGCCATTACCAGCGGTAGGTGACGCCCATGGAGACGCCGCCGTCAGGGTGTCCAGCCAAATTGTAATCCCAGGTGCGCAGCGCTTTCTCTTCCGGGGTCGTGCCGCTGACCTGGTCGACGATGATCATGATCAGGCCCGCCGTCAAGATGGCCCCGCCCGTTCCGTAGAGGATGTCGGCGACGGTGCTGTAGAGGTTGCGGTCCTTGATGGCCTGAATGTCATCGCCTCTGAGGCGACAGGCGGCGTCTTTGTTACAGTCTTCGAAGTCGCTGTTGGCCGTCATGGCCAAGACCCCAAAGACGGCGCCCGCGGCGAGGACGACGCCGCCGGTGCTGGCGGTGATGATCCCGATGGTGGTCCAGGTGACGCCGCCGCTGTCGTCGCGGAGACTGACCACCTTGAGCTCTTCCCCGGTCCACAGGGCGTTGAGGAGATCGGCCATGCCTTCGCGGGTGGCGACCTCGGCGGGCCTGACGGTGAATTCGCGTACGAGCTGTCCCTTGTCGACGTCCACCAACATGACGCGGTAGCCCGCTGGCACGGGGCTACCGTCGGGGATGAGGCCCGCGCCGAAGACGAACTTGGCCTCGACGCGACTGCCCACGGTGGCCAAGAGGCGACCGACGACTTCCGGTTGGGTGAGGAAGGGTTGTGCGTTCAGCGTGAGGGCGGCGGGGTAGGTATAGGCGTTGGCGAAGTCGTCGTGGAAATCGACGACGGTGTCACGGGTGACTGGCACGACATAGGCGCGGGTGGTGCGGTCGTTACAGATTTCGGCGATGCCATAGCTCCCCGGGAGGACCGTGAGGTTCACCGAGGGGTCCATGTCGAGGTCGTGGCCGTTGATGCGCGCGAAACAGCCCGTGTCGACGCGGATGTTCAATTTGACGCCGTTGCCCGTCTTGGGCAGGTGCTTGAGGTAGACCTCGACCAGATCCGGGGGGAACTGCTCTTCGTTGGGGACCTGTGACGGGAAGTAGCGGACCAACTCTTTGATGACCGTCTCGGCGTCGTCTTGGTTGCCGCGCACGAAGTAGTGGAGCTGCACCAGATAGAGACCACTCATGTAGGTGGCTTCGGCAAAGCCCTGGCGCAAGGTCAGGGCGCTGAGTCGCGCCGTGGCCTCCTCGAAGGCTTCGTTGAGCTCCTGCACTGCCGCATCATACTTGCCGTTGAAGTAGGATTGGTTGCCCTGCATGAAGCGCCGCTCGATGTCAGTGACGTCGGGCAAGGTCAGCTCGGGGAAGCGCTCGTTGAGCAGCGCGTCGCGGGCGGCGATGGACTTCATGAGCAGGCGCTGATCGGCCGTGGCGCTGTTCATGAGTTGGTCGTTGAGCTGCTGCGGCTCATAGGCAGCGCCAAAATTGATGGGGATGAAGACGGTCTGAGCCGAGAGGCTGGCGGCACTTCCCATGACCGCCAGGACCACCACCGTCGCCAAGAAGAGAGGAGAAAATGAGACCCGCTGAACATCGCTTCTACGCATAGATTCCTCGCCGTCTACGCCACCAAACAAGGCACGACCCCCAGCATGCCACGGCCACCGAAGCGGCGCAAGGACGAGGGCCACACAGGGTTCAAGGGGCGTCAGGTGGCTGATAACAGTTGACCCGGTTGCGGCCCTGAGCCTTGGCTTGATAAAGGGCGGTGTCAGCCGCCGCGATGAGATCCTCCGTGCTGTCGATGCCCGCATCGGGAAAGGCCGCGACCCCGATGGACACGGTGACGGGGATGATCTGGTGGTTGAAGGAGAAGAGCTGCTTCTCGATGAGCATCCTGATGCGATTGGCCACCACGTAACAGCGCTCGGCGTCGATGCCGCGACAGATGAGCAGGAACTCTTCGCCGCCGTAGCGGCCGATGATGTCCTCCTGGCGGATGGTGCCCTGGATGGTGCGCACGATCTCGATCAAGATCTTGTCCCCCGCGGGGTGGGAGTAGACATCGTTGACCCGCTTGAAGTGATCCGCGTCGATCATGCAAATCGCCAGGGGCTCGTGGTGGCGCTTGGCGAAGGCCAGCTCGACCTTGATGCGCTCCAGCAGGTAGCGCTTGTTGTAAGCCCGGGTGAGGCCATCGCGTAGCGCCGCGTTGTAGAGCTGGCGCTGGAAGGCTTCGTCGTATTCGTCTTGGTAGGTGTAGCGCAGGATGATCATGCGCCCAAGGCCGATCTTGTCGCCGTCTTGCAGGAGCACGGGCGCGTGCAGCGGCTCACCGTTGACGAAGGTGCCGTTGGCGCTCTCCAGGTCGATGGCGTAGTGTTGGCCAGCGCGCTCTTCGATGCGCAGGTGCTGCCGTGACACCGAAGCGTCTTCGAGGCGGATGGCGCATTGCACGCCGCGTCCAACGGTCACCTCTGGGCCATCGATTTTGAAGAGTTCACCCATTTGACCGCCCGTCAGAACCACCAAGGCCGGCTTTCGCGGCTCGGCTGCTGCCGTCAGGCTGTCGAGCTTTATCCGTAGGGTGGTGTTGCCGTCTTCATTCGTCATCTTCAAAACGTCCAGTGCAGGGTGGGGAGGAGGCCATGGCGATGGGGGGTGAGGGTGAAGCCAGAGAGCGACTCCGCCGCGGGATCTGAGGCGGTGTAATGCAAGAGCAGCCAGATCACCCCCCCCAGGGTGATGGCCCCGCCCGCAGCGTACAATCCTAAGACCAGATCGGGCCGCCAAGAAATTTCATCGTAGCGGGCGCGCGCCGTGACGCAGTCGGCGTCAGAGCCGTCGAGACAAGCCCGGCGCTGTGCGTCGTAGCGCTCGACTTGATCCGCCACGATGATGTCCGCCGTAACGGCTCCCGCCAGCGTCGCGATCCCGAGGCCGGCGATGGTCCAGGGGAGCCAGGCTGTGCCCGATGATGGCGGTGGCGGCGGCGGCGGCGGCGGCACGATGGCTGGGTCGTCGTCGACGGGCTGCGGTAGGGAAGGCGTCGACAGCGGCGCTTCAGCAGGGATGCAAGCGCGGATGTAGTTCTGCGAGGTCTGCCCAAGGCCGATCTCCGCCGCCACCTGCGCGCCAACGAGCTCTTCCACCGTCACGAGATGTACCTCGGCCTGGTCACAGCGGCGCTCGGCCATGGCCGTCTCGGCGCTCCTGAGATGGCGCACGGCGATCTCCCGCGGCAGGTCCACCTGGGCGCGCTTCTGCAAAGCCATGGCGTCCGCTTGGAGCCCGTCGTCGTCGCCGGGTTGGGTTGGGGCCACGAGCTGTTCCGCCAAGCGCAGGCCCTCCTGCCAGTGTATCGTGGCCGCCTCGATGGCGTGCTCCGCCAAGGCCTGCTCACTGAGGCAGAGCAGGGATTCGCCGAGGCGATGCTGGGACTTGCCCAAGAGAGACGGGTCGATCTTGGGGTCGCTCACGAGGTCTCGATAGACCGCCACGGCACCCTGGCAGTTGGCCGACTGTTGGTTGGCCCGGCCGAGCTGGTAGGTCAATGACAGCAGGGCTTGCTCTGCCGAAGGGCGATAGGCATCAGGGACCGTGCCCTCATGCAGGGCGTCTTTGAGCAGGGCCCGCAGGCTGATGTAGTGCCTAGCCGCCTCGGCAAAGGACTCCTGCGCATAGGCCGCTTCGGCGGCGCTCTTGAGCTCGGCGATGCGCTGCGGGTCCCACTGCGCCGCCGCCGCCATGGGCACGAGCAAGAGCCCGGCGCAAAGCAGGGGCAGCATCACCCGGGCCGCCCCCTCCCCACGCGCGACGCCTCGCCTCCGCGGCGGCGAACTGCAAGGGTAAACCTGGCAACAGCCATTGTAATCGATGGGTTTGCGCATGGTGTCAGTCGATGTTGAAGTTGAGCAAATCCGAAGGCGGTGCGTCCGCTGCGCTACCATCGCCCTTGTCCTTCGTGGACTTCTTCACCCGCTCGCCACTGCGATCCTTGGTGCCACGGCGTTCGTCGCCGCTGTCTCGCTGAGGAGTGGCCCCGTCCACCGGCTTGGTCGCAGGCACCTCGTCCTCGGTCGCCGCTGCGGTCGTGGCGTCTTGGGGCGCGGATCCACGCGCGTCGGGCGTCGCGGGCGCCGGTGTCGGCGCCTCTGTTGGGCTAGGGTCAGCTCGCGTGGCCATGGCCACGCCCGTGACGGCGCTGGCCTCGGCACCCACCTCTGCCCCGGTGGCGGCCACGGCGACCTGCAGCGGCGCGACACTGGGCCCAGGCTCCAGGTGGTCGGGGCTGGGGTCTGCGATTTGCGGCGGCAAGTCCTGGGGCGCTGCCACGGCGGTGCCCGCCGCGTCGTCCTCGGGCTGTGGTGTGGCTGGGGTGGCCGGCTCGGCACGGTGCGCCGCCGTGACCGCAGGCTCTGGAGCCTTGGTCGCCGATTTGTGCACCACGAGCAGCGCCAGGGCGATGAAGACGACCAAGGCGACGATGCCCAGGAGGTAGAGCCACTGCTGGAGATTGGCCCGGCGCACCCGGGGCGTCGCCGCCGCGGCGCCGGCCACCGCGGCGTCGTCTTCCGGTGGGAGCTCCTCTTCCGGCGGAAAGGCGCGCGGATCGTCGAGGCTGTAATAGACCCCCGGCAGCAAGGTATGGCTGGTGCAGACCACGGCCTCCGTTGGCGATGGATCCCGCGTGGGGAACCAACCCAGCGCTTCGTCATCGAGGCCGGTGGTGGTGGGGCCCTCTTCTTGGGCGGCGGTCTCGGCGGCCGCAAAGGCGGCACCAAAGGCGCTCGCTCCCGCCTTGTCGTCACCAGGCGCCGCGGTGGCGTCGTCGGCTGGCTCCTCTTCGAGCGCCGCTTCTTCGGCTGGCGCGTCGACATCGTCGCTGTCGGCGAGGGCGTCTAGGTCGGGGAAGGGCTCGAGGCGCTTGATGTCGTCGACGTGGCGCCGCTGGGTCTTCTCTTCGCCGTCGTCGGCCTCTTCTTCGTCCAGGTCCTGGCGGTGCAGGGCCACGGGCGGCGGGCCAATGCGGGTCGACTCTTCCTCGTCGGCGCCCTCGTTCACCGGGAGCGGCTCAGGCTCGGCAGCCGGCGGGGTGAGGGTGGCCGAGTCGACTTCGATCTTGTCGAGGGTCTGTTCCCCCGTGTTGAGGGTCTCGTCGCTGAGCTCCCACTCATCGTCGGAGCCGAGGCTCTCGCCAGCTTCACCGCTCGGAGACTGGAAGCCGAGGGGCTTTGTCCCCTTGCCGCCCTTGTCGCGGCTCTTGCGGCGCTTCTTTTTCTTCGTGGCTTGGGCGGCGGGTGTGCTCCCTGCGCTGAGGTCCGCTGCGCGCTCCTGAGGTGGCATCCCCGGCGGTGGGCCTGAGACGCGCGTGGACTCGGGGTCCCCGCTGGGGCTGCTGGCCGTGACGGACAACTCGACGGCGAGGTCGCGCATCGGCCCCAGGTGCCCCGGGCTGACGTTGGGCTGGTCGAGGAGGGCCAGCCAATCATCACTGACATCGCCGAGGCTGGTGTCGCTCGAGAAGCCTTGGGCGCCGCCACCGACCACGGCAGAGAGGGAGGCGCCAAAGCTCTCGTCCGTGGCGTCTGGGTTGCCTGGGGCGGTGGGGCCATCGAGGAGGTGGGCGAGCTGGTCGATCTCCGCCAACAAGGCGGCGCTGTTCGCAAAGGGGCCCTGCTTCTCCAGGCCCAAGGCCCGCGTCATGAGGCTGCCGAGGGGGCCATCCGCGAGGGCCTGGGGCAGGCGGTGGCTAGTGTGGAGCTGGCGCACGGCCTCGATGCCGGCGCTCATCGCCAAAAGGAGCACGCCGAGGGCGCGCAGATCCGCCTGGAAAGCATCGCCTCCTGGCGCGCCAGGCCCTTGGTAAGACCACTGCGGCGGGGCCGGCGGGGGGGGCGAGATGGCCTGCGTCACGCCCAGGCCGAGGACGTAGAGCCCTTCATCGGCGGCGCCCGAACGCTCAATCAAGATCGAAGCCGGCGTGAGCAGGCCATGATGGAGGCCGCGCTCGTGGGCGGCGTGCACCGCCCGCACCATTTGCTGAAAGCGGCGCAAGACCAGACTGGGCGCTTGGCCCTTGCGTTCGGACAGGAGGTCTTCCAGGAGATCGCCCAGGGGGTAAGCTTCCAGGAGATAGACCACCTCGTCGTTGTAGCGGCCGACAGCGATGCGCTCGGGGATCGCAGCGTGCTGGAGCTGCGCGGCGTTCTCCAGCGCGACCAGGGCGAGGTCAGGTCCCCCGGCGGCGGGACCCTTGGCGCGCACCATGTGGGCCAAGACATGGCCACTCTGACGCGGGCGTTTGGCCAAATAGCGAGCCAAGCCCTCATATTCACACAGGAAAGAGAGGACTTCCGTCTGCTCGGCCAGGATGGCACCTGGTACTACATCGCGTACGCTCATGTCGTCGTCATTGGCCCATACGCCTATTCACGCGTGCGCTGCCTGGTCTTCTGCCGAGTGCGCACGCCTGCCCCAGAGAAGCACAGGCCACATCCTACACAGAAGTTATGGCCGATGCACCTCTTCTAGCGCAATGCATTTGTTGCTGGCGCGCCCCTCTACAGGGGGTCCAGGAGACGGCGGAAAAGCCATAGACACAGGGGCAGCGCGATGAGGGTCAGCAGGCCCAACAACGCCACTTGGCGCCACAGCGCCCTGTCGTCCCGCGGGATCTCCTCGAGCACCATGCCATGCGCCACCAGGGCCAAGGGCCGCGGCGCCGTCAAGCGCACCCCCTGGCGGCCATCTTGCCACACCAGCAGATCCGGTGCAGCGCTGTGCTGCGCCAGGTGGCTAAAGGCCCGCGCGACCTGTTCGGCCGCTGGCTCCTGTGGATCCACGGGCCAGGTCAGGGTCGGGGCCGTGCCGATGCCAAGGGCCACCTGGGCTGGCGGCGGCGCCGGGATGTGCACCTGGACATGGGTCAGGCCCGCCTGCTGTTGCCCCTCCACGGTGATGGTCACGCCGATGGCCACGATGGGCAGCATCAGGGGAAAGAGCACCAAGGGCAGCAGCAGGGCCCGCTGGCGCAACTGTTCGAGCATGGCGCCCACCAAGGTGCCGAGGATGGCGAAGGCCAAAGCCCCCAAGCCCAGCGTGGCGCCCACCAAGAGCCACGGCAGGGGCCAGTCCGGGGCCAGAAGCAGCCACGCCAGGGGCGTGACCAGCACCATGGTCGCGCTCAACGTCACGAAATGGGCCAGCACCTTCGCCACGAAGAAAGGGGTGGCGGCGCCGGGGATGAGGGCCAAGGCCTGGAGGCAGGCCCCCTCGCGCTCGGCCTCGAAAGCGCGCTGGATGATGGTGACCCCAGCGAGGACCAGGGCCGTCCACAGCAAGGCGGGCAGCGCCTTGGGGCTGGCGCTGGGATCGTAGATCCCCAGGGCGAAGAGGACCACCGTGACCAGGCCAAAGAAGGTCGCCGCCCACAGGGCGTCCTGCCGCTGCGCCTCCAGGCGCAGCTCCCCAAGGGCCAAGCGTCCGATCTGCTCCAAGAGGCGCATCACGGCCCTCGCTCCAAGGCGCGGCGATAGAGCTCCGCCAAGGCCGTGTCCGCCGGGACCGGGCCTTGGTGACAGCCCGCGCCGCGCTGAAGAATGAGCACCTGGTCGGGGACGAGCTGGGCAAATCCCAGGTGGTGCGACGAGAGCACGATGAGCCGCCCGGCGGCCCGCTCCTCTACCAGGTGCGCCTCCACCAGGACGCGCGCCTGTTCATCCAGGCCGGTGAAGGGCTCATCGAGCAAGAGCACCTGCGGCGCCGGCAAGAAAAAACGCGCCAGGGCCGCGCGCTGGACTTGGCCCCGGGACAGGGTGCGCACCGGGCGCGACGCCAAGGGCGCCAAGCGCAAGCGCTCCAAGACCTGGTCGATGGCCGCCGGGGCGAGGCGGTAGAGTAGGCGATAGCGCTCCAGGTTCTGGCGGATGGTGAAATCGCCGTAGAGGTAGGAGGCGTGGCCGAGATAGGCGATGCTGGCCCGGGCCGCGGCGTCGAGGGCGGCCCAGGGGCGGCCGGCGTAAGTGACGCTCCCGCGCTCAGGGCGCAGCAGGTGGGCCAGCGTCGCGAGGAGGGTGGACTTGCCGGCACCGTTGGGCCCGAGGAGGAGGGTGATCTGGCCGGCGCAAAAGGCCGCGTCGAGGCCGCGCAAGGCGTGGCGACCGCCGCGGCGCTTGTAGAGCCCGGTGGTGGCGATCTCCCGAATCACGCGATCTCCTTGTCCTGCGGCGTCGCCGCCGAGGGGCACTCCGCCGCTACGTCGCCACCCGCGCGCCGCCGCGGCCAGGCGGCCCACAGGGCGCCGCCGACCACAGCGAGGATGGCCAAGAATAGGGCGAGGTGGCGGAAGCGGTTGCGGGCGTGGGGCCAGCCGCTGACCTGGAAGCGGACCTCCTCCCCCGGGGCGATGCCGTCGCGGCCTATGGCCAGCGCGTATTGCGACGCCCACAGGGGATCCTCCGTGGCCTCTGGGTCTTCCACGAAGCCTGGCCCTTCCAAGCGCAGAGAGAGGAAAGGCGCGCGCACCAACTCGGTGAGCTGCGGCGTGATGATCTGCAGCCGCCGCCAGGCTTGGGGCGCACGCAGGGCGACCGAGAGGGTGTCGCCCTGGGTGGGCAAGAGATAGGTGAGCAGCACCCGCACTTGCTCCGCTTCCGTGGGCCCGATCTCGCCGAGGAAGTGGACCGCGCTCTCGCTGACGGTGCATTCCCCTTGGGGGCCGAGGACCTCGGCCTGGGTCTGCAGGGCCTGGGCGGCAATGGCCAGGGGAACGCCGCGGGCTGCCGCCGCGTCCCAGGCCACCCGGCTGTCGTAGCGCCATGGGGGCTGGCTGCGCAGGACCAGGAGATGCTGCACCAAGACCGTGCCCACCATCCCGGGGTTCTCTTCGAGCCCATTGGGGAGGCGCAGGACCACCAGGTGCGCATCGACCGCGACGTGCCGCGGATCGCCCGTGACGGGGCGCAGCACCAAGCGGGTGTGCCACGGAGAGGCGCTGAGGTCGATGGGGGCCGAGATCTGCTGCACCCCGTCCATCTCCACCACGGCGCGCAGCTCATGGCCTTGACCCGAGCTGGGCTGGGTGACCCTGACGAAGTGGGCGACGCCTTGGGCATCCGTGTGGCCATGAAGCTCCTCGACGACGCGGGCGCTGCCCACGGCCCGCCACTCCAAGCGCACGGGGAGCCCCGCCTCTGCTGGCACGACCTGGGCCGAGGTGCCAGGGAGTTGGCGCAGGACCTCGACTTGGGCCGCCGGCTCGGGCGCGCTGGCCGCGGGACGTGGATAACAAAACAAAATCAGGCAGATGAAGAGCGAGTAGCACGGGCGAATGGCGCCGCGGAGGGAGCTCATGACGGATCCTCCTCGCGGCGTGTGCGTTGCCGGGCCAGGCCGGGGAGGGCGGCGAGGACGAGCACGATGGAGCCCAACCACACCCACCAGGTCAGGGGACTGTGGATGACCAAGAGGGTGACGCTGGGATCCTCTGCTTCGTAGGCGAGGAGCGCGATGTAGGTGTCCATCAGCGGCGTGGAGCGGAGCGAGACCTCGCTGGTGGCCATGCGGGTGGCGCGGTAGGCATAGCGCGCCGGGGTGAAGCGCTGGCTGCTGGAGCCCGTGTGCAAGGTGAGGTCGACGTAGAGGCGCCACTTGTCCGGGTCTTGGAACTCGCGCACGCCGTCGAAGACGAGGGTGGCGCCGCCGAGCTCGGCCGGCGCGTCGGGGCGGAGGGTGAGGCGCTCCTCTTGTTTGAGGGCGGCGCCGCTGAAGCCGAAGAGGATGGCCGCCAGGCCGAGGTGGATGCCATAGGCGCCGTAGCGGCGGTGGTGGCGGCGCCACAGGGCGCGCAGGGTGGCCAGGAGGCCGTGGTGCGGCTGGCGCCGAGATTCGGCGCGGAAATCGAGCCACCCGTGGGTGCCCACGGTGCTCCAGATCAGCGCCGAGGTGAAGAGCAGGCCCAGGGCGTAGAGGCCGTGGGTGGGGCTGGGCTCGAGGGCGATGCGGCTCCAGCGGGTCCACACCAGGAGGGGGGGCAAGAGGGCGGTGACGGCGCCGGCGATCATCAGCGGCGGGCGCAAGACCAGGCGACGCCCCAGTAACAGGCCGAGGGCGGTGAGGCTCTGGGTGGCCAACGCCAGGGGGGGCACCCACTGGTTGAACCACACGGCGTCCAAGGCGCGGGTGGAGCCGTGCCACATCTCCCAAAGTTTGGGGAAGAGGGTGCCAAAGAGCACGACCGCTCCCGTGGCCAACAGCAGGAAGGTCCCCAAGAGGAGCATGCCGTCTTGCGTCAAGAGGGGGATGGGGGCCGCCGGCGCCGGGCGCGTCTGGCGGCGCCAGCGCAGCACCAGGGGCAGGGCGATGAGGATGAGGGCCGCCAGGACCATGAAGGCCATGAAGTAGTCGCCGATCTCCGAGCGGGCGAAGGCGTGGATGCTGGCGATGAAGCCGCTGCGAGTGAGGAAGGTGCCGAAGATGGTGAGGAGCCAGGCCGTGGCGACCAGGGCGTAGTTCCAAGTGACGAGAATGCGGCGCCGCTCCCAGAGGCGGAAACTGTGCAGGTGGGCCGTCATGACGAACCAGGGGATGAGCCCGGCGTTCTCCACGGGGTCCCATATCCAGTAGCCGCCCCAGCCCAGCTCGGTGTAGGCCCACCACATACCGACCACCAGGCCGATGGTGAGCATGATCCACGCCCCCAGCATCCAGCGCCGCAGGGCGTCGTGCCAGGCTGGGCTGTGCAGGTCCAGGCACAGGGCCGCGATGGCGTAGGCCAGGGGCACCGTGGCCGCCACGTAGCCCAAGAGCAGCGTGGGCGGGTGGATGGCCATGGCCAGGGTCTGGAGCTGCGGGTTGAGGCCTTGGCCGTCTGCGGGCGCATCGATGGCCAAGAAGGTCTCGAAGGGATCGGAGATGAAGAGCATCAGGCCGATGAAGAAGAGCAGCACCAGGCCGTGCACCAAGGCGAGGACGGCCGCGGCCTGGGCCTCACGGAGGTGGGCCCGGACCACGAGGCTCGCCATCCAGGCCAGAGACAGCGCCCAAAAGAGGAGGCTGCCCGCTTGGCCGCTCCAGAAGGCGGCCAGCTTGTAGCCCCAGGGCATGTGGAGGTCGCTGTAGCGAAAGACATAGGTCAGGGAGAAGTCGTCCGTGACGAAGGCGTGGGCCAAGACCAGGGCGGCGAGGCTCAGTGCGCCGGCGCTGGTGTGCAGGCCCCAGCGCAGCCAGGAGAGAGCCGCCGGGTCGGGTCGGCGCAGCAGCCGCAGGGCGGCGCCGACGTAGAGCGCCGTGGCGACCAGGGCGATGGCGACGGCGCCTTGTCCGAGCCAGGCCGATTCAGACACGGTGCGCCCCGGGTTGAGGTTTGCCGTAGGCGCGCCATGAGGGGGTCCGTCGCTTCACAGGGCTATCGCTCCTCGCGCCCCGGGGGGGCCTGGTCGCAATCAGCGGGCAAGGTGTCGTACTTGGAGGGACATTTGGCGAGCAGGGTCTCGGCGGCGAAGCGCTGCCCCGGCAAGAGGCGTCCGCCCACGATGACCTCGGCGCAGTCGGCGAAGGTGTCGGGCCGCTGGCCGCCATAGTCGACCTCGAGCACGGCGCCACCCTTGGTGAGGCCAAAACGCACGCGGCCGTCGCTCGTCACGCGAATGCTCTTGGGCACCACGTAACCGACGACCTTGAAGTCCTTGTTCGCGTAGTGCTCCTCCTGGGCCAGGACCTCATCGACGCCGACCATGTAGACCGAGGCGTCCAAGGCTGAGGCAATCATCCAGAAGAGCAGCCCCCCAACGAGGAGCAGGCCGACGACGAAGAGGATGTTGCGCTTGGACATGGCGACCGTTCAGAGCCACTTGTCGGCTTCGAAATCGTAGGAGTAGGCGGCCTTCTGCCCTTTCTTGAGGGTGATGTTGCGGCTGACCCGTTGTTTCTTGGGCGGGAAGGAGATCTCGAGCTTGTGCTTGCCCGCCGGGACCTCCCGCGCGCTGATGGGGGTGTTGCCCAAACGCTCGCCGTTGAGATAGACCTGCGCCCAGGGGCGAGCGTTGACCGAGAGGCTCGCCGTGCCACCCGTGGCGGCGCTGCTCGAGGAGCTCG
The DNA here is from genome assembly GCA_964454015.1 of uncultured Myxococcales bacterium. Classification (GTDB taxonomy): domain Bacteria; phylum Myxococcota_A; class Bradymonadia; order UBA4248; family UBA4248; genus CAYVQF01. The sequence continues at coordinate 42,142 of CAYVQF010000029.1, forward strand.
AGGCCTTGCGATGGCGCACGTCGAGGGTCTCCGATTCGGCTTCGAGGGTGACCCGGCGGCTGAAGCGCTGAAACGCGTCCGTGTCCGATGGCGTGACCACCACGTCCATGGCTTTGCCCAAGGTGAGGTCCTTGACCGTCATGGGGGTGGTGCCGCTCTGGCGCTGGCCGTCGATGGCGACGCGTGAGCCCGACGGGGAAGAGGTGATCACGAGCTGGCCGAACTTCTCCGGCGCCGTGGTGGCGCTGCCGTCCGTTGCGGGGTCGGTCTTGGTCGCGTCGGTAGCCGTGGCGCCGGGATCTGGATCTGGATCTGGATCTGGGTCGGGGTCGGGCATCGGATCGGGATCCGGGTCGGGGACCGGGTCGGGATCGCGCGGTGGCGCGGTGGCGTCGCTCCCAGCGTCTGGGGTCTCGACCCCGCCTTGGTCTTTGGGGGGCGTGACCGCCGCCATGAGCGGCTTCAGCTCCTCGGTGATGGACTGGGATTGTTGCAAGAGGGTGCGTTCGATTTCCTTGGTCTCGTGCCCGTCGAGCTCGAAGCGCAGGCTGAGCTTGTCGCCGATGTGCGCCTCGTAAGCGACGATGGGCGTGGTCTTGGGGTGGGCCTGGCCGTTGATGAAGACCTTGGCTCCCGGCGGGTGCGAGGCGATGGTGACCAACGAGACGGGGGCGGTGTTCTCTTCGACCGTGGCCTCAGCGCTCGCCGCGGCCTTCTCACCGCGGGAGGAGAAGAGGACATAGGCCACGACGCCGCCCACGGTGAGCAACAAGAGCAAGACGACGATGGCCGCGATGAGGACCAGGTTGCTCTGCTTGGGTTGCTGGCCGTACATGGCGGCCTGCATCTGGGCCATGGTGTTGGCCTGGCCATAAGGTCCCATGCCGGGCTGCATCATGCCAGGATGCATCATGCCGGGTTGCATCATGCCGGGCTGCATCATGCCAGGATGCATCATGCCGGGCTGCATCATGCCGGGCTGCATCATGCCAGGCTGCATCATGCCGGGCTGACTCTGGTTGTCGTAGCCGTGTTGGTCGAGGAAGGCACCGACCTGCGCCGCGTCCAGGGGGACCGTCTTGCCTGCCGGATCGTCGTCGTCGAGCCCGAGCTTGGCCTCCATGTCCTCGATGGAGAGCATCTGGGTCTTCTCTTCGGCGCCCGCCGTGTCGTCCTCCCCCTCGGCGCCGCCCGGGCTATAGTCAGGCAACTCGCCGGGGTAGCGGTTGTTGTAGCTGCTCAGGGCCTGGGCCCAGTAATCCAAACGAGGATTGCCAGCGTCGGGCTGCTGGTAGAAGAAGCGGTTGACGTCCTGTTGGAGCTCGCCGCAATCGCTGTAGCGCTGCTCGCGGTCGCGGGAGAGCATCTTCATGACGATGCGGCCCAACTCCGAGGGGATCTTGTAGTCGATGTCACAGGGGTTGATGACGTCGGACTTGAGGATCTTCGACAGGATGTCGTAGTCGGAAGAGCCCGTGAAGAGGCGCTTGTTCGTGAGCATCTCCCAGGCGATGACGCCCAGACTGAACATGTCGCTGCGGCCATCGAGGGGTTTGCCCCGGGCCTGCTCGGGGGACATGTAGGCGCTCTTGCCCTTGACCACGCCACCGGCGGTCTTGGTGGCCCGACTCGCGGCTTTGGCGATACCAAAGTCCATGAGCTTGATCTCGCCCGAGAAGGTCACCATCACGTTGTGCGGCGTCACGTCCCGGTGGATGATGTTCAGCGGCGAGCCGTCGGCGGCGGTGCGCTTGTGGGCGTAGTCGAGGGCCTTGGCCACCTCCCCGATGATGAGGGCGACCTGGGTGTGGGTGAAGCGCTTGTTGCTCTTCTCGCACTGCTCATAGAGACGCTTGAGGTCTTGGCCGCGGATGAACTCCATGGCGATGTAACAGTCGCCATCGACCTCGTCCGAATCGAAGACCTTGACGATGTTCGGGTGGTCGAGCTGCGCGGCGATGCGCGCCTCGTCCTTGAACATGGTCACAAAGCCCTCGTCCTCGCTGTAGGAGGGGAGGATGCGCTTGACGGCGACCTCGTGCTCACGACCGTCGGGGCCGATGGTTTTGGCGCGAAAGATTTCGGCCATACCTCCAACTGCCACGCACTCGAGCAGCAGATATTTGCCGAAAGGTTGGGGCGTTTCCATGACTTAATCAGACTCCCTTTGGGGACACTTCTCATCACGCAGCGCAAAAAGGCGCAGGGCACGACGACGGCAGCAAGCTAGCATATCGTCGCTGCCGTGGCTATGCCGCGCTGGGAAAGCTGGGGGCTTGGTTTTCCACGTGCCATGGGCGCTCGCTCTCAGGCTGGTATGTCTTCGAGACGCAGATCGAGCACTTCGAGGATGGCCGGCAAAAAGTCCGTGCGCGGGCCGATGGTGCGCAGATTCCCATAATGCCCGACGGCGACCCGGTGGACGAAGACGATCTCCACCGGTGGCTGGAAGCTGTGCATCTTGCGCAGCGCCAGGGGGATCTCCTTGATGATGTCTTCGTGGATACGGGCTTGGCCGTAGTCGAAGGGGCGCGCGTGCAGGTGCGGGTGGAGGATGATGTCGCGGAAGGTCTTGTAAAAGGACGCCTCGACGGGCGGGGCTTTGGGGTTGCGGCCGCCGATGGCCAGCATCGCCCGATCCAGACCCTCGTAGTCTTCCACCAAGGCCGTGCGCAGCACGGCGCGGATGTGCTCGACCGTCGCCTCCGACAGGGTCTTGACGCAGCCAAAGTCGTAGAGCACCACCGAGCCGTCCGGCCTAAAAGCAAAATTCGCCGGGTTGGGATCGGCGTGCACCGCCCGCAGGTCGAAGACCTGATCCAAGACCATGCGGTAGAGGGTGTGCCCAATGCGATCACGGGCCTCCTGGCTGTAGCCCTGTCGCTGCACCTCTTGCAGGGAGTCACCAGGGACGTAGGTCAAGGTGAGCACCCGCTTGGCCGACCGCTCGCCCACCACCTCCGGCAGGTGCAGGTCCGGGTCCTTGGCGTGAAAGTCACGGAAAATGCGCACGTTCTCCGCTTCGTTCGTGTAGTCCAGCTCTTCGTCCAGGCGCGCCTTGATCTCCGCAAAGAGGGCGTTGGTCGCCTGGCGGTCCAGCCGCAACAATCCGCCCGCGCGGAGGGCCATCTTGAGGTGCGCCAAATCGGCGCCCACGCTCTGATCCACCTTGGGATACTGCACCTTGACCACCACCTCGCGACCGTCGTCGACCCGGGCGCGGTGTACTTGGCCGATGGACGCCGACGCGAAGGGCTGGGTCTCGAAGTGGGCAAAGAGGCGCTCCGGTGGTGCGCCGAGCTCAGCCTCGATGACCTCGGCGATGACCTCGTAGGAGACCGGCGGGGCGCTGTTCTGTAACACCGCCAGCGCCTCGGCCAACTCCTTGGGGAGGATGTCCGCGCCCACCGAGGCCATCTGCCCGATCTTCATGGCCGCGCCCTTGAGCTCACCCAAGGTGCGGGCGATGCGCGCTCCGATCTCGTGATGCGCCTCGGCCTGGCTCCGCTCGCGCTGCGCCTTGTCCTCGAAGACGCCTTTGAGGCGGGCGCTCGCATAACGCCCCGCCACGGCCGCCGTCATCCCGGCCAGGCGCAAGAAGCGCTGCCCCTTGCCCACGGGACCTCTGTCATTGCCGTCGTCAGCCATGCTCCTCCTCGGGCCTACCCCCCAAACGCGCACCCTCATAGTGCTAAGGCGCTTTGGCCGGCTACACAAGCGGCACCGCCACCGGAGCGCCCCTAGGCCAGCGCCGGCGCGTCGCCGTCAGGGCCCCCGCGGCGGAGGCGGCGCATGAGATACAGCAACAGCACCAAACCCGGGAGGGCGGCGACGGTGGTGAAGGCAAAGAAGCCCATCCAGGAGATCTGCTGCGCCAGCCACCCTCCAGGCGAGGCCAAGACCGTGCGCCCCACGGACGAGAGCGACGACAGGAGGGCGTATTGGGTCGCCGTGTGCTGCACGCTGCACAAACCCGAGAGGAAGGCCACGAAGGCCGCCGTCCCCATGCCGCTGGCCACGTTCTCCACGGCGATGGTCAGGGTCAGCGCCCCCAGGTCGTGCCCGGCCCAGGCCAAGAACACGAACATCAGGTTCGACACCATCTGCAGCACCCCGCACACCAAGAGGCTCGGGATCACGCTCATCCGCGACACCAAGACCCCGCCCACCAAGCCGCCGATGATGGTGGCCACCAGGCCAAAGACCTTGGACACGCCGGCGATCTCCGGCTTGGAGAAGCCGATGTCGAGATAGAAGGGCATGGCCATCACCCCAGCCAAGGCGTCGCCGACTTTGTACAAGGCGATGAAGGCCAGGATCCACAACCACGCCGGTTTCTTGATGAAGTCGGCGAAAGGCGCGATCAGGGCGCGCTCGATCCAGCCCCGCACCCCCTGCTCGCCGCCCCGGGGCGGCCGCCGCTCGATGGGCTCGGGGCACAACAGCACCGTCACGCTCCCCACGGCGATGGCCACCGCCATGAGCATATAGACCACGGGCCACGAAATGACCGACGCCAGCATCAAGGAGCCAGCGCCCGCAAAGAGCATCCCCAGGCGATAACCCAAGACCACCATGGCCGCGCCGGCCCCCTGCTGCCGCTCCTCCAGGAGCTCCACCCTGAAGGCGTCGATGACGATGTCTTGGGTCGCCGAACAGAAGGCGATGAGCACCGCAAAAAAGGCCGTGAGACCCGGCGTCGAGGCCGGCTGGCTCAGACCCAGGCCGACGATGGCCGCCATCAGCGCCGCTTGGGTCACCAAGGCCCACGAACGCCGCCGCCCCAGGCGCCGGTCCAACCAGGGAATGGGCAGGTGGTCCACCAGGGGCGCCCACAGAAACTTCAGCGAGTAGGGGATGCCTACCAGGGCAAAGGCCCCGATGGCCGCCAAGCTGACGTTGGCTTCCGTGAGCCAGGCCGCCAGCGTCGAGGCCGTAAGCAACAGCGGCAAGCCGCTGGAGAAGCCCAAAAAGAGGATGGCCAATACCCGCGGTTGCAGATAAACGGCGAGGCTTCGGGTCCACCCGGGGGTGCGTGGGGTTGGGTCGGCCATGAACGCCCTCCTTGGCGTGCGCAACGTGCGCGGCCGGCCGTGACGCTGCTGGCGGCGGTTTCGCCGCCGCCCTCAGCTCACAAGGGGCCAGCCAAAGCCATCTTGCCCGAGCTTGGCCAACCCGACAAGATTGGGACTCAACCCAGGATCGCCTGCAGATCCGCTTCGGGCGTGCTGATGGGCTTGATGGCGAAGTTCTCCACCAAGACGTCCAGCACCGCGGGCGTCACGAAGGCCGGCAGGGTCGGCCCCAGGCGGATGTTCTTGATACCCAAGTGCAGCAGGGTCAACAAAATCGCCACGGCCTTCTGCTCGTACCAGGACAGGACCATGGACAAGGGCAGCTCGTTCACGCCCGTGTCAAAGGCCTTGGCCAAGGCCACGGCGACCTGGATGGCCGAGTAGGCGTCGTTGCACTGCCCCATGTCGAGCAAGCGCGGGATGCCGCCGATGTCGCCAAAGTCCAGCTTGTTGAAACGATACTTGCCACAGGCCAAGGTCAACAACACGCAATCCTGCGGCACGGCCTGGGCAAAATCCGTGTAGTAGTTGCGGCCCGGCTTGGCGCCGTCGCAGCCGCCCACCAGGAAGAAGTGGCGGATGGCACCCCCCTTGACCGCCTCGATGACCTTGTCCGCCACGCTCATCACCGCGTTGTGGCCAAAGCCAACGGTGATCCAATGGGCCGGTGCATCTTCCGTGAACCCCTCAGCCTGCAACGCCGCCTCGATTACCGGGCCAAATTGGTGATCCGTGACGTGCTCCACCCCGGGCCAAGCCACCAGCCCCGTGGTGAAAATGCGCGCCTGGTAAGCCTCACGTGGCTCCTGGATGCAGTTGGTGGTCATCAAAATGGACCCGGGGAAGGCCTCGAACTCTTTGCGCTGATCCTGCCAGGCGCCGCCATAGTTCCCCACCAAGTGCGGGTACTTCTTCAGCCCAGGATAGGCCAGGGCCGGCAACATCTCGCCGTGGGTGTAAATGTTCACGCCCTTGCCTGCGGTCTGCTCCAGCAGCTTCTCCAGGTCCAAGAGATCGTGGCCCGAGACCAAGATCGCTTTGCCCTTGACCGGCGTCACCCGCACCTGGGTCGGCTCGGGGTGCCCATAGGTGCCCGTGTTGGCGCCGTCGAGGAGGGCCATCACCTCCAGGTTCAAGGCACCCACGGCCAAAGCCTGGGCCACCAAGTCACCCAGAGGTTGCGGCGCCGCCAAAGCGGCCAGGTGCTGGTGGAAGCCCGCAAAGACCGCCTCGGAAGACTTGCCCAAGACCAAGGCGTGATCGGCGTAAGCCGCGGCCCCCTTGAGGCCATAGGTCACCAGCTCCTCCAAGCCGACGATGTCAACGCCTTGCGCCTGCTGCCGCTTGACGATCTCCAACACCTCCGCCTCGACCAAGCGCGCCGCCGTGCCCTGCGCCGGCACCCACTGCGCCACCTCGCCGAAGCTCACCGCCGCCTGACCCGCCGCGGCACAAGCCGCCTCATAGGCCGCTTTGGCCCGATCCCGCAGGGCCAACGCCGCATCCAGCATGGCCTCGATCCGCGCCTCGTCGAAGTTCACATTGGTCACCGTGGTGAACAACGCCTCGATCACGAAACGATCGACCTCGGCGTCGCGCACGCCCAAGGCCCGACCCGCGTGGGCATAAACGGCGATCCCCTTGGTGGCGCGCAACAACAAGTCCTGCATCCCCGACGTCTCGCCCGTCTTGCCACACACACCGCGCTTGGTGCAACCCGTGCCTTTCGCCGTCTGCTCACATTGGTAACAAAACATCCCGTACCTCCTTGAAGTGGGCCCTAGCCCTGAAAAGTGGTATCTGGATACCTAAATGCCGGATCCCTGTCAAGCCTTTGCCGTTGAAAAAGACATCGCCCTTGAGACAGCCACTGCGCGTCACTCCTTTTGCCTGGATCCACGTCCATTCATAGCAGCGCCGCTCCGCCATGGGAAGCGTCCCGGCCACCGTCTTCAGCCACGGCCCGGTGCGCTCAGCGGGTGTAGACCAGCGCGCCGTTGACCACCACGGCCAGGCATTGCGCGTCCAAAATCTCTGCGGCCGGGCACCGGGCGAGGTCGCGATCCCAGACGGCAAAATCGGCGAGGGCGCCCGGCGCCAAGCGCCCCAGATCGTCGTCCCCGGCCAAGGCCGCGGCGTCGGCCGTCATGGCCGCCAGGGCCGTCTGGCGCTCCAGACACTCCACCTCGCCGGGGAGCACGGGCCCACCGGCCCGCCCCTGGCGGGTGCAGGCGGCGAAGAGGGTGCGGCGCGGGTCGAGGGAGGCGATGGGGAAATCCGTGCCCAAGCCCATGGGGATGCCCGCGGCGCGCAAGCTCGCCCAGCGGTAGGCCCCCTCTATGCCCGGGGCGAGCACCCCTTGGGCCCAGGGCAGGTCGTCCACGGCGTGCTGCGGCTGGACGCTGACGTGGGCCACTTGGGCCAGCGCCGGGAGCAGCGCGTCTGGGATGACCTGGGCGTGCTCCACGCGCCAGCGTTGCGCCGCGCGCACCCCGAGGCGGGCGAAGTCGGCGAGGGTCTGGGCCAGAGCCTGGTCGCCGATGGCGTGCACCGCCATCTGGACGCCGGCGTGGTGCGCCAGCGCGTAGAGGGCTCGGCGCTGGGGGGGGGCGGTGGGCTCGACGCCCGTGGATCCATCAGGATAAGGCCAGGAGAGCTTGGCACCTTGGGAACCGAGGGCGCCATCGGCGAAGGCTTTGTAACCGCAGGGGCGGCAGTGATGCCACCATGGCGTGGGCTCGGGGAGGGGGCTGGGCTCGATGAGGTAGGCGCGGACCCGGATGGGCAGAGCGGCGAGTGATTGTAGGAGGTGGGCCTCGGTGGCCATGTCGTGGACGCAGGTCACGCCCAAGGCGAGGTATTGCGCCGCCGTGTCTTGGGCGATGGCCAGGCTCTGGGTGGGGCTGGGGCGCGGCAGCAGGGCCTGGATGGGGGCCATGGCGGCGTCGAGGAGGAGGCCGCTGGGGGTGCCGTCGGGGTCGCGGAGGATGGCGCCGCCTGGGGGAGCGGGGCACTGGGCGTTGAGGCCGGCGGCGGCGAGGGCGGCGCTGTTGGCCCACAGGGCGTGGGCGTCGCCGCGGATGAGGGCCACGGGGTGGTGCGGGGTGTGGGCGTCGAGGAGGTGCTTGGTGGGCGGGAGGGGGCTGCCGTCGCTGGCGAAACCGCAGGGGCTGAGCCAACCTTGGCCGACGATCCAGGTGCCGGGTGCCTGGGCGGCGGCGGCTTGGCTGAGGCGTTCTTGGATGTGCGTCAGGGGCGCGTCGGGGGCCAGGGTGAGGGTGTGGGGGTGGGCGCCGAGCTGGGTGAGGTGGGTGTGGGCGTCGACGAAGGCGGGGAAGGCGTAGCCCTCGGGGAGGCGCTGGGCGTGGCTGCTCTTGGTGGCGAAGGTGGTGAAGCGCCACTGGCCGTGGGTGTCGGCCTGGGCGCCCCAGGTGCGCACGTCGGGGTGGCCGTAGAGGCGGGGTCCGGTCCAGCCGGGGGCGGGTGAATTCAAGGTGGCCCTCGCTATTCTTCGAGGCCCTCGACGTTGACCGTGGGGGCGCCGTCGCGCTCTTCCATGCGGAAGACGCCCGACTTGATCCGGGCCTCGCCTTGGACGGGGAGGGTGAAGCGGCGCGAGCCGCCGCGGCGAATGACGTCCCGCTGGGCGCTGTGCTCGCGCATGTGGCGGACGAAGCGATCCCAGAGGCTCTCCTGCGGGGCGACGGGGGTCATGGCGCGGCGGAAGTGATCCCAGGTGCTCTCGGCGGGGGTGGCGCGGCGGCGGGCCAGGCGGGCCCTGAAGCGCTGCCATGACTTCTCGCTGGGGCCGCTGCCCTCGGTGGCGGGCACCTCCATCATGGAGCGGAAGAGCTCCCAAGTGCTTTCTTGCCCTGGGCCTTGGGCGGCCATGCACCGCGAGACCCGGTTCATGGTGGCGCGGAACTCCTCCCAGGTGGCCGAGAGCGGCGCCGGTGGGAGCTCCGCCTCGGGGGGCTCGAGGTCGAGGGCCTCGAGATCGTGGGTGTTGATGGGGAGTGAGGGGTCGAGGGGGGCTGCCGGCGGCGGGGGCGGCGTGAGGTCGTCGGCGGACTCGAGATCGGCGGCGGTCAGCAGCACCACCTGGGAGACCTCGTCCTTGCGATCTGAACCTTGGAAGTACTCGATCTCTCTCTCGTCGAGTTGGATGACCACGCTGACGGCGCAGGCGTTGCGGCCAGCGGGCGTGGTGTTGAGACGGCCGAGGTGGGTCGGTGCCACGGCGACGTTGAAGATGTCGGCCACGTCGGGGTGTTCGGCGGCGGCGAGGAAGGGCCCGGCTTTGTCGCGGCTGACCAGGTGTTGGGCTTGCAAGACCCCGAGGGACTGGAGCCGGCGCAAGGTCTCGGCGCCGCGCACTTCGGCCGTGGAGGCGTCGGTCTTGATCCAGAAGACGTCGCTCTCTTCATTGCCAGCAGCGCTGGAGTCGTCGCCCGGGGGCGCCGGCGGCATGGCCATGAGCACCGTGCGTTCGTTGTCTTCGCCGCTGTAGAGGCGCCCGATCTCTGGGTGGGCCTCGGCGCGATGCCAGCGCCCCTGGTCGAAATCCTTGACCTGGGCTTCGCGCGGGATGAGCCCCATGACGGCGAAGCGCGCCAACTGCGCTGTGCTGTCGGCTTCGAAGACGCGGGTGCGGGTCTTGATTTGATAGCGTCCCATGGGGCTCGTCTCCGGGCGTGCAGGGCCGCAGCCCACCGGCGGCAGCATAGCAGAGGGCCGCGGCATTTGCTATGCTTCCATCGTTGTTTTGCGCCACCCAAGGGCGCGCGTCCGAGCGCGCCTCGGGGGCCGCGGCGGCGGAGCCGGGGCGACGTGCGCCGGAAAGCGAGCCATGCAGGAGCGCCATGAGCGGACCAGGACAGCCCATCGCAGCCGACGGCACCCTTCACTTGGGGCGCTACCATGCCCCCTTCGCCGAGGTGGACCTGGCAGCGCTGCCCTTGCGCTGCGGGCGCTGGCGCCTGCCGCGGCCCGTGGCGGCCCTGCGGGCCAAGGCCTGGCAGCACATCGCGGTGGTCACGCCGCGCTACCTCATCGGCATGGCCTGGGTGGACGCGGCCTACTTGAAGACCTCTTGGCTCTACGTCTACGACCGGGAGCGGGCCCAGGCCTTCGAGCACCACCGCCGTGGCCCGCGCTTGGACCTGCGCGTCAACCATCGCTTGGGCGACGGCCGCAACCAGGTGCGCGCTCGGGGCTACGCCATGAGCCTGCACAATTTCTTGAGCGAAGGCGAGCACACGGTGCACCTGGCCGTGGACGGCCAAGGCGACAAAGCCAGCGTCCAGGGGACCCTGCGCTGTGACGCCGCCCACACCCTGCCCTTGGTGGTGGTGCTGCCCGCGGGCCCACAGGGGGCCATGGTCTCCTACAAGGCGCCCTTGCCGTGCAGTGGCGAGCTGTGGATTGGCGATGAGCGCCACCGCCTCGACCCGGAACAGTGCACGGCCATCTTCGACGTCCACCATGCGCGTTATCCCCACCGCACGCAGTGGCAGTGGGCGACCTGCGTCGGCCGCAGCGGCACGGGCGAACGGGTGGCCCTGAACTTGACCACCAACGCCACCAACCCCGACGAGGCGCGCCTGAACGAGAACGCCCTGTGGCTGGGCGAGCGCTGTTTCCCTTTGGCCGCGGCGCGCTTCGTCCCCGACCCGCGAGGCGCCAGTCACGCCTGGCGTCTGGGGACGGTGGATCATCAGCTCTCTCTGTCCTTCATCCCCACGGGTGGGCGGCAGGAGAACCTCAACGCCCTCGTGTTGCGTTCGCGTTTTGCCCAGCGCCACGGTAGCTTCGCTGGGGTCTTCCACAGCCCCCAGGGCGTGGTCGAGATCCCTAACGCTTACGGTCTCCTCGAGGACCACCTCTCGCATTGGTAATGACCATCTCCGCAGCATCGCCCCCAGCCTCCCCCGTGGATCTCCCCGACGCCGCCTTGGGCCTGCCCGAAGAGGTCTTCGTCCTCTCCGACCTCCACCTCGGCGAGGGGTACGATCGCCACGGCCGCTACTCGCCCATGGAGGAGTTCTTCCACGACGATGCGTTCGCTCGCTTCCTGGCCTTCCTGCAGGCGCGCCACGCCGAGCGCCCCCAAGCCTTGCTCTTGGTCTTCAACGGCGACGTCTTCGACTTTTTGACCGTGACCAAGGTGCCGCCCGACGAGGCGAGCTTCTCCGTGAGCCGCCTGGAGCGCCGCTTTGGCCTCAAGCCGACGGCGGCGAAATCGGTGTACAAGGTCGAGCAGATCATGGCTGGGCATGTGCGCTTCTTCGACGCCTTGGCCCGCTTCATCGCCGCCGGGCACCGGGTGGCTTTCACCCGAGGCAACCACGACCTGGAGCTGTACTTTCCGGCGGTCCAGGCCCGCATCCGCGCCGAGCTGGCGGCCAAGCCCGGGGGGCCCAGCCTGGAGCGCCTCGACAGCCACCTCTCCTTCCACCAGATCTTTCTCCTCCTCCCCGGCCTGGCCTATATCGAGCACGGCAACCAGTACGAGGCCTCCAACTCCATCCGCTATCCCCTGCGTCCCCTCCTGCCGCCGCGGCGGCGCTCTGAGCCCGAGGAGATGCTCGATTACCCGCTGGGTTCTTTCTTCGTGCGCTATTTCTACAACAGCGTCCACCGCCTCCACCCCTTCACCCCCAAGCTGCTCTCGGTGGAGCAGTACCTGGACTTCTTGCGCCGCTACAACCTCTTCAGCCTCATCCGCGTCGGGCGGCGGCACTTCCCCTACTTCCTGCAAGCCCTGCGTCCCCACGCCCCGGCGGGCAGCTCGCGCAACACCATGGCCGCCGAGGTGATGCAGGAGGACGCCCTCGAGGCCCTGCGCCACTGCACCGATCCCCCCGACCTCTACCGCAAGGTCAACGCCCTGAAGATCGTGCCGCTGGCGGCCTCCAAAATGGCCTTCGTCAAGGAGATGACCAAGCCGCTCATCAAACGGGGCCTGTGGACGGCGGCGCTGGTGCTCCTCTCGCTCTATCTCTGGCTCCTGCTCTTCAACCTCATCCAGGCCCCCCTGCTCATCGAGAGCGTCTTCACCAAGGCGATCCTGCTCTCCCTCCTGACCCTGGCGACCTTCTTCGGCGTCACCGGTGGCATCTCTTATCTCTCCCACAAGATCCGGGCCGAGCAGTCCGATCCCACGGTGGAAAAGTGCGCCGAGCGAGCCGACGCCTTGGCCCGGATGTGCCAGGTCAAGCGCGTGGTCATGGGCCACACCCACGTGGTGGACATGCGCAGCATCCTCGACGGCGAGGGGGTTTACCTCAACGCGGGCACCTGGACCTCGACGGACAACCCCTGGGATCGGATGCACCCCGACGCGCGGCGCTTCACTTTCGTTCGCTTGACCGCCGACGCCGCGGAGATCTTGCGCTGGAACGACGACGCGGGACGGCTGGAGCGGGTGCCGCTTTTCAATCAGGCGGTGGCGCACGAGGCGCGCCCCTTTCCGCCCTTTCCGCCTGCTGCATGAGGGGGCCGATCTGGCGCCACGCCCACAGCAGGGGCGACACGCAGGTCGCCCCGTACACGCCACCCCGGCCATCCAAGGCGGGCCCCCAAACGTGTACAACAGCCCAATCGATGGGTAGCGGCCGACCTAGGTGTCGGCCGATCTGACGTGGGCCTGCCTCTTCCAGGCCCGCGTCCATCGCAGGCCGGCGTCCCCCAATTTGCGCAAGTTGTTTATTGTTTGCAGGCGCTTGAGATCCCACCCTCCAGCTCCTCGCGGGGATGGGAGATCGTGGCGGGCGGACCTCACCCCCCAGCCCCCTCTCCATGAATGGAGAGGGGGAGCCAATGTTGCGCTTGATTAGGGGAAGGCTGTGAGATGCGCGGGGCTGAGAGATGCTAAACGAGAAAGAAAAGCTAGCGAGAAGATGCCCCCCCCTCTCCATTCATGGAGAGGGGGGAAGGGGGGGTGAGGTCTCAAGTGCCTGCGTCACACGCGCCACCACGCGCCGTAACCTGGATGGACGGGTCAGCGAGAAGATGCCCCCCCCTCTCCATTCATGGAGAGGGGGGAAGGGGGGGTGAG
>CAYVQF010000029.1:55375-67790 GCA_964454015.1 uncultured Myxococcales bacterium
ACGCGCCACCACGCGCCGTAACCTGGATGGACGGGTCAGCGAGAAGATGCCCCCCTTCATGGAGAGGGGGGAAGGCCTACCCTTCAATTGTCCGTCAGAGGCTCAAAGAGGAGCGCGATGACGTAGTCCGCCTCCTCGCGGCAGGCGCTGGTCTGCTCGCGGAAGCGGCCCAGGGGCGCCTCCATCCGCCGCTCCAGCAGGCGCAGCTCGGGGTCGCTCAGGCGTTGGCCCATCTGGCGGATCTGTTGCTCGTGGGTGCGGACGTAGGACTCGAGGGCGGGGAGGATGTGTTCGCAGTCGCCGTGGCCTTGTTCGGCGAGGGCGGCCAGATCTTCCACGTAGTGGGCGTAGGCGTCGACGTTGCTTTGGCAGGCCGCCAAGAGCAGCGCACATTGTACGAGGGTGGATCCCCAGAGCAGACGAAGCAACACGACACCTCCCGCGGTGATGCGTCCCCGCTGGGACGGGCGAACGCAAGGCATTGTAAACAAGCGTTGGTGGTGCCCACAAGATTCCCTGCGTGGACGACGTTGGGTGGGGCTGGGGGCAGTGGGGCCGCAGGGTTGACGATGCTGGGCCACTGGTGGCTAATACCAGGGCGCTGTGGGCGCGGCGCCACCGCAAGCCGTCACGAGGAGTAGCATGAGCGAGAGCACAGGGGCCCTGAAGCAGGAACTCGGTCAATTGTGCGCCTGGGCGCAGCGGATGGTGCGCCTCTTTCTGCAGGTGAGCGGCAAGGATTCTCAGGCCAAAGACCCCTGGAGCGGTTTCGCCATCCCCGCCGAGCGGGTGGCGCGCTCGCTGCAAGAGGCGGCGCCGGGGATCCTGGATTTCGCTGGCGAAGAGGAGCTGGCGGCCCTGCGGGCCATGCGCGACACCTGGCTGGACAGCCCGCCGCCCCACATGGTGGCCCTGGCCGAGATGCGCACCCTCTTCAAGCTCAGCCCCGAGGACGTGGAGCTCTTGGTCCTCATCGCGGCGCCGGCCATCGACCCGGCGGTGCACGACCTCTATGCCTTCGTGTGGGACAACGTGCACAAGAAGTCCCCTGACGTGGGCTTCGTGTGCCAGATCTTGGCGCGGGGCGAGAGACGGGCCTTCGCCGACTATTACGGCCGCCTCTCCCATGATGCGCCCCTGCGCCGCCACCGCCTGGTCGAGGTGGAAGAGCGCCTGGGGCCCCAAGAATCCCTGGCCCTCAACCTGGTCGCGCGCCGGGTGCGGGTGGCCGACCGGGTCTTGGACTTCATGCGCTATGTGGGCACGGATCACACCCCCATGGACGAATCGCTGGCCTCCATGTGCTCCCGTTTGCGCGAGCGCGTCGACCTGGCCTCCCTCCGCCTGCCCACGACCAGCCAGGACGCGGTCCTGCAGCTCGCCCGCTCGCGCAAGCTGCCCGCCATCTTCGAGGGGCCCGTGGGCGCCGGCAAGGAACAGACCGCCCTGGCCTTCGCCTCCCTCCTCGAACGCGGCCTGATCTCGGCCGACCTCAACTCCTTCATGGCCCTGCCGCCGGAGCAGCTCCTGACGCGCCTGGCTGACCTCTTCCGCGAGGCGCGCCTGGGCAACGACGTGGTCTACCTGCGCTGCACCAACCTGCCCGAGATGGTCTTCGGCCCGGTGATGCAGATCCTCCAGCAACACCTGGTCACGGAGAGCGTCATCCTCGGGGTGGACCGCATGACCATGTGGCTCGTCACCCTGACCACGGGCTGGCCCGTGGTGCCCATCCCCCTGCCCGGGCCGAGCCACCGCATCGAGCTGTGGCGCGCCACCTTCGACGGCGACAAGCGCTGCCCCGACGACGCGGCCATCGACGTCATCGGGCGGCGCTACGAGATGTCTGCGGCCCAGATCCGCCAAGCCGCCAGCGAAGCGCGCCGTCTGGCCCAGGTCGCGCGCCACCGCCGGGTGGAGGTGGCCGACCTCGACAAGGCCTGCCGCACTTACTTCGCCCACAAACTCAGCGACCTGGCCGAGCTCGTCCCGCCCTCTTCCTTCAAGCCCGAGCAGCTCATCTTGCCGCCCACGGAGCGCGAGAAGTTCGAAGAAATCATGCTCTACTCCAAGGAGCACGACACCATCTACAACGACTGGGGCTTCGGCGAGCGTTTCCCCTATGGGCGCGGCCTCTCGGTGCTCTTCTACGGTCCCCCCGGCACGGGCAAGACCATGGCCGCCTGCATCATCGCCAGCGTCCTCGGCCTGGACCTCTTCCGGGTCGACCTCTCGCGCATCATGAGCCGCTACGTCGGCGAAACCGAAAAAAACCTGGCCCGCGTCTTCGACGAGGCCGAGCGCGGCCGGGTGATGCTCCTCTTCGACGAGGCCGACGCCCTCTTCACCAAGCGCACCCAGGTCAAGTCCTCCGTCGACCGCTACGCCAACCTCGAGGTCGCCTACCTCTTGCAGCGCATGGAGAACTTCGAAGGCGTCAGCGTCCTGACCACCAACGTCGAGAGCCACCTCGACGACGCCTTCAAACGCCGCATCCGCTACCGGGTCTACTTCCCCATGCCCGACGGCCCCACCCGAGGCAAGCTCTTCTCCTCCCTCATCCCGGCGGCGGCGCCCAAGGTCGACACGATCCCCTTCGACCTCCTCGGCGAACACTTCGAAATCAGCGGCGGCCACATCAAGCAAGCCGTCCTGCGGGCGGCCTTCTACGCGCGCCGCGCGGGCGGCCTCATCAACCTGGAGCACCTCTACGAGGCCACCGTGGCCGAGTGCCGCGAGCTGGGGATGCTCATGAGCGACAAGCTGCCCAAGGCCTTGGCCAAAGCCCTGCGCCAGGAGCGCGGCGAGCCCGAGCCGCCCAGTGAAGAGGAGGAGCAGCCCCAGGTGGCGCCAGAGATGCTGGGCTTGCGCCCCATTCTGCCCGATGGATCCCGGCCCTAGACGCGGCCGCAGCGCGGAGAAATCATGAACGAGAAGCGACAGGGAGAGCGGTTGCTGGTCATTGACGCGGCGAGTGAAGTCGGCAGCCAGGCGCTGCTCCACCTCGGCGATGTGGCTGAGGTGGTGCCCGTCTATCTGCCTTCGGGATCCACCCCCGCTGAAGGTGCGGCGTCGGCTGGGGTCGAAGACCTGCTCCAGATCCGCAAGGCCATGGCGGGTGGCGGCTCGCTGCTGCTCTCTTTCAGCGACGCGACCCTCATCAGCGGCGACGCCGAGCGCGTGGTCCAGCAAGTGGTCGACGGCTGGGCTGAGGCCAACCTGCGTCAGGTGGTCTTGGTGAGCAGCGGCGACGTCTACGCCCCCGCCCGGGGCGCCCACAACGAGGGGGCCCTGGTGGCGCCCAGCGGGCCGCGGGCCGAGGCCCTGGTGCGCTGTGAGGAGTTGCTGCGCGCCTGCGCCCCAGACGCCCTCACGGTGCTGCGCGCCGGCGTGCTCTACGGGCCGGGCTGCCGCGGCACCGTGGGCCTCTTGTGCGCCGTGCCGGTCTTGCTCTCCCAGCGGATGTTGATGCTGCCGGGCTTCCGCGGCGGGCCGCGCTGGTCTTTCGTCCACGTGGCCGACTTGGTGCGGGCCGTGCGCTTCGTCTTGGCCGACGACCGCTGCGCCGGCGGCCTCTACAACGTGGCCGATCCCGTGCCCATGGCCCTGGGCGAGGCCTTGACCTTGGCCACGGCGGCGCAGGAGCTGCCCATGGGCCCGCTGGTGGCCTGGCCGCCCGGGGTGGCCCTCAACCCGCTGCTGCCCATCGTCGGGCACGGCACCAGCTTGACCCTCATCAATCAGATGGCCGCCTTCCTCTGGCAGCGCGCCACCCAGCGCGTGGACGATGCCGACGCCCTGTGGCCGCGCCTCACCCGGGATCTGCTGCCCTTCGTCGCCACCGACCGCATCCTCAGCGCCGAGCGGCTGCGGGTGATGGGCTTCGTCCCCCAGGTGGACGGCCTCTACCAAGGGCTGCCCGAGGTGGTGGACGACTACCGCCAGCGCGGCTGGCTGCCGGACCTGCGTGAAGTGCAGCGGGTCGAGTCGGGCTTGCGCCTGCGCTACGCCATGCCCATGCACGGCGAGCTCTTGGCCGCCGAAGGCGTGGGCGACGGGCCCCTCTTGCCCCTGACGCTGGACCTGTCCATCGACGCGCCCCTGTGGGGCTTGGCCCGTGGCTCCGAGGCCCTGGTGGACGGGACCCTGACCCTGCACGAGACCTACCCGGCCCTGCTCTGCGAGGGCACCTGGCAGCGCAAGCGCGACGTCTTCGACGTGGGCTTCAAGTCCCCGACGGGGGAATCTTTCCGTCTGTGGGCCGCCGCCGAGGCCGGCAGCGACGGCCGCCGCTACCGGGTCGAGATCGTCGATAGCCGGGGCCAGGTGTGCTATCGCGGCGGCGCCGACCGCGGCGGCTGGCGCGCGCGGGCCGCCATGGTGCGTAGCGCCCGTTTGGGGCATGTGGGGTTGTGATGGGAGGTGTTGGCTAGCATCTCCCGTGCGCTGTTACTCAGACATCCTTTAGGCTATGCTGAGTTGCGCCTTGGATTGGCGATAGGCCCCGGTGAACGCCGCGCAGACGCGTCGGCGCGACCCGAAAGTCCCATCCTGAGCGAATGAAAGGGAGCTGCACCATGACGACGGGTGGGTTCTTTGAGTTGGAGGCGAGTCGCGCCGATGGGAGCCGTGTCGCCTACCGCGTTTTCCAGCCCCTGGGCCGCGGTGCTGGCGCCCAGGTGTGGTTGGCCCACAAGGGCGGCGCTTCTGGGGAAGCTGGGCCAGTGGTGGCCCTCAAGGTTGCAGAGCCTGGGCTCTGGTCGCAGCGCCTCGAGAGAGAAGCGCGCTTGCTTCAGGCCATCGCCGCCGCCGCCCCGCGCCAGCGCCGCATCATCCGCTTGGGCGAGGAGAGAGAGCTGCTGGTGGAGACGCAACGGCCTGAAGGCCTGCTCGGGCCGCAGGCGATCCTCGAGCTGGACTGGCTCCAAGGAGAGACGCTGCGCCAGTGGATGGAACGGTTCTGGTTCAAGGCCTCTCCTACCCCCCAGCAGGTGCTCCGCGAGGCGCTGAGCAAGGCCATCGACATCGCCGCGGCGTTGGAGATTCTGTATGCCCTGCCAGGGGGGGCCATCGTCCATCGGGATATCAAGCCTGACAACCTCATGGTGACGCCTGAAGGGCTGGTACTCTTTGACTTCAACATCGCCCGCCAAGAGTCCGCGGCGGAGATGACTGCGGGACTCGGTACTTGGCGCTACGCGGCGCCAGAGGTCCTCTCTGGCGAGCATTACGACAGCCGCGCCGATCTCTATAGCGTTGGTATCATCTTGTGGGAGATATTGGAGCAGGCGCCCTTTCCCGCCGTCCACGCTGAGGTGCCGTGGCAGCGTTCGCGTTGGTGCCAGGTGGACTTTCCCCGGCGGAGAGAGCTCGAACAAGTGCTCACCCGACTCGTCTGTGCGCGCGAAGCTCGCCTAAACGGGCCAAAGCGGCTCAGAATCATGCTCGAAGATTTGCAACCCGTCGTGGCGCAGATGGCCCTGTGCCAGTGGCCCCAACCGGCGCGCGAAGCGCACCCAGCACCCGCGCTGCCGCCTGCGCCATCGGCACCGCCCCGCGCCGTCTCCAGTGATGCGCCTGCGGCGTCACTGCTCCCGGCGCAAGGGGCCGAGCCGGCGCGGGTGGCGCCATTGGAGCCTGCCCCCGCGTGGCAGCCAGATCTCATCGAGCTCCTCACCGAGCTGCGTCCCGGCGGGCTGATGTCCGTGGTGGTCGCCGACGGCCACAGCCAGGGCGCCCTACAGGAACGGATTCAGCGCGCCATCGACGTCGCGGACCCCCTGGAGGACCTCGTCTTTTCGCGGGTAGCAGCGGCCCTCGATGGGACGCCTGGGGCGCCGCGGCTCATCGTCTTGGCGGGCAACGCTGGCGACGGCAAGAGTCACCTCATCAAGCGCTTGCGGGCGCGTTGGGAAGCCCTCCCTGGCGGAGCCGATCGCGTCGCCTTCATCGCCGATGCCACCCACGCCGACCGCCCCGACCAGAGCCAGCGCGAACGCCTCGACCTCTTTTTTGCCCCCCTCAGCGGCCAGGGCGAGATGACCAAGGCCGTCTATCTCGTGGCCATGAACACTGGCATGGTCATCCACTACTTCGAGAACGCAGAGAACCACGCCGCCCTTCGGGACGAACTCTTCTTTCGCCTCGGTTTGGCACCGGCGCCGACGGCAGCTACCTCCTTCCCCGTCGAGGTCGTCAACCTCGACCTGCGCGACCTCTTGCATCAGCCCACCCCAGCGGTGCCTTGCTTTGCCGAGAAAATGCTCCTGCGCCTGGATCCTCAGGCCACGGACGGGCTCGTGTATGAAGCGGCTCAGGCCTGTGGCGCGTGTAGCGCCGCGTCGCTGTGCCCGGTGCTGTTCAACCTCCAGGCACTGTGCCGCGCTGACTTCGACCACGCGCGGCGGGCCCTCTTCGCCATTCTCCAGCGTGTCGCCCTCGACGCCGAGGTCCACCTCAGCCCCAGGCTGCTCTGGGCCTTCTTCTACCACTTGATCACCGGCGGCCAAGGGCGTTACCAGCGCCAGCCCGGGATGCCCGCCGGCCTCTGTGCCGTCGTGCGGCACCAGGTCGCCCGCCGCGACTTCAACTGGCTCCACCAAGGACACTTCTATCAGATCCTCTTTGGCGGTGGGCCTGAGTCGTTGTGGACCCTCCTGACACGCTTCGATCCGGCCGACGTGGCTGCGCCCGCCATCGACCGTCTCCAGACTCGTCTGGGGGTCAACCCCAAAGTCGAGCGCGAAGCCGTGGTGCAGATAAAGCGCATAAGTGCTGAAGCGGGCGTGGCACTGTCCATCGATTTCGAGCGCCTAGGTGATGGCCTCGACGAAGGGCAGGAGGAGCGAGACCAACAAGAGCGACGCGATGCCGTGGTGCGACGCCAGGTCTTCTTCGAACCGGCTCTCCTCGACGACTACTTGGCCCGCGGCGTCCAAGCGCCTTTCGTGTTGCTCCTCGAAGCCTATCGCAAGTGGTCCCTGGGGCAGACCCATGACCTGCGCGCCGAGGAGAAGGAGGCCATCAAAGACGTGGTCGATCTCCTGCGCATGGCGCTCCTTCAGGCCTATGGTCGGACCCGTGGAGAGCGGAACTTTTTCAAGGTGAGCCACCCCAACACCAAGTGTCGCAGCGAGCTCCTGGTCGCGGTGCAGCACGGCGGCCTCGAGCGGCTGTTGCGTCTCGAAGAGGTTCTGCGGCGCGACGACCACATCCTCGCCCACCAAGGACGCGCCGCGTTGCTCGCCGAGCTGGGATACTGCCCGCGCATGCTCACCTTGGTGGTCCAGGGCTTTCGCATCAACCTCGATGTGGCCCTCTATGACTTCCTCTTGCAGGTCAAGGCCGGCCAACAACCCTCCAGCAAGGATTTGGCCCAGTTCCAAGCCTTGCACTATGTGGGCGAGCGCATCGGCAACACCCTCGCCGGACGTGATGGCGAGAACCAAGCGCTCTACGTGCTCGACGAGGAGAAGGGCTTCTTCCTGTTGACGCGGGATGTCTTTGGGACCACCACGATGGAGCCTGTCGAAGTGTAGGAAGGATGCCATGGCTGTAGACATGCAGTGGGTTGAGAGTGTGCGGGCCCTGCCAGACATCGCCGAGCGCGATGGTTTGGCGATCGCGGGCGTGGATCTGGCCCTGCCTTTGTCGAAGGTGCGGGGGATCAAGCTGCAGCACCGGGCGTGGCAGCGGCGGGTGGTCGAGGACATGGTGCCCGAGTCGGTGGTGGGCGACGCCAGCGAAAAGATCCTGGTCTCCATCGTGAACGCTCTCACCACGGGCGCCAAAGATGTCCCCTCCTTCGAGTCCGCCCTCGGCGAAGACTTTGGCCCCTTGCGGGCGCTCTTTGCTCACAGGACGCAAGGCAAGCACGAGCTGCCCCTGCCCTTTCACGCCGTGGTCGCGAGGTCGGCGCGCAAAGTCGATTCCCGGTCGTTTTCAGAAAAGACGCTTCTGCTTCTAGCGACTGGCGCCGATGGCCAGGTCGACGTCGCCTTGTTGGCGCGCTTCATCAACGCACTTCGCCCTCCGCAGGAGGTGCTCAATCTCGCTCAGCGCACCGTCCTGGAGCGGCTGGCGCCGGGGTGGACCACGGCCCAGGCACCGCAATTCAACCTCGATCTGAGCGAGCAGGGGCCCACCCCTTTCGTGGAGCGGGCGGGGAGCCTCTTTCGCCAAGACCTCGCCAATCTCCTCGACGCGCGCTTGGAGAACGCCGACTTTTTTGCCTACGCGAGTCTGTTGCTGGTCGTCCATTTTGGCCTCTACCTGCCGCGCTTGGCCTACCAGCTCAACCCGAGCATGGACATGCTGCTGGCGGAGCTGGCCGTCCCGGGCTCGCGCACGCCGGCGGACCTGGCCGCGGTGGAACGCGATGTCCACAACGGCTTCGCCGGGTCCCTGTGCTGTCGGGCTCCCGATCCTGGCGGCAACCGGCCGGTGCAGCGCCACGCTGAAGTGCGGCGCTCCTTTGCGCTTCTCGAGCGTGAGCTTGGGCAGCTCCACTTCAACCTCTTGTTGCTCAACCGCCTGCGCGATCTGGCGCGCAGCTACCTCCACCGCTGGCGTCCCGAGGCGGCGGGTCGTCTCATGCTGCCGTCGACCCTGGTTGGGCTCATGCAGCAGGACCCGGCGAGCCGAGTGTTCATCTGCCGCGCCGCTGAAGCCCTCTGCGTGCGCTTCGTCGCCCAGCAACTGCCAGAGAGCCAGCACGCCTGGGCGTGGGAGACCCTGGCGGACAGCCCCAGCGGCCTGCACGCGTTGCGGAATTATTACGAGAAGTTCAACAGCATCAGCAACGCGAATGCACGATCGACGCGGGCTTATAGCAATGGAATGAGCGTGGTGGTGTCGCTGCTGCGGCGGGGCAACTCGGGGCTCGTCCAGAGCCGCAAAGGTCTGGGCTACTTCTTTGAGCTTGGGGTGGGAGCGCTGCCGTACTTCTTGGTGGTGAGCATGGGCCGGCGCAAGAAGATGCGTCTGAGCGAGTTCTGGGAGCGACTGGCTGCCTACGGGCTGCGCTTTGATCCTGAGGAACGGGCGCTGCTCTTGGGGCGCCTGAAGGTGATGGGGCTCTACGAGCGTTTCAGCGACGCCGGTGAGGCCTCTTATGTGCGCAATCTCGTGGCGATGGCGAACGAGGGGGCGAGATGAGCTGTTACGGAAAGATTGCGGCCCAGGTGCTCTTGGAACGACTGTCGGCGCGGCCCGTGCAGAGCTCAGGACGCCACGTGATCGACCATCTCGGTGCTGAGGAGCGCCGCGACCTCTTCGACGCCCTCATGCAACGCGCCCAGGGACGCGTGCAGATCGCCGTCGGTGAGAGCCCCTTCACCTTGGCGGCCGTGCCCATGGCCACAGCCGACCTCATCCCCTTTCTGGAGGGTGAGGGCGCTGAGCAGCCCCTGGCCAACGTGGGCACCCAGGGCTTTGCCTCTGCGCTGCGCGATCATTTCGGCACGGGTCAACCGACGCGCCCCAGGATCCTCCTCACTTTGGTCGGGCAGGGCAACGAGACCCAGCACAGCGCCCGCGAACAAGGCGTTGATGGGGGCCTCTTGCCCTTTGCGGACCTGGTGCAGGCCTTGCTCGTCAGCCACCAGGTGGGCACGCAGGATCCGCGCTGGCCAGTCGCGCAGACCTATCTCGAGGTGCTGCAGCGGCAACCCGTCGCCGCTGCCACAGCGCGCCGCCACCAGCTCGAGTGCCTGGACCGTTACCTCAGCGAGGTCGGCGCGGCGCCAGAGAAGCGCGGCGCCGCGCTGCCGCTCCTCGAGCTCTTCTTGGCCGATGACCACCCCGACTGCGTCGCTGGACCACCCCTGGGTATGGATCCCGATGCGTCGCGGCTGCAGGAGAACGCCGCCCTGCGCGCGAAGACGCTGGACATCCTCAACAACCCCTATGTCGATCACGAGGAGGAGCTCCAGAGCACCTTCTCCGAGGCGACGGCGGCGGCGATCCTCAAGCATTGGCAGCAAGACCGAGATCTTCATGCGCTGAGACTCGGTCTCTTCGAGGGCGTTGAAGGCCTTGGCGGCGGGCGCGAAGAGAAGGTCGCATTTCTCCACCAGGAGCTCCAGGTGCGGGGGGCCCAGGGGTGGCATTGGTTTCTCAAAGACAAGACCCGCATTCTCCTCATCGCGGCTGCGGCTGATGTCTGGGTCGAGCCGGTCTTCTCTGCACCCTTGCCCCAGGGGCAGCACCTCCTCCAGATCCGCAGGGACCCCAAGCGCGGGGTCCTCGCGGCGCACCCAGCGGCGGTCAAGATCGCTGCGGACCGCGGCCGTGGCCAGGTTCGCTTTCATGCGAAAGAGGAGATGAGCGTCTACCGCATCGAGCTCAACTGTGGGCCGCGGCGTCTCAAGAAGCCCTCGGACTCATTCTGGGTCGTCGTCTATCGCACCCAAGGCGCGGAGGTCGCCGCCGAGACCAGCGGAGAGCTCAGCATCGAGGCCCAGGCCTGGGTGCGCAGCGGTGGCGCCGCTGATTTCGATACCTATGACGCCCAGGGCAACGTCGCCCTGAGCCAACGCTATGAGCGCCAGATCGATGACCCCGTCGAGGGAAATGGAGCCGCCGAAGCAGAAGACCTCGGCGCCGAGAGAGGGCTGAACGCGAACGTCCAGGTCGAGCTCCCCGACACGGATCTGGTGGTGTCTTTGTTGTGGCGGGAGGAGGATCAAGATTCAGAGACCGTCTTCGGCACCTTTGAGGAGGCCCTCTACGCCCCAAAGAGCTCGCCGGCCCTGGTGCGGGCGCTGAAAGGGAAGACCCGCTACCTCGGGGCCCTGACCCGGCTCAGCCCCGACGGCGAACGCTGGCGCGTCGAGGTGGGCTCCGAGCACGCCGTCAAGGTCAAGACGCATCCCCAGACAGAGCTCGCCGTCGCCACCCTCCTGGCCGATCCCGAGCTGCGCCTGCTCAGTCAAGGCGAAGGCCAGGCCATCCCCTTCTCTGAAGCGTTCTCGCTGCGCTTCCCCGATTTTCTCGCGGCGCGCGACAAGGTCTTCGCCCGCCTGCTGACCGCCCTCGGCAAGATCCTGAAGCGGAAGGACCAGCGCCGCTCGGCGCCACTACACTTCATCAACCTCTACCCGCTGCGCAACGAGATCTCCCGCTACCTGGAAGCGTGGCTCCAAGCCGTGGACGCCCTCGTCGAGGACGCCTCCTCTTCGCGCCTCTACGAGGAGCTGCACCAACTCGATGTGCTGGTTGACCAGGATCGGCACGGTCTGGTTCGGGAGCTCATCGTGTTGCCTACCCACCCGTGGCTGCTGGCGGCGCTGTTGCGCTTTCAGGACCACATCCAGCGCGACGTCAGCCAGGCGCGGCCCTTGAAAAACAAGACGGGCTTGGCCCTGTCCCAGGATGAGGTCGAAGAGCTCGCCCCGAGCTTCGCCATTGAAGACTGGCACCTCCACAACCCCCACCAGCGTTTGCTCGTGAGCCACAGCTCGGCCTTCCATTTCCGTTTTTGTGCCGTCGAGGGCGGCGCTGGTGGCATGCCGGAACACATCGATCGCATCGTCGCCAACAAGATTCGCCGTTATCTGGAGATGCACCCTCACCTCTGCCGCGCCTCTCGGACCCTGCGCATGGTCTTCTTCAACGCTGGCGATGGCACCATGGCCTTCGAGGGGATTCGCCTGTGGCTCAAGCCTGAGGCGGCGCGGCGCAGCAAAGAGCCTGACGCGCTCAGCACCACCCCCAACGTCGAGGTGCTCCTCATCGAGATCGGCCCGCGCTGGGCGAACAGTCAACGTTTCGACGTCTTCTTTCACCGCTACCTGAACCAGAGCGCGGAGAAGGCCCTGGACGACCTCTTTCTCCAGAAGGTACGTTATCGCAAAGTGCTCCGCGATCCGAAGAAAGGACCGCCATGGGCTCTGGATAGTCAGGACTATGGCCACCTCTGCTTCGTCAGTGGCGTCGTCGCGGCGAGCCAACAGCAGGAGATCGATGGTGCCATCAGCCAGGGCTGGGATGGCTGCTTCGCCGATGGGCTGCTGGCCACCTATCTGCGCCAGATCGAGCCCGAGCAAGGCGACGCCATCACCAGCGTCCGCGGGCTCTGGCTCAGCAAGGGCGACGAGCCCCTGCGGCACGGTATCAAGGCGTTGCTCATGCTCAACCGCAGGGCGCGCTTCTCCGACACCCGCCGTGGCTATGGCATCTACCGCAAGAGCTTGGTCCCCTGCCTGTCTCGCTTTCCCCTGCTCTATGCCCACGCCGATTGGGTGATCCACCTCGATCGGGAGCTTAGCCTGGAGGCCTTCATCAGCCCCGACAGTGGGCCTGAGCAGCCGCGCATCATCGAGTACTCCGATCAGCACCTCCCCTTCAGCCCGGGTTATGACCCCTGATCCACGGTCAAGAAAATAAAAAACCCCGTTGTTCTTGGGTTTCCAAG